>NZ_AZED01000001.1 GCF_001434145.1 Lentilactobacillus otakiensis DSM 19908 = JCM 15040 | reverse complement strand
GGCCATGGGCCATTCTTTATTTAATTAGTGTTGCACTTAAAGTGTAAATTCAAGTGTAAAAAGACTAATCATCAACATCATATTCTGAATCCTTAATAGCCTGATCAATTAAATCATGTGGGGAATTCATATTCTCTCTATTCCATTCAGATTGCTCCTATACTGAAATTTGGTACCAAAATCATTAGATTTTGTGTCATAATGATAAAAATCAGAATAGGAGTTTTTTTATGAAATATTATTCAGATGAATTTAAAAACAACATCGTTAAGCTTTATCACAATGAAAATCGTTCAAAGAAATCCTTAGCCAATGAATATGGGGTTCATCCAACCACCATCAGTCATTGGATCAAGCGGGCCAAATTAGTTGAACTACCTGACGGTGGCGTAACGAGTGTTGAAGCCTTCAAGCAACTACAGAAAGAAAACCAGCAGTTAAAAGAAGAAAATGAAATTTTAAAAGCAGCGGCGGTGTCACTGGGAAGGCATTAGGCAAAGTTAAAGCCATAGACTTTATCAACGAACAATTATGTAAACACCGCCTCTGGATAATCTTGAAAGTCTTAGAAGCTGTCTAAAATCTCTTAAGTAATAGTGCTAAAAACGCTAAAACGACCATTTGCAGACTGGTGGTTAATTGACGCTCACAATTTTTCCAAAGTCGCCGACAATTCTCTAGCCAACTAAAAGATCGTTCGACTACCCAACGTTGGGGCATGACTTCGAATCGATGCAACTCATTGCGCTTCGCAACCTGCACGGTTGCGTTTAAATTACTGGCTACATCGAGCTGAAAATTAACGCCTGAATAACCACCATCAACTAAGACATTTTGAACCTGGCGTAAATGCATGGCATGTAAAGCGATCATTGCACTGGCCCCGTCTCGATCAGAGACGTTCGCTCGCGTCATGTGAATGGCCTGCGGAAAGTCATTGATATCAACTGCCAGATGGCGCTTAATCCCCGAGATTTTCTTACCAGCGTCGTAACCTTTGTTTTCAGCAGTAGCGGTGTTTTTGACGCTCTGAGCGTCAACGATAATAAAGGAAGTTAAAGCTGAACGTCCTTGGTAAGTTCGCCGAGCAATGACAATTTTTTTAAAACTTGTTCCAATAAAGAATCAGCCGTAGGCTCAGCTTTAGTTGACCAAATTTTGTAATAGTTGTAAACTGACCGCCATTCTGGGAAATCACCGGGGACTTGACGCCATTGGCAACCGGTTTTCAAGACATATAGGACCGCACAGAAGACCTCGTAGAGGTCATATTTTCGAGGCTTAGTTCGCTTACGAAAATTTTCTAAAGCTGGTCGAATTAATTCAAATTGTTGCCGAGTAATATTGCTGGGATAATTTTTCATAGCTTAAACTCGCTTTTTACATAGAAGTATATCAAAAATCATAGATCTTGGACAGCTTCTTAATCTGGCTCAAAAAGTTATCCGGGGTGCGTTCTTCGGTACTGATTTGCTGTAACGCTTGCTCCCATTTAGCTGTCATTTCTGGACTAGTTAGCAAGGGTTCGAGTTCGACTGCTTTACATAAAGTGATTCCGGCTTCACTGACGTGCAACTTATTCTTTTCAGTAACTAAGTAGCCGCGTTTCTTTAACACTTCCAGCACATTGGCCCGGGTCGCACTTGTCCCAACTCCTTGCACATCTTTGAGAATCGCCTGGGCTACTTCATCATCAAGCGTTTTGCCAGCGGTCTTCATGGCCGTAATCAGGGTACCTTCAGTAAAGGGTACCGGTGGGGTCGTTTCTTTTTGCGGTGTTTGCAGATTTGCTTGGACTTGATCGCCTTGGTGAACGAGCGGTAAGGTTGCTGCTTCTTGCTGGTCGGCTTTGTGATCATCAAATAAAGCTTGCCAACCTTGCTTAGTTGGGACCTTACCGGTTGCTTTAAAATTGGCGTCACCAACTTGGGTAATAATGGTGGTTTCCTCGTACTCGTACGGATCAGCAAACATCGCTAACGTTGTTCTTAAAACCAAATCATAAACCTGTTGCTGTAATTTAGGCAAGCTGGCTAGTTTCTCTTTCGTCGGCACGACTTTAGTCATGATAATGGCGTAATGTTCTTCAACCTTTTTCCCATTGACGTAACGTTTATTTGGGGTGGTATTGGTTAAAGCGACTTGCTTAGATACCAAACCCAGATACTTCGTCAGATTAGCCACTAAATAATCAAATTCTTCATTAGTGATATAAGCACAATCGGTTCGGGGATAGCTAAGGAATTTAGCTTCGTATAAACTCTGAATGGCCGCTAAGGTTTGGCTGGCACTGGCGTGATAACGTTTATTCATCGCACTTTGCAGACTGGATAGCGAGAATAGTTGGGGACTGGCACTCTTTTTAGCCTGCTTTTGCACGTCCTTGATTAAACCGCCCTGTGAGCCTTTCTGAACGTGTTTAGCTTGCATGAATGTCATTAGCCCTGTTTCGTTTTTAAACCGCTGATAGGGGTCTAATTTTGCGACGAATTTTTGCTGATTAGCAAGAATTTCAGCATTTAGTTCAAAATAGGGTTTCGGCTTAAAGGTTTTGTTTACCTGGTCTCTTTGATAGACCATACACAAGGCTGCAGCTATACGTAACTAATCGAGCACGCTCTACGTACCAAATTTTTCTCAATATAAAATACATTATGGGCTACCATTCATACCAATTAACCAGTCGCTAATTTTGTGATTACAAGTGCATGCCCCCATCTTCATGCCGGTTTCGAGTTTGGTGTTGCCGTTGCTTTTTCGTCATTTCCCACTCAGTCTTCTTTAAACCTTGCGCCTGTCTTTGTCGTTGGTAATCTTCATCACGAGCATATAGAACAGTCATGATCGCGTCACTAAAGGCCGTCTTTAAGTAATAGTCTGGACTAACTGGCTTGTAATTTAGCGGTTGATAATGTCCGATATTTTCTTTTCTGTACTGGTCGTCCTTGGCTTGTTGCCCTTTTAACTGCTTTTGGATTTTCTCGATCTGACTGTTCTTAATCGTCGGATCGGCTTTGCATTCGCCAAAAAAGAGTTGTTTAGTGCCATCATGCTTTAAAACCCGTTGTAAGTGATGATTTTCTAACTGATCTAAGCTCAGCTGTCCCGATAAATAAGCTAGTCCTTGTTGATGTTCTTGGGGACTGAACACCTGTGGTGGATTTGCTTGCCACTGTTCAATTGTTTCAGCCTGACATGGCTTTAAAACAGGATCATAGTACATCACGGCTGTATAAACTTGTTCCTGTTTAATCATTGGTAATTCATTAAAATTGCCGTTAGGAAAGGCTCTTCTTAAAACTTCCTGGTATTGGGTTTGAATAACTTGCTTAACGGCCATGATTGCCCGTAGGTCTTTGACTGCGCGAGTAATCTTTTGCTGCTCGGTTGGTGAATACTTTTCTAGTAGACCTTGATCAACGTGTTCTAGACTTTCTAAGCTATCATCATGAATCATCAGCGTATATTTAAGCTCGATTTTGACTTCCTTTTCTTGTTGCATTAATAACTTCCAGCCAACGTATGGCCGTTTGGTAAAAGTCAATAATTGTTGGGTCAACAAATCATCACGAATGTTCATTAAACGTTCGTTTAATTCACTACCCTTGAAAACTGTTTGTTCGCTATCGGTTTCCTTAATTAATTCTCGTCTTTCAGCTTGCGTGGTCTGTTCAAAATTAAGCTCTGGATAAAGTTTTTTCGTCGTGCGGTCGACCACTTTATTTAAGAGTTCATCTGCTTTTTTTAGTGAACTTTCTTGTTGGTTAATTGTCAATAATTGCTTAGTGACATCTTGACCAACAGCGTGCTTAATTAAGGTACTGTTTTTCCAATTAAATAGCATGCGCCGCTTATCATCTAAGTTCTCCAAACTGATATAAGTTTTCAGTTCATGGCTTAACTCTTTAACTACCCGTTTTTCATTAAACGAGAAGTGTTTACTTAGGCTATCTAAATGACCTCTATTGATTACTTTTTCTTGGTTGTTTTTATAACTGGCTTTGGCCTTGCGATAGTTCTTAACTTGTTGGTTAAATGCTTTTCTTTCATGCCGTTTGCTATTGATTCCCTCATGTTGAGTTGGAACTTCATCTATTCCCTGATTTTCAAAGGATTTTTCACTGATCCGATCCGGAATGCTTTTTTGCTCTAAAACCTGATTGACACTAACTGCCCAATTATGCCGCCATTCAGTTATTTTTTCTTTTTTATCCCAATCAACCAACCAAATTTTTCGGTTTCTCACATTCCCTGCAGGGGTCTTAGTTTTATTACCATGACTATCTAAAATGTATTCGGTTTTTGTTTTCTGTCCCCAAGTACCATCGGGGTTAAATGGGCGATTGGTTAACATCACGTGTGCGTGTGGATTATCTGGGTGATCGCGATGAATTGCTACGTCAGCTACCATACCTTGATCGACAAAATTTTCTTGCACATATTCTGTCAGTAATTCTTTTTGTTCATCTACACTTAACTCAATTGGTAAAGCCACATTAAACTCTTTTGCATACCGTGAGTTTGATTTACGATCTTTCTTTTCAACTTCATTCCACAACTGCTCTCGATCACTGGCCCATTCTGGTGCATTTTTTGGCGTCAAAATAAAGCTTTCTGGCATAACCGAGCGGGCATAAAAATAGTGGCGACCTTCCTTATCATCAAATAGCTTTTCACCACTTCGATAAGCGGCACTGGCAATCGCACTTCGTCCTTTACCGGCACTAATATTACTAAAACTCATGTGAAAAATTGCCATGTCGGTCACCACCTTTATTTGGGTTTATGGGTTTGATTTTGTTGTCGCCATCGGCGACTTCTAATACAGGTTTTAATGGGTTTAGCACAACGTCATCAAATATGACGTGTAAGTGCGCATTGACCTCGTTTCACTCGGTCTTCTGATTTTCTTAACTTTAACTTAGTGTATGCCTTCCGCTTCGCTATTTCAACTTTTATCCTTTGACTTAACGTTTCCCCTATGATATAGTGTCGATGATTATTTCTAATATGATTGGAGGGATCGTTATGTCTCAAAGTAACTTAGAAAAACAAGAAGCTAAATTAAAAGCCCTTAATCAAAAAATTAAGGACGAAAAAAATAAGATTGAACAACGGCTAGGTAAACAAATCATCAGTCAAGCCAATTTAGATTATGCTAATTTGGCTAACGATAAGATTAAGCTTTTAGCCAAGCAATTTTCTGAATTTTTAAAGGTAAAGTCCGTAGATCATTAGCCATACGAGATGGGGAAATTCCATGTCTAATCAATATGAAAAACTAGTCGAGCAGCAAGCGCGTTTAAAACAAAAAATTGAGCGGGAAGATTTTAAATTACGGCAATCTAAATACTATGAAAATCGGCAATCCCGCAAAGCCCGTTCTCGCCGATTAATTCAAAAAGGGGCTTTATTAGAAAAGTACTTTCAAGCTAATAACCTCTCGGTCGAACAAACCGAAGAACTTTTAAAAACATTTGCTGACTATGTTAACGCCCATAAACCGAATAAACTCAAAAACGATCAACCTAATAACTAGGCCGATCGTTTTTATTTTCAGGATTGTTTTTTGGCTTAATTTCTGGATTGTGTTTAGCAAAGTCTTTTAACTGTTTTTGAATTCTTTGTGTAAGCTCTGCTTTACTTTCTTTGTGCTTCCTTTTACTTGATCGCTGTTGAATTATCTTTTGACCCTTACCTCTTATTTTTGATTTTAGGTCAAGCGTAAAATCTGAAATTTTATTTTGATCTAGCTTACTTAAATGACCGATTTCTTTAAAGTTTAAACCGGCTTTGGGAAAGCGATAAATATTACCAAGATCGACCCAGGAAGGTTTCTTCAACCCAGCGGATTGCCAATCTTGAATCGGATAATATTGTTGCTTGATATAAGCCGACTTCTTTTCATACTGACTAGTAATTTTAAAAGCCTCGACCGTCTGTTCTGATACCCGACGAATTAAAACTGGCCGAGACTTGCCACCGTTAGTTTCTACAAAACTAACGTATAGGCTGACTAAGTCATTAGTCCTCATCTGGATCGTTGAGCCAATCAGCGACCTCTTTAGCGTCTTTGAACTCGGTGACTGGTGTCCCTTCGGTCGCCTTTAAAAAGCGTAAATTAGCTCTTTCTTCTTCGCTTAAAGACGCATTAAAAGGTAGAGCACCATTAGCAACAATCCGCTTGTAAAACATGTTAATGGCCGTGGTTGGATTTAAGCCCAATTCACTTAAAACTGCTTCGGTATCATCGGCCAAATCTTTATCAATCTTGACTTGGACCCGTTTCTTTTCCTTAACTGCCATGATTGTCTCATCTCCTTTCTTTTACTACTACCATTATACTACCTTTTGAGTACCTTATCAATAGATAAAGCCCTGGCTTCAAATCACTTGAGCTTGGCGATGATCTAAAGGCTGAACTTTTGAGCTGGTTAGCCTGGTTAGCTCTGACGCTCATTTAAAAGCCCCTATTATTCTGTTTAAGCCATTTAAATCTAGCTTAAGCATAAAGAGGTTAGTAAGCTTTAAAACCGCTTAGAAAGGATTTTGTAGCCTTTTAGGACTAGTAGTACAAACCACTGTTATCGTTGTCGGCCGACTTTTCTTCTTCGGGGTGTTTGGCCGCATATTCTCTAGCCGCTTGTTTATTCCACCAAACGCCAAATAGGTTTTGCATGGTGCCGTACAGGTAATTTTCCACGTTCTTAATGTGCTTCTCATTACTTCTTAGGACGTTAAAGTAGCGTCTCAAGGCTTTAGTCATTAGCGGTTTAAGTTCTTCATCATCAAGTGGGATTATGACGCCAATATCTTTGTGATCTTTCTCAACTCGGTACTTAGCATTTAAGATAATGCCAATGAAGCGCCGCATTTGTTGTGGGGTACGGCACCAAAAACTAAGTAATTGCACGGCTTCGGGTTCTAAGAAAACCGGTAAACCGCTGTCTTCATCAGTTAAAAAGTTATTAGCATGGTTCACCAAATCCTGGTTTTGCTTTTCTAGTTCTGCTGGTGAAAAATTGGCTGTGGAAAAGTCCAACTTTTGAGTATCTATATTGTATCTATTAGTATCTATGTTTTTAAAGTCTTTATATAGATTGTGTGTGATTTTCACATTTCCGCTTGTAGCAAGGGTTTGAGCGGTCTCGTCAACGGACTTATGCGGAAGTGTGATTTTCACATTTCCGCTTGTAGCAAGGGTTTGAGCGGTCTCCTGCGGAAGTGTGATTTTCACATTTCCGCTTGTAGCAAGGGTTTGAGACACTTTTGGGCTATCTTCACCGCGTAAATAGACATCGGTTGCTTTCACATCGAGCTTGGACAGATATAAGCGATTCGGTTCATTCTTTTTTGTTTTTGGGTTAAAGCCCAGTTGTTTTTGCATCAGCAAATGAGCGGATTCGAGTTCTTTTTTTATTTTGACGACTTTTTGATTATGGCAATTAAATAAATTTTCGAGTTCTTGATTGGTAAAAATAAAGTAGACGTGATTTTCCTCATCAACCCAGCTGTTGCGCAAAGAGTACTCTAGCCGATCTTTCAGTACCATATAAGCCAATTTAGCGTCACTACTTAAATGTTTGTATTGCTCGCCATACATTAATACCTTAGGGAACTGGAAAAACAAGGCTCCATATACGCTATTGGCTTCATAGTAATTGAAATCTGTTGATTTTGTCATAATAAAAACTCCCTTTCTTGACTGACACACGCTGTCTCAAAAGAGAGTTGCTAAAACATTTGATTTGCTTTAAAATACAAATCTGATATGCTCTAACTGAATTACAAAGCGAACATTGGTCGTGATCGGCTTTGTAGTTTCACCAGCATGTGTTTGTTTGTGAGTTGCCCAGTCGGCAACTTTTTTAATTTTTAAGAACTAAAAATGGACTAAGTAGTTATTAGAAGCTACTTAGTCCATTGGTCTTATCTTCGTTTTAATTAGTTTACCTTTGCTTGCCCCTTAAGGTTTGCTTGCGGTATAATTAGCACGTAAACAAGATTACAATTTGTTCAAGCAATTTTAACTTGGCGGTGAAAATTGCTTGGACTAGGTAGCTGCAAGATAGCTACTTGTCAATACTGCAAAAATCCCAATCCCGAGTGGATTGGGATTTTTTGTTTATGAACAAAGCATATCATTCTGCAAAGGTTAAGTAAATAGTTTTATGGATATGATTTATGATTAATCATAAATCATATAAAATTTGTGATTAATCATAAATCATGGTAAAATGTTTATGTAAAGGTAGGTGCTACTATGAATGGGAAAACACTATTAAACTTCAACTTTAAAGGTGGCGTTGGTAAGACCACCTTGACTGTAATGGAAACCTATTTATTGGGTCAAGAGGGGAAAAAAGTACTACTGATAGATTTCGATCCCCAGGGAAATGCAACTGAAATTATGAAGGAGACTTATAAAGCCGATTTAAAGCCGGAACTTTCATTATATGAGGGCCTTCTTGGAGGGAATTTGTCTAAATCTATTGTGTCTGTTACAAACCAAATTGATATGATTCCTACAGATTGGACATTGTCTTTATGGATTGGTGCTGTAGAAAAAGTTAGTCGGGTTAAACGTAATATTCTATTACCACAAATGCTTTCCAAGTTAAAACAAAATTACGATTATATTTTTATTGACGTACCACCAACAATAAATGTCTTTACTAATAACGCAATCATGGCTTCAGATTTCATCTCAATTGTCTTACAAACTCAAAAGCAGTCATATACAAGTTCTTTAAAAACAGCTACGCATTTAGGTGAACTACGTGAACAATACAATGGAAGTTTTCAGTTAGTTGGTGTCATATTGTACTTAATGAAGCCACGTGCAAAAGTTGATACTGAAATTTCTGCACAAGCAAAAGACTTTTTTGGCGAAGGGGTCTTTTCAAACTCAATTAGAACTCAAGAACGGGTTAAAACGTTTGCTAATGAAGGAATACGGAATAAAGACCATTGGGATAAAAGAGCAATCCAAATGTACCAAATGGTTCTTAATGAACAACTACTTAGAATTCAACAGTTAGAGGAGTAATTTATCATGGCAGAAGATTTTTTAAACAAAGTTAGTAAAAAGGCATCTGAACAACTTAAAAATCTAAAAAGTCCATACCAATTCGAAACAGAAAGAACTAAAACCGTTCAAATTCGCATGAGCACATATAAAGAAGTTAAACGCATCGCTTTTGAGAATGACGAAAAAATTGTTGATGTCTTAGAAAAAATTATTCGTGAAGGCCTTGCCAAACGTAAATAAGATTGAGCTTAACTTATGTATTACTGATTGTGTGATTTATGATAAAAGATTAATCTTTTATCATAAATCACACAATCAATAAACTTCACTGTACAAGGTATATTTAAAATAAATTTGATTTAAACATACGTGGTAGATCGCAAATTTAGGGGTCTAGAATTTTTGGTATTGGAAAGTATTTCCATTCCAAAAGTACTAGGCCCTTTTTGATAACAAAAAAAGCATCTAAGCCTCCCTAGTGCTATGCTTTAAGCGACGAAACTCAAGATAAGCGGGGTAGGAATAGATGTCTCAACTAGATAATACACTTAAATTACTGGGAATTACAGACACAAACATTCAGGTGTTCGGTACTCGTGAGGAATTTCATGGTCGGGGCTCGGATCGCAAAAAGTATTTGGTCATCCAGGCAGAGCTTAGAGGCTGTGGTTGTGGCGAAGAACTTTAAGAAGAGTACACCACCAAACACCAATGACAATCACGGCAATGGTCAAAAAATGCCAAATACAGGAGATGTCAATAACGTTGGCATGACACTGATTGGGATACTTTCGGTTCTTGGTTTACTCGTTTATAGCTTCTTCAAACCTTACCGACGAGAACGTCAATAAGGTATATGTCACAAATTTCGATACTGAATACTTTTATAGCGAGACGATGCGACATGAATGATTATTAGAAAACCAGGTTCATCGGAGACGACTTTCCATAGTGGAAGCCGTCTTTTTTGATGCTTCATTTTTATTGAATGATTTGTATCCAATAGCATAAAAAAAGCGTGTCAAAGGTCGACACGCTCGAAGTAATGGCGTTAACAGTAAGCTATGGGTTTCTTAAGAATTCGACGTACTTCCATCACTTCTAAACAAAGTATAACAAAACTGCTTGCTAATGAATACTTAATGACATGAAATAAACACTGTATGAGTTTGGACACTAAAAAGTTCTTCGACTTACTCGGTTGAATTTGTTTTAAAAACCCTAGGCGATTTGAATGCCAGCCTCTAAGGTGTTATCCAATTTATAGATTCGTTCAACATCAATGACCACTACGCCAGCGCGTGGGAAACGGTCAAAAATGTTAGTTTGATCTAAAATATGATTAGCAAAATCATCTGTTTCATGAATATGAGCCGTTCCCTCAAAGCGAAATCCCTGTTGAGCGCCTCTATCAGCAACCGCAACCGCTGCCAAATGGTTGCTCGAGAGATTATCATAGGCTTGCCTGAAGGTATGCTCAAAGTAGATTAAATGTGAGTCATCTAAGACATGTAGTGAACCCTTGGGACCAACTTGAGGTTTGCCATCTATTCCTGTTGTTGCTAGGAAGGGGAGCTGACTCTTTAACATATTCTTCATTTCTTCTGTAAGATTTACCATTTAATTTTCTCCGATCAACACGACATTACGCTTTCTAACTACTTTTAGTAAGTATATTGCCGATATTCTGTTTTGTCAATATCCTATTTTGTCAATCCTATGTCCCCAGATGAACACCGCAGACTAGGATCGCTGAAAGGTTAACAAGATCCTTTTGCTTGTTAGATTAGTTAGGCAAACGTGTTTATATCCTTGGTCATACTCAGGATAGATGGGCATTGTGAGTGCAACAGGACTTAGTTGCTTGTATGCTAGGCAATGTTGGCCTTGATACAGAGGATCACACTGTTTCTGATCTGGATGATAACCTCGTTTTTCCATTTCACGACGCTGTCCCAATAATTGTTGTCCTGGGAGTTTGTCGAATTAAGTCTTGATGCCACAAACACACGCTACGGCTTCTTTTCTTGCAAACTGATCTTAGTATTTAGGGCAGTTGCATGATTACGGAATTGAACCATTTTATAATGAACCGGCTTTTCTATAAGTCTATAGAAAGTGCAGGTAATGGCATTTTCTCCAGATCGGATTGTCTAATCAATTTAATTGATTTTTTTGGTGTGTTTGATTATATTGCTTTTGCAAAGGTACAATATACCTTTTCTCTGCTGCCTTGCGAGCAGCGATGGCATCCTCCATATGAACATATACATGATTTAGGACAAGATGGCCTTGAAAGTACAGCCTTGCGACCCACTTTTGAGCAGTTTTATCCCAACTAACTCCGATAACGCCAGATTTGTTATTGGACCGTTTAAGTGTAGAAGCAACTAAATTTGTTCGATCGATTAGTTGAAAATTCTTGGGATTGCCCATGTATTTTTTAGTCTGGTTATTAGCTTTTATGTTTGATCTGCTTATTTCTGATCGCAAACACCCGCAACTGCGAGTGAATCCTTTTTGAAGTCGTTGACTGTCAACAATACATTTATTTCCACATTGACATTGACAGAGCCAAAGCGCGTTGCCATTAGAACTGCTTCCAAAAAAACTAATAACTGTGAGACGACCAAATGTTTGATTGGCCAAATCGATACGCTTTTGCATACTAATTCCCCCGTTTGATAAGAAGGCACTTAAAGAGTTGCTTTCAATTGATCTAATCGCCATTGGCACCATGAAATAAAGGCTAATTCGTCAATCTTTGGAATGCCATAGGTTCTAGCATACGTTAACTTTTGAGTGGTAAGTAGTTGATCATAGGGTTTACTAATAATACCAACCACAAGGATATCGACATTTTTGTCAATCCCGTTGACAGGTTTTGCTCCTAGAATAGTTGCTAACTGTTGTGCCTGAGAACGACGAAAAGATCGTAAACGACCGGTAAAGAGAATCCTTTTTCCCCTTAAATCTACCATGATGTTTACCTCTCACTAGAGGGAACCTTAGCTAGATCTTCTGCCTGATACTTTTCGATGCGATATAAAGTTACTGGTGCAATGCCTAACATGCGAGCAATTTGTCGTTTTGTCAGAGTTTCATCTCCGTCTTTCTTCTTATTTAAAAGGCGACAGGCTTCTTTATATATATAGCGTTTTTGACGATTAGGTGAATGAGGACCATATTCGCGAATTTTTCCTTTATATTTGCCCTGGCGTTTGGCGATTTCTATGCCTTGTTGTTGCCGTATCTTAATAGTTTCGCGCTCTTCTTGAGCAATATACTTATATAGTTCGACAATAATTGTCGTAATCAAGTTACGAAGGTTAGGATCTTCAATACTTGCAAAGCTAGGCAGGTTTAGAACATTCAATTGAGCTCCATGATGCCGAATGGTTTCGATGATGTCAGTCAAATCATGAGAATTGCGACCAAGTCGATCAAGGCTCAATACCACTACTTCATCATCATCACGGAGATAATTCAGCATGGCTTGAAGTTGTGGGCGGGCAGCATTTTTTCCAGAAAGTTTCTCTTGAAAAAGTTTTGTTACTCCAGCTGCTTGTAGTTGTTCAATTTGCCGGGCTAGATTTTGCTCACGAGTACTAACACGTGCGTAACCAATTTTTGTCATTTTCAGAACGCCTCCGGATCACTTATATGTAACTAATGATAATACATATTTTAGCTGGATACAATAGGGTAGACCCTATCGATTCCGTACTAAACAAATCCATTATATGTACGAACATCAGAAGTATACTGGTACACGTTTCATTATAAGAATTTGATGAATAGTTTACGAGATTGATGTTGACACTTAATTAGAAAAGATAGGTTAAATAATTGAGGACCGTGAAAAGGTGCAGAATAAGCTTTATGATTAATTTTCAGTTTTGCCTTAGTGCAATTTACACAAGTTAATCACCCCTTAAATAATCGAATTTATCGATTTATCAAAGAACATAAAAAGTAGCAAAACATAATAGCTCATTATAAATAGTTTCATTACAATTTTAGTAGCTGAGTAGATATTGGAAGTACTATTGGATTATTTGGTGAAAATTTGGAATAAAATTACAATCTAACAATCACCTTTTTTATCTGTAATGGAACCTATTTTTTAACAGGAAGTGTGTTACTGTCTAAGAAAAGACGGATATTTCGGTATGAAAATATTAAAGCATAGTAAGGAAAGAATATGAATTAGTTATGCTAAAAAGATATAGCTACATAATGGCTTTATTGGTAGGACTCATTTTAATAGTTTGGTTGGCTATTTATTGGCAACATCGTGCTTACTTTACTGGAGCCGTTCGAACGTATATGATTGCCCAAAAGATTCCAACAAATAGCATTAAAAAACAGCAAATAGCCTTTAATTGGGTTAATATGGGGCAATGGGAGGAAGATGTTTCAGTTCGCCATCAGCACCATACCTATCAATATATTTATAATATGTCTTGGCAGGATAAAAAAGTCTCCCTAAGTATTTATGATCATCGACAAGGAATTAAGGACACTCTAGCTCCTTATCCACCTTTGGAGTATGATCGTTAATTTTTGCAGATTTTAATCTATTACAAAATCAATTGGTTTATAAGGAGGCAAATGAACATTGATATTAACTGACTGGAGTGGTCTTGCACTGCTCATCTCATTAGTCTACTGGTGGTTTTTAATGTGGCATTCATTTAACCTCACTAGGAAAACGTTAGTATTATTAAATACGGTTGGGACATTATTAATGACAGTTTTGACGTGGTCAATCACTTATGGCATGTTATTGATTCCAATTTTTATTGTGTATGCAATTTCAACCTTTATTCTATTTAAACTTCCCTTGACACAAAACAAGGATCGCAGTAATTATTGACAAATTAATAGATTCCCTAATTTTTTAATATTGCCAAAGTAAATTAAAGATTTTAGCAGCTCTCTTTTGAGTCATGAATTGGATATAGAAAAGGAGCTTTCTATGATGAAAAGATTCGATAATTTCAATTACTACGAGGCGGAAAAAGTTTACGAAGCCTCATTCTTTCAGTTTCCCAAAGTATTGATGTATAGTGAACAATACCGGTATTTAAGTAGTGGAGCCAAGTTGGCCTATGTGGTGTTAAAAGATCGCCTGGAATATTCCTTACGCAACCACTGGGTGGACGAGGAAGGTCACGTCTACTTTATTTTTACCAATCAGGAATTAGAAAATTTACTTAACTGCCATTATCAGAAAGTCGTCAAAATAAAAAAGGAACTAATAGCTGCTCATTTGCTGATGCAAAAACAGCCAAGTTTTAATCCTCACACTAAAAAAAGTGAGCCAAGCCGTTTATATCTATCTAAGCTTGATGTGAAAGCCACCGATGTTTATTTAAGAGAAAATAGCCAAAACAGCTCGCAAGCCCTTTTTACAAGCGGAAATGCAAAGATTACACGCAAGCTAGATAGAGAACCTAAAGAGAAATAGATATTGCTTATTCTGGGAGGTGGCTTCTGATGAATAAAGGGGCTTGGATTTATATTTTGCGGTATTTACTAGCAATTGGGTTATTTACTGTTTATTATGCAGTTTTTGAAAATCAAAACCATGATTTAATTCAGACTGTTTTCGCTGTTGCCATAGGTGTTGGGATTGCCACTTTTCCTGTTAAACATGAAGCTAAACATCCAAAATAATCTCAAAGTATGTAAATTTGATGCTTTGTGTAGATAATTCTATGGCTCATCAGTTTAATTGAGCCATTTTATTTAATATATAAAAAACTCGTAAGCTCACAATCTAAAGGGTAAAGCGATATTAGTATACATAACTAAATGATAAGCAACTATGGGCTAGAATACCTTCTCGGTTAGATCATAGTTGCAACCACCATCCATCTCGTTAACTCTGTGAAATACTGCATGGAACTATAATTAAGACGACAAATATATTCATTCATATTTGGTAAAATATCGCATCTTCACTACGAACACGTCCATTAGCATTACTATACTAAAAGTTCGAGAGAACACTGACAGCTATTTCATAAAGATTCAAATAAAAAATATCTCCCTTAGATCGAGAATAATTCTCTTAATCGTCTTCGATAAATTAGTGTATTATGAGTGACTCTAAAACAAACGTTTCCTGTGTCGCATCAGCACACCGTTAGTCTAGTTATGATTTCTTACAGGACAATTCAACAACCCATAATGGTTGCAACTAACTGCTAACCCAGTTAATGCTATTTATCTAAATTTTTTATGATGCCACATACAGATTTTTGAATTTCTTTTTTAAAGAAAGCAAAGGTTAGACATAGATAAATAAGAACATACACAAATAGAGAGACAAAAATTGATTTAATTTGTACACTAAGTAAGAAGCTTATAAGCATTAGAAGCAAATAAAAGTAATTGCGAACCCACTTCACAGAATAATTTTTACCAAGATATCTTTCAGTAATAAAATACCATATAAGGAGTACAACTAATGACATCGCAGCAATTGCAAATGGAGTTTTAAATAAATAATAGGCACCCCCATTTAAAAGCGTAGACAGTAGTAAAATTTCAACGCCAATCTCAGTATAAATTCTGCTCTTCCCAAAAACCATAAAATAATTAGATGTAATCAAAGTTAGACAACTTGTTACTCCGACACCAGGAAATAGAATCTGAACAAATTTCATTGAATCAAAATAGTTTGGTAAATAAAAAGAAATAAAAATATTCATTGGATAATAAATAATCAGAGATGCAAAAACAAAAATTAGCAAACTAGTTACTATCCGTGAATGTAATGCCACCGCATTTTTTCTTGATAACCTTTTTATATAAGGAAATAATACTGTAGATACTGCATTCAATACCGTTAAAACCATCTGTATCAGACTATAAGCAAATGCATATAGTCCGTATGTTCTTGTGCTAAAAAATAAAGAAATATACTGATTATCCACATTAAAAATCAAGACAGAAACTTGATAAGATATCGTCATAAAAAAACCTTTTTTAAAATAATCAAATATTACTTTTATGTTAGGTAAAAAAGCTTTGCGTTTACCGAAAATCAAGACATGATAAGTATTTGAATACCATATAAATAAGATAAAAAGGATTAAATTAGATAGAATTATATATATTTTATAATTTATATCAGCATTAGGTATAATATGTTTTATAAAAAGCAAGGCTAAAACAACCATAACAGTTAAAGTAGCCTGAATTACCTTTCTAAATGATAACTCATTGAATCTCATTGTAGCTTGCGAAATAAATTGAAAATAAGTGGTTAAGTTACTAAATAATGTGTAAATACCAAGGGATATCAAAATGAAGGAAATGCTTCTATTTTTGATTAATATTGAAATCAATATAAAAATAAAGCTTATACATATTTGCATTACAAAAAAGAAATGACTATTTAATCTAAATAATTTCTTATTTAGTTCATTAAAATCTTCATCCCCATGTTTTAATAAGATTCCATCAAGAAATCCAAAGTGAAGCAAGCTTGTATATCCAGCGTATAATGTAAATATTTTATAGTATCCATAATTTGTTACCCCAAGAATTTTAGGAATTATTAATCCTACAACAATACTGCTTAATAATATCAGTGTATTACTCAGAAGAACCATAATAAGATTTTTTACTATCGTCTTCTGATTTTTCATTATTTTTCTCCTCTATATATTTAACATCTGCCTAAACACGAAATGAAAATGTACCGCCAAATAATTGCTGCTATAGAAGTTAACAGGATTTTAAGCCTCATTAACGAAAGGATCTTATCGCACACCATAGGTAGACTAAGATGCCTTTTTTAGAAATATGAAGCTTGGGAAACTTAATCAACAAATGTAATGGTGAAATTCGCTTTAACATTTGATTTATTTGAGATAAGTATTTTCTATTATTTCTCAACAAGTAAAAAGGGTAATAGATGTTATTTAACACTAAAACAGAAAATGAATCCTCAAAGATTGTATCATAAAAAAAATTAGCTAACCGATTCAGCGCCCAGATAATATCAACTGCCTTATCTTGATTTAAAGAATTGACTGTACTCCTAGGCCTGTTATATATATATGCATATTCCACATCATCAATCCAAGCAATCTTATCCGTCATTCTTATTAATTCTGGTACTCCAGCTAAATCTTCATAGTAATGACCCTCAGGAATTCGGAATTTTTTAAACAAAGTCTGCTTAAATAACTTTGAGAAAAGAGAAACATTAAATTCTCTATTGTTTTGCTGCAGTACCTTCTTTAAAAAAACTTCTGAAGAGAATTCGAAGGATTGATAACTCCTTTGCTCTTTACCTATCGAACTGATTTTATCCACAGAAACATCTTGATAAGGTAAGTTCACAAGATCAACATCTTGATGTTTCAATGCGTATTCAATCATAATTTTTAAATAGTTTTTTTGGACAATGTCATCTCCGTCGATGAACGTAATATAATCTCCATTAGCATGTGAGATTCCTAGATTCCGTGCAACAGCTTGACCCTGATTGACTTGATTAAAAATTAAAATTCTGGGATCGTTTTTTTTTAGTTCCTGTAATATTGATAAAGAATTATCCGTCGAGCCGTCATTTACAATAATTACTTCAAAGTTTCTATAATTTTGCTGAAGTATTGATTTTATTGTTTGACGAACATATTTTTCCAAATTGTAAACCGGTACAATTACAGAAATCATTGGTTTCTTATACATATTCCCACCTTACTGTTGAATTAATAGGTATTCACCATAATAAACTTTTTTGCTATGCTTAAAAGCTTAAGTTAATACCTGAATTGTTTGCAGTCCTATATTTAATTAAGCTACGATTGACAATTTAAGAAATACAAATGTATGCATCCAAGTTTAACCTTAAATAGTACGAATATAAGAAATTATGATTAATCCAACTTTTATTTTAAAGTTGCAAAAAGATCGTTAATTTGCCGATTAAAGTATCCCTTGGAAAACTTCGAATTTTCCATTTTTTTGTTCAATTTTTTCCTTGTATTGTAATCATTGATAGGAATGCTTCTTATCTTTTCTGACCACATCGTATCACTATCTGTCAACGAAATTTGACTCAGTTGATTAGTAATATTAGCAAGGCTAGGAATCACGCCCTTGCTAGCTATTATTGGTAATCCCGCTCCTTGCGCTTCTATCACAACAAAGGGCAAGCCTTCAAATCTAGAAGGTAACAACAAATAATCACTGCTCCACATAAGTTGTGGTATATCATTTCTGACTCCTAAAATTTTAACATATAACTGTAAACTAAATTTCTCAATTTGTTTTGACAACTCGTTTTTCAACTTCCCATCGCCAACAAAAATAAATTTATAGGATTTATCGCTAGTATGAAGTTGTTTACATATATTTAAAGCCTTCAGGGGATTCTTCTGATATTCTAGTCTACCTATCACTGCTATTAACTTATCATCTTGAGATACTTTTAAAGATTCTCGATATTTTTTTCGGACCTCATAATTAAATTTCCACTGGTCAACATCTATTGAGTTATATATAATTTGTACTTTTTTTAAGCTTCCAAACATAAATTTTCCGGCCTGATCCGAAACTGCAAGTTGAGTAGAAAATTTCAAAATATGTTGATTATAAGGTTTTATAATATTAGCTATAATTTTTTTTAATCTATTATCAAAGAAAGCTGAGGTATTGTGGCTATGGTAGACGGATTTTAACTTTAACTTGTTAGCAGCCTTAACCCAATATGCATTATTAGTTGTTAATGCATTTACGTACACAATGTCGGCCTGTGTTTCTTGCAATATTCTTTTTGCTATATGCATCCTGCCAAAGTAGGACTGCAAAGAAAATTTTCCTTGAGCTAAAAATATTTCACATCCGCTATTTAACAATTCATTTTCATATGCTAATTTTTGAGTTGGATTTACATTGACAAACACTAGTTTAAATTCTCTTGACATTGCTTTAGTAAAATTCAGCAAATATCTTTCAACACCACCAAAATTTGATGTCATTCCTACTATGGCTATTCTCTTCATTTTTCCTCCAATTTTATACAGTTAAAATAATAATTGCTTAATTTGATACACATACTCTGTAATTACTCAGAGTATTAACTTTTAGTGTTTGCGTCTAATATAATTAATAACTACAGCGACAAAATAGATTAATCGTAAATTACTCGTTTTTAAAATAGCAGCAAATATTTTTATAACCAGATTACCTGAGTAGTTCTTTAACGCCTTTCTTACATCAGCATCATTTACTACCTGACTGATCAAATTTAATCTTACTGCCAATTTAATTTTTTTCAGTTTTTGAGGTATTTCCAAAAAATAAGAAAAACAAATATAAATGAGTTGACCATTTAAAAAGCTTTCTGATACACCCTTTTCTCTTAGTACAACAGACATAGCAGAAAATCTTAATTTTTTTGATTCTTGAAATTCTCCTGAATATTTTTTAGTTAGATAGTTACTGCCTCTTCTGTAGCCATATAGTTCATTTTTTTTAAATACACAACTATTAATTACCGAATAATAATTAATGTTGAACACTGAATCTTCACCAAAGCTCAGTTGCTCATTAAATCTTATTTTATTCTGGCTCAAAAAATTTCTTTTATAGATTCTACCACATGGTGCATTAACCTTATATGTGTCAAAGAAAGGATAAAGTTCGTTAAAAATACAATCATTACCGCGTATAATTTTATTCTTTTTAGTAATAGGTAAATGTTTTGTAATACCATGCTTGTTATTAAACATATAGATTCCACATACTGCAAAATCAACTTGGTTCGTCTCAATACTGTTTACTAACTCACTTATCATATTACTTGAAATAACATCATCAGCGTCAACAAAGCATATGTATTCTCCATTAGCCTCATCAATGCCTACATTTCTTGCTGCTGAAACACCAGTATTAGGTTGGCTTATTACTCTTACTTTTTTAAAATTCTTTTTTATAATGTCGCTCGTACAATCAGTAGATCCATCATCAATGACAATCACTTCTAATGGTGAATAGTCCTGTTTTTTGATAGAATTAATACAATCCAAAATATAATCTGCATCATTATAAGCTGGGATAATAACAGACACTAACTTTTTCATAACTACCTCTTTCAGACTATTGTCAATGTAAGGTGTAAGGTATAATTTCTCCAAGATTTCCTGAAAGCTTATATATTAATATGACAATTCCAGCAATCATTACTGTAGCGGACAAAAATAAATAAACTATTTTTGATTGAATAAATTTTTTTGAGACTTTATAAATTACGATGGGAATGCTTATGGTAGCATAAATTAAAAAGTAGTCAGCAACCCTAATTATAAGTTGTGACTGCATACCAACCATATATAGGATTGAGCCAATAGCTGTTAGGAAAACTAGAAAACTACCCTCCTGATCTTTCAAAATATCAGAAAAATATACTCCCAAAATTAACATGAAGAATATAAATAGCCCTAAAAAGAAAGATCCACCACGCGAGCTAAGACCAATAGCATTGGTATACATATTATAGTGTGAAAACAGATGCGAAAAAAATACTGTAAGTTGGTTTGAACTGAGGCCAAATATCGCTGAAATAATACAAACTAGAACAAAATTTAGCTTGGTTTTCTTAATATATTTAATTGGATATGCTGCCAGCATAATTATAGCTGTACTGTGAATTCCGGTCGCTAAGACTATTAGTAATAGCGATAACAACCATCTATTCTTGTTTAACAAAACAAGTGCAATCATTGTTACACTTATTGCCAAAAATTGCCTTTGTGCATTAAAACTTTCAAAATAGAAATAATAGCTTATAAAAATATAGATGTTTAGAAATATGAACTCGTATCTTCGTGAAAAATTTGAAAAGGCAAGTACAATCAAGATTATTGTTATTGTTGAAAGTATAAACAAAAAAACATGGTAGTTAGGTCCAAAAAGTCTCCAGATAATCTTCTCTAAGAAAATGTATATAGCTGAACCGTTCCCATTAAAGTTAATTTGATTGTTATAAAAACTAACATATTGTGCAGTATCGGTTCCAACTGTATAAGATCTAAGCCCTAAAAGTAAAGACAAATGCAGAATGGAAATCACATAGTATATCGGCCGATTTTTTAAGATAAACAAAAAAAGTGTACTATACACTAGGAACAAAGCAAATTGTAATAAATAAAATTCCAAGTTCTCAACCTCATATATTTCTATATAATTTAAGATTCAACGATTAACTAACAATACTTTCTTCGTATATTTTCCTATATTTATGCGCCATATTTTTAGTATTGTACTCCACCCGAATATCAGTTTTAGCTCTATCTACAATTTTCTTACTTATCACAGGATTATTACATAACAGTTTTATTCTAGAAACAAATGAATTCAAATCTGGACAGACAAATCCATTTTTTGAATCTTGAATAACATCTCGGTTACCCACTACGTTGCTTACTACGCACGGCTTTTGCAAATACATTGCTTCTAAAAGCGACATTGGTAACCCTTCCCATAAAGAAGTAAGAATAAAAATATCTGATCTATTTGCGAATTCTAATGCTTTACCCCTAGACACCCATCCTGTCACCTTTATGTTCGATGATGTTAATTCATCCTTCTGTTCACCATCACCAATCCAAAGAAACTCATAACTTGGAAAAGCTTCAGCAATTTCATTAAATAAATTTGGATTCTTTTGAGAACTAATTCTGCCAATTGTACATAGTCTTACTTTTTCAGAATCATTCAGCATTTTTACATGGGCAAGTGGAATCCTATCTAACTTTTCCATGTTTACGCCATTGTTTACCCAACGAGCTCTTCTATTAATGCTTTTGCTAACCTCATATTCACCTTTACTGCAACTAATCGAAACACTTTTATTTAAACTAGCTGCTTTTTCTATCAGCCAATATGCACTTCTTTTTAATTTCGAGGTATTCTGCATTAAAAAGCTATAACCATGTGGAGTGTAAAATACTTTTATTTTCCTTTCGTTAATGCCCAATCGTCCTAGAACACCTGCCTTTGATGAATTTAAATGAACGATATCTGGTTTAAACGTTTTTACAATATGCTTAATTTCACCCATTGCTTGCAGATCCTGTAACGGATTTATCTCACGGGTAAAGTGTTCAATCTTTACAAACTGTATCCTTGAATCAAAATAATCTTTAAAATTATTAGGGGTTTGAGGGCGTTTTGAATACGCAATACATATATCAAAGGATTCTACTAGTTCATTGCTTAAATCCACTAGATAAGTAAAAATTCCTCCTGCAAAGGCTTCCGTCACATATAATATTTTCTTTTTCATATTATTCTCTTTTTAGTTCAGTTAGTTGTTCACTTTCTTAATTAGCATAGTCTTGTACTAATACAAAACGCCTACCGATAAATCAATAAGCACCCTTTCTACTAAAAATATTGGCAATGTTTTTCAATAGAATTTTAAAATCAAATTTTAAACTTGCGTGATCAATGTATTTCATTTCTATATCAGCCCTTTGGGGATAGCCAACCATGCTGCGTCCACTGGCCTGCCATAATCCCATTGCACCCGGCTTTATAGATAATAATTTTTGCTGATCATATTGAACTAATTCTTCTTCAACTACAGGTCGAGGCCCAACAATACTCATGTCACCTTTAAGAATATTAATGAATTGAGGAATTTCATCAATCGATGCCTTTCGTAGAAAATAACCTATTTTTGTAATTCTAGGATCATCATCTGGCTTTAACTTATAATTATTTGCTACATACTTAGCATAAAGTTCCTTATTTGCACGTAACTTTTGATCCGCATTTATGACCATTGAACGAAATTTATACATCTTGAATTTTTTTCCGTGATATCCAACCCGAACTTGTTTATACAGTAACGGCCCACGATTTGATGTACTGCATAAATCAATAATCCAAATCAGCAAAAAAACGGGGCTTAATATTATTAATGCAAACATAGATACAATAATATCTATACTGCGCTTAGCAAATAGATATCCCCATGTTTGTGAACTATTTAAATGGAGTTCGTCAACAACTCTAGTAACTCGTGGATCAGATTTCATCTTAAACATTGCACCTTCTATTTCATTATGTCCTAATAACTTATTTAATTTCTTATCAGCATTAACAACCATTGATCTAAATTTATACATTTTAAATGGATGACCGTTTCTACCAATTCTGATTTGCGAATAGAATATTGGCCCCTTAGGATCATCAAGTTTTATCAGAATAGCGATAATAATAAATACCGGAATTAGAAAAATAATAGCAACTACACTTAGTAATTCATCAAAAACCTTCTTGAAAAAATGATAAAAGATACGCTTTTCAATCTGATCTTTATTTATTATATTATTATTCGTTAATGAATAATAATGTCGAAAACTTTGCCTACTATGTCCCTCATTCTGCATAAATTATCTTTATCCCCTTTCGTCTAAAATAAATGAAATAAACGTACCTTTATTTTAGAAAAACTGTTGGGTAAAATATTATCCCCATTAATTATTCTTTTAGAATTCTCACTAAGTCGAGATACGTAATCATAGCCAAATTCGTGATCCAATTTTGCAAAAGCATTGGTCATTTCATATCCACGATTAGGTAAGTTATGAGCATCCGAAGCAAAAATATACACCTGTCCAGTTTGAAGTAATTGTTTACTAAATTTTTGAACTTTGTGACCAAAAACTCCCACATAACTCCCAGCCGTTATTTGAGAAAGACAACCTCTACTTAGTAATTCATATAGAATATTTGGTTGCTTCATAATCTTGGTATTACGTTCTGGATGAACAATAACCGGTATAATTCCTCGTTGCATGAGTTCATAAATCATGTTACTGGTATAGCTTGGGACATCATCATCCGGAAATTCCAACATTAGGTATCGCCCACCTTCATCAGCAAATAAAATATCATCTTGATCAAGAGCAGTTAATAAATCGCCGTTTATCCTAACTTCCTGCCCAGGAAAAACTTTGAGTGGAATTTTGTGTCTATCAAGCTCCACTTGAAACTCTTGCGTTTGTTGAATAACTGCTTTCTTATGATTGAGATAAACACCGTTCATATGGTGCGGCGTCAGTAATGCATAACCGATGCCATCTCTTACTGCATCATTAGCTAATTTTAAAGAAATATTCATACTTTTTGAACCATCATCTACCCCTGGGAGCAAATGACAATGCAAATCAATCATTTTATATCACATCCCTTGGGAACTATTTACTCTTGTTATCATAACCGTACCCATAACCGTACCCATAACCGTACCCATAGCCATTCTTAGGTGTCACGTCATTTAATACATAACCTAATAAATTGGCTTTAACCATTTTTAAAAGTTCAGTTGAGCGCTTTATAGCTAATTTTTGTGCTAATCCTTGGCGCACTACCAGCACTACCCCATCAACCTGAGCTGCAATAATTTGCGTATCAGTAACTGATAATAGTGGCGGAACATCCAAGATAATCACATCATAGATTGTCTTGAAATAAGAAATTAATTCTTTCATCCGACTGGAAGCCAAAAGGTCTGCTGGATTAGGTGGAATGGGGCCACTAGTGATCACAGATAAATTATCAATTGCCGTCTTTTGCACTACTGAATTGAAATCTATATCAGTGGATAAAGCCGTGGATAGGCCATTGGTATTTAATAAACCAAATGTCGTATGCAAAGTTGGACGTCGCAAGTCTGAATCAATAAATAGAGTCTTCTGCCCTTGCTGAGCCCAAATGACCGCCAAGTTAGCGGAAACAGTTGATTTTCCCTCGCTAACTGCCGAAGAAGTAAAAATAATTGTTTTTAATTTTTGATTAACTGCTGAAAAATTAATATTTGTCCTAACTGTACGAAATTGTTCAGAAACAATATCTTTAGGATCAACATCAGTAATTAACTTCACACCATTTCTTAAAGTATCAGTGGAAAGCTTTTTTCTTTTACGATGAAAAATGTTCATAATTTTCTCCTGTATAACTAAGATTTAAACTCTTCGATGATTCGGTTTGAGATGTTCCCCATGATGTTTATTGGCCAAATGTGAGCCGTGTATCTTACGAATTTCTGCTATGTGACCTAGATTAGTCAATCTTAACTCATTGGTTAAAAATTCATCATCTTTAATTGTTGTATCTGTTAATTCTCTAATGAACGCATAACCTAATCCAACCAGCAAACCAATTACCGCCCCAGCTAGCAGCACTATTGAAGTCTTAGGGAATGACTTCTGTTTTACAGGCGTCGCTTCAGAAACAATGGTGACGTTATTAATACTCATAATTCGACGAATTTTTTGCTTAAAAACCTTCGCAACTGTATTAGCAATTGCGGCTGATTTTTGTGGATCATCACTTTCCACATTTAAAGCAAAAACTTGTGAGTTTTGTTGATTAGTAACAGAAATAGCTCCCTGTAATTGTTTAACGCTCACATCATAAGGAGTCCCTGTTGATTTAACAACAGCTGGCCGTGATGCTTTAATTAAGTGACGATGACCATTTGCTGAAACATGGTATCGAGCCTTTCGTGCTGAACGAATTACTTTGACAGGGTTAGCTAATCGCTCACTAGCTGTTTTTAAAACCAATTGGTTTGTGATGATATCCTTATAAGTACTAATCATTTGAACATCAGCTTGCTGATCCTGATAAGCTGCCCCTGGAACTGAAGTATCTTTTTTTTGATTAACCAAAATTTGAGCAGTCGAAGTAAACTGGGGTGTAATAACAAACTTCTCTAAACCAACAGCAATAATTAAACAAAGGATAAAACTAATTATGATAAAGATAATATGTTTACGAATAATCCCTAATATTTGGCGAAGGTCCAAATAATTTTCCATGCTGTCCTCCAAAAAATTTATATATAGAATTAATAACGCGTCAATCCTAAATTATTTCGAATAATATTTGATGATTTTATCAATTCAGATTTTGAAACCACTTCAAAATCTTGACCACCAATTTCCTTACCTACTCCTTGAACATGATCAGAAACAACATGATTACCAACCTTACGATAGTTTAGCGATAAACCAAACATTTGGGAACGATTCAAATCAGTTTGAGCCTGATTGGAAATTGATTTAAAAAAGCTACTAGATAGGAAAGTCTTATACGAAAACGATTTTTTTAATAGGCCTGTCAAAATCAATCGTTGACGTAATTGTCGCCCATAATCCCCTTGGGGATCACTGTAACGCATACGGGAAAACTTTAATGCATCATTCCCGTATAAATGATACTTCTTTCCCTTAACAAAATGGTCTCCTAAATATGTAAAAGTAAGTGGTGAAACTACAGTAACTCCGCCAACTTGGTTGATAGCTTTTTTTAGCCCTCCCATATTAACTAAAACATAGTAATCAATCGGGACTTTTAAATATTTCTGAACCGTATCGATAGATTCTTTAGTACCACCATAAGTGTAAGCAGCATTAATTTTAGCGGGAGAATACTCCGAATACCCAGATAAATTAACTTTCATGTCGCGTGGCAAACTCATCATAACAGTTTTCTGTTTTTGAGGATTAATTGACATAATAATCATCGTATCAGTTCTCCCCTTATACGTGCGACCAAGAGCGCCTGTATCAGTTCCTAAAAGTAAAATAGAAATAGGGCGTTTATTATCAATTAACTTGCCAGCGTTTCGTTCTTTATGAGCATTCGCTTTTTTGTAAACAATAGTGGTTGCCCTATAAATATTACGATAGGCAATTCCAGCAACACCTACCCCTAAAATCAATAACAATAATAGAAACAACCAAAATATTTTTTTGAATTTATATTGATTATGTTTTCTATGATTATGCAAATTCTTTTTAACAGGCACTTTCTTCATACGCTCCTAACTTAACCAAAGCTTAAAATTATAAATACCGCTCTAATTTTTACACTTATTTAATAAATAGTCAATTGTCATTATATAACTAAACATTTCATTATTTCTGTCTACTAATTAACTACAAATTTTTAAAATGGGAATGGATTTAATACAAAAATAATGCTAACTCCCAGATAATAATAAACGTTTTAATGTAGAAAAATCATATTTAAAATCATATTCTATTATGCTAATTATTTTTTCTCCAAATAAGCAACCACATTAGATATAGATACATATTCCCAAAATAAAAAAATGCCAAAAAGCGACTACTAGATTTACTTTTTGGACCGTTTTCTGTTAAAAAATTAAGTAATTAGCAATTTTCCCATACTAATTAGTGACGTTGTAAAGCTTAAATGAGTATATTTTTCTATTACAAGATTATCAAGATTAAATCTTGAAGACCATGCCAGAACGTTTAATTTGCATATTTTAAAATATCATGCATTCCTTGCTTACTTATCTGCTAAACATTAAATGTGGTGAAAGATTTGTTAAAGTTCCGTTATTGCTACTTTTTTGTGATAGTTTTGATAAAAATGCTTATAATTGAAATTTAGTTTTCAAAAATATGTATTTAAGGAAGAATTTATAAATTATCGCAATATTTTTAATTCTTGAATTTACACTTTAAGTGCAACACTAATTAAATAAAGAATGGCCCATGGCCAA
>NZ_AZED01000013.1:106741-313629 GCF_001434145.1 Lentilactobacillus otakiensis DSM 19908 = JCM 15040 | reverse complement strand
CTAAACGCGGTTCTTGATCTCTCTTAAAATCTGTCTCACGTATTGACTATAATCCAATTCATCCCTCCAACAGTTGCGTATAACATATGGATTTACTTCATTTGTTACATTTTTGCGTTCATATTTACACTAACCATCCGAACAATTTTGTCAGGATTTTTAGCTTGTATCTGTTGAATATCACTAGAATGAGGATATTTTTCGTAGTCAGGTAACGCAATGGCAATTGCGTCAGGAGCTTCATGGATGGCTTCTTCCAGTGTTTTGCCTTGTGAGACAGTATCAGGGATGTCAGGGAAGGTTACAGTGTAATAACCTTCATTGTTTTGATTGTCGAATATGGCAGGGTAGGAGACGACATTTGGCTTTTTCATACTTAGGCATCTTCTTTCAAGTCGCTTGATTACCACCAGTATATAGGACTTCAGTATGAATTGCGATGCCTTGAAATCAAGATAAAATGAAGATTTTATCCAATTCGCCTTAAAAATTTGAGAAGAAATCTCCCTGGAGGTTGCTAAGATTAACGATTAAAATGATTCGCATTATTCTGAGCTTCTTTTGATAAAAGCACGATTTTTTTAGAATATGAAACAAGATATGCTGATTCATTAAGCCAATAAGAATCACCAAAAGTAGTAGGAAAACTATCCATTATAGTATAATCTAAGTCAGCTCGATTTTTGTATCCTTTAACAACTGGTGCACAATTGCCATACTTAGCAGTAGGATCAGTGCCAGGAATATAATATAATCGCCAATGCCCAGAATTATTAGTTAAATTCTCAGCCTGAGTAATTGAGATTTGCCCAGGAATTTGTTCAAGAGCATGTTTTACATATGGACCATATGGGAAAGTAAAGACAGTATGGCCATTAGTCATAGTGGCATAAAATACCCCCTGTGCTGATAAATTGCCATATGTTTTATGATGAATCTTGGTCTTAATCTTGATGTTAGTTCCTGGGATTGTTCGAATCCCATGTTTAGCTGATAAATCATTTATGGTATGTAAGGCATTGGTCTTTACAACCTTGGACTTAGCAAAAGCATTGTCATTAAAATTGCCGCTATTAGAAGTAGAGCCAACTCCGACAAGTAATCCTAAGCTTAAACTAGAAAGAACCAAGCCCCTAACGATTTTTCCCCTCATCATAATCTAGAACTTCCTTTCTCGTGATACCCAACAGTAAATATTTGAAAATGTAATTTTCCCAGATAAAATCGTGATTTTATGTGGGGAGCTTCAATACGCTTTAGTTATTACTTGCCATCTAAAACGTCTTTTGTAGCAAGTCGAGTATTTTTAAGCGTTTTATTTACAAATCCTTGTGTGGCATTGCTATTAGTATTGTATTGATTAGTAATAAATCCTTCATAGGATTCCGTATATGAGTCTAAATACATCTTATAATCTTTTTGAATACTTGAAGATGCATGATTATATGCCGAATGGAATTTGATAAGCGCCTTACGTAAATCATTCAAGTGTGCAAAGCCACGGACATTCTTATTAGAAACTGGAACTGACAATGGTAACTTCCTAGTTGCTGCTGCATGTTTAGTAGTTGGCAGAATAGCAACACCATTGGCATTTAGCTTAACACCATTGATTGTCCGTCCAGCATTCTTATATTGAGCAGCCTTTTTAACTTGTGGCTTGTCAGATAAGTAACCTTTCCAGATCCAGCCCTTAACTTTTCCATTCTTTATATTGTAGTAAACCGCAGCCTTGCCATTAGACTTCTTGACCTTAACTGAATAGTTGACTTGCCACTTGGTATTGGGATAGTTGTACCCTTTATGAGTTACTTTCTTCAAGTAACGAGAAGAATAGATGTTGCCGTTAAAGCTGTATCGAGTTAAGGCGTTTTTCATATGATACGTTTTGACGATCTTAACTGATGATTTAGCACTTGTGATTTGTGATGAGGTACTTAACCCAATTCCAAGCCCAAGTGTTAAAAGGCTAGTTGCAAGTATTGTATGTTTCTTCATGTTTTTCTCCAATCAGTTGATTTCAATTTACACGGATAAAACTGTGATTTTATCTTCGAGTTACCACACGTCAAATTTGATTTATGATAAATGAGCTATTGTGTTTTTGTGCCAAACCCAGCCAGTAATCTGAGAATTGGTAACATGATAGTAAACAGCTTTTTTACCATTAGCTTTAAGAACAACTTCTTGGCGATTGATGCTGAACTTAGGCCCAACGTACTTTACAACATAGGCTTTAGAATAAGAAAGATATTGGTCAGAATAGATATTACCACCATAAGCCAAATAAGCAGTCCGTGGAGTAACCTTTTTGTTCGACAAAACTTTAGCAGCTGGTTGCTTTCCTAATTTGCCACCTCGATGATTCCCAAAGCCTTGCTCGTGAGCTTCTTTGTCAGACTTTTTAGCAGCATCTCTTAACTGCTGGACCGCACTTTTAGCAGAAACTTGCGCTGATGGTAAAGAAATAGATGCAAAGGAAGTAGCAACAACAATTCCGGCAATAATTGTTTTCAATTTCATATTTTTAACCTCTTTAAACGTTTAAACGTTTTTATAAAATTCAAATTTTATCTAGTAACGATAATAGCTGAACACTTTGTTGTTTGACCAAGGTTTGATCACAATATGATTGTGACTTTTCCACTTGATGTAACAGCTACTTGGTGACGTTCCCAAACTTGTTCCTTTGAACTTGTAAAGATGGTTCCCTAGATATTTATATCTTGCATGTTGCACTGTTGGCGCAGCCATGTCACTTGGACCGCCGTTTAAGCCACGTACTTCGGAAATAATCTTATGTGCAGATATAAAACTGCGATAATCGTATTTATACCCAGACTGAGTCCACGGCTTGGTTTTCCACTTGCCCCTTAATGCACTTGGTGTTCCCTTATGCCAACTTGCTGCATTAGCTGTCGTACCGACTGCACCAATTCCTAATCCAGCAGTTAGTAGTGCTGTTGCGATCATTGTTTTAGTTTTCATTTGTTTTGACCTCTCTAAAACTTAATTTATCAACGGATAAAAAATATTAGTATTTGATATATCCTCGCACGAAGTAATGTTTAGTCGGTCTGAAGTGAGTAAATACATCAAACTTGTTTCCATTCTGTGGTTCACCCAATAATACATGTTGGCGTTTGCCGTTGATTTTTAAATGGGTTGAGATTAGTCCCTGTGTATCTCCTTGTCCAGCAACATTGACCGTCACAGTATGGAATTTCCCGCCTTTATAACGAAATTTTGTTTTGTAAGTATTAGTCGCAGGATGTCTTCCTTTAATTACAAATACTTTTGAATTACCAGCTTTAATTTTAATGGAATGTGCGTAGTTTTTTGTCTCCTGCACATAAGATTTGGTATGTAAAAGAGGGTCTGCTGGTACTTTTAAAAACCAAGTTCCACGAATTGCGCGTTGCACAGTTGCTGCATTTGCCTTCATTGGTTGACTTACTGCCAAGACACTAGCTCCACAAATGATAGCTCCAAAGGTTTTGATTACCATTTTACTTAATCTCATTTATACAATACTTCTCCAACAATTTGATTACCCCAACAAAATTAACATTTTAATTATATCCCTATCAGGAATAGATAAAATGAATATTTTATAAAAAGTTGAACTTTCTTGATATTTTTGCAAAATTTCATGATTTCTCTGAAAGAGTGCCTCAGAGTCACAAAAAAACAGCGATCGTTAAGACCGCTGCTTCCTTAATAATGATATCGTGCCTGATAAACTGTAATTGTGTCAGGATCAACACTATAAATTAATCTGTTCTCTTGATCGATTCTTCGTGACCATTTTCCCGAATAATCAAAGCGGAGGGGTTCAGGCTTTCCGATCCCTTTAAATGGTGTGTCTCGGATGTTAGCCAGGAGTTGCTTAATTCTCTTGACCTTTTTCTCATCGTGTTCTTGCCAGTAACGCAGGTCATTCATTCCTTCTGAAGTGAACTTGATCTTTCTCATAAGTCATTTAAGTCAACTTCCGTTAGTTTGCCTTGCTTTGCTTCCTCGATTGATTTATCAAGATGCTTTCGATTGTTAGGATTTCCAACAACATACATATTCTCTACCAAGTTTTCATAGTCTTCTTGGCTCATAACTACAACGTTTTTGCCGTGAGGGCGGGTGATCGTCAGATTGTCTGAATCATCGATAACCTTATCCAGATATTTTCGAATATTATTACGAAAGTCTGTCATGTTTGTTGCTTCCATATTGACTACCTCCCTTAATTGGTAACTGAATTATATAACATACATAAAATGTTGTACAGGATAACGTACAATATTATTTAATAAATAAAATCCCACTTTTATCCAGTGAAAAAAGATCCCCGGCATTAATTTGTCGAGGACCTGGGTGTCTTATGATCTAATTGAACTTAGTAATTACCTTGGATAACCAATTTCTTGGTAGCAGTGATGTGAGTAGTTCTCTTGAAGGACTTTAGGCGACCAGTCATGACTTACTGTTTCTTAGATCTATAATCCTAATTAGTTTCTGTGTGGTTTGATTTTACTCCAAACATGCTTAGCGCCTAATGAAACAACGCCCATCCGGTTGATAATCTTCCCTTGGTGATTATGAGAGTCATTCACTACTGTAGCAATAATTTGGCCGCCTTCTTCAACAGAATGCATCATCCAGCCGCTCATGTGATCGTTTAAGTCGGTCGTCACTCCTCCAGGAATCACGCCGAATACCTGAACAGGGATGTGGTTTTGTTTGAAATCGTTGCCGATTAATTTGATCAGGGTGTTTAGCGCTGATTTGCTGGTCAGGTAGCCGAATGGTTTGAAGAAATTGTTGATAATTGTGGGAATGGTAACGCAGACGATTTTGCCATGATTTTTCTGCAAAATAGGGGTAAACTGCTTAATCATCTCAAAGTTGCCTTCCACGTTGACCTTCATCAAATCATCCAATTCCTTAACAGAAAAGTCTAATGGACGCTTATCCATGTCACCAGCGATACCGGCATTATTGACGACGACCTTTAAATCTGGGTGGTGGTGCTTAACGTCATTTGCGGCTTCGGCAATCGTATCCAGGTCATTCAGATCGATATGAATCAATTCAACGTTGGATAAATTTTCGGCGTTTAATTTTGCTAAAGCTGCTTGCCCACGTTGAATGTTGCGAACGCCTAATAATACATACCAACCTTGATGTGCCAATTGATGGGCAGTTTCAAACCCGATGCCGCGATTGGCGCCGGTGATTAATACTTTTTTAGTCATGGTTAGTCTCCTCGTGAATGTTAGTTTGAAAGCACTTTAACATCTGTTACGGCATCATGTTGATTTCTCATGTAAAACACAAAAGCACTGATTGATCACGTTTAAGAGCATTGCGAACACCTCATATAATCCCACTTTCCCACAACACATAAAAACCAATTGAGATAAACACAATCGGAATAATGATTTCTTTATAGTGGTCAAGCTTGTCCTTAATGAAAGGCAGGCTAGCAATTGTATAACCGATCAGGCACCAAACGCCAGTCATAATTGTGAAGATGACAACGGTGAGGATGAGTTCCCCGATTGTGTATTCACTAAATAGCGGGATGTATACCGTCAAGTTGCCGGCGCCATTGGAAATGGTTACCAGTGCAACGGACAACATCTGGGTTCGAATGGTACGAGTAAGGGGGGAAGCCTTTTTGTTGATTCGAAATTTTTGATTATGATGGATGACTTTTTTGACCGAGGTTTCTTCGGAATCTGTTACAACTTTTCTCCGGTATTGAAACCATTTCTGAATTCCGACAATGATAGGAATAATGCCCAGCCAGCCAACTTTGTCAGTTGGCAGAAAGCTTAAGCCGTATGCGGCAAAAACACTGATCAGGACTAAAAATTCAAAGCCGACAAATTGACCGATCACAACGTCTTTTTTCTGAAATTGCGAATCGGTCTGTGAAAACCAGACTGCCAACACAAAAGTGTCGTCAATGTTGGTTCCGATGAATGAAATGATGCTGGTGATGATTGTCGCAATCATGTCGCATACCGCCTTAGTGGATTCAGTAGGTTAACTAACTTTAGTATAACGTAAGCGGCTTTTGATTGTTGCTTTGAATGCTTCTTAAGGCATGGAGGATGCTCATTACCCCCCGAATCTAATATAATCGTAAATTTACCTCTAGCAAATTAGAAATAATTTGTTATGCTTAAAGCAAAGTGAGGTGTCTGCTATGCTGGACGAACCAAAGGGTGAACAGTATTGGATTAGCACTGATACAGAACTGAAGATTGATCCCAATGCGCCAGAGTGGGCGAAGAAAGAGTTCAAAGAATACATGAAATTGATGAGTAACAAGCCCGATAAAGATGGAATGGTGAAGCTGTACTAAGTTTGGGATCTGCTGAGACAAATTTGGAGGTGATTATTTGAAAGCATTGTCTATGGGAGCCGATTATGCATTGATGATTTTGAGTGGAGACAAAACGATTGAGTATCGTTCTTGGTCAACAACTTATCGTGGTCCGCTGCTAATTTGTGCTTCACAGAAGAAAATTGAAGGTACGATGCCGGGCTATGCCAACTGTGTCATAGATCTTGTGGACATCAAAAAGACTGGCCCCAGAGAATATGAATGGATGTTAGGTGACTTTCATGCCATTGAGCCATTTCCAGTGAAGGGAAGATTGCATCTGTTTGATGTTCCAGATGACAAGATTATTTTTCATCCGGAAGTCGATGACAAGAGCCAACCTAGCGAGGAAGTCTGGTATGATTACCAGAGAAAATATCTTGAACCGCATATTTATTGGCCTACAAAAAAATAAGGAAGCGAGTTTCATGAATTTTTCGGTTCTGATTTCCAAAGTTTACAACAAATTTTGGGTGGTCCATTGGTGCGTCAGTGTGCTAACGGCGATGATGACCATCGTTCTATATCCCCGATTGCCCCAGGAAGTCCCAACTCATTTTGGTTTCGGAAGTGCGGATAATCCTGGCAGTAAACTCGAGATATTTGTGTTGCCGGTTATTTTAATTGTCTTTGGATTAATCAGTTCCCGCAAGTTGATTGACCAGCAGTATGCAGACTTGACGATTCAAAACACGCTTAGTAAGAGTCTGATGTTGGTGCTGATGGTGGTCGTTTGGTGTGGCGTTGTGTTGGCGTTGTATACGTATTATCAGTTAGCTTGGTAGGGAATGAATGTACTCGTTGCCTTGGCTAGTGATTACCTATGAATTTACAAAGAAAACAGATAAAACACCAAGAGCTCAAATTGAACATGCCAGAAAATAGGGTTGAATTTGAAAAGGACTAGGAGGCTTAAAAATGGCAAAAGAATTAAAAAACACATCTTCTGTTGATGACTTTATTGCTGAGCAGATGAAAGATCCAGAATTTGCTGCTGGTTTCTATGAAGAATACAACAAACTCGCTAGCGCTGCAGCTGTTTTGAAAGCAAGAGAAGCAGCAGGTATTACCCAACAAGAGTTAGCAGACAAAGCGCGCATCCCACAAACCACTGTCGCTCGAATTGAAAGGGGCAGTAATACAAGCATTGAAACTCTGACCAAGATTGCTGGCGCGTTGGGTAAGAAAGTTAAAGTATCAATAGGCTAAACTTGCTAAAATATCCTTGATTTGATGATCAATTTCCTATTGATCTAAAAAAGATCCCCGACATTAATTTTTGTCGAGGATTTTTATGCTAATTTAGTTTGGTAATTCTTTTCTATGATCAGTGTTTTACCATTTCAGCTCGTTACCTTTACTTTCTCCCCAATCGATCTCGTTGTCATGTTCACCATCAACCTTCCAGCCAGCAAACAGTTCGTGTATGTTGCCAGGATTATTCGAAGAAATCTGTGTTCCATACAAGTTTCTCCATTTAGACAGCTTTGTCTTGTCGCCTTCATTGATCGTATCACTCATATGGGCACTTCCTTTTCAACCTTTTCTCAAGTATATACAATGTGAGTGCACAAACCAACCAATGTCAATAATTTCCGATAAAAACCGCCACCCACATCGGATGACGGATTTTAAATGCCTTAACAATTACTGTGCCAAGAACCCACCATCAATTGGCAGCTCAACCCCAGTGATGAAGGATGAAGCATCCGATGCCAGGAACACCACGGCCTGGGCAACTTCACTTCGTTCACCTAAACGGCCAAGTGGGAAGATTTTGCCGAGTTCATTTTCGGGAACCCCCAGAGATGCCGAGGCATAGTCGGCCATACCGGTCTTGATGTAGCCGGGATGAATTGAGTTAACTCGGACATTATTCCCAGCGTATTCAGCGGCAGCGTCTTTAGTCATTGTTCGTATGGCACCTTTGCTGGCACCGTACAGAATGTGGCCCGCAGATCCGGCAATTCCGGCGATGGACGACGCATTGATGACTGATCCATGGCCATTTTCAGCCATGACAGGCATCACGTGTTTCAGTCCTAAAAATACACCAAGGACATTAATGCGCATTAACTTGTTCCAAGTATCAACGGTTAAATCAGCGATTTTGCCGATGATATAAATGCCGGCATTGTTAAATAAAATGTCGATGGTGCCAAATTTATCGAGAGTTGTCTTAACGACTCTCTCCCAATCGTCCTCATTACCAACATCTTGTTGAATAAACAGGGCATTCTCGTTATCCAGCTCATCGGCCACTTGCTTGCCTGCGTCAGCGTTGACATCGGTGAAAACAACTTTAGCGCCTTCCTGTAAGAAGAGTTTAGTTGTCTCCAAACCAATCCCGTTTGCGCCACCAGTGATGATTGCAACCTTACCATCCAATTGTGCCATAATATTGCCTCCTCAAATCCCAGTAACTTACAATTCACAAGCAAAGTATAGCATCTGGAGACACTATTGAAAGCGTTTACACTTGTGCATTTAGTAGCAAATAAGGGATAGAAAAAGGATCTGCATGATCACAAATTTCACATGCAGGTCCCATATTAGCTACTAATCAACATTCAACGAAAACAGTTTAGTCGTATAAGAAATGTCCGGAATCGAATCCGGCAGATTACTAATCTTAACGGAATAAGAGTGGTTCACTTTCACATCACCATCACCCGGCATATAGCTGATCGAGGTGCCCCAGTTGCCATAGCCGGTGTTGCTGACAGTCACGTCATCAACTGACACATTGGTCTTTGCAGTATTGTCATATACTGAGATGGACGGTTGGCTGTTCTCGTCAATTGATTGTGGCAATTCGACTGACCATTTAGTGTCTAATGACTCATCAAATGGGAATAAACCACTGTTTGGATAAACAATTTGATTGCCGGGAGTGGTATTTTGATCATTATCGTCGAATACCTTCAAATCATTATATTCGCCCGCTTGGCCCACACCAACCTGATTAATCCCACCAAGCAGCCATTCACGGTGACCAGGGACGTCATTGCCAGAATCATTCATGTATAACGAAATCACATCGTATGGCCCAGTAACGCCATCAGCTAAATTACTTGAGGCAGTGGCGTCTGCGCCCCGATCCCAATCGGATGAAGAGATGTTGTCTGGTTTGGCGAGACCGACTAAACCATGAGACAAGCCTTGGTCGGCTGCATCAAGCGCAGCGGCACCGAATTGGGCTTCAGTGTTCCACTGAGAATTGGCAGTAACGGAACTTAAACCGTAAAGTTGACGATAAAAATTAATCCAATCGACGGTTGCCTGAATGTAGGAGTTACTTAATTGTCCCGCATCAAATGTGCCACTCGTAGAAACTTTTCGCGCATACATATCCTTAGTTGAATTGCCAATCGCGGCAGCCTTATCTCTTAGCTGTTTGACTTGATCCTGTTCGCTTGGGGTAAAGAATTTGCCTAAATTATCAGATTCTTTAGTTGGCGCATCATAGTCTCCAAAGTTCCAGCTCATGGTTTTGATCTTTTTAACGTTGCCATGCCATATGTAGCCAAAATCTTTGCCGTATCGATTAGCTAAAACGCGGTAGACAGCGCTTTTGCCGTTGGATTTTCTAACGGTCACTGTTTCGTTGGAGTAGAAGGTGTCGCCCTTGTAACTATTCGATTTGTTTTTGATTTTGGTGAGTTGATAGTTTGAATAAATGTTTCCTTGCTTCACTTGATAAACTTTGACACTGGCTTCGGTTGCATCGACTCGGAGCACAGCTGGCTTGCGCTTTGCGTTGGCGACACTTGGATTGATGAGTGTCACAGCTGCTAGGAATCCCCAACCCGTACACAGTAATGCTTTGCGAATTTTCATAAAATACCCTCCATGTTGGTAACGATTAATTGAATTAATTATACCGTTATTAGACATAGAAAAGAATATGCATTGTGAGTTATGACCCAATTTTTTCTAGTAGCTCAGCGCCAGCTTCATTTTATTCGACCGAATCTGCTCAAATTCGGCGATTGGCATGCTGGTCTGCTCTCCCGTCCAGCAGTCATTATAATAAATGACTTGGTCGTCAAACCCGGTCATCACCAGCGCATGGGTTGAGAAGCCGTCGAACTTGCCGACCCAGACAACGATGGGGTGGCCGGTATCCGACAGGTATTGTTCTAATTGTCCTATTGAATAACCACTGAAATCGACTGCATTGCCAGCATACTGGGTCACTAACTCCAGCAGAGCAGGTGGGTAAATGCTGTCGCCATTCTCGGTAAATGGATCGCCGACAAATCCCTTGTTCCAATCGGTGGGATTGTATGGCATTTCATGTGCCAAAGCAACTTTGTTCACGTGGTTGCCGGCATATTGCAGCATCATGGTGACTGCCGTGATTTCACAGCCGGTTGGCAGTTCAGGCCGTTGCTCAATCAGGTTAACTGATAATCTTATTGGGTGCATGATTTTTCCTCCTGGGTTTTAATGGGTTTAATCATAATCTGATTTGTTAGTGGTGGCAATCAGAGAGATGTTTTCGGAAAAATCGTCTTTGAGGAACCGTCGCTCGCAGTATATAATTCAATTAAGCAGTCGCAATAGAGCGGCGATTTTCGAAAAATACAACCAACGAGGTGGCTATCATCACAATCACTAAAGTAATCGAAGGACCGACAATCACGTCAACTGACCCAGCATCGATTCGGTGCCGAGAGCATCAACTCATTTGCATTGATAGTGAAGGCTATATTGAGCAAGTTGTGGACGAGTCGGATGCCGACTTTTCAACGGTTAAACAGCACGCAGCTGACAACGACACATTGGTTCAACTAAAGACGGATGAATACTTGCTTCCCGGCTTCATCGATCTTCATGTTCACGCACCACAGTGGCCAAATGCCGGTGTTGCCCTTGATCAGCCGTTAAACGAATGGCTGGATACCTACACTTTTCCCTTGGAGGCGAAATATCAAGACACCGCTTTTGCTAAGCGGGTCTACGATGATTTAGTGGCAGAGCTGATTGGCAATGGGACAACCACTGCGTTATATTTTGGCACGACTCATAATCCGGCAAATTCGGAATTGGCGATGGCCTGCATCACTCATCATCAACGTGGCTTCATTGGTAAAGTTGCGATGGACAATCCAGATCAGACGCCCGAGTATTATCGGGATGCCTCGGCTCAGAGTGCGGTTGCTGACACGGAAAGTTTTATCCAGCAGCTGACAGAACTGAATCAGACAGCTGATATCAAACAAACCCCAGTCATCACACCCAGATTTGTCCCCAGCTGCACACCGGAATCACTCAAGGGGTTAGGTGAACTCGCTAAGAAATACGATTTGCCTGTGCAATCTCATTGTAGTGAAAGTGATTGGGAGAATGGTTATGCACTGGAACATTACCACATGCGTGACGCCGAAGTCCTTGACCAGTATGGCTTGCTAACAGACAAATCAGTGATGGCCCATGGCACCTTGCTGAACCAATCAGATTTGGATACGTTCAAAGACCGTGGTGTTGCGATTGCCCACTGCCCAATTTCAAACGTCTACTTCGGCAACGCGGTTCTGCCTGTCAGCAAACTGTTACACCAAGATGTTAAAGTTGGCTTGGGCACTGATCTGTCCGGCGGTTATTCACCAAGTTTGTATCAAAATATCCGCCAAGCCGTAATCTCATCGCGGATGCTGCATGATGGTGTGAATGCCGAGCTTTCACCAGAAGAACGGGGAACCGACAACCAACCAATTTCTGCTAAAAATGGGTTTTACCTGGCAACGGTCGGCGGGGCAAAGAGCTTACATCTCAAGACTGGCCAGATTAAGGCTGGTTATTTGGCGGACTTGCAAGTCGTGAAGTCACCGTTGCGGGCATTTGAGGATGAGAATATGGAGACGGTATTTGAGAAGATTATGTATCATGCCTCTAAAAGTGATATTAAGCGGGTTTATGTTCAGGGGACGCAAGCAAAGTAACTCTGTGAATGCGCATGATTTTAAAACTATTTCATGAGAAAATTCATTTTCTCCTAATTCACTAAAGCGCATATTTAAAGGGAATGTTTGGTTAATAAATGCGTTCTAAAAATTGCAACATTAAATTATCCCCTTGACATTCTCATAAAATAGCCTAAACTCATTAGTTAAATTGATAAACAAAAAGCAGTGAAAAGATGAGTAGTCGATGCGGCACATTTAGAGAGTTCACGTTTGGTGAAAGTGAATTGTGGCAAGTCGGTGAATATGGTCTTTGAGCAGAATGTCGTTGAGCTCCAGCGAGATGGCATGGCGAACGCACCTTATCGCGTTGCGGTATTCAACTTGGTTGAGTACCTAATGAGTCACATGGTGTGAGCTGTGTGAAAACTAAGGTGGTAACACGATCAATATCGTCCTTATACAGATTATTCTGTATGAGGACTTTTTTTATACGACAAAATTGAAGGAGTGGTCAAAATGACAGTTGCAGCAAAATTAAAATTTCCATATCGATACGATGAAGTAGGTAGTTTATTACGGCCAGCAAAATTAAAGCAGGCTCGGGCAGATTATCAAGCACAAAAAATTAGTCGTGATGATTTGAGGAAAGTTGAAGATCAAGAAATCAGCCGCATCGTCGATAAACAAGTCGCCCTTGGCCTCAAGGGTGTGACTGACGGAGAATTTCGTCGCAGCTGGTGGCACTTGGACTTCTTTGCTGGTTTAAACGGCGCTGAATTCTTTGAACCAGAACATGGTTACAATTTCCATGGTGAAGAAACCCGCAAAGGTGGAATTCGATTTACCGGCAAGATCGCTTATAATCCCGACCACCCATTCTTCGAGGCTTTTAAGTACCTGAACAGCATCGTGCCAGATGACGTCACTGCTAAGCAAACCATCCCAAGTCCATCGGTATTCTTCCCAAATAAAGACGCTGAAGTTTTTGATAACTATTACGATGGTGATTTTGAGACATTCTTAAATGATGAGATTGAAGCATACAAGCAAACTGTTCAACATTTTTACGACTTAGGCTGTCGATACCTGCAGTTGGATGACACTTCATGGGGTATGTGGGCCAGCTTCTCCAACAAGACATTAAAGCCGGAACTCAAACCATTAGCTGAAGCTGCGGTTAAGGCAATCAATGCGATTGTTGACAGCAAGCCTGCTGATTTGACGATTACCATGCACGTCTGCAAGGGGAATTACGATTCAACTTGGGCAGGTGCCGGCGCATACGATCCAGTTGCCGACTACTTGGCTGAGCTTCACATCGATGGCTACTTCTTGGAATATGATGACGAACGATCCGGCGGCTTTGAACCATTGAAGAAAATCGCTGACAACGGCCGCAATCAACGAATTGTGATCGGCATCGTTACCAGCAAGAAACCTGAATTGGAACCTGAGGATTTTCTTAAGAGCAGAATCCAAGATGCCAGTCAGTACGTACCATTAGATAATCTTTGCATTTCACCACAATGCGGTTTCGCCTCAACTGAAGAGGGAAATCGTTTAACTGAAGAAGATCAGTGGAATAAATTGGCGTTGGTCATCAAAACCGCTAAAGATGTTTGGAATTTGCAGTAATCAATTTAAACAAAATGAATCGGAAAGTAATTCTCAATCAGCGTCAAGAGAGTCGACATTTGGTGGAAGTCGATCGCGGGTTGGAAACGAAAATGGCCGATGATTGGCTGTCATGATCACACGTGAAAATGGCAGACGGGTTAGTCTTCGTTATTAGACACGCCATTTCAATATGAGATGGTTAGTGAGACTTGTCGGGTAACTGGCAGGTGAACTCAGAATGGTACCGCGATGAAGCGCTTCTGTATTTTGTACAGGAGCGCTTTTTTAATTTTTTGAAAGTAGGGATGAAAAATATGGCAGATTCAGAAAAACCAATCATTGATCTGCAGGACGTCAGCGTGACTTTCCAGTCAAGTGGCAAGCAGCTGCATGCGGTCAACAAGGTCAATTTGCAAATTAACAAAGGTGATGTCTATGGCATTATTGGTTATTCCGGAGCTGGCAAAAGTACGTTGGTGCGGACAATCAATTTACTGCAGAAGCCAACCTCTGGAAACGTGATTGTGGGTAATCAGGAACTTCTCAAGTTGTCTAACCCTGAACTACGGCAAGCAAGAAAGAAGATTGGTATGATCTTTCAGCATTTCAACTTACTGAACTCACGGACAGTGTTGGGTAACGTGGAATATCCGCTGCTCAGCCAACGAATTAGCAAAGCCGATCGGGTTGCCAAAGCGAAAAAGTTACTTGATTTAGTCGGTCTCAGTGAATTTGAACGGGCGTATCCAGAGCAGTTGTCCGGTGGCCAAAAGCAACGAGTAGCAATTGCCCGTTCGTTAGCCAACGACCCCGACATCTTGGTTAGTGATGAAGCGACCAGTGCTTTGGATCCGAAAACCACCGATGACATTTTAAAATTACTGAAACGACTCAACGAAAAACTGGGCTTGACGGTTGTCTTAATCACCCATGAGATGCAGGTCATCAAATCCATTTGTCAGCACGTCGCTGTGATGGATGACGGCAAAATTATCGAACGTGGTGATGTGGCCAAAGTGTTCTCAGATCCACAACAAGCTTTAACTCAGAACTTTGTTGACTCTTCCGCCAATGTGACCGAGGCCTTGGCTCAAATCAAAGCTGATCAGAGTCTCCAAGCCTTGAGTGCCAACGAAAGATTGCTGTTCTTGAAGTTCCGTGGTCAAGCCACCAAGGAATCACTAATCTCTGACTTAACTGAGCTATACAAATTGAAGGCGAATATCTTATTTGCCAATATCGAGCGTATCAGCTCAACATCAATTGGATACTTGATCATCATTTTGTCCGGCCAATCCAAACAATTGGCTGACGGCATCAATTTCTTAAATCAGCATGGGGTTAACGTCAAATTGTTAGCCACCGAGAAGAAGGGGGAGCAGACAAATGTTAAAACAAATATTTCCTAATGTGGCCCATATTTGGCCGCAATTTGTTCAGTCAATTTGGGAGACCATTTATATGACGGTCTGGTCTTCCGTGATCGCTGGTGTCTTAGGCCTGGGGATTGGAATTGTCCTCGTCATCACTCAAGAAGGCGGGATCGCCGAAGACGCATACGTCTACAGTCTGACGGATAAGGTGGTCAACCTGCTGCGGTCAATTCCGTTCATTATTTTGCTAGCGGTGATGTTTCCGATTACGAATTTCATTGTCCACACCACCGTCGGAACGACAGCCGCATTAGTACCGTTGGTCGTTGGAATCTTCCCGTTTTATGCTAGACAAGTTCAAAATGCACTACTGGAAATCGATCCACAAGTCATCGAGGCTGCTCGGTCGATGGGGTCGGGTAACTTAGAAATCATTTTCCGGATTTATTTGCGTGAAGGCTTGCCTGATTTGATCCGAGCATCGATTGTGACTGTCATTAGTCTGATCGGTTTGACCACGATGGCTGGCGCGATTGGTTCAGGTGGCTTGGGGGATGTTGCCATCAGCATCGGCTACGCTCGGTACCAAAATGATGTTACCATCGCTGCCATGTTAGTGATTTTAATTATGGTCTTTATCGTTCAATTTGCCGGCGATTGGCTCGCCAAAAAAACTGTGCATCTATAAAGGAGAAAATGAATGAAGAATAGTAAGGGAATTATTTATACGCTGATTGGAATTGTCGTGTTGGTGGGAATTGTGTTTGGAATTCATACATTGACTGGAAATACTTCGAGTGCCAAGAGTGCCACAATAACTGTGGGTTCTCAAGGCTCGGACTACGATATTTGGAACCACATTGCGGATAGTAAACAGGCTAAAAAGCTTGGCTTAAAGATTAAAGTTAAACAGATTACTGATGGTGTTCAGCTTAACAACGCCACCGCACAAGGCAGCGTTGATGTGAACGCGTTCCAGTCCTACTCATACTTACAGGCTTACAATCAGGAACATAAAAAGGCTCAACTTGCAGCTTTAGGCACAACATACTTAGAACCACTTGGTATCTATTCGGATAAATATAAAAAGGTCAGTGAGCTCCCAGATGGCGCTACGGTAGCGATTGCCAACAACCCGGCCAACACTGCGCGGGGCTTATTGTTGCTGCAAAGTGCGGGTTTGATCAAGCTCGATAAGAACTTTGGCGCCCTTGGAAATACCAGTGATATCGCCTCGAACCCTAAGCATCTCAAATTTAAGGAAATTGATGATACCACTGGCCCTCGAGTGTTGCATAACCTGGATGCTGTCCTGATCTCCAACACGGTTGCCCTGGAAGGTCATTTGAATGTGTTGAAAGACTCGATCTTCCATGAAAAAATTGATGTCAGCACCCGAAGCAACATCAATGTTCTGGCAACTGCCAAGAAGAATAAAGATAACAAGAACTACAAGAAACTCGTTAAGCTGTATCATAATGCAGCGATTCAGAAGTACATCAAGGACAAGTATGACGGCACCAAGGTTGAAGTTCAGAAGCCCTTGTCGTATCTGAAATAGTTGATAAACTTTCCATAGTAAAAGCCCCGACAATTCAGTTTGTCGGGGCTTTCTTACATATTTAACTTAATAAGTGGCTTGCGTGACGGACTTCTGATTATTTAGAGATAATTGCTCTCTAGCGATCATCTGTGGCCGAACGTTCTTTTGCCACTCAATTTTGACTGGTAATGAATTAATGTGTGGTAGATTCTGGAATCGACGGCGGTCAATGTAGATAACGCCACTTTGATCACCATTTCCGGGGTACTCGACTTTCACCGGGATCTCAGCGGTTGAGCCCGCAATCCGAACTTCGCATTGATAACGGCCGCTTTTGGGTAGCTGCTGCAGTCGACTTGACGGATTGACGATCGACAAGCCGTTGGTTTCAGCGTGAATCAGTTTACCGGTCGTTTCATAAGGATGGCCCAAAAGTTGGTTGGCTTCGAAGATATCGCCATCCCTGACCAGATGCCTAATCCGGGTGGAACTAATTTTTTGCTGGCCACTGGTCAATTTGTGAACGGTGACCGTCTTAACCTTGCCGCCGCTCATCTTCGATAGCGCATCGATGGTCGTTGTGCCGCCTTTGCCAAACGTGTAATCAAATCCGGCCACTACAACTTTGGCGTTGAGCCCCAGAACGTAACGTTGGACAAACGTTTCAGGTGGCAGGGCGGCAAACTGCTTTGTAAAATCAATAACGTAAAGAATGTCCGCTTGCGTGGCTTGAACCAACTCAATTTTTTGCTTCAACGTCGTCAAATATCGGAAGCCATCGACATCCCCATGATGGAAAACTCTGGAAGCATGGCGGTTGAAGGTCATAACGGCGAGTGGATAACCTTTTTCACGGGCAATCTTCCGAGCAGTACCGATTACTTTTTGATGGCCTTGATGGACACCATCGAAAAACCCCAGCGCCAGCACAATTGGTTTGGCTGAAGCAATGGTTTGATTTGGTTGGGCATTTTGATTTAAATAGATAACCTTCATTGCTTACACCTCTCACAGGTTGAAATTATGTAAGGCAAAGGCCGGAAACAAAGCGCTTGCTTCCAGCCTTTGCAAATCAGTTTACTTCATATTAACTGTTAATTTGTTTGCAGTTCGTGATTTTCAGCTTCCTTGAGATAGTAGCTGAATGGCTTCAAATCTTGGGCATCGTACTTCTTGATGAAAGCGTCAACCTTGTCTTTATCTTGCCATGAAGTATCCAAGAACATGTGTTGAGTGGTCAATGGCATCTTGTGGGTTAATTTGACGTCAATGACAACTGGCTTGTCGGTGTTGTTGGCATCTTTGAGAGCCTTTTGCATATCTTCCTTGGTGTGAACGGTGTAGCTGACAGCACCCATTCCCTTGGTGACTTCAGCCCAGTTGGTATCAGGCAAATCAACACCTGATAATGGCTGGTTGGTATCATCGGTTTGCTCAGCTTCAATGTAGCCAAGGGTTTCGTTGGTGAAGATAATGTTGACGACATGTAAGCCGTATTTAACTTGGGTCATGACTTCTTCCATCAACATTGCAAAGCCACCGTCACCACTCAGGCTGTAAACATCACGGTCTGGGTATTCAAGTTTGGCAGCAATTGATGCTGGCAATGCAAAGCCCATGGTTGCGTAAATGCCTGAAGTTGCCCACTTCTGATCACCACGCATGTTAATTAAACGTTGGAAGTTAATGTCGACGTTGCCGACATCAACGGCAAAGACGGCCTTGTCTGATGCGGTTTGATTCAAAACATCAAAGACAGGTTCTGGACGAACTGGCATTTCGTCTGAGTCTTTGAAGCTGTCTTGCCAGCTGTCCCAGTTCTTCTTATCAGCAATAGCTGCTTGATAGAATGCGGATGGCTGACGAGTTTCACCAGCTTCAAGGATGGCATCCAAAGCGACTTTGGAATCTGCCAACATTGAAACGTCGTTGTGACGACGTTTGCCGAGTTTTTCACTTTCAATATCAATTTGAATGACTTTAGCATGTTTGTTGAACAAGAAGATACTAAATGGTACGTTGTTGCCGACCCATAAAATCAAGTCGGTGCTAAAACCAACTTCTGCACCAGGCTTTGGGGCAACTCGGCCGGTTGAACCAAGGTAAGCTGGATAGTCGTCAGGAATGATGCCTTTAGCTAAGAACGATGATACGAGTGGCATCTTGAATTTTTCTGAGGCTTCCTTTAATTCATCGGCAGCATCCTTGGCACCAATCCCGAAGTAGATCATTGGTGACTTAGCTTCTTTGATTAATTTAACAGCATCTTCAACGTCTTCTGGACGAGGAGCTGGATATACTGGTGTTTGGTGTGATTTAACGTTTGGTTCGTAAGTATCTTTAATTTGAGCCCAACCGAGATCCTTAGGGATTGTCAAAACTGCGACGCCATGCTTCATGTAGGCTTGACGGATGGCTTCGTCAGTCATGCGTGGTAAAGCATCTGCAGTCATTGCGGTTCGGTTCCAGACAGCAACGTCATCGAAGATTGGTTCTTCATCCATTGCTTGGAAGAAGTCCATGTTCATGCTGCCAGTAGGGACTTGGGCAACTAAGGCAACGACAGGGACACCATCACTCTTAGCGTCGTATAATCCGTTGAGCAAATGAACAGCGCCAGGGCCAGCTGAACCGAAGCAAACACCGACTTTACCAGTCAGCTTTGCTGTAGCGGCAGCGGCAATTGCGCCAGCTTCCTCATGACGGACTTGAACATAATTAATTTTGTCTGTTTGATCGTGAATGGCATTCATGGTCGAGTCAAATGAGCCACCTGGCAGGCCGTAGATGTTTTTCACACCCCATTGTTCCAAAACTTTAAGAACTGCATCTGATCCACTAATTGTTTCAACCATAAATAATAATCCCCCTTTGAAAATTGTGATGCGTTTTTCTGCCTCACTTACTTAAGTGTAGTGCCAACTTTGTGAAATGTAAACGCTTTAATATAAACTTCGCGTTTATTTCATTTGAAATGAGGAAAGCTGGCTGATTAAGGTTTGTACTTGAAAGTAAGCGCATACAGAACTAAACTATGTTTTAGGGAGATGTCAAATATGGATGCAATTAGATATTATTCAAGAACGGGGAACACAGAAAAACTTGCGAACATGTTAGGTAATCAGTTGAAGATTGAAGCAAAACCAATTGATCAGCCACTGACAGAGCCGGTTGACCGTCTCTACCTTGGTGGGGGAATCTATAACTTAAATGTTGACGAGCACTTGAAAGATTATGCCCGCAATTTGGATCCGACCAAGGTGAAGGAAGTCTTCTTGTTTGGGACTTCTGGCAGTGTATTCACTGTTGGTAAGCAGTTGACGAAGATTTTGGATAAAAAACATATTAAAGTTTCGGACGATCACCTGTATCTGCATGGCATCATGCCGAAGATGGGCAATATTAATGCGCATCAGAAGGAAGAAGTTGCCGGTTTTGCTAAAGAGACCGTGACGGAATAATTGAAATGATATATTGGACGGGTTTGATAGTTGTGTGACTATTGAACCCGTTTTTTGTGTCGCATTCAGTAGAGATTGTATAAAACGGTTTGCGAACTAAGGGAATGAACACTATAATTAAATTACGCCATATATTAAAAATCACATAACAATAACGATATAAAAGTAAGTGGCCATATTATATTTTGAAATGAATTTTGAAGGAGCGTTTCTATGGAAAACCAATTTATTAACGTACATAAGCAAGAGCTGAAATGGTTAGGATTTCTCCTGCTGTTAATCACATTTTTGTTGGGGATGGGTAGCCATATTTCAAGTGCCCAAGCTGCCGACATTTCAGATATTACTGGAAGTATTTCTGGCATTTCCGCGGACAGTGCCACCTATAATGGGCAAAAACCGACGCAGGATGAGATCGCCAAGTGGGACCAGTCGAGCACTTACATGTTAGATTATACATATAAGATTGCATCAGGAACCCTGGTGAAGGCTGGTGATACGGCCAAAGTGAGTTTACCAGCTGGCACTCATTTCCATAATTTCCAAAGCTTTGATTTGATGAGCGATGACGGCACGAATACTGTTATTGGTCATTTCACCGCTGATAAGGATGCCACTTTTGGAACCATCACCTTTACGAATTACTACGCTAGTCATAATAACGATATGCAAGGGACACTTGACATTCCTGTTAGTGGCAATGCAAGTAGTGGTCCTGTTAATAGTGGCGATTATATTGCTAAAAATGGTTATCCATGGTCTGGTGACTGGGAAGGTAAAGGATCTTTCCCACTGGATGCAAATGAACGTTATCAGTATATTGAATGGGATGCTCAGATTAATCCGAATAACCGAACACTGAAAAAGGTTGTAGTAACTGATACTTTAAAGAATTTAGATAGTCAACAACTAATTCCTGATGATATGGTTTTGCAATACACCGATGGCTCGACCGTTCCACAGGGAGACTACACACTATCATTTAGTCCCACTACTAATCCAACCTCGTTTAAAATTACTTGGAAGGTGACCCTGGACAAAGCCGTCAATGTTCTTTATTTGGCCAAGATAACTGATCCCGGATATATTGCGACTGGAGCAGGTATTACGCTGAATAATAGTATTGAAATTAAAGGAAATGACCAGGGGATAGGTGGTGGAAAATCCGGAGAGATTGATACTAATTCCGATTCAGCAAATGCCTTTGTTATCCTGGGTGGTCATGGTAACGGTGGCGGAATCGCGTACAATCTCACGGTTACTAAAAAATGGGTTGGTGCTCCAAGTGGCACGACTCTCCCCAAAAAGATATATGCTCAGTTGTACCGCGATGGGAAAAAGTTTGGAAATGCCATACCACTAAATGAGGACAATCATTGGACTGGCACATTTAGTGGATTAAACAAGACCGATACTGCCGGTACCAATTACACTTATACCGTTAGTGAGGTGTCTGTTCCAGATGGATGGTCTGGGACGACCAAGCCCCAATCATTTGATAAGAATAACCACGCCACTTTGACCAACACATACACACCAGTGACGCCGGCAACAACAGCGATTACTGTTAAGAAGCAGTGGACCGGTGTTCCTGCGAAAACTGAGACGCCGAGTGTGACAGCAGTTTTGTATGCAAATGGTAAGGCAACAGACCAAAAGTTTACCCTTGATTCCAAGAATAATTACCAAGCTACAATCGATAACTTGCCAACTACAGATGCGGATGGCAAACCGATCACTTACACAGTGGTTGAAGATAAAGTCGATGGCTATACCATGAAAACTACCGGCCAACAAACGCCAAACAAAGATGGCTTAGTCACATTAATCAATGCTTTTATTCCTAAGACAACGACTGTTAACGTGAAGAAAGTCTGGCAAGATGTTCCTACAGATGTCACCACGCCAAGCATTACGGCAACATTGTATGCGAATGGGAAATCGACTGGCAAAACAGTGACGTTGGATCAGAGTAACAATTATTCGGCCAACTTTGGAGATCTCCCAACTACTGACGCGGATGGCAAACCAATCGTGTATACCGTTGTTGAAGATAAGGTTCCTGATGGATACAAGTCAAGTACCAGTGGTCAGCAGCCTGTTAAGGATGGGACTGCGACGTTGATTAATACGTATATCCCAACGACGCCTGTTACCCCAGTAACTCCGGTAACGCCCGATACGCCGGTCACACCCGTGACACCTGTAACGCCTGACACACCGGATACGCCGGTGACGCCAGAAACACCGGATAAACCAGTTACACCGAGTCATCCAAAGAATCCAAAACCTAACAAGCCAAAGAAATCTCCACAGAAATCCGAGGAAGACCAATCGATTCCCGTACCAAAGAGTTCCACGGATAGTAGCGCCCCTGTACCAAGCTCAACAGGGAAGCTGCCTCAGACTGGCGACGATCAATTTCAAACGTTCATTGTCATGATCGCTGGTGGCTTGCTCGTTGGGTTGGTTGGATTTGGTAAGTTTGTTGAAGATAAGATTAGACACTAAAATATGAGTATATTAAAAGACGATTCTGACAGCGTTGTGCTGTGGGAATCGTCTTTCTTTTTGGATATCAAAATGTCATCAATAATTACAGAATCAATTTACTCACCCGGTACATAATCCTGATCAATAACCATCACAGGTTTAATAACCGAGCCGTCGTTTGAAGCTTTGTTCGCTTCGTTAACCTGGTCGAAAGTGTAGAATTTCTCCAGTTTGTCAAATGGAAATTCGCCTTCCTGCCAGAAGTCGATTAAGGTTTGGATGCCGATTTGTGGAATGGCATCGCCCATCAGTACACCATCAACGTGCTTCTGAAGTGCAGTGATTTCATTCCACGGCATGAATTCCAATGTCTTTGCGGTAACGGCGATTGGAGCTAAGTGGCCGCCTGAGGCAAGGGCAGTGATTGCTTGATGCATAATTGCTGAAATACCGGTTGTGTCGATGGCAAAATCAACGCCTTCACCATTGGTAATTTCGTGAACCTTGTCGACCCAGTCTTCATTCAGACTGTTGATGGTATCGGTAGCGCCAAGTTCTTTAGCCATTTCCAAACGTGAATCGTGGATGTCGACACAAATAATCTTTGAACAACCTTTGATTTTGGCAGCCATTAAAGCCGCTGAACCCACGGCACCAGTTCCGACAATCGCAATGGTTGTGCCTTCTTTAGGATTTAAGCCGTTGAAGACAGTTCCAGATCCGGTAACGAAGCCGCAGCCGAGAGGGCCAACTTTACGTAAATCAATATTCTTATCAATCACGGTAACGTTACGTTCCTGAACCAGAGTCTCAGTGGTAAATGACGACTGGTTGAAGAAGTTATGAATTGGAGAGCCATCTTCCCGGGTAAACGCAACTGAACCGTCAGGACGGACGCCTTCCATATTCAATTTAGCCCAGTTAATACATGATGATGGATGACCAGTCAAACAATGACGGCATGTACCATCGTAATCGTATGAAAGAATTACGTGGTCGCCTTCCTTAACAGTCGTAACAGAATCGCCGACTTTCTCAACGATCCCAGCACCTTCATGACCAACTACACCAGGGTATGGGTATTCACCAGCTGAGCCATTTCGAACAGCTTCATCTGAGTGACAAATTCCACTCGCAACAATATGCACTAAAACTTCATGAGCCTTTGGTTGATCGTCAACTTCCAATGTTTCCAACTTAAACGGAGCATTCAACTCTTCGATAACTGCACCAGTAATTTGTCTTGACATAATAAGAACTCCTTCCGATGTTCTTCTACCTCCAACAGCCATGTAAGCCCTTCCACGATGGTAGAATACAACGGAAATTATGCACGATCAAGCAATGTATCTTGTTAATTCATGCACGAAATGGCAATATAATCTTATTAAAATAAATTGTCGAGCGGGTTATGATTTACAAAGCCGGTAAGATTTGAAACGAGTCAAGATCTCAAAAAATCGCTTTAACCAAAATTGGCATAATTGAATGAGGCAGCCTCCACAATCTAAGACTTTCCGTTGTCACTCACAAACTGAACCACCGCATCAACGTTATTGTCCTTCACAAGTTGATTGGCGGACTTTTCGATTTCGTTTTGATTGCCTGCTCCTTTATCCGATAATTGGATTGCAATCAGTTGTTTGGATGTGTTTGCCTTATCCTTAACCTGACCAACATAAATATTCGAAATGTCTTTTGCATATTTTTCATTCAAATCGTTCTGAATCGTTGTGAGTGAATCATCAGCCTTTGCGTTCGCATTTGTTTGAACAGTGTCTGTATTATCAGTCTGTTTCATATAGTCCTGAAATTCCTTGGGCGTGATGTAATTGCCCTTGGTGAGCTGGGTCAACGACAGCTGATAGCCATCCAGATGATAATGCTTCATGGACGCCTTGAGCTGCTTGACTTGGTTATCATTCAAGCGCTGGCCGATCACCGACAACTGAATCGTTTTGCCGGAAACTGCTTGTTTGGCGATGTATTGATTGCTTAATTTAGCGTCGATGAATTGCGACAACTGGGTGTCAATATACGAGTTGTGAACGATCGAGTAGGCAGAAATTGAACTAGGGATGACGATGATAATTGCGATGAGTAAAATTAATGCCTGTTGTTTAAATGAAACATTCAGTTTTTCGCCACTGCGAATTCGGAAGAAAATCGTGCCGCTGGCTGTGGCTAGGGCAATGAAGAAGGCATTAATCAAAAATAAATAGCCAGCTCCCAGAATGAAAGTGCTATTGAGATGACTGATCCCATATCCGACTGTACATAGTGGCGGCATCAAGGCGGTGGCAATTGCGACACCTGGAACCACGTTGCCACCATCCTTTTTGGCAGAGCTGATAACCCCAGCAAAGCCACCAAAGAAGGCGATCAAGACATCCCAAAGTGTTGGCTGAGTCCGAGCGAGCAGTTGAGCACTGGCAGTGTTCAACGGTGAAACAAAGAAATAGATCGTCGCGCCGACAACACCGATAACAACCTGAATTAGAAATAGTTTGGTGGCTTTTGATAACAGTTTTGGATTACTATTTCCTAATCCATAGCCAATCCCGACAATTGGTGCCATCAATGGTGAGATCAGCATGGCACCAATGACGACTGGTGCTGAATCCACATTTAACCCGATACAGGCGATGATGATCGCGCAGAACAGGATTGCCTGGGTGGACCAGGTGAAGTTTAAATCTTTTTGTATGTTGGTATTTAAAGTGTTAGTTGAAATTTGCTGCATTCTAATCACCGATTTCCTTTAGTATTCCTATTTCAGAATATCACAACCGGCATTGATTTGATTCTTTGAAGTGCGGAGGCAGACATTCCGCAATATTTTTCGTATACTATATTATGTGACTATTTCGAAAAAGAGGATTGACGACATGACGCCCCAAGAACTTCTAAAAACTAAATTCGGTTATGACAGTTTTCGTCCGGGCCAACAGGCGGTGATTGACGACATCATGGCGCACAAAAATGTCCTCACAATTATGCCGACGGGCGGTGGCAAATCCCTGTGTTACCAGATTCCGGCAATGCTGGAGAATGGCCTGACGCTGGTGGTTTCGCCATTGATTGCTTTGATGAAGGATCAAGTCGATGCGTTAAATGAAACTGGCATTCCGGCGACGTTTATCAACAGTAGTCTTGATTTTGATGAGATTGATGATCGTTTTGACCAGGCCCGCCATGGTGATGTTAAATTACTCTACGTCTCGCCAGAACGTTTGGATTCAGGGGCATTTTCTCGGCTGGCCAGCTTACCGATTGATTTGGTCGCCGTTGACGAGGCCCACTGTATTTCTCAATGGGGCCACGATTTTCGGCCAAGTTATTTGGCATTGACCGAACGACTGCACGAACTGCCAACCAATCCAACGATTGTGGCATTGACCGCCACGGCCACCCCACAGGTTGCTGACGACATTAAGCAGCGACTGCACATTGAAGATGAGGTGAAGACCGGCTTTGAACGCGATAATTTGGCGTTTAAGGTGATTAAGGGTCAGGACAGCGACAAGTACCTGCTGGACTATTTAAAGTTGAATGCCAGCGAATCAGGCATCATTTATGCCAGTACCCGCAAAGAAGTGGAGCGACTGACAAAATTACTTAAAAAGCATCACTTTTCAGTGACTATGTACCATGGTGGCATGACCAAAGATCAACGGCGTCACAATCAGGATGATTTCTTGTATGACCGCGCCCTCGTAATGGTTGCCACCAACGCGTTTGGAATGGGCATCGATAAAAGTAACGTCCGGTTTGTGATCCATGATTCCGTCCCCGGCAGTCTGGAAGAATACTATCAGGAAGCTGGTCGGGCAGGGCGTGATGGCTTGCCCAGTGAAGCGATTTTGTTATTCAAATTGCGCGACGTCCAGACGCAGCATTTCTTCATCGACCAATCCGACCGGGATGACGAAAGCAAACGGCGCGCTTACAAAAAGCTGCAGATTATGACGCAATACGCCAATACGCAGCAATGTCTCCAGCAGTTCATTCTTGAATATTTTGGCGACGAGGGGCCAACTTGCGGCCGTTGCAGCAATTGTCTTGATACCCGCGAATCACAAGACATTACCGTTGATACCCAGAAAGTCTTATCCTGTGTGCTGCGGATGAAGGAACGTTTTGGCAAAAGCCTGGTTGCCCAAGTGTTGACCGGCTCCAAAGTGCAGAAAGTCAGACAGTTCCATTTTGATGAACTTTCAACATATGGCATTATGAAGGGGATGCATCAAAAAGACGTTTCCGGATTGATCGATTATTTGACAGCGACCGGTTACCTAACGGCGAGTGGCGGTCAATTTCCAGTATTGAAGGTTACAAATTTGGGTGCTGAAGTGTTGCAAGGAAAAGAAACTGTTTCCCGCAAGATTTCCATCAAAGCCACTAAAGCGTTGTCCGAAAATGACGACTTGTTTGAACAACTCCGGGCATTGCGCCGAGAGCTGGCGGAGAAACAGGGTGTGCCGCCGTTTGTAATTTTCTCAGATAAAACTTTGCATGAAATGAGTGCAGTTATGCCAACCAACGATTCGCAGATGCTTGATGTAAAAGGTGTTGGCGAAAGCAAGCTGGATAAATATGGCGAGCAGTTTTTGGATGTGATTTCAAATTATCAGGAAAGTACTGAAGCTGGCGTGAAGGCTTAAATTTCAATGTAATAACAAAGGTTCCACAATGTCGCAGATTGCAGACATTGTGGAACCTATTTTGTTAGTGTGTTTGAAATGAATAATCATGATGATACTTAACTTTGGTCAAGACGATCACATAACCGGTCGGCGTGTACTGGAAGAGTGCCTTACGATAATGGCCGCCAATCTTGCGTTTACTGATCTTGAAGCTGCCAGGATTTTGATAATCTTTGGTGTAGCGGTTAAACGTGTATTTGCCGGCTTTTTTCTGGACGTAGAGTCGTTTGTACCCCTTCTGACTTGGGGTCAGAGAGGATGAACCGCCGATGCCGCTGTAGGCAAATTTGTGGGTGGTCAACTTCAAAGTGTTGAACGACTTCCCATTATAACGATACCAAGTTCCCCGTAATGTCTTGGGTATCGTTGAATGTGATGATGCACTGACGGATAGTGGCGCAATCGCCACGCTGGCGAGCAGTGTTAAAACTGCAGTCATAACTGTTGTTTTTTTCATAGAATCCTCCTTGATTCCCCTAAAATTATGATAGGCATAGAAAACATACCTATGTAATTATATATACATCAAATTGGGGAGTTAGGCAAATTTTCATTGATGTTCCTTGTAGATAATATGATTTTGATTCGTATATATGTTTATGAAAGGAGGAAAGCGGAATAGTTGGCTGAAAATGTTAAATCAAGTTATACTTAATTTAACTGGAGGGATTCAAATGAAAACTACTGCGCGAAAAATTGGTAATTCAATTGGTACGATTTTACCGAAAGAACTAAATCCAAAGGTTGGTACCGAATACGATGTTTACAAAGTGGAGGATACGATCATTATGGTTCCTAGTAAATCGAAATTATTTGATAATCCTGAGGAGTGGAAAGATTTTCGAAAGTCTATCACTAAAGAAGATCGAGATTGGGATGAGATGGAGGATTAGATGTACATTCCAAAAGAACGAGATATTGTTTCTGTGAGTTTTGATCCTGCAAAAGGGCATGAGATTCAAAAAAGAAGGCCAGCTCTTGTTATTAGTAATGAAAAATTTAATAGTCTGACCGGCTTCTGTATTGTTTGCCCGATTACCAGTACCCACCGTCGATTTGGTACGTATATCGAAATCGCTGAGCCACGAAAAATCCAAGGAGATGTTGTGACGCATCAATTAAGATCAATCGATTACAAGGTACGGCACATTCAATTTGTGGAAAAATGTGATGTGGTCACTTGGGCGAATGTCATGACGACAATTCAAATGTTTGTGTAGTTTACAAGACACTTTATTTAATAAATGACTGAGTACGATATTTTGCATTCAACGTTTCCATATGCAGGTATCGTACTTTTTGTCCTATAACAAAAAAGTCGCCATTCCCAACGTTTCTCTCATTTGGTGTTATAAATGAAGTTGAAAACCAGGGGAGGGAGTATCATGGCTGACAATGCTCAAAACAAAGGCAAAAGCTATTCAATAATTGCGGTATTGGGAATGTTCTCGTTTCTCACCGCGCTGTCAGGATCGAGTACGAACCTGGCAATTCCAAAAATTGCGATTGACATGGATATTTCCAGTAGTATGGCGACCTGGATTGTTCAAATTGGTCTGATTTCCACGGCCATTCTGTTGGTCATGTTTGGTCACATTGGCGACATTCTTTCGAAAAATGTTGTCTTCTTAGCCGGCGGGATCACATTTCTTGTCGGGTCAGCAATCACTGGGTTTGCACCGGATTATGCCATTATTTTATTTGGCCGAGTGATTGAAGCGATTGGGTCGGCGATGATTATGGCAAACTCGATGGGAATTGTGACTCAGTATTTTCCTGACAAACGCCGGGCTGAGGCGCTGGCGGTGATTTCGATGTTTATCTCCGTCGGTTCAATCTCTGGACCTGGAATTGGTGGACTGATTATTTCAGTTTCCAGTTGGCGATGGATTTACTGGATCAATGTGCCACTGGGGATTGTGATTCTCTGGTTAGGATTTAAATTCCTACCGATTCCAAAAGAAACGTGGGCCAACGTTCGTAAGGTTACCAAGGGCGCCAATTGGACAGGGCAAAATCTGTTCACGCTTGGGATTATTATCTTCTTCTTAAGTGGCTCGTTTTTCCAAAGCGGCCGTTCTCAGCTGCTAATGGGACTGGCATTCTTCTTGGTTGGTGGCGCGATTACTGTCTATTCATTTGTCCAAGATGACAAGGCCAACTTACCGTGGATTGCCCCGGAAGTCATTCGAAATCGGGGTTTCATGACGTCGATTACCGCGTTGGCATTGGTCATGTTGGTAAATGCCGTCTCAAATATTTTACTGCCATTTTACTTTCAAAGTTACAACGGTATGAGCGCCTTTTACAGTGGGCTGATTATCATGCTGCAATCTGTCACAATGCTTTGCACCACGCCATTTGCCGGGATCCTGGCCGATCGAATCAACCGTGAGTTGATGACCGTAGTTGGACTGTTAATTTTGATGATTTCGCAAGTCGGCTACGCATTCTTCCCGAATAATCTTGATATGTGGAAAATTATTCCACCGATTGTGTTGAATGGTATTGGAATGGCAATCTTCTTATCACCAAATAATGCGTTGACGATGGGCTTGGTTGATAAACGTCTATCTGGAATTGCAGGATCTTTGAACTCGTTTGCCCGAACCCTTGGCATGACCATCGGGATTAGTTTCGGGTCATCGCTGCTATTCTTCCAGCTTCCAGGGGTTAACCGGGTTTCCAAAGCAGTTGGTATTCGCTTTGTGACCGCGTTTGCCAATGTTTTCTGGACCGCCACTGTCATTTCCGCACTGGCGTTAATTTTGGTGCTGGTTCGTTACCTGGATTCCAGAAGGAAGTCGGCCAAAGCAGCTCTGAAACAGTCTGCATAGTTGAAGATAGGAAGTCTTTAAAATGGCACATGCAAAAATTAAACCACTTAATTTTCTCAGTGTCTTTTTGCTCGGCGTCGACGGCATCGTCGGTTCCGGGATTTTTCTGATGCCCAGCCGGGTGTACGCTAAAATTGGCGACCTGAGTGCCTTAGTGATGCCTTTGGCCGGCATCTCGGTACTGATGATCGCCCTGTGTTTCGCTAATTTGGCCAGTAAGATTCCTGGTGATGGTGGGGCGTGGCTGTACACGTACACTGCTTTTGGTAAATTTGCCGGGTTTGAAATTGGCATCTTTACTTGGCTGCTGGGGATTATTACCATGGCCACCGAGATCTCGGCATTTGTGACCGCTTTGCGAAGTGTGGTTCCCAGCTTGAATCAGCATCGTAATTATCTGATTGTTGCTTTGAGCATCCTAGCAGTATTGACGATTTTAAATTTGTTTGGTTCTGATTTTATGGATTGGGTTGATAATATTTCGACCGTGGCTAAGATTGGCGTTCTGGTGGCGTTTGTCGCAATAGGCCTGTTTTTCATTCATCCAGCTAATTTCAATAATATTAGTGCCGGCGTGTCTGATGGATCATCGCTATTTGGCAGATTTAATGCTGGATTCGGCATGGTCTTCTACATGTTTACCGGCTTTTCGTTTTTACCGATTGCCGCATCCAAGATGAAGAATCCTGAGAAGACGCTGCCTAAAGCGCTCATTAGTGTATTATTGACATCGGCAATCTTGTACATGATTGTTCAATTGACTGCGATTGGCGTTTCAGGCAGCAGTTTGGCAAACGATAATGTCCCGATTGCAGCTTCCTTCTATCATTTTGCCGGGACGGTTGGCTATGATGTGGCATTAGTGGGGATGTTGATTTCGATTCTCGGTGTTGCTTTATCAGTCTCATTTTCAACCCCGACCATTGCAAGTTCGTTGGCCTCGGAGCATCAATTGTTACCGCGAATTTTGGGCAAGCAAAATAAACGGGGCGTTCCAATGGTTTCGTTGCTGCTGTCTTGCGGCATCTGTGCGCTGATGTTATTTTCCGGTAATTATTTATTTCTAGCTTCAGCAATTGTTTTTACATCATTCGTGCAGTATGTGCCCACCATTTTGGCAGCCATCAAATTGCGAAACCATAGCAAGTTGCCACGGGGGTTCCGGCTGCCTGGCGGCAATTTAATTCCAGTGATTGCTTTACTAGTGACTTTGTACTTGATTTTGAGCTTTTCCTTGGAACTCATCATTGCCGGAGTCATTGTGTTTGCGTTGAGTGGCATTTGGTACTTTTACGATGACCGTGATCGCCAGGCAAACGGGCTGCGACGGGATATTGCCGAGATTGATAAACCGTTCTAGATGCCGCAAGAGGCATTTTGATCCAAAAATTAAGGGGGGGGCCACATCGATTATTCCTACATTTGGAATGATGGATGTGGCCCCCCTTAAAATTTGTCTTCCTTGACTTTTTCTCTGGTGCTTGTACAATTAATGACAAGTCAAATTAAAAGTATTATTTACTTTTACTTAAAAGTAGAAAACACTTTTATCGACAAACAGATTAAAGGAGAAGAATATGAAAACAGAAAGCATTCATCGAACGAGTATGTGGAAGTTTAAGTTAAGTGCCGCCACGATGACCTTAATTCCAGCCGCCGTTGGGATTAACTATGTGGCCAAGGCATTGGCTGAAGGGTTGAAATTACCAGTTTGGTTGGGGTCACTGGGAACATTTCTTGCCAGTATGTTGGCTGGGCCAGTCGCTGGTGCCATCAGTGGTTTTATCAACAATGTGATTTATGGGTTAACCTTGTCACCAATTTCCACGGTTTACGCCATCACCAGCATCGGAATCGGCATTGCCGTCGGAATTTTACACGCCAAAGGGTGGTTCTCATCGGCTAAACGCGTCTTTGTGTCAGCAATTATTATCGCCATCGTTTCAGCTGTGATTTCAACACCACTTAACGTGATCTTTTGGGGCGGTCAAACTGGGATTGCCTGGGGAGATTCACTATTTGCCGTCATGGTGGCCAACCACGCACCAGTTTGGCTAGCATCATTTACTGATGAGTTTGTATTAGATATTTTGGATAAAGTCTGCGTGGCATACCTGGCCTTCTTCATTTATCGTCAGCTGCCACAACGGATGATTCGATTCTTTAGGGATGATAAATAATGACTGATCAGAGCATGTTATCGGGCAATCCTGCGGGCAAATCCAGGTGGTTCAACGCGATTGATCCGATTAGCAAATTGTTATTAATTTTGGATATGGCCCTGTTGAGTTTTGCCAGCACCAATTTATTGCTTGAGGCGGGGTTGATTACGGGTGGCTTGTTACTGCTATTATTTTCGAAGGTCAGTTCCACGACTGTCAAAGCATTGGGGTTCAGCCTATTTTTGATTTTTACCATGCTGGTCATTCAAGGGCTGTTCTACAGCAAAAATCAAACAGTTTGGTTTTCAATCATTGGCATCAACTTTTATAAAGAGGGTTTGATTTACGCGACAACCTTAGGCTCCCGGGTATTAGTGATTATCCTGGCAAGTGGTTTTTTCATGGTGACGACCAGTATTTCTGAAAACGCCAAATATTTGGAGCAGTCGGGTCTTTCGTATAAAACGGTCTATGTGCTGATGTCGGTTTGCTACATTCTCCCAGAGATTATGGGAAACATGCGTAAAATCCAGCAAGCACAGCGAGTTCGGGGTGTTAACCCGCAAAAGACAGTGATTCAAAAATTAAAATCGGTCCTGCCCGTTTTGATACCGTTAGTGATTAAGACGTTGGATCAATCGATGACCCGATCAATTTCATTGCAGTTGCGGGGATTTGATAATCCTAATCGTAAGGCGTTGAAATCCACAAACCGGTATCGTTTAGTTTCTGGATTACACATTGGGTTGACGTTTGCAGCAATTATTTTGATTGGGTGGAAATTATGGACGAAGATAAGCGGATTACTTTAGACAATCTCAGCGTCAGGTACCGCGGCGCAGAGGATGCACAATTGAAGAATGTGTCGGCGACTGCTAGTATCGGACAAATTGTCGGGATCATTGGCAACAGTCACACAGGCAAGTCTACGTTGTGCCGCGTGTTAGCCGGTGTCATTCCAAACATTATTTCTGCTGAAATCACGGGTTCTTGTGAGGTGCTTGGGCATTCGCCGGTTCACGAGTGGCCGAACTTCAATTCGTTGACCGGGGTGGTTTTGCAAAATCCTGCTGGACAGTTGAGCGGGTTGGCTGATACCGTTGCTGACGAAATGGCGTTTGATCTGATTAATCAAGGCATTTCTGAAGACGTCATTAACAAACGGGTGGCCAATGTTGCCGCTCAGATGGGTTTAACTGATCAGTTGGTTCAAACCCCTGAAAGTCTATCCGGTGGGCAGATGCAGCGGTTGGCAATAGCGACTGCGATCGTCACCCAACCCACAATCTTGATCATGGATGATCCAACCAGTGAAATGGATCCACTCGGGCGTCAGCAATTTTTCCATTGGCTGGCAAATGTGCAATCAACGACCGTCTTCATCGTCAGTAGTGAAATTGATGATTTGAGTGAAATTGCGGATCGAATTTGGGTGATGGATGACGGCCAACTAGTTGAACAGGGAACGCCACAAGCCGTATTTAACTATTTGGACGCTGACCGACAGATTCCGAAGCCGACTGCTTATCAGCTGGCTGCTGGAATGAATTGGCACTTGTCAAATGGTGCGCTGCCAGTGACGCCGAGTGAGCTGAAGGAGGCCTATGATGGCAAAAATTGAACTCCAAGATTTACAATTCGCTTATCCGGGGAAGTCGTTCAATTTAGCGGTCAAACAACAAGTCTTTGCCGATCCTATGACAGCGATTGTCGGCCAGAATGGGGCTGGTAAGTCGACTATTTTTAAATTGCTGACGGGGTTACTGCAACCGGATACGGGTATAATCAAGGTTGATGGCCACGACTTGGCAGATTTTAAGCCTGTCGATCGACTCAAAACGATTGGGATCACCTTTCAAAATCCAGATGACCAGTTGTTTAATGCCACCGTGAAACGAGAGGTTGAGTGGAGTCTTTCTCAGGTCAATGATGATCGGGATGCAAACTCTCAGCAGGCAGATAAGGTGCTTGCAAACGTGGGATTGGCCGAAAAAGCGGCCGAGAACCCATATGATTTGTCGTTGTCTGAAAGAAAATTGTTGACGATCGCCACTGTCCTTGCGATTGATCCGGAGATTTATCTGTTTGATGAACCGATGATTTCTTTGGATTCGCCCAGTAAGCTAATGCTGACGCAAATTTTTCACGAGTTAGTGGCTGATGGTCACCAAGTGATTACGATTACCCATGATATGGATTGGGTGGCAGCGGAATTTGGTGCCGTCTGTGTGATGGAGCACGGTCGGATCCAATTTACCGGTACTCCCAGAGCCTTGTTTGGAGACCGTGGGCTGGTCGAAAGAGTGGGGTTATTGCCACCAAAAGTAATGGAATTGACAAGTATGTTGGGCGATTCTCGAGTTTATTTGTCGCCTGAAGATTACTACAAACAAAATTTAGGTAAGTAAAAGGTCGCCATTGTTGGCGGCTTTTGTTATTGGCAAATTTCAACGCCCAGTAAAAATTATATTTGCCGTTGATTGATTTAGCGGTAAACTTAAAGGCATTACTTACTGTTGAAGAGAGATGGCCTCATGTTAACTGAATTTTTAATTGTCTGTCCACTGGTGTTTCTGGCGGGATTTGTTGACGCAATCGGTGGTGGAGGTGGCTTAATTTCATTGCCGGCATATTTGATGGCTGGCATCCCGGCTCATTTTGCCGTCGGAACCAACAAGTTATCTTCAGCGATGGGGACCACGATTGCGACCTTGGAATTTGCCCGGAGTGGATACATTCGGGTGAAATTAGCTTTCCTTTCCGTGATCGCTGCGATTATCGGATCATCATTTGGCGCAAATCTTGCTTTACATATTTCTGAGTATTACTTCAAAATCATTCTGCTGGTCGTTCTGCCGCTAACAGCTCTCTACTTATTGTTAAATCGGCACGCTTTAAACACTAAACTGGCTGATTCTGCAAAATTAAGCGTCTCGCAATTTGTGGCCACCTTGATTATCTCGGTGTCATTAGGTGCTTGGGACGGCTTTTATGGTCCTGGAACCGGTACTTTTTTAATTTTGACGTTAGTGGGGATTGCCCATTTGCCGATTAATTTAGCGGCGGGGAATACCAAAGTGATTAATTTAACCACGAATGTGACGGCGCTGGCAGTGTTTCTGATGAATGACAAGGTTATGATCATACTTGGTTTAACCGCTGGTATCTTCAGTATTGTCGGGAACTTCCTGGGGGCTTCGTATTACAAGAAATTTGGTAGTGCGATTGCCCGGCCGATTATCATCATTGTTTTGGTGATTTTCTTTGCGAAAACTTTGTGGGAATTCATGGGATGATTTGTCATTTGAATCGGGTTTGGAGTATGATTAAATTACCTTGGCAGGGGCACAAGAACCATTTGATGCTCAAAAGGCCGGCAGCTGCATTTTTTGCAGTTGTCGGCCTTTTATTTTGGATATTTAATTAATCATCATCGTCAACTTTGACGGTGTCATTTAATTCTTTAGCTTGATAAAAATCTGGGAAGACGTGGGCGGTCTTGATACCCCAGTAATAAAAGACGAGAGATGCCAGAGAGATCACAACGAAATCCCATGGATAATGAATCCAATTAATTCCATTGAACTGTTCACTTCCGACGTAGGACATGATGGAGATGAATACTAAGTAGACAATCATCCACATACTTGAGTAGAAAGCTTTTCTGGTATCAACATAGCCAGCCCGATACTCGTAGTAGAAATAAAAAGGCAAGCCAATCAAAATAACCAGGATAACTTCAATGGTGGTAGGCCACATTGCCCAGTAAATGGCCAGAGAGGCCAAGACAAAGGAAAGTGGTGCCATCCACCCAAGATTCTTTAATCTGACGGGACGCTTGAAGTTAGGCGCCATTTTTCGGAAAGCAACGGCAGTGACTGGGCCGGTTAAGTAGGCGATCAGCGTAGAAGTTGAAATGACCGTGGCGAGTGTGGACCATGATCTAAATATGGATACCATTAACATACTCAATACTAAGTTCACAATCATGGCGACTCGCGGAATGCCGTATTTTTGATTGATTTTACCGATAAAACTTGGAATGTGCTGGTTACTTTCCATCGCATAGAGTGCGCGTCCAGTGGAAGCGGCAAATGAAACCCCGGTTCCAACAGGCGAAACGAATGCGTCCATGTATAACAGGACAGACAACCAACGAATCCCCAACATGATTGCCAAATCGGCAAATGGTGAGTTGAAATCAAATCCACTCCAGCCGGTTGCTGCAAGTGTTGATGGTTTCATGGCGGTAATATAGGTGCTTTGAAGCAGGATATAGATGACCCCGCTAATCAGCAGTGAAATGAAGATGCCTCGCCCAATATTTTTCCGTGATTTCTTGATTTCACTTCCCATGTTGATGACTGTCTGGAAGGCATTGAATGAGAAAATGATTCCGGCAGCGGAAGTGGCTGCGAAAATAGGCGCTGATCCGTATGGCATGAATTCGTGGATCGAATGGCCATAATTTTGGGGATAAAATCCTGAGACGGTTAGCATAATGATCGTTAGGGCAGGAACCCCGATTTTTAATATTGAAATTAAACTGGTAAAACTAGTCAGTAATTTAACAGACCAGAAGTTTAACAGTGTGAACACTAAGATGAACATGAAAACGATCATCAGACCTGATGTTGTAATCGTGCCACCCTTTAAGAAAGAATGGGTCCAGTTGGCCCAGGCCCATGGCCAAGAGCTCATGTACTGAACCGCAGCGACTGCTTCGATGGGGATCAAGGTGATTAATGAAATCCAGTTCGCCCATGAAGCGATGAATCCAAGCAATGGGCCATGAGAGTACTGTGCGTACCGACTCATCCCGCCAGCTTCGGGAAACATTGCGCCAATTTCGACGTAGTCATAAGCAATGGCGGCAATGACAATTCCACCAATTACCCAAGAAATAATGGCTGCTGGGCCAGCAATTTTAGTGGCTTCCCAGGAACCGAAAAGCCATCCGGAACCGATTAATGATCCCAGCGTCAGCATTACGAGTTGAAAAAGTCCAATCTTTGTTGTGTTTTTTGAATCCATGTATACCTCCTGTTAGCAATGACAACTAGTTTACCAAAGATATAAATGAATGCAAATGAATGAAAACGAGTATTGGCGGGCTATGGTTGTCATAACAGGGGGTTGGGGGAATTTGATGGATTTTGAGGTGACTGTGTGTTCCGGGGTGTGGGATAAAATCATAATAGTGTTTAAATGCAAAAAAAGAAGGTAAACACCTTCTTTTTTGCAGTCCTAATAATGAATAAAATTATTTGTTAAATGTAAGATAGTCTCTGCTGATATAACCTGTTGCGCCTGTTTCAGTAATCACATGTACAACAGCACTTGTTTTGTCATTTTCTAAGGCGATCACTTTTGTTCCCTTATTGAAGATTCCATTTGAAGCGTCGCTTGCTGGTTGTTTGCCATTTTTCCAACTATTTGCATAAAGAGTTAAATTATTGGCGTTTAGAGTTGCTTCATCCGAGTGAGCTGGTATTGGGAGCTTTGTAATGTCTGTTGTGGATGTTTTATTGTCTGTATCCTCTGCAGCTGGTGTAGTCGGTGTAGTAGGTGTAGTTGGTGTTGGTGTAGCGGGCTTAGTTGGCGCAGTTGGTGTGGTAGGAGTGGTTGACGATTTTGGTGTATTTGTTTGAGAGTGGTCATCTGATGTTTTATTTTGGCTGTTTGATGAGGCCTCATTTTTGTCGAATGCGAGTTCGTTTGATTTGATGTAACCAATTGTCCCATGTGCTGTTCTTATCTTCAATGCCGTACCATGTTTGACTTTGAAAGAACCTAGAACTTCTACAGTTGCACCCTTTGCCAAGGTTTCAAGTGATTTGAGCTTCTTATCTTTTGCAGGATTGGCACCATGCCAGATGTCAGAGTAGACAATTGAATTAACTTTTGTCACTGCTTTGACTGAGTCCTTTAAATCTGATTCACTATGAGTTGAAGGAATATTGGGTTGAACTGGAGCATTTGAGGAAGTGTTGGATGAACTTGGAACACTCTTGGTTACATTATTGCCGTTGTTCCCCGTATTGGTCGTTTTTGATGATGCATTTGAAGTTGAAGCAGGAGTAGATGGAATTGAAGTAGGAACAATTGTTGAACTTACTCCAACGTTGTTGTTAATTAACTTCACGCTCTTCTTATTGATCCATCCAGTAACCTTGCCTGCTTTAACAAAGTAATAAATACTACCGCCTTTAACCTTCATATGGCGAATAGTAGTTAATACCAATCCCTTTTTATGGGAAATACGATACTTAATCTTCGCATTTTTGGCCGTCTTATATGGTTTGTTCCAAATAATGCCCTTGCCGTTTTTTAATGCGACTTTGTGATGTGACATTGTTTTGTTCCAAAGAATTCTTTGGTAATGACTATGATGACTGGCAGAGGCGTTTAAGCTTGCTCCCCCAAGTACACCAAATGAAATAAGTGATGCGAGTGCGATTCTCGAAATTTTCATGAAATATGTCCCTCCAAAAAATATGTTTGCAATTTTTCATGCAACACGGTAATTTTATAGAGCAATTATGAAAATTAGGGGTAAAAATAATGTTAATTTAGTTAAGAATAGGTAAAAGTATTGTCATAATATATCCTTGATAAAAAATATGTACCAAAATAAATACCATCGTGATAAAATAAAAAAGCAGGAAAAATCCCACTTTTATTTGGAAGAATCGTCGCTTTCTTCATCTTCTTCAGTTATCTTGTTAGACATCCGTTCAACTTGATTAACGATAGCAATGAAGGAACTGACCTTCCTATTGTATTCAGAATCAATTTTGGTTAAATGATCTTGGTAATCATTTCGCAATTTCTTCAATTTATCAAAGTCTGCGTTCAACTGATTCAAACGATTTCGAAGCATCTTTAGGTTGGCAACGGATGGCGACAAGTAATCAGGATTATCACCCTTGGAATTTAAATAATCGACATAATCAAAAGTATCTAGATCCAAATCCGGCTCAGAAATTACCGTTGTGCCGCCATCTAATAAAGCCTTGTTGCCACTCAAACTTGTTAAAACAAGTGATTTCCCCGTATCCATATTCACCACTTTGACGTAGCCATATGAACTTTCGTTTACGTCTGGACTAACCGTGTATCCTAAGTTAAATATCAGCTGTAGTGCATCATTTTGTGGTACCGTAAATTGATTTTTCATAAAATTATGTTGATAAATCTTCAGTACCTTTTTAACAGCTGCATTTGGTCTTAATTTACGTGGCATGTCATCACACTCCCGTCTTCAATCTATATTATACTTTGATGTTCAAGAAAAAGGGGACCAAATGAACATTTTGTCCAAAAAATCTCCTTTAAAATATCAATTATTCTTCAATCATAGTTGCGTTGATTCCTTTTCCGGCGAGAACACGACTCGCATTATATGGGCCAAGGCCTTTACGGAAAGTAATGTAAACTTTCTTGTCTTTCGGAACCTCATCGATTCGATCTCGAAGCTCTGATAGCGGAATGTTCAAAGTCGGCTTGATTGAGCCGGTTGCAGGCTTACCAGCTTCTCTGATATCTAGAAATACAGCAGTCTTTAAATCGTCTGCAGAAATGTCGTCAACTTTGATTGTAGCGGATTTGTTGGTAAGTTGGTTAATCGCAACATATCCGGCGATATTGAGCACATCACGAGTTGATGAGTATGGTGGTGAGTATGGAATTTCCAGTGATGGCAAATCAAAGGCGGTTAGATTGCCGGTGATTGCAACGGACAATTCAGCAATTCGCTTATCGATTCCGTTACGGCCAACAGCTTGACCACCCAGAATTTTCCCGGTTTTATCTTCATAAATCAATTTGAAATTTACCCGGTCGGCATTTGGGTAGAAGTATGCGCGATCAAATGGCGTGATGAAGACTGTTCGATAGTTCGTAATGCCAAGTTGCTGCAACGTTTGTTCTGTGAAGCCGACAAAACTGGCAGTTAAATCAAAGAATTTTGAAACACCGGCACTAATGAAGCCCTTATATTCCAACGGACTGCCGTTCAACATGTCTGCCAGCAAGTGACCTTGTCGATTTGCAGCGCTTGAAAGCAAGCTTGGAATTGGTTTTCCTGTTATCAAACTGGTCGTCTCAATCACATCACCAATTGAATAAATATCTGGAAGATTGGTTTGAAGGTGATTGCCCACAATTACGTGATTATCATCAGAAAGCTTAATTCCGGCAGCAGCCGCAATCCCACTATTTGGTTTAACGCCAGTTCCCAAGAAAAGCATATCAGTTCGATGGATTGACCCGTCATCCAATACTAAGGTGTGTCCATGATCTTTAATTTGCTGGACACTTTCATTCAGGATCACATGAACGCCTTGTTTTTTAAGCTCATCTGCGACAATGTCGGTGATTTCGGGATCAAATGGGGACGCAACATGTCCAGACTGTTCAACAATAGTTACGTCCATGTTGTTGTCAACAAATGCTTCCGACACCTCAATCCCAATTGAGCCTGCCCCAAGGACAGTCACGTTCTTAGGATGCTTTTCTTCGATAAATGATTTAATCTTATCGGCATCTGTGACTGCGCGCAATACAAATGCATTATCGGCATCATGAATTCCCGCAATTTCAGGGACCGTTGGGCTTGCACCTGTCGCGATAATCAACTTATCGTAACTCTCAGTGTAAGTTTCTCCGGTCTGGAGATTTTTAACCTCAACATTTTTATCGTTTGGATTGATTCTTGTGACTTCATTGAATAATCGTACATCTATATTATTCTTTTGCTTCAATATTTCAGGGGTTCGTTCAATGACAGCTGACCGATCCTTGATCAGGCCGCCAAGATAGTAAGGTAGCGCACAGCTGGCAACAGAAATTGCGGCACCACGTTCAAAGATGATAATTTCAGCATCTTCATTGATTCGACGGAGCCTGGTTGCAAAAGAAGGGCCACCGGCAATCCCACCAATAACAAGTACTTTCATAGTTGATTCTCCTCTCGGAATACAGCGCTTACATATACTAATTTAATCATACCTTGTTGGTTGCCAACGTCAATGAAAGGGCACTTTTGAGTACAAAAAAAGCATTCATTTCTGAATGCTTCAATCAATTTAGTCTTTTGGAAATGGTACATAAGGTTTGTTCTCTGTATTAGTACGAATAACCATGACATCACACTTGGCGTTTCGATCAACGAATGAAGAGACAGATCCTTCAAGCACCCGTTGGAGACGACTCATACCAGTGGCACCAATAATGATTAAATCAGATTTGTGGTCTCTTGGGAATTCCATTGAAATAACAGTCTTTGGATTGCCGAAACGAATATGGATTGAAATATCATCAAGTCCAGATTCCTTTTTAATCTTATCGACTAATTTATTCAGGTAGTCAGTGGTATCTTCAACGAGGTTGTTGATAACATCCCCATCGACCATTCCACCGTAATTGTAACCGTATTGTTGCGTGCTCAAAACATGAAGCACGTCGAGATGAGCACCGTTATTTTTTGCAAATTGTGCACCTTTAGCCAATGCATCTTCTGATTGGTTAGAGCCATCGACTGGCACTAAAATGGTTTTATAATTGGATTCCATGAAGAAACCTCCCACAAATTAATTTAAGTTCATTATATCACTAATTATTATGTCTAATAACGCTAAAACTGGAAACAAAATCGTTTTCAGAAAATTAAGGCTTACTAGGAATCACAAATTCAGCGGTTGCAAGAATATGGCCACGCATTGCATCCTGCAGTTCATTTAACCAGAAGCCATCTTTCAGTGGTAACTTGGTATCCAGTGCAAACACTGAAAGGTGATAATTATGAACCTTATCAGGTGGATTAGGACCATTATAATGCCAAGCAGTGACTGGATCAGTGTTGCCAACCAGGCCACCTGCCGTGCTGTTACGGCCCTGAATCATTGGGATCTTTAATTTTTGACTATTGTCTTCAGGAATTTCTGTAATATCAGGTGAAATGTTGGCGGCAATCCAGTGAATCCATGGGAAACCACTGACAGGAACCGCATCCCAATCCAATACAGTTAATGCTAATGAAGCTGCGTCTTTTGGAACATCGTGAATTTTAATTGGAAAAGAAACAATTGGTTCGCCGCCAAGCGTGTTGGCTTTGCCAGCGTACTTGCTATATTTATCAGCTAAAAGTCCCTTTGTTAATGGTACTTGAATGTCCATATTCATCCCTCCTCACTTTCAATGATATGTCTTTTATTACCAGAATAAAATAATATGAATTCGATTATTTAATAAATCGTAGCACGTAGTAACCTTGCCCATTAGACGTGATGGTGTAGTTAACGTAACCCGCTTTCAGCCATTGCTGCTTAGTGGCGTTAGCCCAATTCTTGGCGTCTTGGACTGAGGCGAAAGTATGCGTACTTGAAAATTGATCCGGTGTCTTTTGAGCCCTGGCTGGTTTGTCACTCTTCACGCCATTCAACAAATTCTGTTCCTGTGATTTGACAGTCTCGTTTTGTTCTTCATTGATCGTTTGCTGAAATTGCTGGCGCTCTTTAGGGTTCAAGCCACTTTCCTGGGCGGCTTTCAATTTGCTGCTGAACGCGTTGACTCGGTTCTTCTCAACTTGATTGGTCAATGACCCTTTCTTGGAATTCCCAGTGAATTCTTTTTCGGATTTCTTGATTGTCTTGCTGATTGAATTGGTTGAACTGCTTTGCTTGTTGTTGCCTGAAGTCACAAACCAGTTGATTGAAAGAGCGAGCACAATTCCGACAACTAAAATCAGTAGGGCAAACCACCACCCACTGTACTGTTTCCGCCGTTGTCGGCGCCTGTTTTCTTCAGAATTGAAGTCATATTTTTTATATTGTGGTTCATCGTCATGCCTATTCAAATTAATACCTCATTTAGATTCTCTTATTGCATGTTGATCTAGTTGAATATATTATAACAGATAGCGAAAAACTTGTATTTTTAAACCCTAAAGGATGGCAAATATGACTAAATTTGAAGTAAAACAATTTTCTGAATTAACCACTAAAGAGCTGTTTGAAATTTATAAATTACGAGTCGCAGTTTTTGTGGTGGAACAAAAATGTTATTACCAAGAAGTTGATGATGACGACCTAACCGCCTATCACCTGATGTTTACCGATAGCACTCACCACTTAACTGCCTATGCTCGGATCATTCCTGAAGACAATTCAACTGTAGCAAGGATTGGTCGGGTGGTCGTCAATCCGGATGATCGCCATGGCGGTAAGGGTCGTCAGCTGGTTCAGACAGCTCTTGATCAGATTCCACAACTCATGCCCGATACCACTAAGATTGTACTGGCTGGTCAAGAATATTTGAACAGTTTCTACCAATCATTTGGCTTCAAAAATGTGAGTGACGTTTATCTTGAGGATGGCATTCCCCACATTGATATGGAGATGGCGGTCAAAGATTAGATTGACAAGCTCTAACGGTATACTATAATTATAACAACGAATGAATCTTTAACTCTGGTCCCGTGAGGCTGGTAAGAGGACGATATTGAACGAGTATCTGCTCGAATTGGTGTCTGCCTTACTTAACACGGGTGGATGCTTTTTTTGTGTCTATCGCCAGAGCTTGAAAGGTTCAAATACTTTTGAGGGTGGCAAATATTTATGGCAGATAAGAATGAATTTCATGATGATCGTGCGATTCTCGATATTCACGACATGCCCAAATTTCTTCCATGGGTCGGATTATCACTGCAACATATGTTTTCAATGTTTGGTTCCACAGTTATTGTTCCATTATTAGTTGGTTTAAGCCCAAGCATCGCGTTGTTTGCTTCCGGTGTTGGTACATTGCTACATATTATGATTACCCAACGCAAGATTCCCGCATACATGGGATCTAGTTTTGCCTTCATTACGCCAATGCTGGCGCTGATGAAAACGACTGGTTATCCTGGGATTGCCCAAGGGGTTATCGGTGTCGGGATTGTGTACATGATCGTTGCCGCAATTATTTGGGCAATCGGTTCTGATTGGGTGGATCACATTTTACCGCCCATCGTGGTTGGCCCAATTGTGATGGTTATTGGACTTTCACTTGCTGGTAGTGCGGCTCAAGATGCCATGATGAAAAATGGTAAGTACAGTCTGCTCTACTTCGTCATTGCTTTGGCGACATTATTCTTAGCTATTATTTTTAACATGTTATTTAAAGGCTTCATTGGTCTGATTCCAGTCTTATTAGCCATTGTCTGTGGTTATGTCATTTCAGTATTCTGCGGAATCGTTGACATCAATGCGATTGCCAGTGCACCATGGTTCAAAATTCCCGCATTTGATATCCCAGGAATTGATTACAAATTCCAAATCAACTGGGCAGCAATTTTAGCGATCACGCCAATTGCCTTCGTTACCATGACTGAGCACATGGGTCATATCATGGTACTGGATGAATTGACCGGTCGAGATTTCTTCAAGGATCCTGGCTTAAACAGAACTTTGGCTGGTGATGGTGCCGCTTCATTGTTTGCCGGATTAGTTGGTGCGCCTGCGATGACCAGTTATGGTGAAAACATCGGGGTTATGGCCATTACCAAGATTCACAGTGTTTACGTGTTAATGGGTGCAGCAATGTTTGCCATCCTGTTTGCCTTCGTCAATAAATTAAACGTGTTGATCATGCAGATGCCAATGCCGGTTATTGGTGGAATTAGTTTCTTACTATTTGGAACGATTGCCACTGCCGGGATTCAGGTCATGGTTGAAAATAAAATCGATATGAATTCAAAACGTAACTTAATGATTGCCTCAACCGTTATGGTGATTGGTGTTGGTAATGCGTACCTGCAAATTGGGCAGTTCCAGTTTACTGGTTTAGCATTTGCCACCATCATCGGCATTGTCCTGAATCTGGTTTTGCCACAAAAGGCTGCCAGCGAGCGTGAGCATGAACAGAAATTAGCTGATAAAGCTGCTGAAGAAGAGAAGCAACGGTTACTTCATCAACGACGTTTGCATAAATAAGTAAAATTTTGTAGACTACTCCTAATTGTCAGGAGGGATGGTTAGATGGAACAAGCAAAGCAGGCACAACTTGAATACAAACACGCAAATTCTCCTGCAGATTTTGCAGCCGCTAAAAAAATCTTTCTTGAATACTCCAAGTCATTAGGCTTTGATCTCAGCTTTCAAGATTTCTCAGATGAACTGAATGATCTGGCTACCCGTTACAACAAGCCTAAGGGTGATCTCATCTTGGCTTATGCTGACGGTCGGTTGGCTGGGGCGGTTGCAGTTCATCAATTTGAACCAGGCATCGCTGAAATGAAACGGTTGTATGTCAGGGATGATTTCCGCAAATTAGGGATTGGCCAGGAACTGGTTGCCAGAATTTTGGCGAGCGCAAAAAGTCTTGGCTATCGAGCAATTCGCTTGGACACCTTAAAAACAATGAAGGGTGCCTTAAAGATTTACCACGCAGCAGGATTTAAAAGTATTGATCCGTATCGCTTCAATCCGTTGGATGGGGCGGAGTATTTAGAATTAGATTTCAAATAATCGGTTAAACCAAAGAGAATTGGCAACAAAACCCATGTTTTGTTGCCAATCCTCTTTTTAATTTGTCATCAATTTAGCTTTGTAGATAAATACTGTTGCGCCGGACAATTGGCTGCTTCAGTAGTGTTAGCAGCATCGGAATGACCAATGCAATCATCACCTTGACACCCACATCCTCAATTCCGGCTTGTTCTGCTATGTCCAGCAGAGCGCCGTGAAGATACATAATGATCATCGTGTGTTTACCAATTGTTGAAAGAAACAGGCCAATTGGCAGCTTGCTGGTCAGAGACGAAATGCCCATGACGCCAAACGAGAAAATCAGTGGAATTGTCGCAATCATCAAGACTTTGGGTTCCGATGACTGAATCAAATGAGACTTCATCGAAAACTCAAAATTGAATTGATGATTCAGGTACAACCCGATGATTCCTAATGATGTCGCGACCAGTAAGGCGATCGGAAGCGGTTTTTCAATCCATTTCCAATTGGTATGGAAGAACAGATAGCCGATATAGGTGAAGAATCCGGCAATCAATACGATGTCTAAATTCCACGGCATGGTCTGATAGTTGTACAAATTCATCCAGTCGATTTTATCGTAACAAGTCGATAGGAATAATCCGGCACCAACAATGATCAGCTGGATGGTACGAGACTTCACTGTGGAAATTAACAAGGTCACTGCTGTGATTGAAAGTAAGTAGACGTTTACGAACCAAAACGTTGATGTATAGAGGTTCAACGTCCGCCCACCAACGAGCAGTCTCGATAAGTGGTTAATCAAGTAATTCCAATCTTTGTTATATAGGATACTATATAGAAGAATCAAGCCGATTCCAGCGCTGAAATAAATCAACAGATCCCGGTAAATTCGTTTATTAAAGAACTTTTTCCAATGTTCAAGTTTAGCTGCATCAATTGGCTTTAAGAAGAAGCCGCCAATAATGAAGAATAGTGGCATGTGCCACCAGTAGATAATATTGGTTGTATTGCTGCTGACCATCGCGTGACCAAACACCACTGCAATGATGCCGTAAGCCTTGGCAATATCAATCCATTCAATTCTCTTTTTCAACATAATTGTTGTTCAATCACCGTCCTTAGTAAAATTGTTCTAGTATATTTTTACATTATTGACCTTAAATTAGCCTTAAAGCAAAACTGAAGTCTGAAAATTCAAGACAACATAAATAAGAGCAAAGGCGATTGCCTGAGCTCTTCAGTGTTTGAAATATCAATCAACGCTGGAAATAAAATGTTGAAAAATTCGGTTTTTAGTAATCTTCCCGACAACTTTCGTGGGATTTTGCTTGTCGACGACTGGCAGTGAATCAACCTTTCTATCTAATAGCAGGCGGCCGGTTTCAATGACAGACATGTCCGGCGTCACCGTAAAGATATTCGGCATCCGGGTCATGACCGTGCTGGCTAACGTTAACGAGGCATTGGTGTTGTTTAAAGTTGCCCGCAGCAAGTCTTTTCGTGAAATCAAGCCGACCAATTCTTTGTTATTCCCAATGACATATAGGGAACCGACATCTTCAATGAACAGTGTGTTCACAGCTTCAGTCAATGTGGCGTCTTCTCTGATTTCAGTGGGCTTTTGCAAAATGTTTTCAATTGGTTCCGCATATAGTTTGGTGTAGCTCAAAGCTTTTGTTTGGGAATAATTGAAAGCATATCCCACTTTTGGCTTAGCTTCCAGAATACCAAATGCAGTCAGGAGTCTGAGATCCGATCGAATAGTCGGCATGCTCAATCCCAATTTAGCGGCGATTTGCTTGCTCGTAATGGGGTCTTGCTGCTTCACAATTTCGACGATTTGATTTTGACGGTCTGTTAATTTCAAATAATTCGCTCCAGACATTGATAGTCGCTGGTCCGTACCAGTTATTTTGATTTTACCATATTAAGATTGATATGTATCCAATAAAACGTATTATTCATCAAAAAATGCTCATATAAAATTCTTTTTGGAGCAGTTAGATCCTTTTAGGATCAATTCAATTGTCACTTCTCAATAAAACGTTCTTTAAAATTCTGTTTGCATTATTAAAACGTATCATATATGATAAGCCCATCCAATATAATATCCTATTTAGTTCAGAAAGGACGTCATGATATGAAATACATTTATCGTTTTGAAGAAGGTAACAAAGATATGCGTCGCTTGTTAGGTGGCAAAGGAGCCAATTTGGCTCAGATGACCACAATGGGGTTCCCGGTACCGAGTGGATTTACCATCAGTACGGAGGCTTGCAAGGCATTTTACGATAATGATAATCAGTTGAATGATGAGACCCTTGCACAAATTGATGAGGCACTTGATCAATTGAGTACCAAAGTTGGCAAGCAATTCAATAGTTTGACTAACCCACTGTTGGTTTCGGTTCGTTCCGGCGCCGCAATTTCAATGCCGGGGATGATGGATACAATTTTAAACATTGGCTTGAATGACCAGACCGTTCAAGCTTTAGCACAAATTACGGATAATGAGCGATTTGCCTATGATAGTTACCGCCGTCTGTTAGCCATGTTTGGAAATGTGGTGTATGAGATTCCTGAAGATATCTTTGATCAAATTCTCGAAGATACCAAAATAACCAATCATTACGAGTCTGATCTCGACCTAACTGTTGACGATCTTCACACTATTGTTGGTAAATTCAAAGCCCTTTACATAGCTGAAGCTGGCAAGGAATTTCCACAAGACCCCAAGGTTCAACTATTGGCGGCAGTCAATGCGGTATTTGAATCCTGGAATAATCATCGCGCCCAAGTGTATCGCCGTGAGAACCACATTGCCGGCGATCTTGGAACGGCAGTGAATGTTCAAATGATGGTCTTTGGCAACGCCGGTGAAGATTCTGGCACCGGAGTGGCATTCACCCGTAACCCGGCAACTGGCAAGAATCAGTTGTTTGGCGAATATCTCTTAAATGCACAGGGAGAAGATGTCGTGGCCGGGATCCGAACCCCACAGCCAATCAGCACTTTGGCCGATACGATGCCGGATTTGTATAACGAATTCGTGGCCACTGCCAAGAAACTGGAAATTCATTACCGCGATATGCAGGATTTGGAATTCACGATTGAACACGGTACCTTGTATATGCTCCAAGCACGAAACGGAAAACGGACTCCGACCGCGGCTGTGAAGATTGCGGTTGATTTAGTTGAGGAAGGCTTAATTTCTCGGACTGAAGCTCTTCTGCGGATCAACCCGGATTCGGTGGGCGCAATTCTCTATCCAGAATTTGATGAGGCAGAATTAAAGCAGAACCAACCCGCAGCGAGTGGTCTGCCGGCTTCACCAGGCGCAGCTTCCGGCCAAATTTATTTTTACGGCTGAATCCGCCAAGGCAGCTCATGACGATCAGCATCAACAAGTGATCCTGGTTCGCCAAGACACTTCACCCGAAGATATTGAGGGGATGGTCATCAGTGAAGCCATCGTCACTTCACGTGGAGGAATGACGTCACATGCCGCGGTAGTTGCCCGGGGGATGGGCACGCCTGCGACGGTTGGGGTCAATGGTCTGCAAGTCGATTACAAAAACGGGATCGCAACGATTGCCGGAACTGAACTTCAAGAGGGCGACTGGCTTTCAGTAGATGGTACCAATGGCAACCTATATCTAGGGAAGATTCAAACCAACGATTCAAAGGTCAACGATGATCTTTCAACTATCCTGGACTGGTCCAAGCAAGAAGGAAATCTCGGCGTTTATGCGAATGCGGACACCCCGGCTGATTTTGCTCAAGCATTGAAATTTGGCGCCGACGGCATCGGACTCACCCGGACTGAGCATATGTTTTTCAAACCGGAACGATTGCTTGAAATGAGACGTCTGATTATCGCCGAAGATGCTGAAGAACGGAAAGCACCATTGGAAGAACTTCTGCAGATGCAACAGGGAGATTTTTACGAACTGTTCCGCTTGTCAGAGGGCCGCTCGGTCACAATCCGATTGCTGGATCCACCATTGCACGAATTTTTACCGCATGATGCCAGGGAAATTGCCAAAGTTTCCGATCAATTAGGTATCGATCCTGACTATCTGGCTCGTCGGGTGGACGCCCTTAAAGAAATTAACCCAATGCTCGGACACCGAGGCGATCGCTTGGCCGTGACCTTCCCCGACATTTACGAGATGCAGGTACGGGCAATTATTGGCGCAGCGTTGGAGCTGCATGATCAGGGATTAGAAATTCAACCACACATCATGATTCCACTGACCGGTTCAAAGGCAGAAATGAGCTGGGTCCGGGGCATTGTGGTCAACCAAGTTGAAAGTCTCTTCAGTCAGCAAGGAATCAGACTGAAATACACGGTTGGGACGATGATGGAAATCCCCCGGGCTTGTTTGACCGCGGATAAGGTAGCTGAAGTATCAGACTTTTTCAGCTTCGGGACCAACGATTTGACGCAGCTCACCTACGGATTTTCCCGGGATGATGTCGGCTCTTTTATGCCCAAGTATATTGAAAAAGGCATTTTGAAGGCCGATCCATTCCAGACCGTTGACGTTGATGGGGTCGGTGAATTGATGAAGATGGCCGTGGAGAAGGGACGCTTTACCAAAGGCGATCTTCCGATTGGTGTCTGTGGTGAAATTGGCGGCGATCCGAAATCCATCGAGTTCTTTGAGGCAATCAATGTGTCATATGTATCCTGCTCACCATATCGGGTGCCGGTAGCCAGATTAGCGGCCGCCCAGGCGAAGATCAAGATGAGTAAGAAGAAAGATGTTTTGGCTAATTACGTTAAAAGCTAAATATATGTACGCAAAAGGCTGCCAATTGTGGCAGCCTTTTATCATCTAAATTTTAGTCCTTTGGAGAAAATCCCATTGGTCCATGTCCGTGAGGATCGCCGTGAGGGCCTCCAAACGGTGGCATGCCATGGCCGTGATGACCATGAGGCCCTCCGCCAAAGCCCCGATGTGGGAATCGATGTCCCCAGTGTGGGTCATCTTCGTGGTCCGGAAGTTTCTCCTTCAATGAAGTGTTCAGCTTATCCATCAGTTCGCTTAACTGGGCCAGTTCGTCGTCAGACAAGCCCGCAAAAATCTGGTCGAGCATGTCATCAGTGGAATCATCATCTTCAATGGCTTTTTTGCCATCATCGGTGATTGAAACATTGGTTACTCGTTTGTCACTTTCATCTGGGGTGCGGGTGATCAAGCCGCGCTCTTCCAACTTAGATAATAATTCAGTCATTGATGAAGGGCGGATATCCATGATTTCAGCTAGTTGGCTTTGAATCAGGGTGCCTTCCTTCGACAGGATAACTAAGACCCTGTTTTGGCCTCGCAAATGGTAAGGTCGCTCTTGGTGGCGGGCAAACCTCTGCGTTCCATGCAGGAAGCCGAAAAATTTGCCGAGTAGTTCTCTTTTATTAGTGTCTGCCATATTCATTCTCCTTTGATTTTTATACTTAGGTACCTAACAATGAGAAGTATACACTGAATTATTTTGAAGGCAAGCAAAGTGCTTAGGTACCTAACTACCATGCCAAATGGGAAATTGTTTTCAAGCATCATGTGTTATATGGATTGCTATGGCACTCGAAAATGTAAATTCTTGAATTTTAGGCTGAATGTTTTTACACTAAAAATAGTATCAAATCAACATTTAGGAGGTGCAGAAAGGGATAAAAAAAGTTTGAGTAAAACGTTTACATTTACAATGAAAGGGCTTACAATATGTAATCGTTCAATAAATTATTCCCTGGGGAGGGACGTATCTTGAGAGCACGACATTTAAGTACATTCTTTATTTTCTTCTTTGGTGCATTAGGTGGCCTATTATTTGGATTCGATACTGGTATTATTTCAGGTGCCTCACCATTGATTGAAAGCAATTTTAATTTAGGAACTGAACAGACTGGTTTCATTGTTTCGTCTGTTTTGATTGGTTCATCTGTTGGTGCCTTGTCTATCGGTTCATTATCCGATAAGTTTGGCCGGAAGCGTTTGTTAATCTTGGCCTCAATTCTCTTCTTGATTGGTTCAGGATTATCAATGTTTGCACAAGGATTTGTTTCAATGATCATTGCCCGAATTATCTTAGGCTTTGCCGTTGGATCTGCTTCAGCTTTAACCCCTGCATATTTGGCAGAATTAGCTGATGCACCTCACCGTGGGTCATTGGGAACCATGTTCCAGTTGATGATCACGTTAGGAATTCTGTTGGCCTACGTTTCCAACTTAGGATTTTTGCATCACACAATTCTCGGGTTACGTGACTGGCGTTGGATGCTCGGATCAGCTTTGATTCCTGCATTGTTGCTGTTCATTGGTTCAATCATTTTACCAGAATCACCACGTTACTTGGTTGAAAAGGGTAATATTGATGAAGCCAGAGATGTCCTCCACGAACTCCGTGCCAAGACAACTGAAGATCCTGACAAAGAATTGGCCGACATTCAAATGGTCGCTAATCAGCCAAAAGGTGGTTTGAAAGAGCTGTTCACGTTTGCTCGTCCAGCTGTGATTGTTGCCATCCTGCTAATGCTCTTGCAGCAATTAGTTGGAATTAACTCAGTTATTTACTTCTTACCACAAGTATTTATCAAAGGATTTGGCTTCCCTGAAAGCAATGCGATTTGGATTTCCGTTGGGATTGGCGTTGTCAACTTTGTCTGCACAATCTTGGCCTACAATATCATGGATAAATTCAACCGTAAGACCATCCTGTTATTTGGTTCAATCGTTATGGCATTATCAATTGGAATTCTCTCAATCCTGAACTTCACTTTGAAAGTTCAAGACGCTGCTGTTCCAACTATGATCTTGATCGGTATTTACATCTTCGGATTTGCGGTTTCATGGGGTCCAATTTGCTGGTTGATGATCGGTGAAATCTTCCCATTGAATGTCCGTGGAGTTGGTACCTCAATTGGATCAGCTGCCAACTGGATCGGAAACTTCATTGTTTCACAATTCTTCTTGGAATTGCTCCACATGTTTAATAACAACGTTGGTGGTCCATTCGCCGTCTTCACATTCTTCGCCGTTGTTTCAATCTTCTTCGTCATCTACATGGTTCCAGAAACCCGTGGCAAGACGCTTGAACAAATTGAAATGGATATGCGTAAGAACGCTGCTTTGAAGTCAGCTGCTAAGGCCGCTGCGCAAAACAAATAAGAGTGGTGCAAGAGGCGCTTTGATCCCAGAATATAAGTGCATCAATCGATTATTCCTGGTCTTGGAATGATTGATTGATGTGCTTATATGGCCGGGATCGGCCGATTGCAGCACGTTTCAACTAGGTAAAATTGGTGCCACACACAAAAAGACCTCGAGGGAAAAATTCCTCGAGGCCTTTTCGCGTTCCAAACATTAATCCGTGCAAAGTCGCTTAATCGCTTCAGCGTAAATATCCATCGCTTTGAACATACTCTTAAGTTCCCAATTTTCATTGACTTGATGCATGAAATCAGGGGTTCCTGGCAACATGGCACCATAGGCCACGCAGTTGTTCATGGTACGGGCAAACGTCGCACCACCTGAAATCTGTGGTTGAGTATCGTCACCTGTCAAGTCTTTATAAGTCGACATCAAAGTCTTAACCAAGTCACTATCGGTTGGCACATACAGCGGGGCAACGTAATCGAATGCTTCATAGTGCAAGTCGTAAGGTTCAGCGGCCCGCTTGAGTTTTTCAATCAGTTCATCATGATCAACCGTCACTGGGATTCGCATGTCGACTTGCATGCGGGTCTCTTTTTTGTCAATCTTGAGGCTGGAAATGTTCATGGTCAGATGACCGGATGCTTCGTCTTCCACGTCGCCTAATAGGTTTGTGCCAGTGGCATCTTCTTGGAATTTCTTGCCGAAGAAGTCGAGCACTTGGTTAGGGAAGACGTCGTCCAAGGCAATTGCCAAGCGCAATACGGCGTTGGTGCCTTGAGGGGCGTTCATGGCATGAACAGCTTTGCCAACAACGGTAATCCCGTCGCTGCCATGGTCTTCATATTTGAAGCCGTGTTTATCGAGGGATGCCTTCACTTCGGCCAACTTTGGCCCATTATATGGTGCCTTGGCCGGAACGGCGTTAAAAGCATTCTTCAAATCAATCGACAAATCGTCCATTCCAGGACCGACCAGGTAAGATTGCTCGAGCCCTTTTTCGGCATAAATCAGTGGAAACTCCGCATCAGGGGCAATCCCAAAATCAATTGGTGATTCCTTTTGATTGTAAACGGCAATGCCGCGCCATAAGGTTTCTTCGTCAGTGCCGAAGATAAATCGAATTCGGCAATTGAATTTATAGCCACGGTCAACCAAGGCCTTAACGGCAAACATCGCGGCCATCGATGGGCCCTTGTCATCTTGAGTACCCCGACCATAGATGTAACCATCTTTGATTGTGGCAGTAAATGGATCTGAATCCCAGTCATTTGGATCGCCGGCTGGAACAACGTCCATATGGCCAATGATTCCGAAGATCTTATCACCGGAACCAATTTCAGCATAACCGTAGTGGCCTTCAGGATCTTTAAAGGTCTTGAAGCCATTTTCTTCAGCGATCTTCAACACTTCAGTTAAAGCATCATCAATCCCTTGACCAAATGGTGTGGTCTTGGAAACGGTGGCTTGATCGTAAGCGGAAGGCTTGCTGACAAGGCGCTTTAAACCTTCAACGGCTGCATTTTGTTCTGTTTCTGTAACTAATTTTTCTGACATGTGTGTTGGTGCCTCCTATCAAATATTAAAGTATGGCCATTACTCCGAGAAAAATAGCGGTAGCCAAGAACAGGTAAATCATCAATTTGAACATAAACTTCCACCAAGTCGTGATGTTGACGTGGGCAATGGTTAAGGCTCCCATGACAACACCAGAGGTTGGGGTAATCAGGTTAACCCAGCCGGATGCACTCTGGTATGCGGTGACAACCAGGCTTGGGTCAACGCCGGCAAATTTACCCATTGGTCCGATGATTCCCATCGTAGCGGCTGCAAGGCCTGAAGTCGATGGAATCAAGAAGGACATTGGGATGTAGAAGACGTAGGCCAAAATGATGAAGACGACTGAACCGAGGTTGGACAAGCCCATTTCGCCCCAGTGGAGGACGGTTGCGGTAATGTTTCCGTCGTTCATGACAACTTGAATCCCACGAGCAACGGCAACCACGATGGCAACGCCCATGAAGTCGCTCATTCCAGCTAAGAATGATTCAATGAATGTTGCCTCTTTCATCCGGAAGACAAACATGACAACGATTGACATCAAGAAGAAGAGAGTCGTAATTTCAGTGAAGTACCATGAACCAAATGGTACCAAGTTTGAGCCAACCAAACTGCCTAAGAATGGGACATTTTGAACCCATTTAGTAAAGCTGGTGAAGAAGGTCCAGTTCTTGTTAATTTGATCCCATGGAATGAGTCCCATGATCATAATCAGGAAGGTCAAACCAAACAGCCAAAGAACGGCCTTTTGACGGCCGGTCATCTTAGTGCCGGGTTGGTCTTCATGGTTCAAAGCAAACCGCTTCAAGTCTGCCTCACGTTGGTCAAACACATAAGACTTAGAAGGGTCTTTTTCAATTTTGGCTGCATATCGGTAAACAAACAAAATACTAATCGTTACCACAATGACAAACAGCACGGCCCGGGAAATAATCCCGTCACCTGGTGAAATATGAAGCGTTTGTGAAGCAACACCGGTCGCAAATGGGTTAACCGTTGAAGCCAAGCACCCAACTTGCGAACCGACCAGCACAATTGCGACGGCGACCAGTGAATCGAAGCCGACCCCGATCATAACTGGAATTAACAGTGGGTAAAAGGCAATGGTTTCTTCGGCCATGCCGTAAGTTGACCCACCAAGTGCAAATAAGATCATCAGCAGGGGAATCAAAACTTTTTCCTTGCCTTTGTATCTCGAAACAACAGTGGCAATTCCATCATCGAGTGCCTTGGTTTGGTTAACGACACCCAAAAATCCACCAATTACCAAGATGAATAGTGAAACGGAGATTGCACCTTCCGTCGTGTCATTTCCGACCATTCCATAAATTGGGGCTGAGAAGACGTCCCAAATACCTTGTGGATTAGAGGCAACTGCCTTGTAGGTGTGGGCAATAATATTACCGGCCTTGTCGGTGTTGTACTGTCCAGCAGGTATGATCCAAGTTAAAATAGCTACAAATATAATAATCAGAAATAAGATCGTGTACGCCGAGGGCATCTTAAATCTACGTTTCTTTGGAGTTGATTGTTGATTTTGCATAATGTTCACTTCCTTTTCCTTTACTGACTAGATTTTACAAAAAATCTATAAAGATTCTGTGAAGAAAAATCGAATATTTTACATAAGTTAGCATTATATAAAAATTCACAATCAAGAAAGATTATAGACACTTTGTACGACCTCATTATAAATAAGAAGATATAAAATATACAAAGAAAGCGCTTCATTTCTCTCATAATTTATTCAGAGTGATGAAAAAGGTGTTTAAATGGCAGGAATCAGCCTTTTGAATCACGTTTTGGCAAGGACAAGTTGCCACATAAAAAGGCCAGGACAAACGATATCCGCTTGTTCTGGCCTTTTTGACAGGTTAATTATAATTATGTTCGTGCACTACTCTTCAATGTCGCTAAAGAATCCGAGCAATTCTTCCTTGGTCAGATTATCTTTTTCATCACCGGAAATATCATAAGTGATCTTACCATTGTCCAAGACAATCAGCCGATTACCGTACTTCAATGCATCATCCAAATGGTGGGTGATCATCAAGCAGGTTAAATGGTTCCGGGTGATCTGGTCATTGGTCGCAGTCATTAGCTCTTGAGAGGTCTGTGGATCTAAAGCGGCGGTATGTTCATCCAAGAGGAGAATGTCCGGTCGCTTGATGGTTGCCATCAGGAAACTCAAAGCTTGACGTTGGCCACCGGAAAGCTTACCAGTAGCTGTGTTCAACCGATGCTCCAAACCATTATTCATAACGGAGGTAATCTGCTTGAACTTATCCATGTGGGTCTTGAGATGTCTGGGGCCGAAGCCGCGATGTTGGCCACGTTTTTCTGATAGCAACAGGTTTTCCGCAACCGTCATCCGCGGAGCAGTTCCCATCTTAGGGTCCTGGAAGACCCGGCTCAAGAAGCGGGTTCGACGTTCGACCGACATGCTGGTGATATCTTTACCGTTTAGCAGAATTTGACCACTGGAAACTGGAATGTTACCGCCGATGACATTGAACAGGGTTGATTTACCAGCACCGTTAGATCCCAGGATGGTGATGAAGTCGCCTGGAAAAACTGCTAAATTAACGTGATCCATAATGTTGATCTGCTCAGGTGTACCATGATTGACTGTCACAACAATATCTTTGAGTTCAAAAATTGGCTCAGTCATGCTTAGTCATCCCCTTTGCTAAAGTATGACGGATTCGGAAGCGTTTCTCCAAAACCGGGAACATCATGAACAATGCCAAAACGATTGCTGAAATCAGGTTCAAATCGTTGGCGTTGAAACCGAGTTTGAGGACCAGCAAAATGACAAAGCGATATAGGATACTTCCAATCGTGACAGCAATTAGTCGTTGGTTCATTGTTAAATCACCAAAGACGACTTCACCAATGATGATGGAAGCCAAGGCAACCACGATGACACCGATTCCCATATTGACGTCGGCAAAACCGTTGTTCTGGGCAACCAAGGCGCCACCCAAACCGATCAGTCCGTTGGAAACGCCCAGACCCATGATTTGCATGGCATCGGTGCTGATTCCAAGCGAACGGGCCATGTTGGGATTGTCACCAGTGGCAATAAAGGCTTGGCCGAGGTTGGTTTGTAAAAAATAGACAATCAGTGCGGTCACGATTGCGACGACCACGATTCCAAGAACGACACTGTCGAAGTATGGTGGCAGTGACTCCAGGAAGTGATTTTTCAACATGGTTGGTTTGTCGAATAATGAGAGGTTTGCCCGACCCATAATTCTCAGGTTGACTGAGTAGGCAGCCGTCATAACCAGGATGCCGGCAAGTAATACTGGAATCTTGCCCTTGGTGTACAGCAGGCCGGTGACCAAACCAGCCAGCATACCAGCGATAAAGGCAATAAGAGTTGCGACGAGTGGGGATGCCCCAGAATAAATGGCAGCCACACAGGCAGCGGCACCCATTGGAAAGGTACCTTCAACGGTCATATCGGGGAAATCAAGGATTCTAAAGGTGAGAAACAGGCCGATACCGACGATTCCCCAGGTTAATCCTTGGCCGATGGCTGAGACGATAATGCTCATTTGATCAATTCTCCTTTTTGTTGGGCTTCCTTCAAGAGGTTAGCAGGTACTTTGATGCCCAACTTGTTTGCTTGCTTTTCATTAATGATTAGTTTTCCATGACGGAAGAACTTGATTGGCGTTGATGATGGCTTCTTTTTGCCCTTCAAAATTTGGGCACTCATCTTACCAGTTGCAACACCAAGTTCATATTGGTCGATTCCGTAAGTGGCAACCCCACCTTGTTTGACCATTGTGTCAACGGCTGGGAAAACGGGAACTTTAGCGTTGTTGGCAGCTCCAACCAACGTCTGCATGGCACCTGCGATGGTGTTATCTGTCGGGACGTAAATTGCATCAACCGAACGAACAGCCTGTTCAGCAACTTGAGTTAAATCATTCGTGTTGGCGATTGAGTATGCTTTCAAGCGAACATTTTCCTGCTTGCACAACTTAACGAACATCTTGTACTGGGCAACGGCGGAATCATCGCTGGAAGTGTAAATGATTCCCAGTGTCTTCATCTTTGGCATGAATTGTTTGATCAAGTTCAACTGTTCCTTCAGTGGTGCTTGGTCAGAAACTCCGGTAATGTTGCCACCAGGCTTCTGGTTGTTCTTAACCAAACCAGCACCCTTTGGATCAGTGATGGCACCCAGAATCACTGGCTTCTTGGTAATTGTGTTAGCCAACGCTTGGGCAGATGGGGTGGCAATTCCGATTGAAAGATCGGCGTCCTCATTAGCAAACTTGGTGCTCATGGTCTTCAAGTTACTTTGATCATTTTGAGCGTTTTGGAAATCAATCTTAATGTTCTTGCCAGGCTTGTAGCCCTCTTCTTCAAGACCGTGGATAATTCCTTTGTGGATGGCATCCAAAGCGGGATGGGACATCAATTGCAGGATGCCGACGGTTGGCTTGGCCTGTGGTTTTTGTTTCTGTTGACCTTGGACAAATGCAAAGCCTAAAATAACAACGAAAATTAATATAACACCTGAAATTAAATACTTTTTCTTCATAATAGCTGTCTCCCTCAATATAAATAATTTATGTAGCTCCACCAGTAACGCGAACAAAAAACGAGTATTCCGGTCAGACCGAAATACTCGTGATTAGTCGGCCTGCCGGAATCATCTGTACAGACCGTTCGTTTTCCGAAAGATTGCCGGCACAGATGCGTTCATGATCGCATGCTTAAGATCAAGTCGCATCTGCGTCGATGTGACTTGTTACCGGCTTTGCCAACTGCGATTAACAAGTGAACTCATAGCAATCTTTCCTTTCGTGATAGAATACCTATAATTTTAAATGATTGTTTATCGTTCGTCAACACGTGAATTTGAATCCTTAACTTAAATGAATGCGTTATTTAACACACACGTAATGCATTCATGATAACCTATTATTGAAAGAGGGGGCTCATTTCATGAAAAAATTCGTTAAACTTGTTGGTGTCATGATTGCATTTATCGCATTAGCTTTCATTGCTAGCCCACAACCCGCACAGGCCGCCCACGGCAATTATCGGGTGAAGACGCTGAAAACTTATAACCAACACACAAGTTCCGGTTCGGATGTCGCCTTTCGGGCAATCCCCAGGACCAAGGCAACTTTGTGGATTAACATGGATAGTGTGAATGCTAAACAAATTAAACCATCAGTCTTTCATAAAAAGGGGATTAAGATTGCCAAATACAAGACGACAACTTGGTTTGTCCAGAAAAAAGTGCGCATCTATCATCAGTTAAAGAGCGCAACTTATTATTATGTCCATAATCGTTACGGCAATATCCAGGGATACGTCAGAACCAACGCACTTAAGCGCGGCTTCAGTCCTTATGGGTATCAGATTACCAGTATCAAGTGGTATGGCAAAGATACGCCGTTTCATGTTAAGGATGCATATAAGCATAAAAATGTGTACATGTGGAACTACACCCATACCAAGAAAGTGGCCAATCTGAAGCATTATCCTGGAGCAAATTATATCAAGACTGCCAATATTGTGATGCGTCACAATGGTAAGAATACCAACTACTTTTATCTGGATGGCTCTCCAAATGGGACGTCAAAAAGCATTCACGGATATGTTCCGGCATCCGCAATTACTGAAGGTTTAAACCCGGATCATACCGGCATGAATTATGTTCCGATTGATCAATTTATAAATAACACCGATTTTAATCAGTACCTCCAAACTGGTACAACTCAAAAATTGGCTAGGGAAATTATCAAACTATTTCCAAATTCTCAACCCGATTTAGGATTATCGAAGATCGCTGTTTATAACTACGACCATTTTGCGGATAGTCCTAATGCAGAGTGGGATCCGATGAGCACAAAAGGCTACACTGATATCAAGTCATTTCCAACCGTTCAAAAGTGGCTATATGCTCATCGAAGTGCTTCCAATGCAACTAAGATTGCTGGCATTAAGAGTTTGCTAGATAAAGAAGGATATACGACCGCCAAGCGAGATTCTCTTTCTGGGTATAGGCTGGGGATTCAAATCATTAATAACATTACTTTTAACTACCCGGCACATGAGCTGGTCGGTAAGCAGGTTAGTTATACATTTATTTTGGGGAAAGTTGATAATTAGATACTCAATAGGCGCCAACGTAAATCGGTTCTCCGACCTACGTTGGTTTTTTTGTCGTTCAATGAGCATAACGACAGTCGACGAATAATCAATTCATTCGTTGGTTCTTATGCCTTCAGAAAGCCTTAACAAATATATGTGAAAAGGGTTTCAAATGGTTATTAGTTCATGCATAATAGGTGATGTGCCTAAAGGGGTTACTGGGCAACATTATTTTGAGGAGTTTTATCGTATGAAAGTTAATAATTATCACATAGGTCTCGATATCGGGACATCATCAATTGGTTGGGTCGCAATGGGGGAAGACGGCAAGCCTTTACGCGTTAAGGGGAAGACGGCAATTGGTGCTCGATTATTCCAAGAAGGCAACCCGGCTGCTGATCGGCGGATGTTCAGAACAACTCGTCGCCGTTTGAACAGACGAAAGTGGCGGTTGAAATTATTGGATGAAATATTTGATCCATATATTACACCTGTGGACAGCACCTTCTTTGCCCGTTTAAAACAATCCAATCTGTCGCCCAAAGATTCACGTAAGGAATTCAAGGGCTCAATGCTGTTCCCGGATTTAACTGACAAACAGTACCACCTAGATTACCCAACCATTTATCACTTACGTCATGCGCTCATGACTCAGGATAAACAGTTCGATATTCGGATGGTGTATTTGGCAATTCATCACATTGTCAAGTATCGTGGAAATTTCTTAAATTCAACACCGGTGGATTCCTTCAAGGCATCGAAAGTGAATTTTGATGATCAATTTAAAAAGTTAAATGAATTATATACAGCAATCAATCCTGAAGAATCTTTCCAAATTAATCTCGCAAATAGTGAAAAGATCGGCCAACAATTCCTTGACCCATCCATTCGTAAGTTTGATAAGAAAAAGCAAATTCCAAAAATTGTCCCGGTTACAATGGACGATAAAGCCGTGGACAAACTTAACGGCAAGATTGCTTCAGAAATCATCAATGCTATTTTAGGATATAAATCCAAGCTGGATGTGGCTGTGCAGTGTGACCCAGAAGATTCAAATCCCTGGGCAGTGAAATTTGATGATGAAGATATTGATGCCAAACTGCAGAAAATTTTACCTGAAATGGATGAAAATCAGCAATCGATCATTGGGATCATTCAAGACTTGTATTCTCAAGTAACCTTAAACCAAATTGTCCCAAATGGAATGTCATTATCAGAATCAATGATTAAAAAGTACAACGACCACCATGATCACTTGAAGTTATACAAAAAGTTGATTGGTCAGATTTCAGATTCCAAGAAGAAAACAGCATTGAAGAAGGCATACGATCAATATGTTGGCAACGATGGTAAAGTCATCGAACAAGATGACTTCTATTCGAGTGTGAAAAAGAATTTGGATGATTCAGAGTTATCAAAACAAATCATGGATCTGATTGACGCTGACAAATTCATGCCAAAGCAACGGACATCTCAAAATGGTGTCATTCCTCATCAACTCCACCAAAGAGAATTGGATGAAATCATCGAACACCAAAGTAAATATTATCCTTGGCTGGCAGAATCTAACCCTAACAAGCATGATCTGCACCTGGCAAAATACAAAATCGAAGAACTGGTCGCCTTTAGAATCCCATACTATGTCGGTCCAATGATTACTCCTGAGGATCAGAAAAAGTCTGGGGCCGCAGTCTTTTCTTGGATGAAACGCAAGGAACCAGGTCAAATTACGCCTTGGAACTTTGATGAGAAAGTTGATCGAATGGAATCTGCTAACAAATTCATCAAGCGGATGACCACAAAGGACACTTATTTGATTGGTGAAGATGTTCTTCCAGATGAAAGTCTGCTGTATGAAAAGTTCAAAGTGCTTAATGAGTTGAACATGGTCCGGGTGAATGGCGATTCGCTGAAGGTTGCCGACAAACAGGCGATTTATCAAGACCTGTTTGAAAACTATAAGCACATTTCCGTCAAGAAACTGCAAAACTATATCAAGGGTAAAACCGGATTGCCAAACAATCCCGAAATTTCGGGATTATCCGATCCCGATCAGTTCAATAATTCGCTCGGAACATACAACGACTTCAAAAAGTTGTTCGGCGATAAAGTTGACGATCCGGATCTTCAAAATGATTTTGAAAAGATCGTTGAATGGTCAACTGTCTTCGAAGACAAGAAGATTTTACGAGCCAAACTCAATGAAATTACCTGGTTGACCGATAAGCAAAAGGATGATCTTGAGTCCAGTCGTTATCAAGGCTGGGGACGACTTTCCAAGAAGCTCCTGACCGGAATTGTGAACGATCAGGGTGAACGAATTATTGACGAGCTTTGGAATACCAACAAGAACTTCATGCAGATTCAATCCGATGACGATTTTGCCAAACGAATTCATGAAGCCAATGCTGATCAGATGAAGTCTACCAACATGGAAGATGTTTTGGCAGATGCCTACACGTCTCCGCAAAACAAGAAGGCCATTCGTCAAGTCGTTAAAGTGGTCGATGATATTCAAAAAGCAATGGGTGGTGTTGCACCTAAGTTCATCTCAATTGAATTTACCCGTTCAGAAGACCGGAACCCGCGGCGGACAATTTCTCGCCAGCGACAACTGGAGAACACCTTAAAGGACACGGCGAAATCGCTGGTAAAGTCCATGAATCCAAACATTTTGTCCGAGTTGGATAATGCGTCGAGGTCTAAGAAGGGTCTGACTGATCGTCTGTACCTGTACTTTACTCAACTTGGGAAGGATATGTATACAGGTGAGCCAATTAATATCGATGAAATTAGTAATTATGATATTGATCATATCTTGCCGCAGGCGTTCATTAAGGATGACTCGTTGAGCAACCGCGTTCTTGTATCAAAGGCAGTCAACAATGGCAAGTCTGCTAATGTTCCATTGAAACTGTTCGGTGCCAAGATGGGCCACTTCTGGAAACAGCTTGCTGAAGCGGGCTTGATTAATAAACATAAACTAAAGAATCTTCAAACAAATCCTGACACTATTAGTAAGTTCGCGATGCACGGTTTCATCAGAAGACAATTGGTGGAAACCAGCCAGGTAATCAAGCTGGTTGCGAATATTCTCGGTGACAAATATCGAAATGATGATACCAAGATTATCGAAATTACAGCTCGGATGAACCATCAGATGCGAGATGAGTTCGGCTTTATCAAAAACCGTGAAATCAATGATTACCATCATGCCTTTGATGCTTATCTGACCGCATTCTTAGGGAGATATTTGTACCACCGTTATATCAAGTTGCGTCCATACTTCGTTTATGGCGACTTCAAGAAGTTCAGAGAAGATAAGGTTACCATGCGTAACTTCAACTTCCTGCATGATTTGACGGATGATACTCAAGCAAGAATTGCAGATACCGAGACCGGTGAAGTGATTTGGGATCGGGAGACTTCGATTAAGCAGTTGAGAGATGTTTATCATTATAAGTTTATGTTGATTTCGCAAGAGGTTTATACACTTCGCGGGGCAATGTTTAACCAAACAATTTATCCAGCATCCCAGGCAGGACGGAAAAAGTTAATTCCAATGAAAGCCGATAAGCCAGTTGACGTATATGGCGGATATAGTGGCAGTACGGATGCATATATGGCGATTGTCCGGATTCATGATAAGAAGGGTGATAAGTATAAGGTTGTCGGCGTGCCAATGCGGGCGCTAAATCGGCTGAACACTGCCAAAAATGTGAGTGATGCCAAATATGACCAAGAGTTGAAAGAAGTCTTGACGCCACAATTTACCAAGTCCAAGAAAAACCGGAAAACTGGAGAGATCACTCAAACAGTTGAAGACTTTGAAGTTGTCTTAGGTAAAGTGATGTACCGCCAGCTTGTGATTGATGGCGATAAGAAGTTCATGCTTGGAAGTTCAACTTATCAATATAACGCGAAGCAGCTGGTTCTTTCTGATGAATCCATTAAGACCCTTGCAAGCGAAGGAAAACTGAATGAGGCGCAAGAGAGCGCTGCGTATGATAAGGTTTATGATGAGATCTTGGATAAGGTTAATAAATACTTTGCGTTGTATGATACCAACAAGTTCCGTCAGAAACTAAGCCTGGGTAAGGACAAGTTTGTGGGACTTCCCAATCATAACGTGTTTGATGGAAGTAAGAAGATATCCTCAGGCAAGCGAGAGATTCTAAACGAAATTTTGAACGGGTTACACGCAAATGCCACACTGGGTACTTTGAGCGATATTGGCTTTTCAACACCATTTGGCAAGATGCAACAGCCTAGGGGAATTGGTCTGTCTTCAAATACAAGCATTGAATACGAGTCATTTACTGGACTGTTTAAGCGAACAATATTTTTAAAAGATCTATAACCAAAAAAGGAACCATTCTCCAAATCGAAGAATGGTTCCTTTAGCTTATGTAATGCCCATATAATGGGTCAAAAGTGGAAACTCCGCGCAAAGCGCATTGCTTGATTTTAACACAGGATGTTAAATCAATAAGGTCAAACATGTTGGGAGCTACCCAACACAAATAATAATACCCCAATTCACTAATTGAGGCAAGGGAGATTTTATTATGGGATGGCGATCAGTCGTTGTATCGCAACATGCAAAAATGTCATATTCATCAAGAAATATGATTGTTCAGACAATGGACGGGATTAACCAAGTGCCAATTGAGGATATTGATTTACTTTTAGTGTCAACCACACAAGCGGTAATCACGACTTCTTTGATTAGTGAGTTGGTAAAAAGCCAAGTCAAAATTATCTTTACGGATAACGCGAATGAGCCAGTCTGTGAAACGGTTGGGTATTACCCCAATAATCGGGATGTTGATCTGATTAAGAAACAATTTCAATGGGATGAAAAACGGCAACAGTTGCTTTGGACAAAAATTGTTGCCAGCAAGATTGTGAACCAAATTAATGTTTTGTCAATCTATGGGGTTGAAAACGCCGACTTGATTGCCGAACTTGATAAGTTAGAAGTCGATGACGTTACCAATCGGGAAGCGGTCGTTGCGCGAAAATACTTTCCCTTGTTATTTGATAACAAGTTCAGTCGCCGAGATTTTTCTCCGGTCAATGCGGCCCTCAATTATGGTTATTCAATTCTGCTGGCAAATGTTAATCGTGAGATCGTCTCCAATGGGTATCTCACATATTTAGGGATTCATCATCACAGCAACGATAACCAATTTAATTTGGGATCAGATTTAATGGAGCCTTTCCGCCCAGTGATTGATTACTGGCTGGCAAATCAGAACTTCAAGGAGTTGACGCCAGACGTGAAATTTGGCTTGGTGGATTTGTTGAACCTTGAAATGACGTTCAACGGCAAAGAAATGTTATTCCGGAACATTATTTCCGAACACGTGCGCAATTGCCTAAAGTATTTGAGTGGTGAAACGGATGAAATCAAAATCGAGGTGGAATTAAAAAATGAGGTACCGAATAATGCGATTAATGGTCATGTTTGATCTACCGGTTGAAACCAGTGAGAATAGACGCAATTACCGAAAATTTCGAAAAGCTTTGATTAACGAAGGCTTTTTGATGATCCAGTTTTCGGTGTATGTCAGAGTGTGCGTGAATAAGAAATCAGCAGACTTCATGGAGAAGCGGATTGCGGCAATTGCACCACCCGATGGATTAATTCAATCCTTGATCATGACCGAGAAGCAATATAACGACATGCATTTCATTGCCGGCAAGCCAAAAGAAGATGTCCGGAATTCTTCGGAGAGGACCATTATCCTATGAAAATTTCATATGCTGCTCACAAGGAAATTGAATTAAGTTCGAAAAACCCGACGGTGATCGCAACGAATAATCCGACGGTCTATCATGACTTGATCGTGGGGCTGAGTTCCTTTAATGACAAAGTTAAATTGTTTGATGATACTTTTGAATCGCTGGAAGTAAAAGATGCAATTGATTGGCAAGGGGACGTCGGGCTCAGTGATGGTGTGAGTGAAAAGTATAGCCCTGGTATTTATAAGCAGTTAGAAGCTGTATTGACTGACGATCAACGTAAGTCAATTACTGACATCAATAGCCAACTGTATACTCTTGTGCAGCAATGCTTATTCATGATTGATCTCCCTTTGGAAGTTACCTATGATTGGGATTTAAAGAAGCTGTTCAAATACTGCAAAATTCACTTTAATGTCGATACCATGCAAAACCCGTATGCTATAATTGAATCAATTATTAAAATTCACTTAGAGTGTGGATTGAAGTCTGCAGTTGGATTAACTAATGTCGCTCATTATCTTAACCAGCAGCAATTAACTGACTTGTCCAAACTCACAAGTTCCACGGGGATCTCGATATTATTAGTAGAATTCACAGATATGAAGTCACAGGAGCTTTATACCAATTGCAATTTCTACTACATTGACGAGGACTTTGTTGATTGGCATGCATAATACATTAAAATCCGGTTATAAAAAATCGGTTTTAGAAGGATGTTAAATCAATAAGGTTAAACCCTTTTGGTGATGTAGACTTTAAGACGGAGAGGTTTTAGAAGGATGTTAAATCAATAAGGTTAAACCCATAGGCAAGGGTTTGAGGTGACTACAGAACGTTTTAGAAGGATGTTAAATCAATAAGGTTAAACCCGATCAAATTGCTCAAATGGGTCAAGGAGTTGTTTTAGAAGGATGTTAAATCAATAAGGTTAAACCCCACGCGTTTTCTGGACGTTGTTCAATCCAGGTTTTAGAAGGATGTTAAATCAATAAGGTTAAACCCTCTGGGTGGTTAACCCGCGTTTTAATTCGCGTTTTAGAAGGATGTTAAATCAATAAGGTTAAACCCGGTGAGTATTAATCAATAGCTCTTTTGATAGTTTTAGAAGGATGTTAAATCAATAAGGTTAAACCCACGCCTAAACACCGACGTGTCAACGTTTGTGTTTTAGAAGGATGTTAAATCAATAAGGTTAAACCCGTGGATTTGAACTGCCAGATTATTTGGCAAGTTTTAGAAGGATGTTAAATCAATAAGGTTAAACCCTAATTGCTTTACCAATCTTACCAATTGCATGTTTTAGAAGGATGTTAAATCAATAAGGTTAAACCCTTCGATCCGATGGAAATGTTCATACTCTTTGTTTTAGAAGGATGTTAAATCAATAAGGTTAAACCCATATCGATAACTTTTTGGAACAGAAGAAGAGTTTTAGAAGGATGTTAAATCAATAAGGTTAAACCCCCGCGTGGCTCATAGAATACGGAAATCCACGTTTTAGAAGGATGTTAAATCAATAAGGTTAAACCCTGCAAAGATCTTTGCATTCCCAACTAGTTAGTTTTAGAAGGATGTTAAATCAATAAGGTTAAACCCACTGGACGCAGAAATCCATGGATATGCGAAGTTTTAGAAGGATGTTAAATCAATAAGGTTAAACCCTTAAAGTAATTTGAATTCCGTGATTGAGTTGTTTTAGAAGGATGTTAAATCAATAAGGTTAAACCCAACTGTTTGAAGGGGAGTTCCATAAATCCTGTTTTAGAAGGATGTTAAATCAATAAGGTTAAACCCTAATTCCTGTCGATATTGCACGGTTCAGTCGTTTTAGAAGGATGTTAAATCAATAAGGTTAAACCCCAATTTTTAGACTTGGTATCATCCGGAGCAGTTTTAGAAGGATGTTAAATCAATAAGGTTAAACCCGATTCTGGCATCAAAGCCACTTCGTCAAAGGTTTTAGAAGGATGTTAAATCAATAAGGTTAAACCCAGAGCCTTGTGCCGTGGGATGAATCACTTCGTTTTAGAAGGATGTTAAATCAATAAGGTTAAACCCAAACCGTTACGCCGTTTGACTTATTACCATGTTTTAGAAGGATGTTAAATCAATAAGGTTAAACCCAGAACAACTGCGATATTTTCACTACTTCATGTTTTAGAAGGATGTTAAATCAATAAGGTTAAACCCGACACCTTGACCCAACAACAAGCGGTTCTTGTTTTAGAAGGATGTTAAATCAATAAGGTTAAACCCTAACGCTTGGTTATAACAATCGTGCAATGGTTTTAGAAGGATGTTAAATCAATAAGGTTAAACCCAATCGTCGCAGTTTTACCGCAGAATGATCGGTTTTAGAAGGATGTTAAATCAATAAGGTTAAACCCTAAATAATTTTGTTTGCGTAATACTTTGGAGTTTTAGAAGGATGTTAAATCAATAAGGTTAAACCCATCTCGCCGGAATCAATGCCAACGTATTGGGTTTTAGAAGGATGTTAAATCAATAAGGTTAAACCCTATAAATGTGGTGGTAAGGTTAGGACGGTTGTTTTAGAAGGATGTTAAATCAATAAGGTTAAACCCAAGCATTCGACAATATGATGGCCAACTTTGGTTTTAGAAGGATGTTAAATCAATAAGGTTAAACCCCCTTAAAGGACTTGTGTCACGTTGCCTTCGGTTTTAGAAGGATGTTAAATCAATAAGGTTAAACCCGAGTACAAAAGGCTGTGGAACAATGCTTCAGTTTTAGAAGGATGTTAAATCAATAAGGTTAAACCCTGTATCATGGTTATCAAGCCGCTTACGCAGGTTTTAGAAGGATGTTAAATCAATAAGGTTAAACTCTCTGATAGTGTATGAGTTCTGAGCCCGCAGGTTTTAGAAGGATGTTAAATCAATAAGGTTAAACCCATGGGTATTGACAACCAAGATTTTATTAACGTTTTAGAAGGATGTTAAATTAATAAGGTTAAACCCTACCGCAACCAATAAGGATCGTTGCCTTTCGTTTTAGAAGGATGTTAAATCAATAAGGTTAAACCCATTGGTTCCACTTGCGTAAGTCGTCGATAGGTTTTAGAAGGATGTTAAATCAATAAGGTTAAACCCTTGGCGAAATGATCATGTCAACCACACCAGGTTTTAGAAGGATGTTAAATCAATAAGGTTAAACCCAGCTTAAAGCAGATGAACAAGCAATCGCAGGTTTTAGAAGGATGTTAAATCAATAAGGTTAAACCCGCAAGCTGGAAAGATATGATACGTAAGCAGGTTTTAGAAGGATGTTAAATCAATAAGGTTAAACCCGCCGATTCAAAAAATAGAGCAGGCGTTTCGGTTTTAGAAGGATGTTAAATCAATAAGGTTAAACCCCCATAAGTGATCTAATAACTTTCATTCCTGGTTTTAGAAGGATGTTAAATCAATAAGGTTAAACCCGCAAAGGTTCAGGCTAAGAAACCACCCAACGTTTTAGAAGGATGTTAAATCAATAAGGTTAAACCCTGTAACCACCGTGGCTCCAAACAGAGCCTTGTTTTAGAAGGATGTTAAATCAATAAGGTTAAATCCTGAGCACGAAAAATGGCACAAAAAGATTGGGTTTTAGAAGAATCTTAAATCGATAAGGTCATTTTTTCTAAAGTAACCTCGCTAAATCGTCTCGGCTGTAACACAAATAAATGAGCTTCCAGGTCAGCAAATCACTAACCTGAAAGCTCATTTATTTGTATCTATTTAGCTAATTCCTTGGCCAACGCCAATCCCATTTTCTGAGCAGTTTGAGCAGTTGGATGAATCTCGTGATCTCGTAAAGTATAATTCTTGTTTTGACTGGTAATAATCCCAGGCGCAAATTGATTGAAGTTAATCACAGTGGCACCCAGTGACTTGTACAGCTTGGCTTCCGCAACCCGTAAGTCTTTAAAGGTGTAGCCATACATGTCGCTCATGTTCTCGCGGCTCAGGCCATTAGCATCGTAACGCGAAATTGGCAGCACCCCATAAATCTTAGCGTTTGGATTGAGCTTTTGAATCATGCGAATGTTATAACGCAGATTGTGCATCACATTCTTCAAACTACCGGAACCCGAGTAATTGGTGTAATCATTGGTACCGATGTGGACAAAAATCATGTTCATGTGTTTGATGGCCGTGCGGTGCGCCTTGATGGCTGCCGACAAATCTTGCGGAACTAAAGTTGTTCCCAGATAAGCGTAACGGTGGCCAACAATCCGACCGCTTGGGCAGGCAAAGTTTTCAACCTTCGTATTGGTGCCCAGGTATTTAGCCATCCAATCGGGATATGAACTGTTCATATAGAAATGATAGCCATCCCAGCCGGCAGGAATTGAATCACCGAAGACACCGATCTTATCGCCGGTAAACTTATTGTCAGCAGATGCAAGCTTGACGTTATACGATTTCGAAGTGATGTTTTTCACCTGAGAATTCAGAACCCAAAAAGTGTGCTTATGATCGGTACTGGTAATCCGATAAACGACTTTGGTCTTACCACCATAGATCAGCTTGGCAGTTTGACTCCGGTACCATGCTGATTTGGCATACTTCTTACTGCTCACAGATTTAGCAAGATGAACGTCCGTATAAAGTTTGGCGTTCTTCTTCAGCGCAAATGCATGTGGCAGTGCCTGCGTTGTATATTCAACTTGAACCCCCGCTTTATCTGCAGTTGGATGACTGTATACGCCAAATGAGATTGACGCCACAACCAAAGCTGCGAAAAACAGTTTGATGTGTCTATTAAAAAAATTAATCATTGAATTTTCTCCCCAGAAAACAATATTGAACTTTGATTGAAGTCGCGGTGACACTATTTCAACCCTTATAGTATAATATTTGTCGTTAACTTTCCAATTATACGACAAATTAGTTTTCATTTTCATAAAATTTTGAAATAAGCTGATAAAAAAATACAATAATGGCATGAAAACACTGCCAGAGTAGGAATAGTTAGCCGATTTTGATTTTAACAATGGCAATTTTTCTCCGCACCTCTTATCATGGAAGATGAGGTGATTGTATGAATTTTAAACAAGTTGTATTTGATAAAGAAAAAGGCATCAAATTAGATATTTATGACGCCGACAGCGACGTTGCCTTACCCGGAATTGTTGTGATCCCCGGCGGAAGTTACAAGACATTTAAAGAACGGGATGCCGCCCGAGTAGCACTGACATTTCTGACAAAAAGTTACCAAGCCTTCGTGGTGGAGTATCCGGTCAATGAAAAGAAAAATTATCAAGAGGCTAAACAAAGCATTGAAATGGCCTTCGACTACATTACTAAGAACGCTAAGGATCTGAACGTTGATACCAATAGGTTGGGAATTATCGGCTTCTCTGCCGGTGGTCAGCTTGCTGCAGCATATTCCAACGAGAAGGATACTAAGGCTAAGTTCACCGTTCTTGGGTATCCAGTGCTCACCCAAGCTTTGGATGAAAAAATCGGCATCCACAGTGAAGATGTAACCAAACAAGTTACTAAGAACACACCGCCAACCTTCATCTTTGGTGCTCGTGGTGATGAACTGGCACCATATGTCGATCATATTTACCCATACACCGATGCGTTGTACAAGAATGGCGTTAACTTCGAAGTTCACTTGTTCAGCACTGGCGGCCATGGCTTTAGTTTGGCCAATGAATTTGTCGGCGTTGTGAACCGTGATCGAACCGATAAGCATTTTGCCAAATGGTTCCCACTGTGTGTTGAATGGCTTCAGACATTATAATATGTGTTCAACCTTAACTGGATATTAAATGAGCACCAAACTCAGCGGATGTGGGTTTGGTGCTCATTTGTGCTTATATAAGATTAATCATCATAACTATTTTCAATCAAAAATCGTCTGGATAGTTCAACTAAAATGGGCGTCATTGGCGTTGAAAGTTCATTCCAGTTGCGGTCAACGAATGGTTTGAATTTGTTGAGCGCTCCTTTGTCGAGCTTCTTGGTGTCAGCTAGGAGGTGGCGCAATTCGAGTGCGAATTCCTGCAGAGTGACTTTGTCGGATTGACTTTTCAGGGACGACCGGATTGAAGTCAGTTGGGCGAGATATCCGTCAAATTGAGTTGCATCAGAAAGGGCATCTTCTTGAGGAAAGTCAATCGTATCGTTTTTGCTTTGCTCATGTTTAAGCTCCTGAAGGTAGTTGCTGCCTTTCTTGGTCAGCCATTTACTTGCATGGTTATCGAACAATTTGACGCCATCTACGAAATCCACGTCGAAGGTTGCCGTCAACACTTCTTCATGTTTTTGATCCATCTTTGCCAATTCATTTAAGATCTTTGGTGCCCGGTAATTGTTATTCTTGCCATAGTCAATCAACGTTTGCACAGTTTTCAAATTTACTTGATCCGACTGCGTTTCCAAAAAGCTTAAAATAAATTCACGCATTCGATCTTCAAACTCCATCAATAATCGCCATCCTATTCCTATGTCCGTTAGCTATGAAAAAGTTTCATCTGAATATCTTGATCATAATTACCAAATCCATGTCCGAAAATTGTGCAGCCACCTTTATGCTTGGCATTATCTTTGATAGCGAATCGGACAGTGAATGTGGGCTTCTTCCAGTTGATATCGTCGATTGACACATCGGTAAACGGTTGACCGTCCAAGTAGCTCCCGTGATCGGTAACTCGAACGACCTTTAGCTGACCGTATTGGTTGACATTGTCAGGTACCCAATCCGGAGTGTATTTGCCACGGATATCCGAAAAGTCTCCGGGACTGGTCCAAGTGCCAATTTCAACATCATTGATATAGAAGGTAATATCTGACGGCCAGACATTGTTGGAAAATGGGAACTCAGATCCTAACTCCATGGACAGGTCAAGCATTTCCAGCTTGTCTTTTTCTTCCAAATAATTGGGAAATTGGTATTCGACAAAACCGTCGGTCCACCATATCATGCCTGCTTTAATTCGATCGGGGCTCATGAAGTACTTAGGGTTGTCAACTTTTCCGATGTAGTCGTTCTTGCCGGCGAGCCCACAAGATGGGGTGACTGAATAGTCGGTAAACTGTCCAACTGGCACTTGTGTTTGATATTCTGCAAAGGCTGGGTAAATGGTAGTTGGAAAATGCACGTTGATATTGTCGACCTTGAGATAGGATATCTTACTATGGCCTTGACGTTCGAAACCGATGATCCCGGCCTCAGCGAGCTTGTTTAAATGCATTAAAACAATCGTACTGCTTAATTTTAGTTGGCGTGATAATTCCTGAACACTCATTCGCTTTGATGAGAGCGTTTGAATGATTTGAATCCGTACTGGACTAGCTAGAGCTTTGTAGACTCCTAATGAATCCTTGGAAATATCTAAATCCAAATATGTGACCTCCTACTCAATCCCGGGGGCTTAATTACTCGGGTATTTATTGATTCTGATTGGGTCTAATTCTTTTAATCAACATAAATGTTAATCTTAAATTTGAAACCGTTTCCCAAACACCCTTATAGTAGCAAAAGTATGTTTCTAAGTCAAAAAGTATCGAAACATTTACATTTTAGCTTGTAGAAATCGTTGACGAACAATATTATAAGTATGTGCACAGGTGATCGAAGTACTACGTAGCAATTGGAGAAAAGGAGATTTTACATTGACAGTCTATACAAATCCGCTCATTGTTCAGCGGGCAGACCCATATATTTATAAGCATACTGATGGTTACTATTACTTTACTGCCTCAGTACCGGCTTATAACCTGATCGAAATTCGTCGTGCCAAAACATTGGAGGGCTTAGCTCATGCTGCACCACGGACAATTTGGCGCAAACATGAAAGCGGTCCCATGAGCCAATTGATTTGGGCACCGGAAATTCATTACATTGACGGCAAATGGTTCATTTACTTTGCTGCAGCTGAGACAACCGCTTTGGATAAGAATGGCATGTTCCAACACAGAATGTTCTGTATTGAATGTGATAATCCAGATCCAATGCGCAGCGAAGATGATTGGATTGAGCATGGCCAAGTCGAAACCGGCATGGACAGTTTTTCACTGGATGCAACCTGCTTTGAAGCCAACAACAAGTTGTACTATGTTTGGGCACAAAAGGATCCTGACATTAAAGGAAATTCTAATTTGTATATTGCTGAAATGGGAAACCCTTGGACCCTTAAATCCAAACCTGTGATGTTATCAAAACCTGAGTTTGACTGGGAAACTATCGGATTCTGGGTTAACGAAGGACCTGCAGTTATTCATCGTAACGGTCGCTTCTTCTTAACCTATTCAGCTAGTGCCACTGATGAGCATTATGCCATGGGGATGCTGAGCATTCCAGATGACAAAGATTTGTTGGATGCAAGCAACTGGACCAAGTCCAAGAAACCTGTTTTCCAAAGTGATATGGCAACTCACCAATATGGACCAGGCCACAACTCATTTACGGTCGGTGAAGATGGTAAAACAGATATTCTTGTCTACCATTGCCGTGATTATACCGAAATCAAGGGTGATCCATTGTACGATCCCAACCGTCATACAAAGGTCCAAGCCTTCACTTGGAATGATGACGGGACACCTAATTTTGGTAAACCAGTTCCTTATAATTATGATTAATAAATTTCAGGAGGCATTTAATGATGCAAAATAGTGCAGAAGCACCTAAAAAACAGGAGAGTAAGCACTTCTGGGGATTCCCATTTACCCACTTTACCTACTTCTTTATGTGGCAGATTATCTTCGGTTATTTAACCCTTTGGATGGAACAAGTTGGGCACATGAACGGTGCTGAAGCCGGAATCGTGTTCTCAGCGATGTCTGGTTTGTCTCTATTATTCCAACCAGCCTTTGGTGTTTGGTCTGATAAATTAGTTTTCAAAAAGAATTTGCTATTCATGATTTCCATTGCAGCGATGTTAATTGGACCGTATTTCCAGTGGGTCTTTCTACCATTGATGCATATCAACTCATTGTTAGTCGCATTAATCACTGGAGTATTTCTTTGTTTCATCTTTAATGGTGGTGTTTCAGTTATTGAGCAATACGTTCAACGTGCCAGCTTGGCTAACCGTTTTGAATATGGTCACTCACGAATGGGTGGCTCTTTAGCCGGGATGGTTGCTTCCTTCTTAGGTGGTCAATTGTTCATCTGGCAACCAAACGCCATTTTCTGGGCATGTTCAATTTCAGCAACTATTCTGACTGGTTTGCTGTTGTTCAGCGATAAAATTGATATGGACAATGCCGCAGCTGCTGGTGATACTTCCAACAAACTCGACATGAAACAAATTGGTAAGATCTTTAAAATCAAGAATTTCTGGTACTTATCAATCTTCTACATTGGTGCTTCAGCCATTTATGATGTTTTTGATCAACAATTCATCATTTTCTTCAAGACATTCTTTAACACTGCTGCCCAAGGTACTCAAGCATACAGTTACATGACCACTGCTCAAATTGGTTTGGAATTCTTACTCATGATTCCAATGCCATGGATCATCAACAAGATTGGATCACGAAATGGTTTGATTGCTTATGGCTGTATCTTAGCTATCCGGATTATTGGTAGTGCTTTGTCACCAAGTTTAATCTGGGTTATCGTTCTTCGTTTGTTAGCCGGATTCGAAATGCCTTTGGTACTTGTTTCAATTATGAAATACATTGCCGGAGCCTTCGATATCCGAGTTTATGCCACTGTTTATGCTCTGGCTTCAAACTTTGCCAAACAGATTTCAGTCTTCGTCTTCTCAGCCCTTGCTGGTAACATGTACGACTCCATCGGTTTCCAACACACCTATTTGATCCTTGGTGCAATCGTTGCTGTTGTAACTGTCTTTGCCGCATTTACCTTGAAGAAGGAAGATCCTGTACAAGCTGGTGAAGTTGATAAACAAGGTGAAACTAAAGCTTAATTAGGATTTTAATTAGTCACAATTTCTTTATATACCATCTAAAATGACACTCCTGTGAGTGCCATTTTTTGTATTCTAAATAATCTGGAGCCTTCCCGAACTTGATTTTGAACAGGGGACTTTTATAATTTATGTATTGGGTCTTTCCAATATTTTCTCTATCAAACGAAGGAGGAATAAATTATCAAATCAAAATTAACTGTCGATCGTGATCAGGTGATTTCAAAAATTGATCCGCGAATGTGGGGATCATTTACAGAACACTTAGGTCGGTCGATTTATGAAGGCATTTATCAACCAGATCACCCAACTGCAGACAAAGATGGGTTTCGCACGGATGTTATTGATGCGGTGAAAAAGCTGAATGTGCCACTCATTCGATATCCCGGTGGGAACTTTGTGTCAGCTTACAACTGGGAAGATGGCATTGGGCCAAAAGATAAACGGCCAACTAAACTTGATTTGGCTTGGCGTAGTAAAGAGACCAATCAGTTTGGAATCCATGAATTTATGAAGTGGGCGAAAAAGGTCGGCTCAGAGCCCGATATGGCAGTCAATCTGGGCACTCGTGGCATTGATGCTGCCCGCAACTTGATTGAATACTGTAACTTTCCAAAGGGTACTTATTGGAGTGACCTCCGTCGGAAAAACGGTGCCGAGAAACCATTTAACATTAAAGTGTGGTCACTTGGCAACGAAATGGACGGCCCGTGGCAGATTGGTCATAAGACCGCTTATGAATACGGCCGACTGGCTCACGAAACTGCAAAAGCAATGCGTTTAATTGACCCCGATATTGAATTGATTGCATGTGGAAGTTCGTCACATCAGATCAATACTTTTGGTACTTGGGAGGAAACCTTGCTCGATCAGGCTTATGATGATGTGGATTACTTGTCACTTCATCAATATTACGATGACTCCGATCACGATTTAGGCGAATTCTTGGGGAAATCCGTTGATTTTGATCACTTCATTACAGACGTCGCCAATATTTGTGATGCAGTCAAAGCGCGTCGTCACAGTAAGAAACAGATCAACTTGTCGATTGATGAGTGGAATGTCTGGTATCATTCCAAGGCTGCTGATGACAAACAGGCACCTTGGCAGGTTGCACCACACTTGCTTGAAGACCATTATAATTTTATGGATGCATTGTTGGTCGGAAGCCTGGCAATTACACTTATGAAGCATGCAGACCGTGTTAAAATTGGCTGTCTTGCTCAATTGATCAATGTGATTGCGCCGATCATGACGAATACAAACGGTGATCCATCGGTTTGGTATCAATCCATCTTCTATCCATTCATGCAGGCATCAAACTTTGGTAGAGGAATTGCACTGGCTGCCAAATCGGATGTGCCGACTTATCAAGCTAAAGACTATGAGGTCCCTTATACGGATTCTGTGGCCACTTATGATGAGAATGGCATATTGACGATGTTCATTGTTAACAAGTCAAAAGAAAAGGTTGATTTTGAGTCAACGTTGCAGAACTTTGACGTCCAGGGATTAGACAAAGCAACCCAATTCTGCGGATATGACTTGATGAAAACCAATGAAGATCAATCGATGAAGTTAGAATCAATGAATCAGGTGACTGTTTCAGATGACAAGGTAAGTGCGGAGTTACAACCTCTATCTTGGAATGTGATTCGGGTTAAAGTGAAAGATTAAGTATTAAAGACCGATATCAAGAGAATTGTTAAATTCTTGATATCGGTCTTTTTATGTTGGATTTAGAAAAGCACTAATAAACTTGTTTCCCGGCCATCCAAGTCTCAGCAACCCGGACATCTTTGAGCTCTTCGTGGGGAACTGAGAAAATATCTCGGTCGAGGATCACGAAGTCCCCGGCATAACCTGGCGTTAGCTGACCATTTTTGTGAAAGCCGCCGATTTTGGCGGGCCAGTTGGTGTAGGCCAAGACTGCATCTGGGATGTCGATGGCTTCGTCCGCATTGACGACATCGCCATTCACCGCCGTGCGGGTAATGGCTGCATAGATGTTAACAAACGGGCTGTCTGGTTCAGCCCACGGCGTGCACGGGGCATCGGAGCTCAGTGCAAATTCGGCTTTGGTATTTAGCATTGATTTCACCCGGTAGGCCTCTTTGAATTGCTGTGGCGACAAATAGTTCCGGTACGATTCATCCTCCGCGAAGAAGAAAATCGGCTGGGTCACAAGCGCATAATTCATGGTGGCAGTGTTGATTTGGTTGAGCATCTGGTCACTCAAAATCGAAGCATGCTCAATTCGAATCGATGGCCGATCAGATAACCACGGCTGCATTTTATCCGTCACATCTAAAATCAACTGGGTCGCTGCGTCACCCATGGCGTGGATCGCAACTTGCAAGCTGTGCTGTTTGGCATAGGTAACGGCTTGCTTGAGCTTGGTAGCGTCGGTGAGGCAGACACCGTTTTTGCCGCTGGGGTATGGCTGATGATTGTAGGCCGTTTCGCCAGAGATGCTGCCATCCATAAAGACTTTGATGCCGGCAATTCTTAATTGGTCATCATTCGTTGGCTTGAGGCTGGCATTACCCGACACTTCGTCATAGACATAATAAATCGAGGATTTGGGTTTGAAACCAGCTTTGATAGCGTCTTGATACAGTTTGAGTGAATCATATGGTCGAATTCGGCCCATCATTTCTCCAATTGCGACGATCCCGTTTTGGAGATAATGGGTTGAACTATTGGCCATGTTGTCGACGTCACCCTGGTAACTCTGAGCGGATTTGGCCTTGATTAATAACTGGGTGGCAGCCACTTCTTTCATGTAGCCGTTGGGACGGCCATCTGGAAAGTGACCGATGAAGCCACCAACCGGATCTGGGGTGGTGGCAGTGATTCCGGCTAATTCCAGCGCTTTAGAGTTGCCGATGGACGAGTGACAATCAGAGCGGTAGATAAAAATCGGCTGGGTGGTGGACACTTCATCCAAATCGTTGACGGTCGGGGTGCGGTGCTCAGCAAGCTTGGTTTCATCAAAGCCCCATCCCTCAATCCAAGTATCGGCGCCCTTGCCAAAGGCTGGTGACTTTCTCAGGGCTGTCTTCATATCTTCAATACTATTAATGTCGGGTGGCGTGCAGGCCACGCCGTGTAAGGCATCAGCAATGTATTTGGGGTGGGTATGAACATCAATTAACCCCGGCAGCACCGTTTGACTCTTTAGGTCGATAGCATCAAGATCGTTTACTTCCTTAGAATTGCCAGTCCAAGTGACTTGACCATTTTCAATCGTCATCGCTGAAACGAAGCTGGTGGCGTCAATTCCAGTAAATATTTTTCCATTCATGAAAGTTGGCATGGTTATTCTCCTTGTCATTATTTTGTCTCTATTATTCATGATTAATGGTAGCGATTGCAAGCCTGATCTCTCTGGAAATTGAATCGGCGAAAAGTTATCATAATATTATGAGCTTTTAGAGAAGGAGCAAACCCATGGAATCTTTGGAATCGCACACGTTAAATGCATTTTCGAAAAATATTGAATTGACTGATCACCAAAAAGCAGTTCTCAAACAAATTGACCAGTTTTCTCGGGAACATTTGAAAGAAGACGGTCACGCTGTGTTTGTCTTGATGGGTGATGCCGGTACTGGGAAGAGTCTGATCCTCAATCAATTGTTTACGAAGTTGGCCCAGGAAGTTGACGATGCCTACTTTTTGGTCAACCATCCGGAACTCTTGAAAGTGTACCGGGAGCTTGCCGGACAAACCCCGCACATGCTGAAAAAATATTATCAGCGGCCGACCAGCTTCATTAATCAGATGCACAAGCAGGATAAGCATGTCAACTTAACCGTGGTCGATGAAGCCCATTTGTTATTGAGCAAGCCGGATCACTACAACAATTATTATGGTGACAATCAGCTCCAGGATATTATTCAATTGAGCCGGGTCACCATTGTTGTTTTCGATCCTCACCAGGTATTGCGGACGAAGAGTTTTTGGAACAAAGCTCGTTTGGAAAAATTAATTGCCCCATACCCGCATGATTTGGTTCACTTGAAGCAACAGTTTCGCATGCAGGCCAGTCCCAAATTGATGGATTGGCTGGACCATTTTATTGATGGTGATGTGATTGGGCCGATACCAACGGATATTGGTGACTATGACTTTCAAATCTTTCCGGATGCTGAAAAGATGTTTCAAATGATCATTAAGAAAAACGATAAATATGGTTTGTCACGGATGACTTCGACGAGTGGCTATCCGTCAACCCTGGATGGTGGCAAACACTTGGTTAATGAGGGCAACTTCCATTTACCATGGGACCAGTATAATTTTACAAGCACGCCTTGGGCTGAACAGCCACAGACGATTGATGAGGTTGGTAGCATTTACACTGTCCAGGGATTTGACCTGAACTATATTGGGATTATCATCGGACCGCCGTTTTACTTAACTGCCGACAACTGTTTGGGGGTTGATCCCAGCAAAGTGACCGATGTGGAAATTTTTAAGCATCGTGCCGACATGTCGCCTGAAGACTATGAAGCCAGCAAAGTTGAATTATTACGGAATTCGTTGAATGTTTTGTTGCGGCGCGGGATTAAGGGGATGTATTTGCATGCACATGATCCTAAACTGGAAAGCTATTTGGAACGGATGATCCGCGGTTAAACATCGTCGAATTGTTTGACAGAGGTTTACTGATTAGTTATCCTTTGTTAATAAGAATGTCTATGAGGAGAATGAAAATGAAGAAACGAAGCATTATTATTTTGTCTGTAATTGTGGTAATTGGTGTCTTAGGGGGCATGTGGTACCATCATATGTATGGGAAAACATATTACTACGGCCAAGTTGACGGCAAGATTATCCGGACTGAAAAAGCACCAGCCGGGTATCCCAATGTGTACTATTACAAGGTCGATGGTTGGAACAAAGACGGCAAACATCAACGGATGGAAGTAGGATCGACCGGTGGTCATAAATTTGTGAAGGGTCACTATATCAAAGTTGGCTGGTCAAATGCTAAAGATGTCGTGGACTTTGCCCGCGTCTCTTATAATCAGATTCCTAAGGCTGCTCAAGAAAAAATTGATGCTGCCAAATAGATTGATTGAATGGAGCGTTTAAATGAAAAAGGGAACAGTTACTTTCATTGCCGTGATCGCGATTGTGATCGGAATCGGGAGCGTCTGGTATAACCATAATTACGGTAGGGCCTACTATTATGGGCAGGTCGGTAAGGTTGAAAGAACAGAGAAGCAGCCGGATGGTTACCCTGATCGCTACTTTTATATGATCGACGGTTGGAACAAAGACGGTCAACACAAGAAAATGGAAGTTGGTTCAATGTCTGGCCATAAATTTGTGGAAGGCCACTTCATTAAGATCGGCTGGTCTCGGGCTAAGCAAGTGAACAGTTACGAACAAGTGACACATTCACAAATTCCCAAGAAAGCACGCGACAAGATCGATGCAATGAAATAAATATGTATGAAGAAGGGACGGCCAAATCAATGGTCGTCCCTTAATTTATGGTATCAAGTTATTCATCATGTGCAGTGCAATGCTGTAGCGAATGTCTCTAAAGTGCATGTAAGTGAACGATAGGCAGCACCCCAGCGCCGAGTACATGATCCAGGTAAAATCAAAACTCATTTCGTGGGCAAAGCCGAAGATACAGCCACTGACTAAGACCGCTAGAATGTTATTCAGTCGATTATCTTTATTAAAGAAATAGTTCATAAAGATCCCTCTGAAAATTAACTCCTCAAAGATCGGCGCCAAGAAGCCGGCAAAGAAAATATTCCAAACCGGATTCTTCATTTGAGCGGCATTAACGGCTTGTTGATTACTGGGAATTGTAAGAATATGCTTGGAGATCAGCCATTGCCAAATAACCTGGATAGCCGTCATGAGGATAAAGATCCAAAGCAGCTGAGCAATTCGTTTGCTGGTTGGCTTTTTCTTGCCGATTTGTCTGGGATTGTTGGCCTGTAGTTGTTTGCCGTATCGCCACCCCAACAATGCCAGACTGCCGGCAATAATCACCAGCGATAATCCCAGCACATGCCGGGCAGCCAAGGGATCCTTAATGTAGGTGCTGGCAATCTCGAAGACCGATTCTGCGATCAGATAGACAGCCAGAAATCCCACGAACTTCAGAACCTGCAGCGATTTAGTTGTGAGATATCTGGTTACGTCCATATTATCTAAATTCGTTCACTTCGATGCGATTCTTGTCAGGGTCGAGAATGGTAATCGAGTTAACGTTTCTCCTTACTTCAGTTTTTTGTGTCGGTTCATCGACAATGTCGACAAAGTAGTTGATGAGGTGTGCTTTGATATCTGTCATTTTGTCTTTAGCAATCAAGCCAAATGAAATTGGGTTGTCAACGGTGGCTTCCTGATGAAAATCCAAGAACATTTTGTTCAGGTCAGCACCTTTGTCACCATTGGGCAGATCAACAATTTGTAGATCAAAAACTTCGTGATAGAAGCGCAGACTGGCTTCCAAATCTGATACGGGGATTGTAATGTATTCAATTTCTCTAATATTCATTGTTATTCATCCTTTAAAAGTAGTGTTTCTATTATAACCCATCGTGATTTCTTCGCACGATTAGTTTGACTACTATAGGAAACAAGAGTAACGTAACAAAATGTATGTAGTATTCGAATTAATTAAGGAGTGAACTTTTTTGCCATTATTATCCGTATCAAATCTTTCCATGAGTTTTGCTGAGAAAGATCTGTATAAAGATGCTGAATTTACGCTTGAAAAGGGCGAGCACATGGGTGTGGTCGGTCAAAATGGGGTTGGTAAATCAACACTGATTAAGATCATCACTGGAAGTGAACTGCCTCTTTCTGGAGATATTAAGTGGCAGAAAAATATTAAAATTGGTTATTTGGACCAGTATGCCGACGTTGAGGAAGATTTAACCCTCATCGACTTTTTGAGGACGGCATTTGCTGATTTGTATAAGACCAGCGATCAACTCAACGAATTATACAATAAATATGCTGAAACGGCGGATGACAAATTATTGGAACGTGCCGGTAAACTCCAAGATATCTTGGACTCCAGCGATTTCTATAATATTGATACCCGCATTGAACAGACGATTACCGGCTTGGGCTTAGATAACATTGGCCGAGACCATTTAGTCGGCAAGATGTCTGGTGGTCAGCGTTCAAAGATTATTTTAGCCAAGATGTTGTTGGCCGATCCTGATGTCATCTTACTGGATGAGCCCACCAACTACTTGGATACCGCTCAGATTGATTGGCTGATTGATTACTTGAACGGTTTCTCAGGCTCTGCACTGGTGGTTTCCCATGATTACGATTTCTTGGAGAAAATCACCAACTGTATCATCAATGTCGCCTTTGGCAAGATTACCAAATACCGTGGCAGTTTCAAGCAGGCGATGAGACAGCGTGCTGAACGAGAAGAGTTCCAGCAGCGTGAGTACGATAAGCAGCAGGTTGAAATTGAGAAGGCAGAGCGATTCATTCGCAAAAACAAAGCCGGTTCCAAGTCAACCATGGCTAAATCACGGGAGAAAAAGCTTTCCCATATGGAGAAGATCGATCCGCCTTCAACTAATATTAAGGCATCGTTCAACTTCCCATATGAAGAGACTGGCTCACATGAAGCCCTGACGGTTGATCATTTGTCAGTTGGTTATAACAAACCGTTGCTTAAACCGGTCACCTTCACCATTTCAATGGGTGAGAAGTTTGGTTTTGCCGGGTTTAACGGTGTTGGTAAATCAACTTTGATCAAATCAATTTTGGGTCAGTTGCCTGCCAAGGGTGGAAGCGCCAAGTTTTCACCATCGTCACATATCAGCTACTTCAGTCAGGAACTTGAGTGGGATAATAACCGCATGACGCCTATGCAGATTATCTCTGATAAGTTCCCAAAGCTCAACCAGCGGACGATTCGGACGAAACTGGCTAAATGTGGGCTGGATGCTGCCAACGCGATCAAACCAATTGGTGAGCTTTCTGGTGGTGAACAGACCAAGGTTAAGTTGGCCATGATGGAATTTACCCCAACCAACTTTTTGATCATGGATGAGCCGACCAACCATTTGGACGAAGAGACCAAGGAAGCCTTGAAACGGGCACTCGATCGATTCCCCGGCAACTTGATTATTGTCAGCCATGAATCTAGTTTTTATGACGGCTTGGTTGATAAGGTGCTGAACGTTGAGCAATTGAGTTTGAAAGAAAAACCAGTAATTCGTGAAGAACCATAAAACATTAAAATAATAATACCACACAAGTTTTGACTTGTGTGGTATTTTTTGCACTTAAAATTGTCCTTGATTTACGGCGTCAACTTGTTGTAAGATAAATATCGAACGAAGAGTTCAAGGCGTATCACGTTTTCCCCCGAATGTTCTATTGCGCCTTGGACTTCTTTTATAGGGGAAGATGGAAGCGATTACAGCTCGGAAACACTTCTGAATGAAGCGACTTCCTTCCGACACATCCCTCCAGCCCAACCAACATGTGATTAGTGTTATCATAAAGTAAATATTGATAAGTACGGGCGTAACCAAAATTAACAGTGCCGTTGATGTGAGGGGAGAAGTATGCTTTCAATTATTTATTTGGTACTGATGAGTTTATTAGCAGGTGTTTTGACTGGGATTGTGGGGATGGCATCCCTCACGCTATATCCAGTGTTGCTATCCGTGGGGGTCGCTCCGATTACCGCTAACGCAACGATTACCGTTGCCCAAGTTGGTGGCGGCCTTGGAACCGTAACCTCATCGTTAAGGGAACTCCATGGTCACTGGAAACAGGCCTTTCAGATTGCAATTCTCAACACAATGGGCGGTATCTTTGGGGCGTTAATTCTCATTCACAGCACGAACAGTGGCTTTAAAAAATTAGTCCCGGTCTTTATCATGCTTGCAGGAATTTTGATCCTCACGCCTAAGCGGAAGGGCAAGCAGGCGACTAATACCCGTTTGGTCACGGCAGTCAGCTGGATCAGTACATTTTTAGTGGGAATTTACACCGGTTACTTTGGCGCCGCATCAGGTCTTCTGATGATTGCCGTGCTGTCAAAAATTGTTCATGAAAATTATGCGATTTATAATTCAATGCGAAACTTTGCATCGTTTATGAATAACATTGTTGCAGCGACGATGTTTATCTTCACGATTCCGATCGATTGGGCGGTTATTATTCCGTTGCTGATTGGCTTGTTCACTGGTGGCTATATTGGGCCGATTATTGTTCGGTACATCCCATCGCGTGTGATTAAGTTGGCGGTGGGTGTCTTTGCCGTTATCTTAGCGATTGTATTGGGATATCAAGCGTATCTATAAAAATTAAAATGAGTGGATCATAAGCTTGAAAGCCTATGACCCACTCATTTTTTGTTATCCAATCATATATTAAGCAACTTCTGCACTTGGCGTAATCTTTGCCCGATTCAACAACACTGAACTCGTGACCACTGACAATGAACTCAAGGCCATTGCCAAGCCAGCCAACTCGGGGCTCAGTGCCAATCCGATGAAGTAGAAGACACCAGCAGCGACGGGAATACCAAGGACATTATAGACAAACGCCCAGAACAAGTTGAGTTTAATGCGGTTAAAGGTCTTTTTACTTAATTCTAACGCCTTATATACATCACGAAGATCATTTTTAACCAGAACGATGCCACCGGATTCAATGGCAATATCGGTTCCGGATCCCATGGCGATCCCGACATCAGCAGTACTCAAAGCAGGGGCATCGTTGATTCCGTCACCAACGAAGGCGACTTTACCGGATTCTTGGAATTTCTTGACTTGGTCGGCTTTATCAGCTGGCAGCACGTCAGCGACGACTTGATCAATCCCAACCTCATTGGCAATTGCTTGTGAGACGGCCAAATTGTCACCGGTTAGCATAACGGTTTTTAACCCTTGAGATTTTAAAGCTGAAATTGCGTCTTTGGAAGTTGGTTTTGGCGCATCTTGAATCGCAATGAGACCGATGATCCGATCGGCTTGACCAACAAAGACAACGGTTTTGGCCTGATTTTGCAATTCAGTCATCTGACGTTTGAGATCATCACTGACTGACACGTCGTTGAGCAATTTATCGTTGCCTACAAAGGTAGTTTGACCATCGATAGTCGCTTGGACACCTTTTCCTTCGATTGCTTTGAAACTTTGTGAGGGACTCATTGCCAAATTAGATTCATTGGTTTTTTTGATAATGGCAGTTGCCAAGGGATGCTCTGAAGACTCTTCCAAACTTGCAGCAATCCTTAAGACTTGATCTTTATCGCCGATGACATCAGTCACCTGAGGCTTGCCAACAGTAATCGTACCGGTCTTATCAAAAATAACCGTTTTGACATCGTTAACAGCTTCCAGGACCTCACCATTTTTGATCAAAATTCCCATCCGGGCACTGCGACCGGTTCCAACCATCAGTGCGGTTGGGGTAGCCAGTCCAAGTGCACATGGGCAGGCAATGACGACAACTGAAACCGCGAAGATCAATGAGCTGGCCACACTCGCACCGATGAAGACGTACCAAATCATGAAGGTGGCAATGGCAATCATCAAGACGAGCGGTACGAAGATTTCCGATACTTTATCGGTTAAACCTTGAATCGGTGCATGGCTGTTCTGGGCTTTCTTGACCAGTTCAACAATCTGAGCCAACATGGTGTTCTTGCCGACTTTACCCGCCTTAAAGGTGAAGGTTCCCGTTCCATTGACCGTTGCGCCAACGACTGAATCACCGACTTTTTTCTCGACCGGCATGCTTTCACCGGTAATCATTGATTCATCGATGGTTGAAGAACCGTTGACAATCTGACCATCCACAGCAATCTTTTCACCGGGGCGGACTTTGATGACGTCGCCGACGACAATTTCTGATAATGGAACCTTGACAACTTTGCCATCGCGAACCACTTCGGCGTCCTTTGCCTGTAAGTTGACTAATTTTTCAACGGCGTTTGATGCATTGTTTCGCATTCGATCCTCGAATACTTGACCGAGGAGAACGAAGTTGGTCACAAAAGCAGCACTCTCGAAGAAAACCGCTTGGTGAGTTGCCATTGCATACACACTGTACACGTAGGCAGTGGTGGTCCCAATCGCAACCAATGTATCCATGTTGGAGTGATGTTTTTTAAACGATGACCAAGCACTCTGCAGGAATGGACCAGCAGCGACAACCATTACAACGGTGGTCAGAGTAAACATGGTCCACTCACCACCAGGCATCATCCAGCCAAATGGTTTAAGAATCATTTCGATCAACATTGGCAGTGAGAAGATTAGTGAGATCCAAAATCTCTTCGTAATGCTCATTATTCCACCTCAACTTTCCCACTGAGCATGTCCATCCCGCAGCTGAAGCTGAATTCACCAGCTTCATCAGTCGGAACTTGGACGGTTTTGGTCACATTAATTGGGAGTTCCTCTGAGAAATTCATTGCATTAGAATGTACGACGTCCAAACATCCCTGGGCGTTGGTTCGCTTGAAATTGATTTCAGCAGGGACGCCTTTTTTTAATTTGATAACGGAAGGGGTGTAACCACCGGCAACTGTGACGTTAATTGATTGTTTGTCTTCATTCATGATTAATTCCTCCATTTATTTAATGACCAATTTACCGTGAAACATATCCATACCGCATGCCCATTGAAATTCACCGGGCTTGTTGGTATCAATCTCAACTGCCTGCCTTTCATCTTGAGGCAGCGCCTGATTAATCCCAAAGTCTGAAAAGACGACCCGATCCAAACATGACGACGAATCCTTGCGGGTGAAGTTGAGGGTCGCAGGAACGCCTTTCTTCAAAATGATGACTTCAGGTGAATAGCCACCCTTGACTTCAACATTGACGACTTGGCGATCGTCGGTAACTTCGGCGTTTTCGGCTGCCACCTCGTGCTTCCCAAAGAACCACCAGCCAATAAATCCGATAACCGACAGCCCAATAACCAAGACAACTATTTTCAAAAGCCCATCTCCATTTCATCTCTAAGTCTACATCCGTAAACTTTAACTGTTTATATCTTATTATTTAAAACTACATCTGTCAACTTAAAAATCAAAAAATCGGATTAAATCCACCATCTAACTGACTCAAACATCAGTGATAGCGGGTTTAATCCGATTTTGAAATTAATGATTGTGAAGCTCAGACATAGTTCATTTCAATATTATTTATTGAATGTTCCTGCTTCAACCTCACGAATAAACGTTGCCAGATGATCATAATAAACATCCGGGTTGTCGATCATATGATGGTGACCGCCTTCTGGAGTTGAAACGAACTTGGCGTTTGGAATCATTTTAGCCATTCGTTTACCAGTTTCGATTGGCATGGTTTCATGTTCACCAAATGTAACCAGGGTAGGCACTTTGATGTTCTTCAATTGGTCTGTGAAGTTCCACTCAGCTAATTTTCCAGTGACAACAAATTCGTTATCGCCTTGGAAAGCACCATAAATATCGGTGTTAGTAACATCGATTAAATGTGACAGCTTTGAAGGCTGTTTACGGTCGATGTAGCCTTTGTTTAAGATATCAACGTATGATTGATACTTGTCGTTATCATAGTCACCTTTGGCTTCGCAGTCCTTCATGTAAGCGACTTGATCAGCAGTCAAAGCCTTTTCACGGACTTCTTCCAAATGTTTGGTGTAGTCATCGATGCGATCAACCATTGATGAAATGATGGCACCCTTTAAATGTTGACCAAATTTGGCGGCGTACTCTTGAACTAACAGACCGCCCCATGATTGACCGATCAGGTAGAAGTTGTCCAAGCCAAGCTTGTCGCGAACTTCATCAACTTCGTTTAAGAAATAATCGTAGTTTAAAATGTCTTTGCGGTTCTTAGGATCGCTGAAATCAGGACTGTCAGAGTACCATGAACCCAATTGGTCATACATAGTAACTTGAACGTCCAAGCCTTGCTTCTTTAATTGCTTGGCAGCGTCTTCCCAATATTCATGTTCGCCACCGGGGCCACCATGTAATGCTAACAAATGAATGTCGCCAGTGCCTTGGGTATTGGTCCATAAGTGATAGCCGTTATCCAAAGTAATGATCTTTGTTCCTGTCTTCATAAAATCACCTATCCTTATTGTTATTTATAAAAATCATATCACATTTACTGCTGATTATCATCGGAACCGAGCAACGGAAGTTCAATCTTGGAAGCACCCAGGTCGATGGTGTATGAAATGTCCTGATTGCTGCGGATCGTGTAATCCATGTCGGTTGCGTAAATGATAATGCCAAGCTGATGGCCTTTAAGCAGGCGCCAGAAGGTTGGTTGAAAGGCCATTGTGAAGTTGTAATATTGGCCGGGTTTCAAGTCGTCGGATTTGTAATTATTTGTCCGATTCTGCATGTTCATATGAGCATCGGTAAATTTCTTGTAGGCTGTTACTTTTTTCTCTGGTAAGAATTCTTTTAAGTCATCCTTGCGCCATTGATAGCCGGTGATGATTTGTTGGGCTGACAAGACTTGTGGCACGGCTGTCAAACGCTTTTCGTCACCGTAATCTACCAAGGCTGCACTCAGCAGGCCCAAATCGGCGCTGCTGGTAGCCCGCAAAGTAATTTCTGGACGGCCGTCAACTGTGATGTCGTGATCCAGCGGTTCAGAAACCAATTTGACGCTGTGCTTGTCCAATTTGGAGTGGCTCTTGGTGAATAAAGCTTTTTGCCACTTCTTGGTGTTGCTGATATATTCCTTGAACAAATCATCTGGTAGCTGATCGCTGAAACTGTGATTCTCGTTCAGATCTGTCCAGCGTTTGTCATCCAGCGCGATTTCTTCGACCGGTCCGCCCCAGTCCTTATAAGTCGTCCAGGTTTCTGGTTCAGCGTTATCTTGGACTAACACGTCCGGTACAATTTGGTTTGCCTGATTGTCAACGTCCAGCAATTTGTTGGTCAGCCAGAGATTGACGATGTCAGTGAAATCAACTGATCGGAAATTATTCAGATATTCATGTTGGCCTTGATGTAAGACTAATTTTTGAGTGATGTTTTCTTTCTTTAACGTGTTGCGCAGATTGTACACATGTGACAATTTGACGTTCCAGTCATTCAAGCCATGAACCAGCAGCATGTCCGCCTTGATGTTGACGTTCTTTAGCAGGTTACGGTTATCCCAGAAGCTGTTGTAACTGCCGGTTGCCCGATCCTGGCCGCTGGTGAGGTGTTTCAGCTGATCAAGCCAAGTGTCTTTGATCTTGAGATAATCGGCTGCCGATTGTTCCCGGCTGAAGGTCAACTCGCCCAAGACATCGGCATCTTCTCCTTGGAAGCCGCCAGGTGCAACCACCAATCCGTTCTCACGGTAGTAATCGTAGTAGTTGGAAATTCCGGCTTCAACGACGGCAGTTTTTAAGCCGTCAACCCCAGTCATTGCGGCTGCGGTCGACAAGGTTCCCAGATAAGAACGGCCGGTCATGCCGACATTGCCATTGGACCACCATGCTTTAATGCCAATTTGATCATTGCGGTTGGTAAATGCGTTTCGATCACCATGCAGCCATTCAATAATCGAAGTGGCACTCAACGTTTCGTCTGGAGTTCCAGTTGTCCGGACACCGTCGGAATCTTTGGTACCAACACCAGATGAGTAGACGACCGCAAATCCGCGGGCCAGGAAGTAATCATTAAGGGTGTAAGTCCAAGTTTTGACAAATGATTCTTCAGCTGCCTGGCTGGTTTCCTTCACAACCCGTGGCGCCGGCAGATTTGAGTTATCATAATCGAATTTAATATCATCATAGATCAAATTGTTGGGCTGCTTGCGAACCAGCTTTTCTTGGTTGACATCGTGGGTTAAATCATCAGCTTGCTTATCGTTGGTTCCTTGATCATAGGGGCTGGCAGTGAAGACCACCGGTACCTTCAACCCGGTTTCAGTATCAGCTGGCCGGATAATTTCTGCTTTGAGCAGGTCCCGTTTGCCATCATGATCATTATCTAATGGTGCTTCAACGTAGACAACGTCGCGGATTAATTTGCTGGTATCAAAAACTGCCTGTGTTTTGCCGTTAAAAATCAACGGTCGCTTGAGGTCATCAGTTCCGAAAAATTGGTGATAGTAACCTTGACCGGCCAAGTAATCAATCAAGGTTTGGCCAAATTTGGTGCGGGTATTGAGTAGTTTGTACCAGGCGTCGATCACTTGCTTGCGATCCATGGTGTCATCGACAATTGCGGTTGGCAGTCGATATTCTTTCATGGCCGCCAACGGATCGGTCAGTTCAAAATCCAAGCCAACTTCAAAGCCTAACAGCTGCAAGCCCACATTATAGAAGGCAATCTTAGAAACTGACGATTGAGTAGTGGTGTACTCATAAGCATTCAAAGTCGGTGTCGCCATTAGATTCGACACTTTTTGAATTCGAGTCGCCAAACTTTGCTTCTCGATGAAGAATTTCAGTAGTAATTGGCGATAAAGCATGACCGGATCGGCCATCTTTTTAGTTTTGGCAGTCAAAAAGTGGACATCGGCCAATTCTTGGACAATTTGGTCATGATCTGTGGGAACGTATGCAAACTGATTAATTTTCATGAAATACCTCCTGGAAAATGATTGTTATCGCTATTATACCTTACTTTTCAATGGCTGAACCGGTTGTCTTGCGGCGAAACTGCGAGGGCGTTTCACCGACAACTTTTTTGAATACTCGGATGAAGTAATTTAAATCGTTAAACCCGGACATGAGCGCAATGTCTGTGATGGCCAGTTTTGGGGTCACTAAATATTGTTTGGCAACCGAGATTCGCCTGAAGTTGATATAGTCGGTGATCGTCATACCGGTTTCCTGTTTAAACTTCCGAGACAAATAGGAAGGATTGGTGCCGATTGACTCAGCAATCTGACTGAGGGCGATGGGATGACCGAGATTCAACAGGATGTAGTCGGCAGTTTGTTTGATCATGGGTGAATATCCGGCAGTTGAAACTGATATGACCAGTTGACAATATTCGTGAGTCATGTCGGTGACCAATTGATGAAGTCCCTGAAGGGTGCTTTGTCGTTCAATTAACAGTGCGTATTTTTCAGAAATATCGTTTAAATAAAAGGGATGGACACCACCTTTGTGAGCGGCAATTCGACAAACCGTGTTGAATACAAAGCAGATGTTTTTGGCTGATCGCAGCGGGTTTCCGGGAATCCGATTCGAAAAGGAATCAAAGATCTTGGTCACGGTCGCGTTCAACTCGTGGACTTTGTTTTCATCCCCAGACGCGATGGCGTTAGTAATTTTATCTTCATTAACATAATTTGCTTCAATTTGTTGGCGATGTTCAGCATTGACTGTCGTGAATGATTTTTCGTGGAACTGGCGATGGCTCAGTTTGACTTTGGAATTGATCGGGGTGAGTGGTTTGGCAAATAAATTGATTGTGAGGCTGGCTAAATCGGTGACCTGATTTTCTGCGAGAACTGGCAGACTTTGATAAAGTTGGGTCAACTGGGTGCGTTCACTGACTGTGGAGTTATTTGTAACCATGATGTGATTGATTTCGTTCGTTGACAATATGGTTGTTAGAAACGGTCCTAAGATGACTGTGCCACCAATACTGAACGATGGGAGGACGACGGCTAGATACGTTAATTGAGCAGAATCAATAAAGGTGAGAAAATCGTTAGTTTGAAGTCGGCGTGTTCGAGCCAGAATTTCTCGGAGTTCTGACAATCGTTGGAATGCCGGCAATGTGTTTTCCTGGACTCGAACCGCCGGAGTGCCGTCTGTTTGAAAGATCACCACATCAATTTGGGTCAGTGAATGGATTAGTTCAGCAATTGATTGATAATCCTTGAATCCCATAATTAAGCTCCTCTTTGTTAACGGTTACATAAAAGTCATTAAAAGATAATAAAAGTAAAAATAAGATAAGTATGTAACTTGATTCTAGTCTATATTAGAATCATTGAAAAGATGCTCTTTAGAAATTTGCCCAATAAATGGAGGAACGTAAAACATGTTATATCCTTTAACAACACCCAGCAGAACAATTTTAGATTTGTCAGGCCTTTGGAAATTTATGATTGATGAAGAAATAACACCAATTGATCCTACACAACCATTACCAACTGATAATGTCATTTCCGTACCGGCTTCGTTTAACGATCAAACTGCTTCCAAGAAGATCCGTGAGCACAATGGTTTTGTCTGGTATGAAACCAACTTTGATATCGCCAAGCCTTTAAGAGATCAGCGCCTCGTACTGCGATTCGGTTCTGCCACTCATGAAGCATGGGTATACTTGAATGGTCAAGAAATCACCCATCATAAAGGTGGTTTTACACCATTTGAGGTTAAAATAAACGATTATTTGAAAGACAGTAATAATCGGTTGACAGTCAAATTAAGCAATATTCTTGATTACACGACTTTACCAGTTGGAAATTACTCAGAACCAACCGATGAAAATGGTCACAAACAACGCCACGTTGATGAGAACTTTGATTTCTTCAACTATGCAGGTTTGCAGCGACCGGTGAAAATTTATTCAACTCCAACTGATTATATTAGTGACATTACGGTTGTCCCAGATGTTCATCTGTCAGAATCTAGTGCCGATGTTCATGTTCAAGTTGCGACTGAAGGCGACTTTGATGCGGTTAAAGTAACCATTTTGGATCAAGCCGGTAATCCAGTAATCAGTGGGAGTTCAACTGACCAGATTCTCCATCTTGAACATGTCCATCTATGGCAGCCGTTAAAAGCCTACCTTTATACCGCCAAAGTTGAGGCCAGCAAAAATGGCGAAGTGATCGATACTTATTCTGAAGAATTCGGGGTTCGTAAGATTGAAGTTAAAAATGCCCAGTTCTTAATTAACGGCCAGCCATTTTACTTTAAAGGCTTTGGTAAGCATGAAGATTCATACGTCCACGGCCGAGGGATTAACCAACCGGTCAACATTTTAGACATTAATCTCATGAAGGATATGGGCGCCAATTCATTCCGGACATCCCACTATCCATATTCTGAGGAAATGATGCGTCTATGTGATCGAGAAGGGATTGTCGTGATTGATGAGACGCCCGCAGTGGGGTTGATGGTCACTTTTGGTTTTGATGTTTCCATGCTCGAAAGTGACGACTACCACGATGACACTTGGACCAAATTAAAGACTGCCGACGCTCACAAGCAAGTCATTAAAGAAATCATTGATCGAGATAAAAATCATGCCTGTGTTGCTATGTGGTCGATTGCCAATGAAGCAGCGACATTTTCCAAAGGGGCTTATGAATACTTCAAACCGCTTTTTGACGAAGCTCGTCAGTTGGACCCCCAGGAACGTCCATGCACTTATACCAGCATTATGATGGCTAATCCCAAGACTGACAATTGCATTTCATTGGTCGATGTGATTGCCTTAAACCGGTACTATGGTTGGTACATCGGCAACGGTGATCTTGTCACAGCCGAGAAGGCAACCCGAGACGAATTGAAAGAATATTCCGAGAAGTTCCCAGATAAGCCGATTATGTACACGGAATATGGGGCCGACACGATTCCTGGTCTGCACAGTAATTATGACGAGCCATTCTCAGAGGAATTCCAGGAAGATTACTATCGTATGTCCAGCAGAGTCTTTGATGAGTGCCCACACTTTGTTGGTGAACAGTTGTGGAACTTTGCAGACTTCCAGACGAAATTTGGAATTCAGCGGGTTCAAGGAAATAAAAAGGGGATCTTCACCAGATCACGAGAGCCCAAGATGGTTGTCCGTTATTTGAAAGATCGTTGGACCAAGATTCCTAATTTTGGATATAAAAAGTAAATAACCACCTTAACCGGACTGAAAAATCATATTTCAGTCCGGTTTATTTATGACTTGTATAACCTATCACAATCTATTGCATTTACGGTTTAAGAAGCCTACCCTTGGAACTGTATTAAGCGTTTACAAGCATATTGTGAAGGGGGTAGCTTTAATGTCAACGATTATTTCTACTTTGAAAGAATCCGGCGATGAAAACCGTGTGGCAATTACGCCGGACGTTGCCGCAAAATTAATCCACAGCAACTTCGAAGTGTTGGTTGAAAAGGGTGCTGGTCAAAACGCATTTTTCTCTGACCAAGCATACACAGACGCTGGCGCACAGGTTGTTAGCCGCGATGATGCGATTAGCAAGGCCAACGTGATTGCCGTGATTAATCAACCGGATAAAGAGACGTTGGGTAAGATTAAGGAAGGGCAGATCTTGATTGGTTTATTGAAAGCTTTGACCGACCTCGATTCTATTCAACAACTTGCCAAACAGAAGGTCACTGCACTTTCGTTTGAGCTGTTGCCACGGACAATTTCTCGAGCCCAAAGTATGGATGTTTTGAGTTCACAAGCTTCGATTGCGGGGTACAAAGCAGCGTTGGTTGCGGCCGACAAATTTGCCCGGTATTTTCCAATGATGATTACCGCCGCCGGGACTGCTAAACCAGCCAAGGTGCTGGTGTTAGGAACCGGAGTTGCCGGTTTGCAAGCCATCGGGACCGCCAAACGATTGGGGGCAATTGTCTCCGGCTACGATGTTCGACCAGCCTCACGAGGTGAAGTTGAATCACTAGGTGCCGAATTTCTAACCAGTTCAGTTAGTGCCGTTGGTGAAGGTGGTTATGCCCGTCAGTTGTCCGCTGATGAACAAAAACAGCAGCAAGATGAACTGATTGGCTTTATCAAACAAAATGATATCGTCATCACGACCGCTCAAGTGCCTGGCAAGAAGCCACCGCTGCTGGTTCCTCAAGCAGCAGTTGATAATGCCAAACCAGGGAGTGTCTTCGTTGATTTGGCCGCCAGTGATTTGGGTGGTAACGTGGCTGGCTCGAAGCCAGATCAAACTGTGGTCACTGACTCAGGTGCCCAGCTGATTGGTGCCGGCAACTTGGCCAGTGAAATGGCAACTTCTGCTTCTGAAATGTTCTCGAAGAATGTTCAGGCAGTGATTAACGACGTTGCTGATAAGGATGCCAAAATTACGATTGACCTTGCGGATGATGTCATGAGCCAATTAGTCGCAACCGACCATGGTGAAATTATTTCTGACAGAGTCCGTAAAGCCCTTAATTTACCGGATAAGCAGCCTGCCAAAGAAGAAGCCGCACCTGCCGATGAAAAGTCAGCTGAGAAGGGGGATTAATCATTATGAGTCAAGAATTGTACACGAATTTAGCTATTTTTGTTTTGAGCCTGCTCGTTGGGTTTGAAGTTATGAGTAAAATTCCCTCAACCCTGCAGACGCCAATGATGTCTGGTGCCAATGCGATTCACGGCGTCGTAGTTGTTGGTGCGTTTGTGATTGCTGCGGAAGCAAGTAACTGGTACTTTTATTTGTTAGCCTTCCTGGCCGCATTCTTTGCTGCCGTGAACGTTGCTGGTGGTTATACAGTCACCGACCGGATGCTTGGGATGTTTAACCGACCGAAAAAGCAGCCGAATGATTCTGATAAAGGAGGCGACAAATAATGTCACTTCTTAAAACGATTGCTTCATTGATTTATTTGCTGTCAGCGGTGTGCTACGTCATGGGTGTTCATATGATGCGTTCACCAAAAACCGCTCGGAATGGTAACCTGCTGTCCGGACTTGGGATGGCAATGGCTGTGGTCATGATCCTGATCGAAATTATTGCCAAGGGTCAAATTACCTTGATCGGTTGGACCGTCTTGTTTGCGGGTCTGCTAATCGGAATTCTTTATGGTGTCATTAAAGCTCGTAAAGTGCCGATGACCGATGTGCCACAGCTGGTTTCATTGTTCAACGCCGTTGGCGGTGGTGCCGCCGCCACGATTGGTATTTTTGATTATACCCACGAAGCTTTAGGCACTTCACTGAGCCTGGCATTTTCGATTCCAGTGCTACTCGATATTATTATTGGTGGGATCACCTTCTCAGGTTCGCTGATTGCGACTGGAAAATTATCGGGTCACGTTCCCGGCAAACCAATTTCATTTCCCGGAGATAAATTGATTAATGGTCTGGCAGTTCTTGCAATTATTGTTGCCGGTGTTTGGATGATTGGTTTTCCTTCCGCCTATTGGCCAATGGTGCTTGCTTTATGTGCCAGCCTGATTTTCGGTTTGTTGATGACCTTACCAATTGGTGGGGCTGATATGCCGGTTGTGGTTTCACTTTTGAACGCCTTTACCGGTCTGGCAGTTGCCTTTGCCGGATTTGTCATTGATAATCAAGTCTTGATCATCGCTGGTGCCTTAGTTGGGGCCGCCGGAACAATCTTGACCTTGCAAATGGCCGAAGCAATGAACCGATCAGTTGCCAATATCATTGCCGGTGGCTTTGGTAGCGGGGACTCTGATAGTTCAACCGGTGCTGGAGCAGAAGTGCCAACCAACATCAAGAAGACCACGCCAGACGATGTCGGCATGCAGCTGGCCTATGCACACAACGTCATGATTGTCCCTGGGTACGGTCTCGCCGCCGCTCAAGCCCAACACGAAGTTGCTGAGTTGGCCAAATTGCTGACCGATGCCGGGATTAACGTCAACTACGCGATTCACCCAGTTGCCGGCCGAATGCCTGGTCATATGAACGTTTTGTTAGCTGATGTCAATGTGCCTTATGATCAAATGAAGCAGCTGGATGAAGCTAACTCAATGTTTGAAAATACCGACGTTTCACTGGTCATTGGTGCCAATGATGTTACCAATCCATTGGCTCGTGAAAAGGGTAATGCCATTTCAGGGATGCCAATTCTGGATGTCGATAAATCCAAGTCGGTCGTCGTCATTAAACGTTCAATGAGTACCGGTTATGCCGGTGTTCAAAACCCATTGTTCAGTGAAGATCAGACCAGCATGATGTTCTCGGATGCCAAGAAGGGCTTGCAGGAAATCATTGCAGCTACGAAAGGGTATCTGGATTAAAGTTAATATGTTTTATGAATGAAAAGGGATCCTCGGCTGTTGAAGTCGAGGATCCCTTTGTAGTGTCAGTTCAATTATTTGTAATACACCTTAACAAACTTTGGATTAGCGGTGATGTAACCACCTTTGACAGCGAAGCGCTTGGTACCGGACTTGGTAACTGATTTGGCATGGCTGTAGGTGTAGAACTTGACTTTGATCTTGGTGCGTTTCTTGTAGTGGCCGTTCTTCTTGGTGAAGTTGGCGGTGGTGTAGCGGTTGATGGCTTTTTTGACCACGACGCGTTTAGGCTGCTTCTTTTTACCGTTTACAACTAGTTTTCGGTTGGCGGTAATGAAGTTGCCATTACCAAGCATGTAACGAGTCGTCAAATTGTGGGTGGTGATTGATTCCACCTTCAAGACAGTCCCTTGTTTGAACGTCTTGACTGGTTTGGTGAGGTCCTTTTCGTTGTATTCAACGACCCCATCAGGATTGATGACGGTAATAACTTTGGGAACTGCTTTGTAGTAAACCGGTGAGACATAACTTGATTTGGTGGTGATGTAGCCAGTCATACCAGCAGTCTTGCTGTCATGGTTGACATCAACGACTTTGAAACGTAGCCGGCCAGCATTTGAGTATTTGTAGCCGGCAACGACGAACATCGGTCGGAACACCCGTGGCTTCTTGACGTAGCCAACAAGTCGATCCGATTTTTTGAAAGTCGAATTCTTGTACAAATAGATCTTCTTCAATGAGTAGACAACCTCACCGGTGGTCTTAGCGTAATTTGGTAACTGGGTGCCACTTGGCGGGGTTGGATGAATTGGGAAGGTTGGCACTTCTGGATTAGTTGGTGGTGTCGGATTTGGCGTAACCGGTGGGTTGGGAGTGACTGGTGTGGAATTCTTGGTGTAAATCAGTTTATAGGTCTGTTTTTGTCCGGTGATCTTACCAGTTTGAGCTGGATCATACTTGGAAAATGTGTAGCCAGGGATGTTCAACTTGTAGTCCGTGGTTGAAAGATCGAAGGCTTTATCGATTTCTCCGGTAATTGTTGTTGATGCGTGGATTTGTTTACCGTTGGCATCGACATATTCGACTGTGACTGGTTGGGCTTCTTCTGGCGTAATTTCATAGGGCATGAGGTAGACAAATACTGGATAGAGAGGTGTTTCAGGATAGAAATTGTATTCAGCAATCATGTAGTAGGTGTAGTCATTGTTGACCACAGTTGCTTTCGGATAGGAACTTGCCCATGGATTTGTTGGATCCGTGGGGGTAATTTGTGGCGCTAAGTTTGTGTAAGTAAAGTCGTCACCAGTGATCTTGGTTGTTCCCTGCGGTACGTTTTTACCTTGGGTGCCATTGCGGAAGACATCGAGCGACGTTTGGTCGGAGTCAGTAAAAGTGCCGTATGCTGATGTTCCGGGTCGTAAGAACTCTCGCTGATAAGGCTGGTAAAGCCTTGCTGGTTCCGTTTTAGCATTTTGAGGTAATGAATTCACAAAGGGTGCTTTCCAAGTATATGTGTTTGAGTGAAGTGTCTCCAGAGGGAAGATAACCGTCTGCCCCAAAAAGTTGAATCCATTAGTATATTGTTCTGCATTCAGTGTATTTAAATTAGTAATACAATTACCGTTGATGTACAAGGTCGTGACATCCGGCAATTTTGCAATTGGTGAAATGTTAGTAATTCGATTTCCGGAAAGATCGATGTACGTTAATTTAGTTAAGTTTTGTAATGGTGAAACGTCGGTAATGTCGTTATGCCAGAATCCATGACCCCTGTCCAAATCGTAACCTAGATTGATTTGGGTTAGACTCGTGCAGTGTTGAAGTCCCTCTAGAGAATAATCACCTTTGTTATTGGGACCAAGCGATCCGTTACCACCATATACAGGATCCTGTGTGTCTATTTGAGCGTTCGATGATCCGACAAACCACGTTAAGGCTTTAAGCTGCTGTAAATCATCAATAAAAGCTTGTTCAGTAAAATCGCTTACTTTAAAGTCCGAATCTTTAATAATTCCTTCGCTTTTCATATTCACCAAAACTAATTGCCGGAGTTTCTCGTTTGGCATGATTCGTTTAACTGCTTCTTGGTCCTGAATGGAAGCAGCACTGACATTCATTGTTATTGGTATTTGGTTGATCACAGTGCTTCCGGCAATTGAAAACAATGCAGTCGCGCCCACTAATAAGACGATTTTGAATAACCTTTTAAACATCTTCATGATATTTACACCCCCATGTATAAAAATTCTCCCTCTGTAATCGCTTCCATTATACCAAACATTTCACAAGTTATAAAAGAACCCTGATTGTGAAATATACTTCTCAAATTTACCTGCCTCACCAATGAACCCACTCAATCGGTATGGTAAACTAATAACAATAGAACATGACAAAATGTGAATGAAAAGAAAGGGTTTTTAGATGGCGTTTGTGGGTCAAATTGCATTAATTTTAATTGCGACATTGCTGGCAGCAGCGATCAGTCAACGATTGGGGATGCCTGCCGTGATTGGTCAATTAATTGCGGGGGTCATTTTGGGCCCCGGTATTTTAGGGGTGCTTCAAAACACTGAACTGATGCATGCCGGCGCCGAAATTGGCGTGATCATTTTAATGTTCATTGCCGGGATTGAAAGTGACCTTGATCTGTTGAAGAAATATTTCAAGCCGGCGATCAGTGTTGCCGCGATCGGTGTCCTGTTCCCGATGATTGTCTTCTATATTTATGGCCAAATGATGGGTCAGGGATTCGAGCGCTCAATATTCTGGGGTGTTATCTTTGCGGCCACTTCTGTATCAATCAGTGTGGAAGTTCTCCGGGAATTCAAGAAGCTTAATACTAAAGAAGGCGCCACAATCCTGGGGGCGGCGGTGGTCGATGATATTATCGCCGTGATCCTGCTGAGTATTTTCGTCAGCTCATTTGGCGTCGGGGGCGGCGGTTCATCCAATCTGTTGGTCGCCACGCTCTACCAATTGCTCTACTTCTTAGGTGTGATTGTGCTGGTCAAATGGGTGGCACCGGTTGTCTTGCGAGTCGCAGAACGCCTGCCGGTTCATGGATCCGTTGCCATCACATCGTTAGTGATTTGTCTGACGATGGCCTGGTCAGCTGATGCGCTGGGCTTGAGCTCGGTTGTGGGGGCTTTCTTCGCTGGTGTCGCGGTTTCACAAACCAAATTCCAAGATGAAATTTCCAGCAGCGTCAGCTCAGTCGGTTACACATTCTTCATTCCGATCTTCTTTGTCAGCATCGGCTTAGACATGGAGTTTAACAACGTCCTCAAGAACCTGGGATTCATTGTCATCATGACGTTGTTGGCGATTGCCACAAAACTCTTTGGTGGTGCGCTGGGCGCTTGGATCACCAAGATGAATTGGAGCAGTGCGTTTATCGTCGGTTCCGGAATGGTCTCACGAGGCGAAATGGCACTGATCATTGCGCAGATCGGGTTATCGGCTAATTTAATGGCCAAAAACCTGTACTCTGAAATCATTATCGTAATCGTTCTGTCGACGATTGTGGCCCCAATGTTACTCAAGAAAACAATGAAAGTCTAAAAGGAGACAAATTATGGTTACTGAATATGCAAGTGGTGCAGTTGTTTATCAGATCAGGGATGGCAAAATTTGGTACTTGTTACTTCAAAGTGCGACTTCTGATTTTTGGGGATTACCCAAAGGGCACGTTGAAAAAAATGAAAATCTCATCCAAACGGCCGTCCGTGAAATTCGCGAAGAGACCAGTTTGAAGACCCAGATTGACTCAAATTTTAAAGAAAAAGTTGAGTATGACATGAAAAATGGCCATCACAAAGATGTGACGTTTTTCGTCAGTCGGGTGGCACCGGAAGTTAAGGTTCGCAAGCAGGATGAAGAGATTAATTCATTTGGCTGGTTTGACTATGCGGATGCTTACGAAAAGCTGACTTACGACAATTTACGGGCATTGCTCAAAAAAGCTGAAGACTATATTCGCAATAAAGAAAATATCGAGGAATAGCGATGAACAATCGAGTATTTGTAATCACTGGCGCGGCTGGCAGCGGTAAGACGACCGTCCGTGATTATTTACATGACCAATATAAGATGGCGCGGGTCATCACCCATACAACTCGGGCACCACGGGCGTATGAACGCGATGGGGTCGACTACTATTTCGAAGATGACAAGTCATTTTTTGACAACCATTTTCTGGAATCGGTTCACTATGCCGGCCATTACTATGGTTCATCGTATGAAGGCTTGGAAAACGCCTGGGAGAAATCACCATTTGCAACCATTGTGTTGGATACGGCTGGTGCCATTACATACAAAGAAAAGCTGGGTGACAAGGCAGTCATTATCTTCCTCCAAGTTGGCGATACCGAAGAACTCCAGCGTCGAATGCAGGGCCGCGGCGACAATGCCGACATGGTTGCCAAACGCGTTAACAGCAAAGAATATAACCGCGATTTACAGATGCCTTATGAATTAGAGGGTAAAGCGTACAAAGTAATTAATCACGATTGGCAGCAGACACGGGCTCAGATTGATCAGATCGTTGAGAAGTACCGCAATGAGCCGGCAGGATAGTTGTTGCAGACTGTGGATTATGGTAGTATGCAATAAACAGTAATAATTACTTATTAGAGGTGAACAGTATGCCTGCTGAAATCGAACAAGCTACCAAAGTATTAAAAGAAAATAATTTTAAGATTACCAAACAACGCCGGGCAATGATCGAATTCTTGGTTGGAACTGCCACGCATAAATTTGTCGAAGTTACCAGTATCGATGATTTTATGCGCAAAACATTTCCCAATATGAGCCACAACACGATTTATCGAAACATTTCCGAATTCGCAAACCTGGGGATTGTTGAACGACAGGTTCAGGGCGATCGGGCATCCGTCAAATTCCAATGTGATTTTCAGCATGAACATCACCATCACTTTATCTGTAGTAACTGCGGTAAAGTGATTGAACTCAAAGACTGCCCATTGAGTCCTGAGATTACTTCCCAGCTGGCTGGCTGTGAAGTCACCGGCCATCTATTCCAGATTTACGGTTTGTGCCCTCAGTGCGTCAACTTAATGAATAATTAACGAATTATTTAGCTTTCGTTCATATTCATGTGCGATAATTGAGGCTACAAAATTTTAGTAAGGAAGTTTTTTGAATGGATAATAGAATTCCACCATTAATCACGCCATTTGCCATTCTCTCAATTTCTTTGGCACTCGGCGCTACCAACGTTGTGGTCAACAATGTGACGTCCACCAACGAGGGAACCCCTAGGACCACTCAAACGACCAATCAAAAGAAGATTTCGGACTCAATTTACGGTAAGAAGAAAAAGACCGATGATTCTGATGCCAAAGAAAAAGCTGAAAAAGCAAAGGAAGAATCCGAAAAGAAAAAGGCGGCAGAAGAATCTTCTGCGGCCAAAGCTTCGTCTGAAAAAGCTGAGAGTGAAAAGAATGCCAGCTCATCTGATGATCAGACGACTGACAATAATACAGATAACAACACGGATACCAATACAAACAATGGGACAACGACCAACAAAGGAACCACTACGAACAAGGGCACTACGACCAATAAAGGTACAACCACTGGTGGCAGTACCAATAATTCCAATAATAATAATTCAAATCAAAATTCCCAAACCAGCAGTAGCAGTGGCAACACGACCACTGGGACAACTGGCGGGACGACGACCCAAAATAATAATGACGCCAACGCTGACGTAACGACTAGCGATACAGGGGAGGGGACTGACTAATGTTTAGTTTTTTGGACATGGTTAACCACTACCTGGGTTACTTTAACATCAACGTAACCCTTAAAAGCCGGATATACACGGTTTTGGGCTTCTTTGGCGATATTTACCTGTTCTACATCAGTTTCCGTTTTCTGCAGAATCAGATGTTTACCAAAGGCATTCCAATCTTATTAGTGGCAATTATTTTGCTGTACTTTACCGTCTGCAACTTCTACTACTATTTCACAAAGAAACAGCCGTGGTTTGATATTTCACCCAAGATTGCCAAAGCGCTGCACATCCAGGAACACCCACGGGAAACACAAGTGGAATCCAAAATGGGCACCACGGTGATTTCTGAGGAACGAAATGTTCCAGCCAATGGTTTATTCGATGATCAGCATTTACTACCTGCCAAGATTGAAGTCAGTCCAACTCAACAGGCCAATATCGATCGGTTAGTTGCCCAAATGGAACAGCAGCAGTTGTTCCAAGCTGATTATAACGGCATGAATGACCGCAAGATTTTTGAATTGCTGAAGGTCAACAGCAAGCCGGTTTATGCGATTGGCAAGGGCGTGTTGATGCCTTACTTTGAAATGAAAAAGCAGGGGTCATCACTGATCGTTTATTGTGGTTTGAACCAAGCCGAAATTTATCCGGTGGGTGAAATTAAGCGGGTTGGCTTGCAGTCCGTGAAATCACTCGATCTCACTCAAGTCAAACTATATTTAGCCTCTGTAACCCTAGTCGGTGGACCGTATAAACAGATTGGCCGTGCGGGTGTGATTGAAGCCCCGCAAGACTTCAAGCTGCGGGCAATGCTGGCTTATAAGAAACTGTAAATGAAAGGGATCCAACATGAGAATCAATGTTTTGCAGCATGCCTCCGATGAGGGGCCGGGATCAATCCAGGATTGGGCACACTCAAAAGGTCATCAAATGTACATTTATCATCCTGACCAATTTGGTCACCTGCCAACGGCCGACGAAACCGACATGCTGGTGGTGTTGGGTGGACCGATGAGTCCCAACGATGATTTGCCATGGATCAAGCAGGAACGTGTGTTGATCAAGGAATTATTAAATAACCACACGCCAATCTTCGGTGCTTGTTTTGGTGCTCAGCAGATTGCTAAAACCCTCGGCTATTTGGTCACCAAAGGACCTGCCAAAGAAGTTGGTTGGGCGCCGGTGTATCGAAAATCTGACGTCATTCCAGGTTTGCCGGAACAATTAACGGCACTGCATTGGCATGAAGAGACCTTTGAGATTCCTGATGGCGCTGACTTGTTGTTCTCAAGTGACAACTTGAAGAATCAAGGCTTTGTCTTGAATCACCAAGTCGTTGGTCTCCAATTTCACTTTGAACCCAAAGAAGACAACGTTCGTGAGATGGTCGTGAACGACTCGGCTTACATTCAAGGCTCGGTGTTAAATCAGACTGCTGAGGAAATCTTAGCGCGTCAGGTACCTGCTGAAAATAAAAATGTCATGTTTCAGATATTGGATTATATCTCTGAAAATCAATAAGTTTTATAATTTATGGGGCTTAATCTGCCATTTCTTGGATGGTGGATTAAGCCTTATTTTTTCTGGCTTTTTATTCTCATTTTTTGGCCACAAAATGAAACTCCAATTAAATTTTATACAAATTAGGTTTCCATTTTCACTTATCATGAATTATAATTAGATAATTACTCAAAAATATTCATCCAGAACTGTTACATACGCTAGGTGCCCGGGTTACTTAAATTAAGTGCTTGATAGAAAATGTGACATGAGAATAAACTTTTTGTTACATTTTTTTGACCTATCAAAATTTTTAACATATTATGGATGTAGTATCATTCTTAGGCGATTTTAATAATTAGCCCAAAAGCATTGGAGGAAAATGACATGGCAATGATCGAATTTCAAGACGTACAAAAGTATTATGGCGATTTCCATGCTTTAAAGGATATCAATTTAAAGATTGAAGCAGGCGAAACCGTTGTGTTAATCGGCCCTTCAGGTTCTGGTAAGTCCACTTTGATTCGAACGGTTAATGGATTGGAACCTATACAAGAAGGTAAGTTAATTGTTAATGGTCAAGATTTGGCCAACAAGAAGACCGACCCTAACCGAATCCGTAAAAACGTCGGCATGGTTTTCCAGCATTTTAATTTGTATGCAAACAAGACGGTGCTTGAAAACATCATGTTGGCTCCTCGAATTGTGTTGAAACGACCAGAAGCTGAAAACAAAAAATTTGCAATGCAATTGTTGGATCAAGTTGGTCTTCAAAGCCAAGCCAACAAGCTGCCTGCTCAATTATCTGGTGGTCAACAACAACGTATTGCAATTGCCCGTTCATTGGCAATGAAGCCTAAGTGCCTCTTGTTTGATGAACCAACCAGTGCGTTGGACCCTGAAATGATTGATGATGTTTTGAACGTTATGAAAGATATTGCGCAAGATTCAGATATGACCATGTTGGTTGTGACTCATGAAATGGGATTCGCTCGTGAAGTTGCCAACCGGGTTATCTTTATGGATGATGGTCAGATCTTGGAAGATGACACAAGTGAAAAGTTCTTCGATGGCGAACCCTCCAATGAACGTGCACGACAATTTCTTGGAAAAATTATTACGCATTAAAAATTTCATTATTGGGAGGTCGCATCATGAAAAAGATCATATCAAGAATTGGGTTATTATTGACCTTACTCTTAACGGTCGTAACTTTGAGTGCCTGTTCAAGTTCAGCGTCACAAAAAAATGTGCTGCGTGACGACAAGCAAACAAAGACGATCACTTGGGGAGTTAAAGCCGACACCAAACTATTTGGTTTGATGGACGTGCGTGATAACCAGATTAAGGGATTTGAAATTGATTTGGCCAAAGCAATGACCAAACAGATTCTGGGTAAAGACGGTAAGGCGAGATTCATTCAAGTTACTAGTCAAACCCGGATGCCTTTACTTAGAAACGGTAACATTGACGCCATTATGGCGACTATGACTATCACCCCACAACGTGCTGAACAAGTTGATTTCTCACGCTCATACTTTGATGCCGGGCAAGCCATCCTCGTTAAGAATGGTAGTCCCATTAAAAATGTTAGAGGCTTGAATCATAAAGGCGCCGTTGTGTTAGGGGTTGTTGGTTCAAACTCTGTTCAAAACATTAAGAAGTTCGCGCCTAAGGCTAAAGTGCTGCAATTGTCTGACTACTCTCAAGCATTAACTGCTTTGAAGTCTGGCCAAGGTGATGCTTTAACCACTGATAACGGTATCCTTTATGGTATGTCAATTGAAAACCCGGGGTACTCAGTTGTCGGCGGCACATTTACCAAAGAGCCTTACGGAATTGCCGTTGATAAAGGTCAAGGTAAGATGCGGGATGCCATGAACGAAGCTTTGACCAAAGTTGAAAACTCTGGTCAATATAACAAGCTCCTTTACAAGTGGTTCCACAAGGTTAAAGGATTTGACTTTAAGGGGGCAGAACGATGATAAGCATTTTTCAAAATTATGGAAGTACACTCCTTTATGGATTAGGTCAAACGCTTTTGTGCAGTATTATCGCATTGGTTTTCGCGTTAGTTATCGGTTCAGGCTTTGCCATCCTGGAAGTTGTACCCAATAAATTTCTTAGAGTGATTGCAAGAGTTTATATCGAAGTATTCCGGAACATTCCATTGCTGGTTATCACGATGTTCTTCTACGTTGTTATTCCAATGTACATCGTTGAAATTAGTGGGTTTGCTTCCGGTACCATTGGATTGATTCTTTACTCTTCAGCATTTATCGCTGAAACGGTTCGTTCAGGAATTCAATCCGTTGATCCCGGTCAAATGGAAGGTGCCCGTGCCAACGGGTTAACCTTCTGGCAGGCAATGCGTTACATCGTTTTGCCACAAGCCTTTAGATATGTTATTCCTCCACTGGGCAACCAGTTCATCAACTTGGTTAAGAACTCTTCAGTCTTAGCCTTTGTTGCCGGATTTGATTTAATGTATCAAGGTAACGTTATCGCATCTGATTCGCTGCAAAGTATGAGCACTTACCTTTGTGTTGGTGTTCTGTACTTGATTTTGACTTTGCCGCTGAGTTACTACATGCGTTATCTTGAAAAGAAATTGGCATAAAGGAGGAATCGAGATATGTTAACAGTCTTAGGTGCTTATTCATGGATTAATATCAGGTTCCTTCTTGAAGGGGCTTGGGTTACGATCCTGGTTTCTGTATGTTCGATTATCCTGAGCTACATATTCGGGGTAATTTTAGGAATTATCAGATACGTTGAAATTAAATATGTATCAGCGATTGTCGGTTTTGTGATTGATATCATTCGTAACTTACCGTTAATCCTGATTATCTTCTTTACCTACTTTGGATTACCAAATATCGGCTTCAAGCCGGATCCAATTTGGGCGTCAGTGATTGCGATGGCGGTATTCGAATCGGCGATGGTGGCCGAAATTGTCCGTGCTGGAATTGTCTCAATTCCAACTGGGCAAATGGAAGGTGCCAGATCAACTGGAATGACTTATTGGCAGGCGTTGAGATACATCATTTTGCCGCAAGCCATTAAGAACATGATTCCAGCGATTGTTAGTCAATTCATTTCTTTGGTGAAGGATACGTCATTGGCTACCATCATTGTGCTGCCAGATTTGATGAACCATGCGCAAATCATCTACGGCCAGAACACCAATTACACGATTCCAATGTTCTTGGCATTATCCGTCATGTACTTCATCGTATGTTACTCACTGTCACTATTGTCACAGTACCTCGACCACAGACTGGGAACAGCCAAGAAGTCGGGCGAAGTCGAAGAAGTGGTGCAGGGAGCAGAACGATAGAGTGTGACGAGTAACGGGTGAGGCGGTTTCTAAGGGTACTTTGATTGAAGTCCCTGGGTTTGAGACTTTAATTAAAGTTCCCTTAGAAGTTAGCATCTGGGTCGTCGGAACACGTTTAATCTATGTACAAGTGGAGCGATCAACTATCGTTCCCCACAAAGTAAAATCACTAAATAACCGTGAACTATTCGCCAACTCATAAAAGGAAATACCATATGGAACTAATCAAATTCATCCGCTTCATAGGACCAATCATATTACTTCTAATATTGGCATTCCTGATTGGATTTTCGTTGGGATTATAAGAAATGTACAACGAAGAGGCCGGACAAAAGCATTAACCTTTGTCTCGACCTCTTTTTGAGTACACTCATATTACCTAGCTAAAACGTGCAGCAATCGGCTGATCCCGGCCATTTAAGGAGATAAATCAATCATTCCAAAAACGGGAATAATCGATTTATCTCCTTAAATTCTGGGATCAAAACGCCTACTGCTGCACTCTAATCTTAATCCAACACCTCAATCCGCCGAACATCCACCAAATCACTCATCTGGCGAATAAACTCATCCGGATCCATCTTATGGCGCAACTTTACGCGGACTTCCAACGAAAATGAATCTGGTTTGTAAGCGAGAATTCTCATCTTCAGATCCGCACTGCCAATGTCTCTCAGACGATCTGGGAGCTCGTCCATGGACGCCAATTCCCCATGAAAGGTAACTTGTAGGCGAAGCAGTGAACGGTTGGGATAACGTTTAAATGCACGGATTTGACGGACAATCGTCTGGGTCACCAGAATACAAAGCGTTCCAGCAATCCCAATGACATACATATTGGCTCCGATCGCTAGACCGATGGCGGCAGTAGCCCACAAACCGGCTGCGGTCGTCAAACCATCAATCTTATGGTTCCGAGTGATAATCGCTCCGGCGCCAATGAACCCAATTCCAGTTACAACTTGTGAGGCAATCCGCGAAGGGTCGAGACTGACATCAGCGTGATTAATCACATCAAAAAAACCATATTTGGAAATAATCATGAACAGGGCCGATCCAACTGCCACCAGCATATGTGTTCTAATGCCGGCTGTTTTCAATCGGACCTTTCGCTCATAACCGACCAGACCACCGCATATGGCGGCCACAAACAGCCTTAAAATCCATTCTAGTTGGTATAACACGTATGCGGTCATGGGCACCCCTCCTTTACTGAATAATTTCCTTAATTATAACGCCAAGGTTATTGGGGATACAAAAAAGACAACCGCAATTGGTTGCCTTTTGCGACGCCCATTATTCAAATAGATAAACTTTACTTTCATAAGGCCGCAGTTCCGTGTCCTGATCATCGTTGTAATTACTGATGAGCAGTTCTGAAGATTTTGCTTGATTGTAATCACGACGAACAGTTTGATCAGTAAAGTTACTGATGACCAAGAGCATCTTACCTTGATAGTGACGACGATATGCGAATACTTGGGCATCGTCTGGGTCAATTTCGTCGTAGGTTCCAAATTTGATCAAATCAGACTCATGACGTAACTGAATCAATCTTTGATAATGGTAGAAGACCGATTGTTTGTCGGCAATGGCCTTTTTGGCGTTGATATCTTGATAGTTGGGATTCAACGCGAACCATGGCTTGGCATCTGTAAAGCCGGCATTTTGGCTATTATCCCATTGCATAGGTGTTCTGGCGTGATCACGTGAACGACTGTTGAGGTATTTGAGCATTGTTTGTGGATCGACCAACTTTTCTTGATCCACCAATTCATGCCAGGAATTGAAAACTTCCAAGTCTTCGTATTGATCCAAACTGGTGTAGTGCACGTTGGTCATTCCCAGTTCTTCACCCTCATAGACGAATGGGGTGCCCTGCATCATGTGAAGGGTTGTGCCGAGCATCTTGGCAGTGCGAACCCGATACTTCGGATCATCTGTGGCAAATCGCGATACTGCCCGTGGTTGATCATGGTTATTCCAATAGAGACTGTTCCAACCTTTGCCGTCAAGTGCTTTCTGCCAACGGGACAGTGCCTGTTTGAGTTCGGGTAGCTTGACTGGGGTGTCGTTCCATTTACCCAAACGAGGGTCGGAATTACCTGCAAGCTGAACATGTTCGAATTGGAAAACCATGTTCAGTTCGTGGCTGTTCAGACCAGTATAAGCAATCGCGTCTTCTGGTGTTGAACCAGGCATTTCCCCAACTGTCATGACGTTGTAGTGGGAAAGTACCTTGTCATTCATTTCATGCAAATAATCGTTTAGTTTAGGGCCGTCGGCAACGAAATTTTCAACAAGTCCATAAGTGGCTGGCTCCGGTGCATCGGGTAATCCAGCTGGCTTGGAAATAAGGTTAATAACGTCCATTCTGAAACCATCAACACCTTTATCCAGCCAAAAACGCATGATGTTCCAAACGGATTCACGGACTTGCGGATTTTCCCAATTTAAATCCGGTTGGCCTGGCGCAAATAAATGAAGATAGTATTGGCCACGTTCCGGCACATAGGTCCAAGCTGGTCCACCGAATGCAGCGTTCCAGTTGTTGGGTGCGTGTCCATCAACCGGATCGCGCCAAATGTAGTAATTGGCATATTTGTTGTCTTTTGATTGCTTGCTTTCTTGGAACCAGCGATGTTGGGCTGAAGTATGATTAACGACCAAGTCCATTAAGAGTTTCATATGATGAGTGTGAATCTCTTGAAGCATCTTGTCGAAATCAGCCATTGAGCCGTAAGTTGGTAGAATTTTTTCATAGTCGGCAATGTCATAACCGTTATCTTTTAACGGTGAATCATAGATTGGGTTGAGCCACAAGACGTCAACACCTAATTTTTGCAGGTAGGGAAGTCGACTAACGATACCGGGAAGGTCACCGATTCCGTCATGGTTACTGTCTTGAAAGCTTTGTGGGTAAATTTGATAAACAACCGCGTTTTGCCACCATTTGTGTGTCATAAGTATATGTACCTCCAATAGTATAGTGGGCCTTTTCGTTGATATTAACATCTGTGAGGTGGGTTTTCAATCCCCGTATTATCGTATCACAAACGTTTGAGTAAAAAACAAGGCACCCCCTATGTTATAATTATTAACAGAGATTTATCTGAAATAATGCGGGTTAAGAGGTGATCATATGGCTGCAACAATTAAAGATATTGCCAGAATTTCAGGTGTTTCACCGGCGACAGTCTCAAGAGTCCTATCCAATCAAAAAGAATTCTATTCAGAGAAGACTGCCAAAAAAGTCCGTGAAGTTGCTAAAAAATTGGGTTACCAGCGAAATCAAAATGCCGTTGAATTGGTTACCCAGCACAGCAATGTGATTGCGGTGCTGGTCAGCTCAACAGAAACCAACTTTTCTGACCAGATTTTAAGAGGTATTCAGCAACAGGCTCAAGCCCGCAATCTAAGTGTCATGATTATCTATGCAGGTGAGGGGGATGCAGCAGTCCAGGCAAAAGCAATTCAAACCGTGATTGAAAGATCGGTGATGGGAATTTTATTGGTTGCGATTGATCTGGATCCGGAAAACGACGATTTATTGGAAAGTGCGAATATTCCGTTTCTGTTTCTCTCAATGACATTGAAAAACACCGAATTCCCATTCATTTCTTCAAATGATTTTGACATTGGCTACAAGGCCACCAAGTATTTAATTAGCAAGGGCCATCGCAAAATCGGCTTCGTTGCCACAGACCTGCACTCATTTGTCGGTAACCTCTGATATGAAGGCTATCGGGATGCCATGCGTGATAATCAACTGGAATTCAACGACGATTGGGTACAACATGGTCATTTCAGATACATGGATGGGGTCAATGCCATGAAAAAGTTTGGTAAGCAAACGGAACTTACGGCGATAATTGCTTCCAGTGATTTGGCAGGGATTGGCGTTTTGAATCAGGCAATGAATTATGGAATGAAAGTACCTGATAGATTAGCCATCCTCACAGTTGATGGCACTCAGTTATGTGACATTGTCCGACCGAAGCTGACGAGTCTGACCCAATCTTTCTTTGAAATGGGCGCCAAAGGGATGGATATGTTGGTCAGCGAGTCGTTTAAGGACTTTTATTCGATGTATACACCGATCAAAATTGTGGAACGTGAAAGTGTCTAGGAGGGTTTTGTATGAAAGCAATTGTATTACGACACCCGGGCGGACCAACCGCCTTATCTTATGAAGATGCGCCAATGCCGAAGGTTAAAGAAGGCTGGACGCTGTTGAAAGTGAAGGGCTTTGGCATTAACCGGTCTGAAATTTTTACCAGAAACGGCTGGTCACCTTCAGTAAAACTGCCCAGAATTTTAGGTATTGAATGTGTGGGCGAAGTTGTTGAGACAACGGATCCTGAACGCCTTCAAAAAGGTCAAATTGTGGTTTCGGTTATGGGTGGCATGGGCCGAGCGTTTGACGGCAGTTATGCAGAATATACTTTACTGCCCAATGACCATATCTACTCGGTTAACACTCAGCTTGCCATTCAAGATTTGGCAGCCGTGCCAGAGACCTATGGCACGGCATATGGGTCACTGCTCAAGTTGCACCTTGATGAAGCTGATTCACTGCTCATTCGTGGGGCAACCAGTGGCGTCGGCGTTGCTGCCGGCAAATTAGCCCGGGCAATGGTGCCATCGATTAAACTGGTTGGTTCAACCCGGCACTTGGAAAAAGCTGACGCTCTTAAAAAGGCCGGTTTTGATGAAGTTGTTTTGGATAAAGATAACCAGTTACAAGCCGACGGTGAGAAGTACGACCGAATTCTTGAACTGGTTGGTGCACTCACATTAACGAACTCAATGCAATTTATTAAGGAAAACGGAGTTGCCTGTGTTACCGGAGAACTTGGCGGGGTGTGGGATCTAACTCATTTCGAACCAATTTCCCAGCTGAATGGCGGTTACTTAACCAGCTTTGAGTCGGGCGCGCTCGATCAGCACATGTTCGATGATTTATTTGATATTATTAACGATAACCAAATCGACGTGTCACCAACTAAAGTCTTTGATTTGAAGCATACGGCTGATGCCCAGACCTATCTGGATGGTCATAACAGCTTTGGTAAGGTAGTCGTTTTACCATAAGAGTGGCTGGCAAATCACGTTTCCACAAAATAACATGAAAGCAATCAAAAAGCCCACAAGCATTGCGCTTGTGGGCTTTCGTCTATTTTAAAGAATTAATCTTCATCATTCAATTCAGCTTGGCGCTCACGGTACTTCTTACTTTCGTAATAAAAGACTGGAATTCCAACTGCAACGAAGATAAAGGATGTTAACACACCAGGGAGATCGGACATGATTTCACTGACAATGACGAACAGTGAACCACCGATTGCCAAGATTGGTGTGATTGGGAAGAGTGGCGTTGAGAAAACTCGATGTTGGTTTGGATTGCGTTTTCTTAATAAGAAGACACCAACGAAGGCCATCACATAGAAACAATAAACCGTGAAGATACATAATTCTGATAAACGGTCGGCGTTGGAGAAGATGATCATGATTGTAACGATGATCAATTCGGCAACAGTTGAGAAAATTGGAGTATGTGACTTTGGATGTAAGTATGACAAAGTCTTTGAGAATGGCAGTTGACCACGTTTGGCCATGGCGTACATAATCCGTGGAAAAGTCATGATCTTACCATTCATACAGCCGACAATCGAGATAATGATTCCGATACTGAGGATTTTACCACCAACTTCACCAAATGCTTGGTTAGCGATGTAAGGGATGGCACTGGTTCCCAGACGATGAATTTGTTCTGCGGGGACTGAACGGTAAACACCATAGGAAACCAATAAGTAGATCACTAACACGGCCAAGATACCAAGGGTGATGGCTTGTGGCAGCAGCTTTCTTGGGTTCTTGATTTCACCACCCAGGTTGGCGACCAAGATCCAGCCGTCAAAGGCGAACAGGGTAGCTAAGATGGCAACTCCGAAGTTTCCGGCAGATTGATGAACATGAACCAAACTTTGACCGAAGGCACTCTCGTTACCAAAGAAGAGACCAAAGATGATCAAAGCCGCAACTGGAACCAATTTACAAATAGTTGTGATAATAGCAAACGTTGCACCATAACGGTTCGAAAATAAATTTAAAATACCAACTAAAATAATGGTTCCGATTGCGAGCATCGCATTGTATTTACTTGGGAATCCGAAGAAATCAGATAATAGAATTGCCAGGTAGGCACCAAGTGAGGCAATCATTGCGGGTCCGTAAATAATGATCTGCATCCAGCCGGAGAGAAATCCCCAAAGCTTACCGTAGATTCGTTCCATATAAACGTAAAGACCACCGGTTTCGGGCATCTGTGAAGCAATTTCAGCAATGGTCAATCCGGCAGTGATGGTTAAAATACCACCAGCCAGCCAGGCAAATAAGGCCATTGACGTTGAGCCGGCATCATCTAAAACGGCAGATTGTCTAACAAAGACACCGGCACCAATAATCGTTCCAATAACAAGGGCTAACGCTGACCAAAGGCCAAGGTCTCTGTCCAGCGTGACTTCTTTCTGTTCTTTCATGGGGTTTCTTCCTCTCTTCTCATCATAAAAATGTGAACACAAATAATATCAAAATAAATTATTTTGAACGAACAATTTATTCGGTTGCTAAAATATATTTTTCAAATCTTTTGGCATCAGCATCATTTAACTCGGCCGTGATGACTGTTCCGTCGTCACGGTAATCGGTCTTTTCGATGTTGGTGTTTTCATTCAAATAAGAAACGACATCACCGGCATTAAATGGAATGAGCAATGTCAGTTTCTGGTAGTTTTTAAAAATCTTTTCTTTAATCATTGTGGTCAATTCCTGCAGGGACTTTTCATCCATCGCAGACATGATCAAATTGTCGCCTTCACGAGATGGAAACGAAACCTCCATCTTGTCGGCTTTATTCAAAGCAACGATCATGGGGACCCCAGTGACGCCGATTTCAGCCAAGGTATCTTCGGTGGTCTTCATCATCAATTCACGATGGGGATCTGAATAATCGACGACTTGAATGAGCAAGTCGGCATTGGCAGCTTCTGCCAAAGTTGACTTGAAGGCTTGAACCAATTGGTGGGGTAATTGACTGACAAATCCAACTGTATCACTCAATAGGAAACGTTTTTGATCGGGCAGGGTTAATTTGCGGACTGATGTGTCCAAAGTAGCGAACAGCATGTTCTTAACCATCACTTGTTTGTCTTCATTCTCGCCAAACAGGTTAATCATGCCGTTCATAACGGTTGATTTACCGGCATTGGTATAACCAACCAGCGCAACGGTGGGCATCTCACTGCGATCACGCTGCTTACGCTTCGTTTGGTCTGCTTTAGCAGTTTCCTTAAGTTCCTGATTAACGTGGGTGATGCGTTTTTCAAGCGTCCGACGGTTCAACTCGTATTGAGATTCACCGGCACCACGGTTGGTAGCCCCACCGGCACCACTACTGGTACCGGTCTGCTGATCCAGACGTTGGCTGGCACTGGTATGGAGCCGGGGCAGCTGATATTTTAATTTTGCTAATTCAACTTGAAGTTTGGCTTCCCTGGATTGAGCACGGTTGGCGAAAATTTCCAGAATCAATCCGGTCCGGTCAATGATTCGGGCCCGGGTATTTTTCTCAATGTTTCGAATTTGACTGGGTGACAGTTCATCGTTCACCACGATGGTGTCAACACCATCATCAATGACAACTTGAGCCAACTCCTCAATCTTGCCCTTACCAAAGTAAGTGGCGGGATCGGGACGGTCTAATTTCTGAACCAAGGTTTCAACAACCTTCATATTATTGGCCTCGGCCAAGTTGTTCAGTTCGGTCATTGAATATTCAAAGCTATTGGTGTTTCGATTCAATCCAATCGTGACAACAGGAGTTAAAGTTTCTTGTAAATCCATGTGGTGCCTCCTAATAAATTATGTGTTCAAGTATAACACACAAATGTAAATAAATAGTGGACAAAGTGCACTTGATTGGCTGAGATATCAGGACTGTCTGTCGGAATATTAGAGAAATAAAGTAAATTTATTATTCAAAATTCATACTTCATATCATTGATCTCATTGCATTTGTTACAAACGCCGGCAAACAGGAATAATAATAACACTAAAATGGGATTGATTTTAATTAAATTTTAATTTAAAATGAATGGGTTCACAGATAATACATAATACAAGAAGGGAAGTTTCATATTTATGAGGACTAAATCGCTATTAAAAATCGGAGGAGTTGGCTTACTCGCCGCACTTGTACTGGCAGGTTGCGGTAGCAAATCTTCTGATTCAGGTGCTAAGAAGCAGACTGCCAACTGGATGGTGGCCGCAAACATCAACACTATGGATGCTTCAAAAATGACTGATTTGATTTCCAGTCAAAACATCAACGCAACTAATGAAGGACTTTTGAGAATGTCCAAGAATAACTCAGTTGTTCCCGGAGTTGCCAAAAATTACACGGTTTCAAAGGATGGCAAGACATGGACCTTCAATTTGCGTCATTCTAAATGGAATGATGGCAAGCCGGTTGTTGCCAGCGACTTTGTCAACTCTTGGCAACGAACAGTTAATCCAAAAACGGCATCACAGTATTCATACATTTTCAATAACATCGAAAATGCTGAAAAAATTAATGCCGGTAAGATGGCTCTTTCAAAGCTGGGTGTTAAAGCCGAGGGCAACTACAAACTGGTTGTCCATTTGATCAAGCCACAAAGTTACTTCAAGTACATGGTTTCTCAAAGTTATTATTTCCCAGAAGAAACGTCTGTTGTTAAGAAGTATGGTTCAGCATATGGAACCAACGCACAAAAGAATGGTTACAACGGTCCATTTGTATTGAAGGGTTGGAACGGTACCAACGATAATTGGAAATTGGTTAAGAACCCTAAGTACTGGAATGCCAAGTCAATTAAGCTCGACACTTTAAACATTCAAGCAATCAAGGATCCAAACACTGCTTTGAATGGTTACCAAAGTGGCAAGCTGGACTTCACGACGTTGAGTGGCACCCAAGTTAAGCAATACAAGAATGACAAGAACTACCATGTATACAAGCAAGCATCTATCTATTACTTGGAAATGAACGAAAAGAAATTCCCAATGTTTAAGAATAAGAACCTTCGTAAGGCCTTCTCATTGGCAATTGATAAGAAACAACTTGCCAACAAAGTGCTTGCTGACGGTTCACAGGCACCTAAGGGATTTGTTGCCGACGACATGTCACAACACAATGGTAAGGACTTTGCCGATCAATCATACGTTAAGAGCGCGGTTGATTACAATTTGGCTGAAGCCAAGAAATACTGGGCCAAAGGTTTGAAGGAAACTGGCAAGAAGTCGGTTAACTTGACCTTGCTTTCAGACGATACCGATGTGGCTAAGCGTTCAACTGAATTTGTTCAAAGTCAGTTGACTAAGTTGCCTGGTGTGAAGATCACGAACCAAAACGTTCCTTATAAGACACGTCTTGCCCGTTCAGCCAGTGGTCAATTTGATTTGGTTATCACTGCATGGAACGCTGACTACCCAGATCCAAGCAACTTCTTGGATATCTTGACTTCCAAGAATGCATACAACAATGGTAAATGGAGCAATGCGCAATACGATGCTTTAGTTAAGAAGTCGGAAGGTGTCGATGCTGCCAATGAAAACGCTCGTTGGAACGACATGGTTCAGGCTGAAAAGATCTTGATGAATGATCAAGGAATTGTGCCATTGTATCAACCCGCAATTTCAACATTGATGAAGCCAAAGATTCAAGGCGTTCAATTCTTCCCAACTGCACCACAGTGGGATTGGAGCAAGATCTCTGTTAAATAATCGTTAATCTACAAGAAGGCTGGAACAAAAGTGCGAACTTTTGCTCCAGCCTCTTTTTAGTGGTTTCATGATTACTTAGTCAAAACGCCTTTTTTCTCACTCTCTTTATGCATATAAACGTGCATATCTACGTCCTAGTACCCTCCTAATATTGTGAGTAACAGATTGATTCATTCTGTGAATTGATATACTCGTGGTGCGATCATCTGGAATAATTGGTAAGTATTTCTCTCTTTAAATCTTTTCTACCAATAAATTTTTCAAAAGCTCAAAAGTGAAACGCAACGCGTAAGCCACTGCTGGTTAAGCAATCTCTATTTCACAATTAACCAACCATACCAATTGTCGACCGAACAAATGTCATAAATGCCAAGATAGTGTTTGCTTTTAATCAAATTTTAATTTAAAATAAGGGCATCACAAAATAAGTATTTCATATTTAAGAAGGGAAGTATCGCAACATGAAAATTAATTCATTAGCGAAGCTCGGTGGGGTAGCACTCGTATCAGTACTTATCCTTGCAGGGTGTGGTAGTAAGTCATCACAATCAAAGAAACAGGAGATCAATTGGAGCACGCCAGCCGCAATTTCAACTATGGATACTTCAAAGATGATTGATTTGTATTCAGCTCAAGTTGCCAATGGTACTAACGAAGGTCTTCTTCGTATGGCTAAGGACAACAAAGTCGACCCAGGTGTTGCCAAGAGTTATAACGTCTCAAAAGATGGTTTAACATGGACATTTAATCTACGTCATTCTAAGTGGAACGATGGCTCTGCTGTTACCGCTAAAGACTTCGTATTCTCATGGCAAAGAACTGTTAAGCCAAAGACGGCTTCACAATATGCATACATATTTGCCAACATTAAGAATGCAGCCAAGATTAACGCCGGTAAGATGTCACCTTCAAAATTAGGTGTTAAAGCCGAAGGTAACTACAAGTTCGTTGTTAGTTTGGTAAAGCCACAAAGTTACTTTAAGTACATGGTTACCCAGCCAGAATTCTTCCCACAGAATCCTAAGACAGTTGCCAAGTATGGTAGTGGTTTTGGAACTAATTCCACAAAGAACAGCTATAATGGACCATTCATTCTTAAGGGATGGAACGGTACCAACGATACTTGGAAACTTGTTAAGAACACCAAGTACTGGGATGCTAAAAAGGTCAAGGTTGACACTGTGAACTTCCAAGCAGTTAAGACACCATCAACTGGTTTGAACAGTTTCAACAGCAACAAGCTTGATTACACCACCTTAAGTGGTACTCTAGCTGCCAACAATAAGAAGAACAAAGCATACACGGTGTTCCCACAAGCATCAACTTCTTACTTGGAATTCAACCAAAAGAAGATCAAGGCTTTAAGAAATGTTAACATTCGTAAAGCGATGGCACTTTCGATTGACAAGAAACAAATGGTTAATAAAGTTATGCAGGGTGGGGATATCGCACCTAAGGGATTTGTTCCTGCAAGCATGGCTAAGCATAACGGCAAAGACTTTGCTTCCCAAGCTTACGTCAAGGATGGTACCGACTATGATTTGAAAGAAGCTAAGACCTTATTCGCAAAAGGTTTGAAACAAGAGGGCAAGAAGTCATTGAGCTTAAGCCTATTGGGTTCAGATGACGATGACAGCAAGCGGGCAAGCGAATTTATTCAAAGTCAACTTGAAAAATTGCCTGGCTTGAAGATTACCGTTCAAAGTATTCCATTTAAGTCAAAATTGACTCGTTCAGAAGATCAACAATTTGATTTGGTTACATCAGCATGGATTGCCGATTACCCAGATCCAAGTAACTTCTTGGACTTGATGACATCAAGCAACTCTTACAATGATGGTAAGTGGAATAACAAACAATACGATGCTTTGATCAAGAAGTCTGAATCAACTGATGCCAACAACGAAACCGCTCGTTGGAACGATATGGTTGCTGCTGAAAAGATTTTGATGAATGACCAAGGAATTGTTCCACTTTATCAACAAGGACAAGCCGCATTGGTACGTTCATCTGTTAAGGGCGTTCAAGCCTTTACAACATCACCACAATATGACTTTAGTAAGGCTTACGTTAAGTAATTATTAAATGAACAGTTCGATGTATTTGAGGCTGGTTATTGAAATCCGGCCTCTTTTACATTATTATGGGGTTTATGAAAAAATAGTTACAACATAATTAGAAATGAGAGGAACACTTATGGCAAAATACTTGGGAAAACGAATATTTTACATTATTCTGACCTTGTTTATCGTCACTACAATTACCTTTTTCTTGATGAAATTAATGCCAGGTACTCCATTGACCAACCAAGCCAAGCTGACACCGACACAAATTCATCAGATTTATAAGCAGTATGGGTTGGATAAGCCCGTCTGGCAGCAATACCTGGTATATCTGGGTGGAGTGATTCATGGTAATTTTGGTACTTCATTCCAGTTCAGTAACCAGCCGGTTTCATACCTGATTTCCAGTCGTCTTGGACCATCACTGATTATTGGTGGCCAAGGAATGGTACTTGGGGTTCTTGCAGGGCTGATTGTTGGTGCTGTTGGTGCAATCAAGGCTAACACTTGGGTTGATACTTCAGCTACCATCATTTCAATCCTGTTCATCTCAATTCCTTCATTCGTTTTGGCGGTACTGTTGCAGTACTACCTGGGCTTGAAGCTGAGATTGTTCCCAATCGCTGACTGGGGCGGATTTATGTATACCGTCCTGCCGACCTTGGCGCTGGCCGCGTCGCCGTTAGCTGAAACCGCTCGGTTTATGCGGACGGAAATGGTGGACGTGTTGAGTTCGGATTATATTGAACTTGCAAAAGCCAAGGGACTCAATAAAGTCGGAATTATTTATCATCACGCACTGCGTAACAGTTTAATTCCAGTTGTTACCATCATTGGACCTTTGGCCGTTAACATCATGACCGGTTCGATGGTTGTTGAAAACATCTTCTCAATTCCTGGTATTGGTGAACAATTCGTTAAGTCAATTTTGACCAACGATTACCCAACTATCATGGGACTGACGATCGTGTATAGTGCGATGCTTTGTGTTGTGCTGTTGATCACTGACATTGTTTATGGATTAATTGATCCACGAATCAGAATTAATAAGTAGGAGGGAGAAAAATAATGGCAGACAATGCAAAACAAACTTCAGCTGACGATTTCACACCGATTGCCGGTGCCGATCGTGCCAAGCTGGATGACGAAAAAATCGCAACGCCATCTTTAACTTTCTTACAAGACTCGTGGCGTCGATTACGTAAAAATAAAGCAGCAATGATTGCTCTGGTACTTCTGATCATTTTATTCATTCTTGCTTTTGGATCTCATTTCTTTGAAACACATAATCCAAACGCAACCAATCCTAATTTTGCCAATTTACCACCAAAGATTCCTGGCATTGACATTAATGGCCTTAACGGGACGCTTGATCAATCAGGCGAACGAGTTAACGCATATGCCCAAGCTCATGCAGGCAATAACTGGTACCTTCTAGGAACTGATTATCTTGGCCGTGACTTGTTCTCAAGAATTTTGTATGGAACTCGAATCTCCCTTGAAATTGCGTTGATTGCCAGTTTCTTCGATTTGGCATTCGGTGTTGTTTACGGCATCACTTCAGGCTGGATCGGCGGCCGGGTTGATACTTTGATGCAACGAATCATTGAAATCATGTTGTCAATTCCTAACTTGGTTGTCATGGTTCTGTTGATCTTGGTATTAAAACCAGGTATGACTGCGATCATCCTTTCAATTGCGATTACCAGTTGGATTAACATGGCCCGGCTGGTCCGGGCGCAAACTCTGGAGCTCAAGAACCAGGAATTTATCCTGGCGGCTCGAACGCTGGGTGAGAGTTCCTGGAAGATTGCTTTTAAGCATTTATTGCCTAACTTGAGTAGTGTCATCATCATTAACTTGATGTTCACCATTCCAACAGCAATCTTCTTCGAAGCCTTCCTGTCATACATTGGTATTGGTATTAGTGCACCACAAGCTTCACTTGGTACTTTGATCAATGATGGCCAGAAAAACTTCCAGTTCTTGCCTTATCAAATGTGGTATCCAGCGATCGTGCTTTCAGTCTTGATGATTGCATTTAATATCTTGGGTGATGGGCTTCGTGATGCCCTTGATCCAAAGAGTAGAGAGTAGGTGTTTTGAGATGGAAAACGAAAAAGATGTTCTTGAGGTAAGAAATCTCAAAATCAACTTCAATACTTATGCTGGTAGTGTTAAAGCGATTCGAGATGTCAGCTTTGACCTGAGAAAAGGGGAAACCTTGGCGATTGTTGGGGAATCCGGTTCAGGCAAGACTGTTACCACAAGAAGTATTATGGGATTAAATTCGCCCAACGCTGTCATTGACAGTGGAACAATTATGTTCAAGGGTCAAGATTTATTGAAGAAGTCACGGAAACAAATGGACCAGATTCGTGGACGAGACATCGCCGAAATCTTCCAGGACCCGATGACTTCACTTGATCCAACGATGAAGATTGGCAAGCAAATTGCTGAACCGCTGATTATCCATAAGGGTATGAAGCGTGAGAAAGCATATGCTCAAGCCTTGGAAATGATGAAATTAGTTGGGATTGAAAACGCTGAACAGCGGATTAACAACTATCCTCACCAATTTTCAGGTGGGATGAGACAACGGATTGTGATTGCAATCGCCTTGGTTAACTACCCTGAAATTTTGATTGCTGATGAGCCAACAACTGCCTTGGATGTAACCATTCAAGCTCAGATTTTGGATCTGATGAAGGAATTGCAGGCTAAGACCAACACGTCAATCATTTTCATTACCCATGATTTGGGGGTTGTTGCCGGGATGGCCGATCGAGTTGCCGTTATGTATGCCGGCAAGATTGTCGAATACGGTACGGTTGATGAAATCTTCTATAATCCAAAGCATCCATACACTTGGGGCCTTTTGAACTCCATGCCGACGATGGATACGAGTGGTACTGAATTACCATCAATTCCCGGAACACCACCAGATTTATTGGATCCACCAGTAGGGGATGCTTTTGCTGCCCGAAACAAATATGCCCTTAAAATCGACACAGAAAAGCAGCCGCCGTTCTTTAAGGTGTCTGATACCCACTATGCTGCAACTTGGCTGTTGGACCCCAGAGCGCCAAAAGTGACGCCACCGGCACCGATCATCGAACGTCAGAAACACTATGCTGAACTTGTTCATCAAGAAATTAACAAGAGCAAGGGGAATCATGTTGAAGAACAGGAGGAACAACTGTGATTGACTATTCAGAAGAAAACAAAATATTGCAAGTTGAACACCTGAAACAATACTTCAACATTGGCAAACCCAATGAAGTCCGTGCGGTTGACGACATCACCTTTGACGTGTACCGTGGTGAAACATTTGGGTTAGTTGGTGAATCCGGTTCTGGTAAAACCACGACCGGTCGCGCAATCATTCATCTGTACGAACCGACTTCAGGTAAAATCATCTTTGATGGTCAGGATGTTTCCAAGCTGGATTCTAAAAAACAGAAGCAGACGTTCCGCCGAGACATGCAGATGATTTTCCAAGATCCATATGCTTCTCTGAATCCACGGATGAAGGTTAAGGATATTGTTGCTGAAGGAATTGATATTAATCATTTGGCTAAAGATGATGCTGATCGTTCCAAACAAGTTGAAGATTTGCTTGAGACCGTTGGTTTGAACAAAGACCATTCCAGTCGTTATCCACATGAATTTTCAGGTGGTCAGCGTCAACGGATTGGAATTGCTAGAGCGTTGGCCGTTCAACCACAGTTTATTATCGCTGATGAGCCCATTTCAGCGCTGGATGTTTCCATCCAGGCCCAAGTGGTTAACTTGTTGAAGAAGCTGCAGCGTGAACGTAATCTGACCTATCTGTTCATTGCCCATGACCTTTCAATGGTTAAGTATATTTCTGACCGAATTGGGGTTATGCATTATGGTAGAATGCTGGAAATTGCCAGTTCAGATGAAATCTATGCCCATCCATTGCATGATTATACCGCCAGCTTATTGTCGGCGGTTCCAGTGCCTGATCCAGAGTACGAGCGGGCCCGGGTACAAATCCCATACGATGCTAGTCAAGAATTTGACGATAAAGAACGTTCGCTAGTGGAAATCGTCCCGCATCACTGGGTACGTGCCAGCGAGGATGAAATCCCGATGTATAAGAAGCGTGCGCAAGAGGATTCGAGACTGAAGAAGTAGTGTAGTGTGCGGAACCAAGCGGTTAGGGACTTGCATCTAAGAGTACTTAAGCGAAAATCGAGTTTGATTTTTGCTTAAGTACTCTTAGATGCAAGTCCCTGCTTGGTGGAGCACGATTCGGCTAGGTGGCCTTCAAGACGGCGAAAATTGAGTTTGATTTTTGCCTAAAGCCCCTTAGATGCAAGTCTCTGCTTGGTGGAGCACGATTCGGCTAGGTAGCCTAACACCAACCACAAAACACAACGTAAACAAAAGCAAATATTCAAAAGCACTTCCAAATTTTGGAAGTGTTTTTATTTTAATCTTCGTTTAAGCCGTTGCTGATATCATTCAGTTAATCAAAGTAACTAAGAAAGGTGACATCAAAAATGACCGCATTAATAGACGATACTAAAATGATTAACAACATTGTTTCAGCACAGCTTGCCAAGGTATTCTATCCGTTTGTTTTGATTAAAACCGAAGATGGGCAATACTGGCAGCTTAATTTATCAACTAAAGAGAAGCAGGACCCTTTGTTTTGGGATTCAATGAAAAGAATCATGCGTTCCAAACTATGGGTGCCGGTGGGTCGGAAATACCATCAGATGCTCGACAATGGCTGGCAGGTGCCAGTAACAGAATGATCACTAAGATCATAGCCCAGACAACGATTGCTTGAGTGGCGTCCCTGCCAAAGTCATTCAGAAGTTGAAACCAATTTCAGAATAATATGAATGATGAAGCTGACATGTTGATGCTGGTTTCATTTTTTATGGACATGTCTTGCCTTAAAGTCCACTCTAAGGTTTATGATAGTGGTGTAATTGATGAGGTGATTAAATGAAAATTAACGAAGTTTCAAAAAAGTATCATATCGCATCGGATACGCTCCGATATTGGGAACGCGTTGGTGCCATTCCAGCTGTGACCCGTGATTCAGCTGGCTATCGGAACTATGATAACGAAGACTTAGACTGGGTGTCTTTTGCAATGTGCATGCGGGATGCTGGGGTGAGCGTCGAATATCTGATTGACTATATTTCATTATTTAAGCAGGGTAAGCAGACAGTCCAGGCACGCAAGGAATTGCTGAACGATCAACTGGAAATAGTGAGTGCGCGATTAGCCAAGATGCAGAAATCTTATAATAAGCTGAAATATAAGGTTGATCATTATGAGAAGATTGATAAGGATTACGAAGGTAAAATGGGTAAACATTAGAAAAACGCATTGAATTGATTTGGAGAATTTGAATTCTCACAAATTGAATCAATGCGTTTTTTACTTATTTAAAAGGGTGGCGCGATTACTGAGAAAGACATCTTAGAAGAGAAACTTATTATTTGAGGCTTTTATTCAACCATTGAAACACCTTCTGATTATAATATTTGATTGCCCCTATTTGACAATGCTCCTGTGCGCCGTCAGTCTGATCAAATTTCATCAACGTTTTCGAAGATTTTAGATGACTATACAATAATTCTGGCTGTCCTTTGAAGAAGCCATCATTGGCTGCATCACATACTAACACGGGGCACTCGATTTTTTCGGCAACATTTTTCAACGTATACTTTTGTGTTAGCTGAAATAGCTCTTGTACAGATTTAGCTCCAAATGTAAACATACCATTCTCAATAACCCAGCGAACTTGCGTACTTTCAGCCATCAACTTTTGAATGATTTTTTCTATCCCACCGAAGTCGTGTGTGTGATGTCCGCGTGCCGCAAACGCATCAAAAAAATCAAAAGAGAATAGTCCGTCGTCTGCAATTACAGCAGCAATCCGGTGATCAAATGCAGCAGCTCGTGGGGCAAGCAATCCGCCGAAGCTAATTCCCATTAACGCGATCCGTTTGTTATCAACAACCGGTTTTGTTTCCAGAAAGTCGATTGCAGGTGAGACGACGTTTTCCCAGTCGGGACGGAATGCAAGCTTCTGCTTTCGGACCATTTCACCTTGGCCTGGTCCTTCAAAGGTCAGAATGTTGTAGCCATGAGCCAGGGCATCAATAACAATTTGAAAATATAGTTCCTCGCCAGTAGAATCATAGCCACCATGAACAAGTAATGTTGGGCGTGGCTTGTCATCCAGCCAATAGAAATATCCTGGCATGGTTGTATTTTCGTATGGGATTTCAACAAATTCCACGTTTTGGGCGGAAAGCTGAATACCCGTTCTAAACGTTTCTCGGCTATTTTCCCAGGTTGATATTAAACGGGGATCGTCTGGACGGCCATGTAAGAAGAATTCAGCCGTCCGAAAATAGTTGGAAGCTTTCAGATAATTTTGTCCGGCGCTCAAAAGCTCACCGGAATTTTCGAATGACTTTGCCCGGTTATTGACATGTACTGCTAATGCATTCCAGTTGGTGTACCAACTTTCAAAGTCACCATCATTAATTTTGTTGGCAGTTGTAACAACCTCACTGAGGTCAGAACCGCCATAAGCGCTGTAACCTAATGTCCTGATTGTTTCGAAGGAAAATGTTGGGTCATTAAATATTAATTTCATAATGGAACACCTCGCAAATCAAATTTTATTAAATGACGATTGGGTCATCTTGGTACCCAAATATAATAAGGCCCCCTAAATAAAATGTCAATAAAAATTTAGGGGCCCTTACTATAAACCGAAATTATGTTATACTAATTTAAAAAATAGCGGAGGAATTAGAATGTCTGACGAATTAAAGCAACATGAACTAACTGAAAATTTTTTTGATTTGCTATTATATTTTGCTTTGGAGATGCGCGGGAAAGATAGTCCAGACTTATTCTACCAAGGCCAAGGAAACATTCTCTATGCACTAAGTGAGCGGGATGGTCAATCCCAAAAGGAATTGGCTGAGGGGTTATCAATCTCAGCGCCGTCGGTTACTGAATTTGTGAACAAGCTGGTCAAAAAGGGATTGGTTCAGAAAAATCACTCAAAGAAGGATAAGCGAGTGACATTAATTAATTTGACTGCTGCTGGGAAACAAGTAATCAGCGAAGGACATCAATCTGAAATTTCGGGCTGGAATTTATTGAGTGATGCTGATCAGGATAAACTTGCTAAACTATTTCAGACCATAATTGCTGGGATGGCAGCAAAATATAATGGTCCAAATGACAAACAAAGACTAGCAAGTATGCGCCAGAGCTTTTTAGCAATGGTAACGAAGGGGAAGGAAAAATAAAAAGAACTGGGATCTCCGACTAAAGGCCGGATTCCAGTTCTTTGTTAGTTTTAGTGACAATTCAATACCAGTGTAATCAAACATAGCTGTTTAAGAAACTGTTCAAAAACCAATTAACACTTAAATTGATGCTTAAATTGATGCTTAAATATTAGCCATTGTAACCACTCGAAACGGTGGTCCAATCACCAGTTGTCGCGTTCATCTGCTGCAAAGCACCACTGGCAGTCACTCTGAAGCTGGCAACTTGTGGATTGGTGCCAGTGTCGACGCCACTCTTCTTGAAGGCAGCGGCATTATGGTTTTCAAGGACATTGACATAAAGTTGGCCGTCTTTCATCTGTGGCATGTAGGTGAAGTCAGTTGAGGCGACATTCATATTGGGATATTTTGCCTGAACGTATGGCCAAATCCAGTTAACCACCTGCTGGTCAGTTAAGTGGTTGCTGTTGGCATTAGTAGTGGTGCTGCTTGCCACCGACCCGGATTGAGAACTGGCTGATGAGGCGGACGCTGCGGTGGTGGAGCTGGTTGCTGATTTAGACATTATCAGGCTTCCAGTTGTTAGTCCGTCGACTTTGATCTGATTATTGTTGACGACAGAAATGCTGTAAACAACCGGTGTTTGGTTGGCATTGTATGATTTAAGTACATAACTGTCATTACCATTTTCTTTATAGAATAAATTAGTGGTCTTATTGCTGGTTTCGGAGTTGTATAGACGGTGATTGCTGTCATACTCGTTGAGGAAACTGCTAGTGGCACTGGCGGTAATATTCAAGAATTGCTTGGTAAATGGCAGTTTTTGGGCATCACTGCCTGAATTGTTGGCAAAATCGGTTGCCCAAGTGCCCTGAATAGCCTCTGGTGCACCTGTCTGCCATTGCCCAGAAACCTTGGCATCAGCGAGAATGAAGTTGCTGTCAACGTTATGATAGGCGGCATTGACCGTGTAGGCCTGGTGGCCACCGTTAATCCAATTAAACTTTAAATTGTACTTTTTGTTTTGATTGCTGACCATTGAGAAATTATAAACGTCAGTTTGGTTAGTTGATTTCAGTGATTTAATCTGACTATTGTCAATAGTGCCATCTTGTTGTGACGTCAACTTCCAGTACCATTGACCATCTTTTTTATAGAACTGGGAATACAATTGATCATTGTTAGAAGTCTGCGAGTCTTCGGGCACCTTAACCTTTGCGGGTGTGAGCAAATTGTTTAATTTAGTCGAATTGCTGGGTGCCGTCGTGGCATCTTCCATGTCGGCTTTTTTGTGGCCACAGCCTGCAAGCAAAAGGACGCCTGCCAGACCAACGGCAATTAAAGGTAGAATTTTCTTCATGATGTGACCCCCTGTCGCCTATATTATAACAGAGCCTGGCACTCGCACACGTTCACATTTTCTTCAAATTCTTGTGGTTTAATAAATTCCATAAAAAAGGCCGTGAGTTGTATTTGCTCACGGTCTTTAAAGGCTAGTCGTTGTTAGAAACTTGTTCTGATTTAATCCAAGCGTTAAATTCGGATTGAGGAACCAAGACAACATTTTTGTTATTTGGCCTCTTTACAATTAAAGCTTTGTTTAAGTCAATTATTTGATCAGAATAATGAGAAAAGTGATTAATTAGGTCTTGGCTTGAAGTAGTTGAATCTTTCATTTGCTGACCTCACAGTTTATAAATCTTCACTCACATTATTAAAATACTCAACGGAATAGTTCTTCCCATCCCAGTTAACCTTGGTAACACTGCCGTTCTTGGTTGAAACATCCACTGGAATATCGCTCCACTTGGCAACTACGTTTCGAATCAAAGTGCCATGAGTGGCCAGCAAGATTTTGTCACCATCTTCGGCATTGGCAACCACTTGATCAATGGCAGGTTTGAGCCGATTCCAGAACGCTTCGCCGCTCTCGGCATCTTTGTAGGGATCAGCTGCGGCAATCATGTCCTCGGCCTTGCTGATACCAAATTTGGCAATCAGACCATGGAATGAGTTGACGCCGATTGGGCCACCAATTGTATGCCAGGTCTTCACATCATCTTCACCTTCGTAGTAACCGAAGTTCAGTTCACGAAAGGCGCTGACTGGAACAGGATTCTTTACTTCAGATGGATTTTCTTTTAAAATTAATGCTCCAGTTTTCATTGCTCTGGAGGTATCACTGCTATAAGCCGCGTCAAAGGGAATCTGTTTGAGGCGTTTCCCGGCATCGATGGCATCGGCAATTCCCTTGTCAGTTAACGGGGAGTCGATGACACCTTGAATGCGGTGATATTTGTTTAAATACGTCTGGCCATGTCGAACGAAATATAGTGAAATAGTCATGAGCGTCCTCCTAAGTATACAATTATTTAAAACATCTAAATTATATCATATCATAACGCAACATTTACAAGTATACCAATCTTACAATTGTGGCATGAATTGTTAACTTTAAGACCAAAACGATAATGTTTTTTGTATTGGTAACGTTTTTATGCTAAACTATTAAGTCAAGTTATAGGGGGTAAATTAATGGCAGATAATATCAAAACACAAGAACAACACCACTTGGACCACGTCATTGATGAGATTCATATTTCACAAAAGGACCTTGAGAAAAAGATCAAGTCAACCAAGCGTGATGTGAAGGATATCAACAGAAATTTTAATAATGATGTGCGTCTCAAGACGGAAACCTACAGCGGAATGATGGAAACTGCCATGTCTATTCGGCAGCAACAGCAGATGCTTTCCGAACGTGAAAATCGCCAGGAACATGCCGCCCGAGAACTTGGTACTCTCAACAAGCTTGAGAAGAATCCTTATTTTGCACGGATTGATTTCCGTGAAGGAGACGAGAAACGTGATGAGACCATCTATATTGGGATGGCTTCATTTACTGACCAGCCGGATCATTATTTAATTTACGACTGGCGGGCACCAATCTCGAGTATCTACTATAACGGTGGAATCGGTGATGTCACTTACATGACGCCCGATGGTGAACAGACCGTTGACGTGAAATTAAAGCGTCAATTCCAAATTGAAAATTCAAAAATCAAGACCGTCTTCGATACTGAAGAAGTGGTCGGCGATCAAATGTTGCTGGATGCTTTAAGCAATCGTTCTGACACCAAGATGAAGAGTATTGTCACCACCATTCAAAAGGAACAAAACCAGATTATTCGGGATACCGATTCTGATTTGCTGTTCGTTCAAGGATCGGCTGGTTCAGGGAAAACTGCCGCAGTTCTGCAGCGGGTCGCCTTCCTGCTTTACCAATATCGTGGCAATTTGCATTCCGGCCAAATTATTTTGTTCTCACCTAACCAGTTGTTTAACGACTACATCAACCAAGTGCTCCCCGAATTAGGTGAGCAAAACATGGTCCAAATGACTTTCTTTCAATATAGTTCCCATCGTTTGCCGAGCGTGCAAGTCGAAACTTTGTCTGAACGGTTCACCGAACAACTGGACAAGCAGGCTCAAAAGCTCAATGATATCAAGGGCAGCTTGGATTACTTCCGGGCAGTCAGCGCTTATGCCAATCATTTGAACAAGGAAGACATGCGCTTTAGAAACTTGATGTTTAATGGAACTGTGTTGATCCCTAAGGAAAAGATTGCTGAAATTTATTATGGCTTCAATGAGAACTACAACTTGCGTAACCGGTTGGAATCGACCAAAGAAGAATTGATGAAGATTCTGAACCGAAAGATTCACGTTGAAATGAAGAAAAAGTGGGTTGAAGATGCTGTCCAAAACCTATCAAAAGAAGAGATTCAGCAATTCCACTCAGAGGGTGAAGAAGAAATCTTGAATTCTGACAAAGAGTTTAAGTTCCTCGCTCGAAGAATTGTGATCAAATCATTTAGAAAAGTTCAACGGCAAATTGCCCGGAATCACTGGCTGAGTATCAATAATCAATTTGTCCATATGTTGCGGGCCATTCCGAAGATCATCAAGTTAACTGATTTTGATATCACCGATGACATGTGGCAGGAAGAAATTAAAGCGACAGTTGGTCGTTTGAAGAAGGGGCGATTATCATTGGCTGACGCGTCAACGTATATTTACCTGTATGATTTAATGACTGGTAAACGTGGCGATAAGGATATCCGGTATCTGTTTATTGATGAAGTGCAGGATTATTCGGCATTTCAACTGGCATTCTTAAAGTTCAGTTTCCCAAGAACCCGATTTACGTTGCTTGGCGATTTGAATCAAGCCATTTTTACCCATGAAAACAGCCGGAAGCTGTTAGGCGAACTTGGCAGCATGTTCCCTGAGGATAAGACGCGAGTCGTACAATTGACCAAATCATATCGTTCAACCGAGCAGATTACCAACTTTACCAAACATTTGCTTACCAACGGTGAAAACATCATTCCATTTAACCGGCAAGGCGACCTGCCTCACATTTACGTTAAGGATGGGATGGATGCCGCGGTCGAACAAGTTAAGCAGCAATCTGATCTGAATCTGGCTGATCATGAAACGACTGCCATCATTGGTAAAACTTTGAAAGAGTGTAAAGAACTGAGCGGTAAATTAGCCGAACTTGGTGTTAAGTCGACATTGATTCGAACTGAGAACCAGCGGCTGGTCAAAGGCATTATCGTTGTGCCATCCTATCTTGCCAAAGGGTTGGAATTCGATAGCGTCATCATGTGGGATGCCTCCAAGGCATGCTACCCAGATGAAAGTGATCGGCAGCTTGTGTATACGATTGCTACTCGGGCCATGCATCGATTGACAGTGGTGGCAATCAAAGAACTATCACCGATTTTCGATACGGTTCCAAAAGATGAATACGAACTCAATTAGTCAGTAATCGGATCGTAATGGTCCGATTTTTTTGTAATTAATTTGTGGATTGTGAGTCAACATGGAGTGAGTACTAAATGTTATACTTGTTAGGTTAAGTAAAGGATACCGGAGAAAAAGCATGGATGATTTAATTAATTATTATTCGTTCACCAAAAATGAATGGAAACATTTTAATAATGACAGTGAAGTTGATCTGCCGTTGACTTCCAATGAATTACGACACATTAAGGCGTTTAATGATCAAATTTCGTTGCAGGATGTGGCTGACATTTATAAGCCATTGGTGCATATGATTCGCTTGCAGAAGAATAATTTTGATCAATGGCAGACGACTAAGGCGCGCTTCCTGCGCAAAAAGGTCCGAACCGTGCCATTTATTATCGGAATTTCCGGAAGCGTGGCTGTCGGCAAATCAACGACTGCCCGGGTGCTTGAGGAATTGCTTTCCAATTATTTCACTGGTGAGACGATCAAGTTAATTACCACCGATGGATTCCTGTATTCAAATGCGGAATTGAAGAAACGCGGCATTTATGACAAAAAAGGATTCCCTGAGAGCTATGATATGCGGAAGTTGATCGCCTTTTTAAATGAGGTTAAGTCAGGAGTGCCGGTGACTAAATCGCCGGTATATTCCCATCAAAGCTATGACATCATTCCCAACCGGTTTGAACTGGTTGACCGCCCGGATGTTCTAATTATCGAAGGGATTAATACCTTACAGCTTCCAAGTAATGAGCAGATTTACGTCAGCGATTTCACTGATTTTTCAATTTACATGGATGCTGATGTGCATTTGATCGAAAAATGGTACTTGGAACGGTTTGGCCGTCTGATGGACACGGCGTTTCAAGATCCGGATAACTATTATTATGACTATGCTCAGGGCGACCGTGACGAGGCTTTCGCCGTGGCACGCCGCGTGTGGGACACAATTGACTTGCCGAACCTTCGAGCAAATATCCTGCCAACTCGGTCACGAGCTGATATGATAATGCATAAGACGGACAATCATTTGATCGATCGATTGTACCTGAGAAAATATTAATGTTTGGATTTTCAGAATAATGTTGACCAAACCTAGTTGAATCGTTTATTATTTATGTAAGAACTTTGAAAGGGTGTATGATTTGGCAAACGTTGACTTATCAAGCTTCGATAAGATTTTAGTGCTGGATTTCGGTAGTCAGTATAACCAACTGATTACAAGACGGATCCGTGACTTAGGCGTATATTCAGAGCTTAAGTCCCACGCATTGTCCGCAAAACAGATTAAAGACATGAACCCCAAGGGAATTATTTTCTCTGGTGGTCCAAATAGTGTGTACGAAGATGGCGCTTTGAAGGTTGATCCAGACATCTTTAAGCTGGGAATTCCAATCCTGGGAATCTGTTATGGTATGCAGATTATGGCATATACCCTTGATGGGGAAGTGGAGAAGGCTGATGACTCAGAATATGGTCATGCAGACATTCAGATCACTTCAGATGATGCCGTTTTGTTTAAAGGTTTGCCAAGAGAGCAGCCGGTATGGATGAGTCATGGTGATCTGGTTAATGAAGTACCAACCGGATTTACCTCAGTGGCAACCAGCCGTAACTGTCCAATTTCTGCGATGCAGGATACTGACCGCAATTTCTACGGAATTCAATTCCATGCTGAAGTTCGGAATACCAAGTATGGTAACGAGATTTTGAAGAACTTTGCCTTTAATGTTTGTCACGCAGAAGCAAACTGGTCAATGGATGATTTCATTGATTTGCAGATCGAACATATCAGAAAAGAAGTCGGCGACAAGAAGGTCTTGCTGGGCCTTTCTGGTGGCGTTGACTCAAGTGTTGTTGGTGTTCTTTTGCATAAAGCAATTGGAACCCAGCTGACAAGTATTTTTGTTGACCACGGTTTGTTACGTAAGAACGAGGCTGATGAAGTCATGGACAGCCTGGTTGGTAAGTTTGGCTTGAACATCATTAAAGTCGATGCTCAGGACCGATTCTTATCCAAATTAAAGGGTGTCTCCGATCCTGAAAAGAAACGGAAGATCATCGGTAACGAATTTATTCAAGTATTTAACGATGAAGCCAAGAAACTTGACGGCATTGATTTTCTTGCCCAAGGTACACTTTATACCGACGTCGTTGAAAGTGGGACTGATACTGCTCAGACAATTAAGTCTCACCATAACGTTGGTGGATTGCCAAAGGACATGAAGTTCAAGTTGATCGAACCTCTGAACACCTTGTTCAAAGATGAGGCTCGTGAGATTGGTGAAAAGCTGGGAATGCCTGAAAACCTGGTATGGCGCCAGCCGTTCCCAGGCCCAGGTCTTGGAATTCGTGTACTTGGTGAAGTCACTCCTGAAAAGTTGAAGATTGTCCGCGATAGTGACTGGGTTTTGAGAGATGAAATCAAAAAGGCCGGCCTTGATCGTGATATCTGGCAATACTTCACTGTTTTACCAGGCTTTAGAAGTGTTGGTGTCATGGGTGATGGTCGGACTTACGACTACACCATCGCTATCCGGGGTGTGAACTCTGTTGATGGTATGACTGCCGACTTTGCAAGAATTCCTTGGGATGTTCTGCAGAACATTTCAACTCGGATCGTAAACGAAGTTGATGGCATTAACCGCGTAGTGTATGACATTACGAGCAAGCCACCGGCAACAATTGAATGGGAATAATCATTTTATAAATGCGCAAAGAGTCCAAAATCGAATTTTGATTTTGGCCTCTTTTTTTCACGAATTTTTTATTGGGATATCATCAATGAAAAGAGTATCCCAAATTTGTAGTATTGATGTTAGAATGAAACTCATACATAATTTTTGAGGTGTAAAATGAATTCAATTTGGAAATATTGGCAGCGACTGAATATCAAATCCACAGAACTGATTGGGGTTGCTGTCGGCGCATTCATCTATTCGATGACTTATAATTATTTATTGTTACCATCCCATCTTGGTGAAGGCGGGGCGATGGGAATCACAGCCTTGTTGTACTATGCATTTGGTGTACCATCCTATCTGTCCAATTTGCTGATAAATGCTGTTCTGATCGTGGTTGGATATAAATTGTTTGAAAAAAAGACGACTTATTTGACAATTTGGGCAATTGCCTGGATGACGGTTTTTCTGAAAATTCCGGTATTCTATACCTATCACACTCATGAACTCATTGTCCCGACGCTTTTAGCTGGCGCATTGACGGGAATTTCCATTGGATTGATTTTTCGATACAATGGTACCATCGCGGGTGACACGATCATCGGTAAAATTCTCAATTATTTCTTTGGCATTTCGATTGGAACAGGCAGTTTAGTGTTTGACTTGTTCATTGTAATCCCATTTATCATGATCATTGGGTTTACCAATACCGTTCTAACGGTCATCTATCTGTATGTGTATTCAGTATTTACTAACCAATTTTTAGCCAATATCGGCGCCAAAAAGGCCGTCTTAGTTGTTTCGCCAAAATATCGCCAAATTGCGGTGACAATCTCAAAAGAATTAGATCAGGAAATGACCATTTTTAATGGTACTGGTTATTACAGCGATGCTGACCAGCATATGCTTTACATGATTGCGAGTCCACGGCGGGTGACCAGATTGGTTCCAATTATTGAGCGTGAAGACAAGAATGCATTAATTGTCGTTGAAAACATTCGAAGTGCCAGAGGATTGGATATGCGAAGAATTCTTTAGTAATTAAACAAATTGATTCATGTAGATTAAAAGAGCTCACAAAATCAAAAAATGATTTTGTGAGCTCTTTTTGTATTTCGAAGGTAGCTGATTTTGCTTATAACTGTGACTTATGAAATCCATTTTCCATCTTCGAGAGTGGCTTAACAAAGACTCTTCGCAATGGTGCAATCAGTAAGAAGCCACCACCAAACGCCGCCAGCATGAGCATGGCATGCCAGTAAACGCTTGGGATGGGGCCCGCGATCGCTTCCCGGAATGCTTGAATGACGTAAGTAAACGGCAAAAACGGCGCTAGATTTGCCAAATGTGATGGAATTAGTTCCAGTGGGTAGACGCCACCGGTTCCGAACAGTTGGGCAATCATCAGTAGGACACTAAAGACCTTGCCAATATTGCCGAACATATACACAAACGTGAACATAATAATCGTGAAGACGGTCGTTGCCAGGTAAGCAGTCGCCAACATTGCCAAGAGACTTCGTGGCCGTAACCCAATGATGAGTAATTCACCAAGCATGATAAACGTTGTTTGGGTGAAGGATAAGGTTAGGTACAACAACAATTTCCCAACGTATTTCTGAACAAGGTTGGCCTTCGGGAACCGTTCATTTTCCGGAATAACATACTTCCATGACACAATCGTTGTCAGCAGCAGAACGCCGACCCACATGGATAGAACGGTATAAAACGGTGCCATCCCATAGCCAAACAGCCCCATATTGTAGAGTTGCTTCTGCTTGAGAGTGATCGGCGAAGCCAGTAAGTTGGAAACTTTTGGGCTCTCGCCCAGTACATTGATTAGTTTGTTGAGGTTTTGTTCGTTCACAAATTTTGTTTGCTCATTTAAATCGTTGAGTTTATCCTCAATTCCATCTAATCGGTGTTTGATTCGGTCAATTTGCGAGACGGAAATTTTGCTAATTGCTTTCCCGGCGGCCGTCAACGCATTCAGTTGCGGCAACAACGTTCGCAGCGATTCAAGAACGTCATCGTCGCCGCTTAATTGGGTATCCATTGTGTCGCTCAAGCTATCAATACTTTGATTGACGGTGTTGTTAAATGTGGAACCGGCATTGTCGATGCTGTTACCAAATGCATTGGCAGTCGATGCCAGCTGTTTAATGAGCCGATTGATGGATCTTTGCGACCTGCCGGAATTAGCAGTTTTTAGACTTGCCAGGTTTCGTTGCTGCTGATGGATGTGCTTTTTAGCATTGCTCAATCCCTTAATCAATGACACGGTTTGATTACTTGGGAGAATGTTATTGACGATATCAGCCACTCGCAGCGCATTATTGAGATGGCTGATCGTGCTGGAATTGAGACTTTCCAGCTGGTTAATTTCACTATTAAGCAAGGATTTACTGGACGAGTGACCGCCCAAATTCATATCATCAACCAATGAACGCATCCGATTGTTGTCTGACTGCAAGTCGTTAATGCCGCTGGTCAAATCATTCTGGGCTGAATTGAGCGACTCTTTTGTGGCTTTGGTTAAGTCACGACCATGATTGACAACATTTTGGAGATTGGTAATCTGGCTGGAGACTTTGGGAATGTCGCCCTGAACGGTCTGCAAATACTTTTGAACATCCGCTGAATCCTTGTTGGCACGGTTCAAATAACCCTTGGTTTTCTTAACGGTATTAATGGCGTCCATCAAGGAAGACCGAATCTGCAAGATTTCTGGCTTGTGGGTGTTGATTTTCTCACCTGCAGCATTCATTTCTTTCAGAGCAGCCTTGGAACTGATTTTGATGAAACTATCCCGAACCTGTTCGGTCAGGGTATCGACTGCTTGTCCAGTAATCTTAGTGGCAGCCGGGTTTAATTTTTCATTGGACTTATAAATGATATTTGGTTTTTCCGGATTTTTGGAAACCAAGGTGGCCAGCTTGCTGGAGAAGTCATTGGGAATTTCGATGATCGAGTAATACTTTCCTTCATCTAAGCCATTATTGCCTTGCCAATCGTTGGTCATGATCCAATTGATCTGGTGATTTTGTTTAAGTTGGCTAACAATTTGCTTGCCGACGTTAAGCTGCTTACCGTTAACGGTACTGCCTTCGTCGTTATTCACTACGGCAATCGGCAGCCGGCTGGTATTGGCCTTAGAATACGGATCCCATGACACCATAATATTTGGTACAGCGTAGATTGCTGGAATCAGACAAAAAGCCAGCAGGGTGATCCACACCGGCCGGCTATGAAATATTCTTTGTAGATCACGTTTGAGTAAGGTAAATATTGTTCGCATAAATGGGTCCTTTTCAGTTGATTCGATCTAGTAATCCTTGGGCCAACGCAAACACTCGGTTATTTAAATGATGGATGGCAACAATCTTTGGATAAAGTTTGTTGATGCCTTCGCTGAATAAATAATTGAGAGTTTGGCCATCAGATTTGATCATTTTTATAATTTGATTGAGTTTGACGATGTCTGGATTGTTATTAATTGATTGTGCCAAATTGTTAAGCTGGGTCAATAAATCTGGCAGGGTACTTTGTCGGTTCATCAAGTTCAGAATCGAAATGACATTATTTTTGTTGTCGGTCGACAACGTATCGATTAGCCCAATAATTTGGTTAACCTGTTTGCGTTGCTGACTGATGTTAATCAGTCGAACCAAGTGGCCACTCCAGATCCAGCCCTTCACCTTGCCATTGCCGTTCTTGACATAGTAATACACGGCCTTGTTCCCGTTGGCACGCTGGATGCTGGCTGATTTGTAAGCGTAAAATGTGGTCAACGGGTAGTTGTCCGCATTATGAACTTTCTTGGTTAATTTCGCGGAACTGTACAGATAGCCACTGACCGCACGATAGGGTGCCTTGGTCAAAGACTGTGTGTTGGTGACTTTGACAGCAGTTGATTTTGCCGAAACGGTGGTTGGTTGAGACAGGCCGATTCCAAATAAGATTGCCAGTCCAACTACCCAATTTATCATGATTGAATGCTTCATTTTTTAAATCTCCTCATAAAGTTAGGTTAATGTTGTTAACTATAGTTACCATTGTTAATCATTCGCATACGCGTTATTATCAGTATAATGCATTTTTTTAGAGAAACAAGTCATCAGAAAATTTGAGGAATTGAACAATGTTTAAAAATATTAAACTGATTTACCAACGTGATTTAAAATCGATTTTTAAATACAAGGCCGCTTTGCTCACAATCACCGCGCTTTGTTTTCTGCCGTGCTTATACACGCTGGTAAACGTAAAAGCAATCTGGAATCCTTATACATCACAAGAAGTCAGCAAAATTCCCGTTGCAGTCGTGAATAATGATCAGGGGACAACCGTGCAGGGGAAGCAAATGAACTTGGGTAATCAGATTATTGCCCAATTAAAGCACAACAATCAAATCGGCTGGCGGTTTGTCGATGCCAAGCCCGCTCAGAAAAAAGTCCGCGCTGGTAAATATTACGCTGAGATTCGAATCCCAAAGAATTTTTCAACTGATCTGGGAAGCATCATTAGTTCAAATCCAAAGAAAGCGCATATTGATTACATTGCCGATACCAAGGCCAGCCCGATGAGCTACAAGATCACCGAAGCGGCCTCTAAGACCCTTTTGAATACGATCAAAAAGCAATTTGTGTATCAAGTGAACAGCACCATCTTTTCTTATCTAAATATCGCTGGTAAGAAGGCGGGGGATAACGAATCAGAAATTCTCAATTTAAAAGATTTGATCATTAATCTTGGGGACAGTATGGAACTCGCTACCAACACCTTGGGTGATATTAGCGAGACCTCCAGTGGATTGGCGATGGTCTTTTCTGAACTTAAACCAGTCATTGCGACTTCCCAAGACGTTAATATTAATCAAGCCATTGGATCTTCCAACAAAGACTTGATTCAAAGCGTTAATCACTCAGTCAACCAATCATTTGGCACCGTTCAAACCAGTCTGAACAGCGTTCAAACAGATGCCAAACGGCTACAAACCCAGACCGATCAATTGAGCAAAATGACATCTGCAACCAGTCGTGGGCAGGCGAACTCGCTTGCCGGCCAGATTCGTTCACAGATTCAACTTTTGCGAGGGCAGATTACACCGTTGATTTCGTATCTCCAAACGATCAATAAAAATCGTCATCTGGCAGGTGTCACCAATCTCATCAGTCAATTGAACGATGTTAAAAATATTTTGGATAGCCAATCGCATCAAGTTTCGCAGCTAGAGCGCAGTCTAAGTGCGGGCAATACTGCCAATGCGAATGCACTCCATCAAATTTCCAGCCAATCATATTCAACAGTTGCCAAGCTGAATCATTCACTTTCCAGTTATAACCAGCAGGTCAAATCAGAACTGAATGGCATTCAGCAAAATTTGATGTCTGCCAGCAGTAAAGCTTCAGGCATTTTGAACAATGTGAACGACATTCAGAATTTAAACGAGAAGTCTTTGGATACCGTGATTTCTGGCAACAAATTGGTCAGCAGTTCTACCGGTGATTTGGAGAATCAGCTTTTACAATACAAAGGGGTGATCCTTCAAGCCAGCAATCAACTGAAATTGACCTCTGATAATAATATTGCCGATATCATCAGTATTCTCCAGAATAATCCAAAGTTAATGGGGAATGCCTTGGCACAACCATTTAACGTTAAGAACGAAAATATCTATCGCGTGAGTTCATTTGGTGAGGCGTTTGCCCCAACTTACATGGCACTGTCGATCTGGGTTGGCTGTGCGATGCTGGTCGCGGTGCTGCACACTTCCGCACCCAAATATCACCGTTTCAAGAATCTACGACCGCGTGAAGAATATATTGGCAAGATGCTGCTTTTTAACACCTTATCAATGATTCAAACGATGATTATTGTGTTCTCAACGGTTTTTATTCTCAGAGTTCACGTGGAAAGTTTATTTCTGATGGTGATGATCGGCGTGGTCTCATCGCTGACGTTCTCGGTAATCGTGTATACGATGGCGTCAGTGTTTGGCAACCTGGGGAAGGCCCTTGCTGTGATGATGGTGGCCTTTCAGTTGGCTGGTAGTGGGGCAATTTACCCAGTCCAGTTGAATCCACTGTTCTTAAGAATCATTCAACCAATTTTCCCGTTTTCATACAGTGTCAGTGGCTTTCGGGAAGCTGTCGGTGGCCCGAATGTCGGAACAGTTGTGTTAGATTTCTTCGTTCTGATCTGTATGCTGATTGGTGGATTGATCGTCGGCCTGTTTATGAAGGACTTCTTCAAACGGGTCACGGCCAGACTGCTCAACGATTTTACCAAGAGTGGGATTGGGCAACCGTAAAAAATGAACAAGAAAACGGCCATCAAGCACTCTGCTTGGTGGCCGTTTTTGATTTAGCTGATTAAATTACTTTAAGCAAATGATGTTGCGATACTTCCAACCACAATCAATAGAATCCCGGCGATGGTAAAAATCATCTCACGGCGACTCTTATGTTCGTGCAGGATGGTGATTCCGCCAAATGTGGCAATAATAACACTTAACTGAGTCCAGATAAATGCTGAGGTATTGCCGTTTGCTTGAGCGGAATAAATATACGAAAGTGCAGCAAATCCCCAGAGCAAACCGGCAATGATGTTCAAGTATTGCTCTTTTTGCATGAAGGAACGGCGGTCAGTGAACAAACCGAAAATAATGGCACCAATCAGAATTCCCATCATTTCTGGCAGGAAAACGGCAGTTCCACTCTGCGCCTTGATGATTGGAATGTTTGGAAACGATGAATAAATCCAGTAACCAACGGTCGTACACAATAGGAACATGGCATCTTTAAAGGTGATTTTACCGCCTTTTTCGTCACTGACAGAGGTTAACAGCGCCCCGGCAATCACGATAATCAACGCAATGACCCCAATGATTTTTGATTGAGTTCCCTGCCAATCACCGAAGATCAAAACACCTAGAATTGAGTTACCAACTAACTGAAAGACAGTTGATAAGGGGTAGGTGTTTGATACGCCGATCCGTTTGAAGGAAATAAATTGACCAATTTGACCAATTGTCCACAACGCCCCGCAAACGATTGCAAACAGGAACGCAGTGAGATTCACAGCGGGACGGGTTACCACAAAGACGATTAATCCAATAATGGTGGTTCCAGCACCGATTCCAAAGATCTGGTTGGCTGGCGTTCCCCCAACTTTACCGGTTATAAGTGGCATTAATCCCCAGCCAAGGGCGGGAAGTAACGCAATAATTAAATTCATATTCAAGACTCTCCTCAACTTTAATTGATAACAGTAATTCTATACCTTATGAAAGAAATTTTCTATCAAAACGGTTACAAAGTTAAGAAAAACCTAAAGTTTACAGTGGCACATCGGGTAGACCGATCATGGTATATATGGAAATCAACTGATTGTGTACCGATGGAGCAATCAAAAAAATCTGGGAACAGCTAAGATTGGGCATTATACTCGTTTTTTACGTAACTGGGTTGTTAAATAAAAAGGAGGTTAGCCAAAAGACATCTTCTTTTGGCTAACCTCCAGCATGTAAATTATTTTCAAATAATTGGTTAATGACGATTCTTATATGGCTGCATCTGTGAACGTTGAATGAACACATAAACTGCATAAACGGCAGCAACAATCAAACCAACTAGCAAGAGCTTTGAAACAATGAAGAAACCAACCATCAGTAACACCAGCCACACCGAGGCCTTAACAAACAGCCAGCTGAGGTTGATGAGCAAATAGCCAAATAGAAGAATCATAAGCAGTGTAATGATCATCGTTAAGGTTCCTTTCCTTGTTGAATGGCAATCAATCAATTCAAGTTAAATTTACCATACTTTAGTCGAGATGCAAGGGTATTTAATGAATATGGTCAATATTTTATGGGCGCATTTGTTGGTATTGTCCATGAAGTCGAAACGGCAAAATGTTGGAAAGGATGACAGCTAGAATAATTAAACAAACCCCCACGATTTGGCTGATGGTAACGGCTTCTCCCAACAATATGAAGGCAAATACAACCGAAGATGGTAATTCTAATGATGAAATGATTGGCCCAATGCCTAATGATAAGTGGGGCATGAAGAACGAGAAGCAGGTAAGGGGCAGCAGCATTGCAAAGAATGATGTGATCCCGCCCCATTGAATACCAGTGATCAAGTGATGAACTGGTAAAATAGTCGGCAGCCAGATGACTAAAATTACGATCAAAGCGCCACCACTCATGAGTTGCGCTTTGGTGAGCGGATGGAGGTTGGACCCAACATTGCCGGTAAATTGAATCGTCAAAGCATAGGCGAGGGCTGAAAGAAAGCTGAGTCCCATTCCTTTCCACGAAACATTTTGATGGAGTGGGAATAGACCCGTGGCTAATACAGTGCCAATCAAAATTGTGATGACACTGATTGCTTGGGTGACGGTCGGAAACTGACGGTGTATTAAACACGAGATGGCAATCGAGAGCCAAACTGACTGCATCATCATGACGGCTGCGATTGCCACTGGAACGTAGGCTAATGACAACAGATAAAAGGTATTCGTGAACCCCATGGAGCTCCCGGAAATGATGACCAACCATTTGAGCTTTCGATCCGCAACATAGCGATCATCTGGTTTGAGCAGCCTCCGGGCAAAAGAGAAAATGATAAAGGCAATTAAAAATGTCATACTTAATAGTAAGCTGTCGGTAACCTGATCAGCCCGTGCCATTTTAAATAATGATCCAGGAATACCGTAACTGATTGCGCCAAGGGCAACGAACAGTGGTGCATAACGTTTCAAATAATCATCCTCCTCATATTAAATGAACCATGAATCTGTCGCAATTCATGGTGTCAGGTTTTAATGATTATGATTCCCAAGTGTTTTGAAGTTATGCTTCAAAGTTGGCCAAACCAAGCGATCCGCCGTTTGAATGATGAGCCCATTAAATAAAATCGAAAAGATGGTTCCGATATTGACAGCATAAAGATTCTTGGTGATCGCAAACGAAATGATCATCGCAATAATCGGCGGTATGAAGTCAACTAACTGCGAGGCAATGGCGCTCTTATTAAGATACATAAAGCGCAAAATGTTGGTGGTATCATCGTTGGGGTGCATCAAAAGATTTGCGCGTTGATATAGTGAAATTGCAGTACAGAAGAAGATAATTCCTAAGCACGACAGAAGTGCCCGAACCCAAACTGGCAACTGACCAATTCCAGTGGCGTCAAAGGCTTGGACAAAAATATTAACAAAATAACTGAAGCAACAGACATACAGAATTTCACCGACAAATCGTGGCCAGTCTGGACTTCGCAGCAGGATCTGATTAGTCACGGCATTGAGAAAGCCAATGACAAACAGGATAACGCCAACGTTGAGATTGAACCAATGGCTGTAATTCACAGCAGAGGCCGTCCAAACCGCGCTTCCCATATTGGCGGAAATGGTCAGTGCATTTCCGAAGGCGTTGAGGATCAAACCGGAGATCAGGCCGGTCCAGCGTTTTGCTTTTGTGTTTTGAATGATGATTGCCCCCTCGACAAATAGTAAAAAAGCCAGCACCCAAATCTGCTGACGTCCATATGTAAAAATCACTTGCATGGCAACTTAACCTCTGCCGGTTAAAGTATACAAGCTATTTTTTTATCAGGCAAGACACTCCCAGATTGTCGCGATATTTTCCCCATCATAATTCTCAGAGTCGTATAATATAATTAAGAAATTTTCAAGGAGGCAACTCATGGCAGAACAATTAACTCATTTTTACAATAAGTTTCAACCAAGTCATTACAACATTTACTTGGACATTAACCGAGCAAACAAACAGTTTTCCGGTACTTCAACAATTACTGGCGATGCCAAGACCCAATCAATTTCCATTCACCAGAAGTTTCTCAACATCGACTCAGTGACAGCTGACGGTGCAGATGTATCATTCACGAAAGATGATGATAATGAAGCAATCAACATCGACCTACCCAAGACAGGCGAAGTGACCTTAGCAGTCAAATTCAATGCCAAACTGACCGACACGATGATGGGGATTTATCCCTCATATTATGAAGTTGACGGCGTTAAGAAACAGATCATTGGCACTCAATTTGAAACGACAGCTGCTCGGCAGGCCTTCCCATGTGTTGATGAACCTGAAGCCAAAGCCACTTTTGACTTGGCCATCAAGTTCGACGAACATGCCGGTGAAACAATTATCAGCAATATGCCCGAAACCCGCACTGAAAATGGTGTTCACTACTTTGACACCACAATGAGAATGTCGACTTACCTGATTGCCTTTGGCTTCGGGGAGCTGCAGAGCAAAGAAACCACTACCAAGAGCGGTGTGAAGGTTGGCGTTTTTGCAACCAAAGCGCATAAAGCAGACGAACTTGATTTTGCGTTGGACATTGCCAAACGTTCGATTGAATTCTATGAAGACTTTTACCAAACCCCATATCCACTTCCTCATTCATGGCAACTGGCATTACCAGACTTCTCTGCCGGCGCCATGGAGAACTGGGGCTTGGTCACTTATCGAGAAGCCTACCTATTGTTAGATCCTAAGAACACTTCATTTGAAATGAAACAATTAGTTGCCACTGTCATTGCTCATGAACTGGCCCATCAATGGTTCGGAGATTTGGTCACCATGAAGTGGTGGGACGACTTATGGTTGAACGAAAGTTTTGCCAATATGATGGAATATGTTGCGATTGATGCCATCGAACCTGACTGGCACATTTGGGAGGTCTTCCAAACTTCAGATGTACCTGCTGCACTGCAACGAGATGCGACTGATGGCGTTCAATCAGTCCATGTTCAGGTTGAAGATCCAGCTGAGATCGATTCGATTTTTGACTCGGCGATTGTCTATGCCAAAGGTGCCAGAATGTTAGTCATGGCCCGGGCATTGGTTGGCGATAAAGCGTTACGCGAGGGCTTGAAGAATTACTTTGCCGCTCATAAGTTCCACAATGCGACCGGTGCTGATTTGTGGGCAGCACTGGGGGATGCTTCAGGCATCAACGTCGGCGCAATTATGAATTCCTGGCTGGAACAACCAGGTTATCCAGTTGTGACTGCCAAAGTCGAAGACGGCAAATTAACCTTGTCACAACAACAATTCTTCATTGGTGAAAGTAAGGACGTTGACCGCAAGTGGCAAATCCCACTTAACAGCAATTACGATGCTGTTCCCGAAATTATGGCTGATCAGACGGTGACTGTAGGCGATTATAAGGAACTTCGCCAAGCAAATGGGAAACCATTCTTCTTGAATGTCGGCAATAACTCACACTTTATTATTCAATATGATGAAACGCTGATGAAGGACATTCTGGACAATGTTGATGACCTGGATGCCATTTCACAACTTCAGGTTCTCCAAGACCTGCGCTTGTTAGCCGATGGTCGCAAGAACTCATATGCCAACATTGTGCCGCTGCTGCCAAGATTTGCTGACAGCCATTCAAATATTGTTAATGCGGCTTTGTATCGGGTTGCCAATAATTTAAAGAAATTCGTGACACCAAAATCAGCAGAAGAAAAGGAACTCAAACAATTTTTCGATAAGCTCAGTTCTGCTCAACTTGATCGTTTGGGATTTGTGCCTAAAGATGGTGAATCCAATGATGATCAACTGACTCGTCCTTACGTTTTAGGTGCATCATTATATGCAGAGAATGCTGATGCCATCGCTTCGGCGCACAGCCTGTTTAAGGGCAACGAGGATAATCTGGCTGGCTTGTCAGCTGATGTTCGAGCCTTTGTCCTCTTCAATGAAGTGAAGAATTTTGGCAGTGAAAAGCTATTTGATCAATTGTTGGCTGTTTATCGGCAAACCTCTGACGCCAGTTACAAGCAGGACATTTGTGCTGCTTTGACTCGTACTACAGATCCAAAACTGATTGCCAAATTGGTCAGCAAGTTTGAGGATGCTGAGACAATTAAACCACAAGATCTGCGGGCATGGTTCCGGGGGGTTCTGGCTAATACCGAAGGCGAACAAGCTGCCTGGGACTGGATCAGAAATAACTGGCAGTGGCTTGAAGAGACGGTTGGTGGTGACATGGAGTTTGCCACCTATATTACCGTAATCTCAAGCGTTTTCCACACATCACAACGATTGGCCGAGTTCAAAGAATTCTTCGTCCCTAAGATTCCAACTCCTGGATTGACACGGGAAATCAAGATGGATGTCAGTGTCATTGATAGCCGTGTTCAATTAGTTGAGGCTGAAAAGGCGGATGTTAATGCTGCAGTCTCTCATGTGGTTAAATAGAATTGAAATTATCCTAAGAGTTTCATCTGCTTGATGGAACTCTTTTGTTATCTGCAAATGTCTGTCTAGTAAAGCATTCCGATTTATTCATTAGTAATTGTGGAGACCATATTTTTTGAGTAATGTTACACATTTATAATAATCTTGAAAAGAAGCAAATTTAGTGGCTTAACAGCGCCACTCAGCAATGTAATATTTTAGTATTCGACCAGGCTGCTTGTTGTGTTTGGACTCATTTCGGCATATGTTGGGTAAGTAAATTAACGACAACTGTTTAGCTGAGTGAATTTGGCATAAACAAATAAATAAATGCGGAGTGGTTTTGAATGAGTTCATTGAGCAAAAAGGCACGGACAATTATTCTTTCGATTTTGACCGTTGTTTTATCAGTATCGATCTTTGGTGCAGTTAAGGCATCGGCCGCAACAACGGTGATCCCAGATATTTCGGAATGGCAGGGGAAACTCACGGATTCCAAAGTATCTAATTTAAAGAGCCAGGTTTCTTTTATCATTAATCGTCGTCAATATGGTGCGAACTATCAAGACAAATACGCGACTAACAACACCAACTTGTACGTTAAATACGGCATTCCATTTGGTGAGTATGATTATGCCACCTTCACAAGCGCCGCAAGTGCTCGAAATGAAGCTAATGTTTTTTACAAGCATTCCAATAAAAATGCCAAGTTCTACGTATTGGACTACGAAGAAAATGACGTCACATCCGGTTCCACTAACTCCGCTGTTAAAGCATGGTACAATCAAATGCGTTCGCTCACCGGTAAGAAGCTGATCTTCTATTCTTATCAATCATTTGCGACATCGCATGCGAATACTGCACGGAAAAGTTTTGACGCCCAATGGATTGCAAACTATTCATCAAAGCCAACCATTCAAACTGACCTTTGGCAATACACCAACAAAAAATACGTTCCCGCATTAAAAGAGTCTGTTGATGCCAGTACCATTTTGAACTCCAGCAAGCCAATCACTTGGTGGATCGGTGGCGCTCAGTCTGCTGATACTGCTAAACCAACATACTTTACCGACGTTGTCTCAAGTGTTACTACAACGCAAAAAATCTACTTATATGATTCTACCAGCTTTAAGAAAGCCAACCGGGTTGTGAAAGTTCAGGCCGGTACCAAAGTCAATGTGACCGCGATCCACAAACGCTCCACTGGTTCGTATTACTTTGAAACGGCAGATGGCCGCTACTTAACTGCCAACAAGAACTATGTCCAATAATCTGTGTCAAACATTTGGAGGGAAACAATGAAACTCTATAAATTAGGTGGCATTCTGTTACTCAGCTTGGTCCTTGTCGGCTGCAGCAATGGTAATTCCAGTAAGCAAAGTTCAAATAATGAGTCAAAGACTGATATGCAAAACTCCAGCAGTTCAAGCAGTTCCGCCACCAGTTCGAGTACGACTAGCCAAGAAAGTGCTTCAACTACTTCTGGCGCAAATAATTCTCAATCCGACGGTCAATCATACGACTTCTCGTCTTTGACACAAGATCTATCAAGTAAATTATCAGATACGTTATTGCCACAAAATTCTGGGTTGAGCGATACCTCAAAGAATATTCACATCAGATATAATGGTAATTCAGCCGATAGTAATATTTACTATAGTGTTGGTAATGATGCGTTAGCTTTAAATGATGCCAGCATTAAAGCTGAAACACCATATGCGTTATTAACAAAACGTAGCTATTCTTCAGCTTCCGATGCCCAAAGCCATTTGGATTACACATCAGCTTCCGAGATCAAAGGCCTACCCAAAGTGAACCTCGGTCATTCTATCATCGGCCACACCCAATCAGGTGCTGGTCAGCAGTATATTTCTTGGAATGAAGGCAATTGGTCAATCAGTGTTCACGGTAGTCCTGTCAATAACACCACGCCTAAGAAATTAGCGATTTCAAGTGTTGACATGTTTGAAAGTTATTCATTGCCAGCACCCAACACACAAGGGGTTGTCAAATTCAATGTCGGTAGTTCATCACAGGTCATTACCTGGCAAGCTGGTAGTGTTGTTTACCGATTAAAGGCGAATGATCCTGCTGTTGCCATTCGGATGGCCGCCAGCATGAAATAAGTTAACTCACAAGAATCTCACTTATGAAGTGAGATTCTTTTTTATTTACATGGCCACGTGACGTTGCACAGCCGCAAAGGTTGGCATAAACTTGGTAGATAGTAATTAATGTGAGGCAATGAGATGACAATTGAATTTGAATACGCAACCCAAAATGAATTACCTAGAATTGTTGAAATATATAATGAAATTATTCCGAGTCGCATGGCAACAGCAGATTTGGAACCCGTTTCAGTTGAATCACGGCAACCTTGGTTTGATGAATTTAATCATGACTCCCGACCATTGTGGGTGATGAAAATTGACGGTCAAATTGCTGGGTGGGTTGGCTTGGAATCGTTCTATGGTCGACCTGCATATCACCATACAGCAGAGATCAGCATCTATATTGACGCAGAATTTCGACATCATGGTTTAGGTCAGCAAGCCCTTGATTTTGTCAGCAATGAACTATCAAGACTTGGGTTAGATGCGCTAGTAGCCTTTATCTTCAGTCACAACGTACCGAGTCAAAAGCTATTCAGACACAACGGCTTTGAAACCTGGGGGCATTTGCCGGATGTCGCCGAGATGGACGGAAAACGACGAAGTTTGGATATTTTGGGAAAACATTTTAATTAATTTTAGTTAACAAAAGACGATTGGGACAGCATCCTGATCGTCTTTTTTGGTGCTTAATAGAATATTTAAAAACAAATAGTTGCATGTTCCAGGTTACAGATGTAAACTAACAATTGTTAAGAGCTACAAACGTAAACTTAAATCAAATTAAAAATGAGGTTGATGAAATGATAGATGCAAAAAATGTGACCATTACCGATTCTGAATGGGAAGTGATGCGCGCCATTTGGACAATGGGGCAAGCCACCAGTCGGGAACTGATTGATGCGATGCATGAGTTAAAAGGTTGGTCTGATTCCACTACTAAAACACTCCTTCATCGTTTGATCAAAAAGAATGCTGTTGAACAGACTGGCGATAGCCGCCCGTATACATTTAAACCGGTGGTCGGGGAGAAAGAATCAATGTCTGCGGCAGCTGATGATTTATTTGATCATATGTGTGCGATGCGAGCTGGTTCGACAATTGCTCAGGTGATTAAGACTCGTGAGCTTTCAAAAAGTGATATCGCGGAACTACAACAGATCTTAGCTGAGAAAGCTAAGGATGCCCCAGAGATGGTTCAGTGCAATTGTCTACCTGGAAAAATGACATGCGAGGAGGATAGTTGAAATGGCAAAGAATAATGATGATATGAATATGGACCATGGGATGGGTGATATGGATCACTCAAAGATGGATGCCAATAAAATGAACATGGATCATGATATGAAAAATATGGATCAAGATATGAGCCACATGGACCACTCGGATATGAGGATGGACCATGGCGACATGGATATGTCTGGCATGGAGATGGGCGGCGACATGATGATGCATGGCGGCCAAATGATGCACATGGGGAATTTGAAGCAAAAATTCTGGGTTTCAGTTGTCTTAGCAATTCCAGTATTATTGCTAGCGCCAATTATGGGACTCAACGTCGCGGTCATCAATTTCAACGCCCCCGTAATTAAAGGCATCGCCATTCTGTTATTTGATACCGCGCTGTATTTTTATGGCGGATCACCATTTCTGAAGGGTGCATGGGCTGAAGTCAAGAGTAAAGCACCTGCAATGATGACCTTGATCACGTTAGGTATTTCAGTTTCATACTTCTACAGTATTTATGCCTTTATTGCCAATAACTTGATGCATACGCCGACTCACGTAATGGACTTCTCATTTGAACTGGCCACTTTGATCTTAATCATGTTACTGGGCCATTGGCTGGAAATGAATGCTGTGATGGGCGCGGGGGATGCCGTTGAAAAAATGGCAGCACTCTTGCCTAAGACTGCCCATTTAGTGACTGAAAATGGTGAAACGCAAGATGTCCAGGTTTCTGATTTACAAGTTGGGCAATCGTTCCAAGTTCGTTCAGGCGAAAGTATTCCTGCTGATGGAACGATCACAAATGGGCAATCAACAGTGAACGAAGCACTGGTTACCGGTGAATCTGCTGCCGTTAACAAAAATGTTGGCGATAAGGTCATCGGTGGCGCCACTAATAACAACGGAACATTAACCGTCGAGATTACTGGAACTGGTGAGTCCGGTTACTTGTCACAAGTCATGAAGATGGTTCAAGAAGCTCAGCAGTCAAAGTCAAAGGCTGAAGACCGAGCAGATCTGGTTGCTAAATATTTGTTCTACGCCGCATTGTCAGTTGGTATCATCGCGTTTTTCGCATGGTTACCGCAAGGCTTATCGGTTGGATTGACCCGAATGGTAACGGTCTTCGTGATCGCATGTCCTCATGCTTTGGGGGTTGCAATTCCTTTGGTAGTTGCGCGTTCGACTTCAATTGGTGCCCAGAATGGGTTGCTGGTTCGAAATCGTCAAGCAATTGAAGCCAGTCAGCATGTCAGCCATGTTTTGCTGGATAAGACTGGAACGTTGACTGAAGGTAAATTCACAGTGAACGCTTTGGTACCAGTTGCCGGCAGCGACGAACAGTCATTGTTAAGCAAACTGGCTGCACTTGAGAGTAACTCAACCCATCCTTTGGCTCAGGCAATTATTGCCGCAGCTGAGGAGAAGGACATCAAGATTGAAGCTGCTCAAAACTCACAAAACATTCCTGGTGTCGGAATTTCTGGTGATATTGATGGCCAGAACTACACGATTGTGAATGGAAATTATTTAACTAAAAATGGGATCTCGTTTGATGACGCGACTGCCGATCAATGGGCAGCCAAAGGTAACTCTGTCAGCTTCCTGCTTCAAGACAAGCAAGTTTTGGGGATGGTTGCCGAAGGAGATACCATCAAGTCTGGTGCTAAGAATTTGATCGCCGGCTTGAAGCAACGCGGGATTACCCCTGTGATGCTGACTGGTGATAATCAGAAGGCAGCCGAACATGTTGCCGGATTACTTGGACTGGATGAATTTCATGCTGGTCTACTTCCAAATGATAAGCAGAAGATTGTTTCCGAGTATCAAGCCAAGGGCAATCATGTCATCATGGTCGGCGACGGGGTTAATGATGCACCTAGCTTGGCAGAAGCCAACATTGGTGTTGCAATTGGTGCCGGAACTGATGTGGCAATTGATTCAGCCGATGTGATTCTGGTTAAATCAGAACCAAGTGACATTCTCCACTTCCTTGATTTGGCCAAGATTACCAATCGGAAAATGGTTCAAAACCTTTGGTGGGGAGCAGGCTATAACATCATTGCCATTCCTTTGGCTGCCGGTGTCTTAGCCTTCGCAGGGATTATCCTGGATCCAGCCGTTGGTGCTGCAGTCATGGCAATGTCAACAATTATCGTTGCCTTGAATGCAATGGGCCTGACAGCAGAAAAGATCAAGAATAACTAAATTGAATTTGATGATAGAGCAGTTATGGTAAACATAAGGCTCTACAATATCTGTTGTTGGTAATAGATTTTATCTATTACTGATGACAGATTTTTTGTATATTGTTTATTGAACACAAAAAAGCGGACATTCCCTGTCCGTTCATTAAAACCAACAACCACGAAGATTTTACAGAAAGAAGGAAATGTCCTTATGTGTCATGATACTACCAAGTTATTGTTAGGTATAGACGATATTCACATTCAGATTATAGATGGCGTAAAGGGAAGCGATGGAGTTGTCCGTTTGGAGGGCCGTTTAGACTATCAGCCGGAGGCTTGTCCCAATTGTGGCATCATCAATGAAGGACAAATCATTAATTATGGCTGGCGCAAGACGCTCATCCGTTTTTCAAAAACCCTCGGCAACCGATGCGATGGGTTTGAATTCATGGACGGTGAAACCCACGAATTAATTGACCTGCTGCCTTCTGGAAAGCAGATGGCTGTTCTGAAGAAATGAATTGCACCATTAAAATGCTTCAAATGCATCACGAAGAAATCCACAACACCTTTACCAACCAGTATTCAAACGGTCTTCTAGAAGGTTCTAATAACAAAATTAAAGCCATAAAGCGAGCCAGCTTTGGCTACAAGAGTTTCTTCAGATTTCGAACTCAGGTGTTGTATGTCTTTAAGATCAAAACAAAAAAGCCCTAATCACAAAGTGGTTAGAACTCTAATATTTGGATTCACCAACAACGGTTGACGAAGAGCCCCAAAAGTTTGACAGGGCGCTGTTTAGTACATAAATGATTCTATTTTTGAACGACGACCAATGACTTGATTGCTTCACGTTTGGCCATTGCCTGGTAGGCATCATCAATGTCATCAAGGCTAAAACGTTTGGTGAAGACTTTACCAGGGTGAATCTCACCATCCAACACGGCCTTTAATAGGACTGATTTGTCATAAGTGGTGACAGATGCAGGACCACCGGCGATGCCGAGGTTACCATAGAATGAATTAGTGAGATCTGTTTTTGGTGTGTGTGGTAACCCAACCCGGCCGACAATTGCACCTGGGCGAGCGACTTTCATTGCGGTATCAGTCGACAACTCTGAGCCGACACATTCAAGAACGGCATCAGCACCGGCACCATTGGTCAGGGCCATGACTTTGGCAACCGCTTCGTCACCACGTTCGGCAACAATATCAGTGGCACCAAATTCAGTGGCCAATTTCTGACGATCTTCATGGCGACTCATTGCGATAATCCGGCTGGCACCACGCATCTGAGAAGCAATGACACCACATAAGCCAACCGCACCATCACCGACAACTACGACCGTGTCACCGGGCTTAACATTTGCCGTGCGAGCGGCATGGTAACCAGTCGCCATGACATCAGCCAGTGACAACAGCGAATTCAGCATGCCGTCACTATAATCTTCAGGTTGACCGGGAATTTTAACCAGGGACCATTCAGCGTGTTGGTAACGGACATATTCTGCTTGATAGCCGGAGCTAAAATTGTCGCTGTGACTCTGACAGCTGCCTTCATAACCGGCACGGCAAGCTGCACAATGGCCACATCCGTGGGTAAATGGTGCGATGACGAAGTCACCAGGTTTGACAGTCGTGATATCTTTGCCGACTTGATCGACAATTGCGATGGCTTCATGGCCGCTATTCTCGGAATTGGGTTCTTTATCCTCCAAACCGCGGTAGGCCCATAAATCAGATCCACAGACACAGGCACGAACGATGTGCAAAATAGCATCGTCGTCAGCTTGAATTGACGGCTTATCGATATTGGTAATTTCAACTTTTCCAGGTTTAACAAATAATGTTGATTCCATAAGTGATCTCCTTTATCTTTATTACAAGTTAATTGTAGACCTTGAAGTCCACTTTAAGGCAACAGGCATTTTAAAATTAACGATCTTCCTCGGCTAGACGGGCTTGCAGTTTGAGATCGTATTGTCGCATGACCGGCATCAGCAATGCGAAAATCCCACAGATAACCGTCCCAATTCCAGCAATGATGAATAGCATTTCAACACCTAATGTATCCGCCAACGGTCCGGCAAAGATAAGGCCAACCGGGCCGGTCAGACTCATTAATGAGTTCAGCACACCAAGAACACGACCGAGTTGTTGCGGTGGGTAGCTCTGTTGGATCATTGCCATTAAAAGGGTATTGAAAAACGGCGTGGCGATCCCTTCGACGACATTTAAAATCGCAAACCACATAAACCCGGTTTGATTACCTGGCAATAGGCCACTGAGACCAGTTGGGATTCCAACCAGGAAAAAGGCAATAATGACCGGCTTCATTCGGTCTCGCCAATTTCCCCAGATACCAATAATGGCGCCGCCAGCCAACATGCCAGCTGAATACAGTGCTTCAATAAAGCCGGCTTGGCCAACGGTTCCCTGAAAATATTTCATGGTCATCAATGGATACATGCTGGCAGCGGGCATATAGAGCAATGTGAAGACGGCTCCGGTGATGGTGATATACCAGAGTCCTTTATTATTCATTAGCTGCTGCACCCCCAATTTGGTGTTGTGAAGCATGTGCAAAGCAGCATCGATTTTCTCATTATTGGGAATTTGAACCCAGATCAGGATACTAATTCCCAGAATCGCACCGAGTACATCCAACAAGATCAGGTATTGTAAAGGAATGATCGCAAATAAGAAAGCACCCAAAGCTGGGGCAATGATCATATTTGCAGATTGAACCATCCCCAATTGCCCGTTGATCTTGGTTAGCTCTTTGTCCGGCACCATCGTCGGAATCACTGATTGGATTGTTGGCATTTGAAACGTTTGGGCAATTGAACGCATCAATAGCGACACGAAAATTAACCAGATGGGGAAGACGTGAAAGACACCACCTGAAATTGACAGAATGATGGCAAAGACCGCGGCTACCACATCAGGTACAATTAATAAAGCCTTCTTGTTCCAGCGATCGACTAACGGCCCCACAAATGGGCTTAACAACGCCATCGGCAGCATCCCCAAAATGGTGGCAATACTCAAGATGGTCGCCGAGCCGGTTTCCTTGGTTAGATACCAGATAATCGCGTATTGTACGATCATACTAGTGATGCCAGTTAAGAATTGACTCCCCAAGAATAGGTAAATATTTCGACGCCAATGTTCATGACTAACCCTCATCGCAAATACCTCATGATTTCATAAATTCAACTTTATCCATATTTTACCGTAATTGGCATAAAAACGGGTGAAATACCGTCAAAGTTCCTGACTTTACCTGGTGGTTGTGATAAGCTCATTTAAGATGTATTTTGCAAATTAAAGGAGATATAAAATGACTTTACCTCAATTAGATTTAGAGAATGCCAAGGGCCCTAAAGCAACCATCAAAACCAATCATGGCGACATTGTGGTCCAATTATTCCCAGAAGAAGCACCAAAGACAGTGGAAAACTTTGTTGCACTTGCTGAAAAGGGCTACTACAACGGTGTTATTTTTCACCGAGTGATTCCTGATTTCATGATCCAAGGCGGCGATCCAACTGGTACCGGAATGGGTGGCGAAAGTAGCTTTGGCGGCAACTTCGCCGATGAATTTTCACCAGAACTATTCAATATTAACGGTGCCCTGTCAATGGCCAATGCTGGTCCTGACACGAACGGCAGTCAATTCTTTATCGTTACTAACGAACACGTGGATGACGGCATGATTTCTCAAATGAAGACAGCCGGTTATCCCGAAGAAATTATTGATGCCTACAAGAATGGTGGCACACCATGGCTTGACTTCAGACACACCGTCTTTGGTCAAGTGATTTCAGGTATGGATGTTGTCAAAGAAATCAGTAAGGTTAAGAAAAATTCACAAGATAAGCCTGATGAAGATGTTGTGATGGAATCAGTTGAAATTGCAAAGTAGAGTGTAACAACTTTCTTCCAAGATTTTTTGTGCTCTACTGCTATTCAGCCAAAACGTGCGACAGTCGGTTGATCCCGGCCATTTAAGAGCAAAAAGCAATCATTCCAAATTCAGGAATAATCGATTTTTGCTCTTAAATTCTGGGATCAAAACGCCTCGTGTCGCACTCTTTTTTTACAATTAGAACGTCGTTAATTCACAATCAGAGCCCCGTTCGCGGTACGATTGATGTGTAGAGAAATGTTAATTGTGATTAAGGCGGTGAAATGATGACAAAATTTGATTCAACATTTAGAAATGAAGTAAATATTACTCAACCATACATTCAAGGTGAAACAGAGGATGAGGTTCGACGTAAGTATCACTTGGATAAAGTCGTCAAGTTAGGTTCTAACGAAAATCCTTACGCCCCTTATTATCATTCTAAAAATGCGATGATTCGCAGTATCAGTACACTGAACCGGTATCCAGAAGATGACTTTGTTAACTTGAAGCAACTATTAGCTGATGAGAATGACTTGAAACCAGAAAATGTCGCTCTGGGAAGCGGTGCCGGCAATATCATTGAGACCATCTCCAAGATGTTCATTAATGAAGGTGATGAAGTATTGATCGCCAAACAGTCATATCGGCTGTACCGCGAAGTTTCCAAATTAATGGGCGGCAAAGTGATCGAAATTCCGTTAACCGATGATTATCAATTTGATTTGGAAGAATTTCAGCACAAAATTACTGACAAGACGAAGTTAATCTGGATCTGTAATCCGAATAACCCGACCGGTACTGTGACCGACGCTTCAAAACTTGAGGCGTTTATGGATCAGGTTCCAGATGATGTTTGGGTGATTGTCGATGAAGCATACGCGCAGTTTGCCAATCACTTGAGTCTGGCTAACTTTGTTCGTTATATTGGCCGCAAACGCGTCATGGTAGTGCGGACATTTTCCAAATTCTATGGCTTGGCCGGGGCACGGTTGGGCTATGTCCTAGCCGATCCGGAAGCAATTCAAGCTTATGATACCGTCACCGAACCATTCAACACCAATCGGACAGCGATTGCAGGCGCAGCTGCCGCAATTCAGTTTGATCAAGCTCAAATTGAGGGCACTCGAAAGAAGATTTTGGGTGACCGGGAAGGGTTGATTGAATCACTGGGACTACTTGGCTTCAGTGTGGCACCATCTCAAACCAACTTTGTCTTTGCAAAGCTACCTGATGGGGCACCCAACGCCACAACAATTGCCGACGCCCTCATGAAACAAGGAGTGATCATTCGTGACTGCACACCATGGGGCTATCCGGATCACATTCGGGTGACAGTTGGCACACACAAAGAATTGGAATTCTTCCTATCCAAACTAACTGCCGTTTTATCCAATTTATAATTTTGATCTAAGCGCAGGAGTGGTGACAAGCTCAATTGAATTTTTTGGAAAACCATTGGCAGACAAAAAGCAATCAGTCCAAATGTTGGACTGATTGCTTTTTAATTGTCGGAACAGTTAAATTTTTTGCTGATAAAAATTGAATTAACTTACAATATCTAATGGACCGTGATCATCGATGTGATTGTCATGAACATGTTGAAGACGTCCGTTTACCAAATAATCCATGTGATCACCATGTGGAACTTGTTGATGACCACAATATTGATCGTGGATTTCGCCTTCTACGGGATGTTCGCCGTCAGGATTTTGGTCAGAAACTTCAATCTTACATTCGTCCCAGTGATCTTCGTGTTTGTGGTGCAAATGACCGTTGGCTTCAACAAAATCAATATGGTCGTGATGCAAAACTTTAGTATGTCCACAATGTAAACTATGAACGTGGTTTGCGTCAACTTCTGCCTTTAAATCTGTCATTGGAATTCCTCCCTTGGGAAAGCCATAAGCGTCCATACAGTATTATATAAACATATCTATATAGGTGAGTCAAGAATCATCGCTAAATTTTTGACAACAACGTGGCATTTCAAATTTCCTGGGGTAGTCATGAAATAAAACCCGTAGTTTACTTGGAGTGAACTTTATTTTGAAAATCTACTAGACGTGACAGCGAAGGGTATGTATAATAAACAGTAACCATTACCATTTAGCTTTGGTAAGGTTCATGTAAGTATTATTTTCAAACAAGTAATAGCTTCCTAATCTTACCTCAACAACTGTGAATGCATCGTCACCCTTATCAATGCGCCCATCAATCAACAGACAGCAAATGGCTGGTTGCAGTCACTTCATGCTCTTGCAAATTTATTTGCTGGAATATGAAGTGATTTTTTATTTGGAGATATTTAAATGAATGTACATCCATTTCTACAAAAATCGACTGTCTTTATCATCTTGAATTTGGAAATTGTTATCTATGTTGCTACGGTAAATGACGCGCCCCTCCATCACTAGAAGATTGCCCAAGACTTGGAGTATCATCGCGGCCAGCAATTATTGATCCACTTGCAGCACTGGGGGTTATCATAGGCATTCCAGTTGCCATCCGAGTGATCAACTATCAGAGACAAAGAAAGGATCTCAACTAGTGAGATCCTTTTTGAAGACTATTTTTGGATTTGTTTCAAAACATTCTTCACAGCTTGTGCTTGGAATTCAGCCTCAGCCTGCTTTATGATCTTAGCACGGTCAGCAGTTGACATGGTTGGATTCTTTTTCATTGCGACCATTACTTGTTTGGCGACAAACGCTTTGGCCTGAGTCTTAAGTTTTGCTTGGTAAGATTTACTTGCCATCATTTTCTTAAGCGCTTTGGCTTGTTGAACGGAGAGCACCTGAACTGATTTGTTCACGTAAAGAATGTTTTGTCGCTTGACGAACTTATGATTTTCACCGGAAATGCCAAACCATAATTTAGCGGCATCACTCTTATATTCCCAACGCGTTGTGTTGGTAACCATATGAGTTGATCCACTGACTTTTACCACTTTGTTGCTGGTATCTGTCGTTTGGGTGTGTGACTTTTTCTTGGCATCCTTTGATTTTTGATAGATATAAACCTGATGCTTGTTGGCAGTGCCAATTGGTTGGTAAAGCAACATTTGCATCTGCTTATTACCGATTGGGTAAATTTGTTGAGTGGTTTGCTTGGTAACTTGTGTCATACCATAGTGATCATGGTCATTTTTGATGATGAAGACCATTGATACGATCGCCAGCAGCAGTGACAACGCAGTTAAAGTGTAGCTGGCCGGCTTATTTGAGATATAGATAAAGAAGATGAAGGAGAGAACGACTCCTATCGCAAGTGTTATAACGATCATTAGTCTTCACCTCCATTTTTAGTATAGTCGTTTGAGTGACCGCGGTTCTTCAAGAAGAAGGCGGTGATCAAAGCCAAGACACAGAAGAGCAGTGAGATGGCAAATGCGGCGTGGTAACCGGTCAAGGTTGCGTTGATCATGTGATCACGGTAGCCCAGTGGGTTGGATGTCAGCATTGATTTGCCAGGTTGGTTACTCTTGGTTACGTTGGTCAAAATACTAATCAGCACAGCAGTACCAACTGAAGACGCCACTTGACGCTGTGTGTTGTTAACAGCAGTTCCGTGACTTAACAAATTAATTGGCAATGAGTTCATACCAACTGTTGTCGCAGGCATCATGGTCATGGAAATTCCAAACATCCGGATTGCGTAGAAGACAACGATGTATAAGGTCGAAGTACTCTTGGTAATAAAGATAAATGGAATTGAACCCAATGTCAGCAAGGACATTCCTAAAATAGACAGTCGTTTGGCACCAAATCGGTCAACGGCTCGACCTGTAATTGGGCTCATAATTCCCATCATCAAGGCACCGGCTAACAGTGTTAATCCGGAATGGAAGGCTGACATCCCTTTGACGATCTGGAGATATAGTGGAATAACCATTTCAACACCAACCATGGCCATCATGGTAACTGAACTCAAAATGGCTGAAACGGTAAATGGAACTGAGCGGTAAACTCTGAATTCCAAGAATGGGGTCTTCATGGTTAATTGACGCCAGATGAACAAAGCGATGAAGACAACACCGACGATTAAAGTCGAAATAACCAAGGTGCTGCCCCAACCGTCTTCACCAACGGATGAGAAACCGTAAAGTAAACTTCCAAATCCGATTGTTGACATGACGATTGAAAGCAGATCAATTCCGGTCTTCTTAGTATCCAAAACATTTCTGACAAACCAGAAGCTGCCCAAAATGACCAAGAACATAAGTGGAATGATCATTCCGAACAGATCACGCCAAGTCCAGTTGTCGATGACCCATCCTGAAAGGGTTGGACCAATCGCAGGAGCCAGCCCAATAACGATTCCGGCAAGCCCCATGGCCGTTCCCCGTTTGGCAGGTGGGAAGATTGACAACATGATTGTCTGAAGCAATGGCATAGTAACACCAACACCAAGTGCTTGAATCAGACGACCAATTAACAATGTCGCAAAGTTAGGTGCGACATAACAAACGATCGTTCCAGCAAAGAAAACGGTCATGGCACTAATATAGAGCCATTTAGAATTGAAACGCGTGCTTAACCAAGCACTCACAGGAATCATAATTCCGTTCACCATCATGAAACCAGTGGTCAACCACTGAACAGTCGATGTATTCACGTCGAATGCTTTCATAATAGTTGGAAATGCGGTTGAAAGAATCGTTTGGTTCAAAACGGTACAAAATGTTCCGATTAGAATAACGATAATCATTAAACCACGGTTGTATGACTTCCCGTTTTTATCTACTGCGTTACCCACGATTTAAGACCTTCTTTATTTAAAATTTTGATTTCTTTTAAAATCGAACATGGACTAATATAAGATTATTCGCCCTAATTGTCAAGGAAGTTGACAAACATATATAAAAATATATACTTAATGTTAATTAATGTCTTACTGGTATCAGACGATTTGATAATTAAAATGCCGATATCAAGGCGTTGAAAGCTATTACAAGAATTTTAAATAAGAAACGAGGGATCATTGTGGACAAGGAGTTCCAGCAAAAGCTGGCTCAAATAATGAAGGCAAATGATTGGCATCTCGGAATCGGCGATGTGTCTAATGCAACCGGGGTCTCGCAAACTAAGTTGCGGTACTGGGAGCACAAAGGGTACATTGAAAGCATTCAAGGTAAAGGCCAAAACCGCAAATTTACCTATAGTATGTTGATGAAAGTCTACCAAATGAAATTGTTACTGGACCAGGGCTATACCTTAGCGGTAGCAGCGCAAAAGGCTGAATCAAAAAGTCATGAGCTCAAAATATTAAAGCAAGTCTTATTCGATCGTTTTGAGGGGATGGCTGAAATTGATGGTGAACCGGCAGTGAACTTGGGATATTTGGACGATAAGCAGGACTCAATCCTTTATGCAATTGTTAACAAGGACGGCACGAAGTTCAAAGTCGTTCCCGTGACCAAGTAAATTTTAAGAAATTTATGCTTGCTTTTTATACCCCTTAAAGCGTTACACTGTTAATGTTAGAAAAATTGATGGAGGAAAATTCATGTTAGAAAAAATCACTTATAAAGAGCTGCTCAGCCACGCATTTGATATTCCGGTGTCCGTGACATACTGGGATGGTAAAACTGATAACTACGGGGATGGCGAGCCGCAAGTTAAGATTGATATTAAGAAAGAGATTCCATTAAAGAAAATGACTTCTGAACCAACTTTGGTGCTGGCAGAAGCCTATATGAATGGTGATATTGACATTGAAGGCAGCATTCAGGAATTGGTTGCTTCCGCCTTTCGTGCTGATCATAGTTTCTTAACCAACAACCCATTTTTAAAACACTTACCAAAGATTTCCCACTCTGAAAAAGCCAGTGAATCAGACATCCAGAAGCATTATGATATTGGAAATGACTTCTACAAGATGTGGCTTGATAAGACCATGACTTATTCATGTGCTTATTTTGAACATGATGACGATACTTTGGAACAAGCACAGATGAACAAAGACCGTCATATTCTGCATAAACTTCATCCAGTTGCCGGCAACTCACTGCTCGATATCGGTAGTGGCTGGGGAACCTTGTTATTCATGGCTGCCGAAGACTTTGGCTTGCATGCTACTGGAATTACGTTGAGCCAGGAACAGTATGATTATACGAAGCAACAAATCAAAGAACGTCACCTTGAAGGCAAAGTTGATATTTTGCTTGAAGACTACCGTGAAGTAAAGGGTCAATTCAACTACGTTACCTCTGTTGGAATGTTTGAACACGTTGGTAAGGAAAACCTTGGCTTGTACTTCCAGAAGGTTCATGATTTCTTGAAGCCTGAAGGACGCGCATTGATTCATGGAATCACCGGGCAACATCAAGGCGCCGGGGTTGATCCATTCCTGAACAAGTACATTTTTCATGGTGGCTACATTCCAAACGTCGCTGAGAACATGACTCATATCATGGATGCAGGGATGCAGATGAGCGACTTGGAACCACTTCGTCGTCATTATCAGAAGACTCTGGAAATCTGGTACGCCAATTACATGAAGGTGATCGATAAGGTCCAAGAGAAGTACGGTGTCCCATTCTCAAGAATGTGGAGCATGTATCTTCAAGCCAGTGCCGCTTCATTTGAAGCCGGAAACATTGACGTGATGCAGTATCTCTTGACTAATTCACCAAGTGGAACGGGTCTGCCAATGACTCGTCAGTATGTTTACCAAGCTAAGGGCGAATAATTATTTTATAGCAATATTAAAGGGAAACGCATTTTGCGTTTCCCTTTTATTGTTCCTTGTGCCAGCCAATGTCTCAAGGCTTGTTTCCACAACTTGAGGCCCATATGAAGATGGCCAAGGAAAATGGCGTGACCAAGGATGAAATGGTGGAGATTATCACTCACTTGGCATTTTATGCTGGTTGGCCAAAGGCTTGATCGGCATTTGGCATTGCCAAAAAGATATTTGATTAGTCTTAATTTCAGCTCCGATTTTTCCTCTCAAAGACTATAATTAAGTTATTAATGATGAGGGGAATGTGATCAATTTGAAGAATCATTGGAAACGATTTGTAATCAGCACATTGATTGCTGGGATTGCTGCTCTGGCACTATTTGTGTTGGCTGGCAATTCTGGAAGCACTGCTGCAGCTACGTGGCATAACGGGACGCCGACTATTTTGCGAGGGAAATGGCGGACTAAAGTTTCCCGAGAATACGGTGTTTCGGGAAGAGCCCACTTACACATTACTAAAAAAGGATTAATGAATTCACCAAAGTTTCCGCCCCAGGATCCTGACTATACGAGCAAGCTTCATTACAGATATGTTGGTAAACACGTCTACAGTATTATCGGGCGTGAATTCAACAATGCCCCAGCTAATGGCATTAAAGTCCATTTCTTGGTAAAAGTCTATAACCACCACAAAATTTACTTCAAACAGGTCAATGGTAGTTCGGATGGAAATGGTGTGTTTTACAAATATTAATTATGAGCAGCTGGGATAATACTCAGCTGCTTTGTTTGTAAGAAGACCAAATAAGTTTGCTATATTAATGCTCTCTGGATTCGCTTAGGGTAGGCATACTAATTTTAAAATTGAATCTAGTTTAGAATCATTATTGAAAAGTGACTTCGTTTATCGTACACTTAAGTCAGTTAGTAAATGACTGACATAGGAGGATACAAATATGAATTTCATTGGTAAAGAGATTGATGATTTCAAGGTAAATGCATTTCAAGATGGGGATGTTCATCCAGTTACCAAGAAGGACTTGTTGGGGCACTGGTCAATTGTCTTCTTCTACCCGGCTGATTTTTCGTTTGTATGTCCGACTGAACTAGGGGACTTGGCAGATAACTATGATGCTTTCAAAAAAGCTGGCGCTGAGATCTATTCTGTTTCCGAAGATACCGAATTTGTCCACCAAGCTTGGCATGAGCGAAGCGAAGAAGTTGGCAAAGTTCAGTATCCAATGATCGCTGATCCGGCTGGTAAATTAGCCCGGTTCTTCGAAGTGTTGGATGAAGATGCCGGCCAGGCTTATCGTGGTGTGTTCATTATCGATCCTGAAGGCAAGGTTCGTTCGTACACAATTAACGATATGGGAATCGGCCGGAATGCTAAAGAAGTCTTGCGGACGTTGGAAGCTGCTGAATTTGTTGCTGAACACGGCGACCGGGTTTGCCCAGCGAACTGGCAGCCAGGTGAAGAAACGCTCAAGCCCGGAACCAAATTGGTTGGTAAGATTTAGATGGTAAGCCTGGGGGATAGTTCTTTAGGCCCCAGAGTTTAACAAGAAAATGGCAGGGGCCTTCAGTTTGTCGCAGCTTTGGACTGTCAGAGTAGTGATCAAAGTTGCCATTACAAACAAAAAAAGGTTATGTCTCAGCTGTTTTGGAGTGTTCGATCACAAAACGGTGTGGCACCACAATACTTTCAATCAAGCAAATTTGCTTGTTGGTTAGGATTTTGGTGCCACACCGTTTTTTAGTCGAGTTGGCTTCTCATAAAAGTCTTCAATGATTTGAGATTCCGAATAAACGCATCGCTATCATCACCGAGTATCCGACGCAGGTTGGTTTCGGTTGCATCATAAAACAATCGAATTTTCTTGGCAAATTGGCGTGCTCTGGCTGTCAGTAGGATCATTTTATAACGGCTGTCAGTTTTGGATGGTGATCGGACAATCAACCCCCTTTTTTCCATCAGCTTAAGTAGGGCGGTCGCAGAGGACTTTTGAATATTGAATTCACGTTCGACATCTGTTTGGTAAAGTTCCTGCTTGGATTCATTTCGATAGACAAAGTCAATAATGGACATTTGAACTTGGGTAATGCCCATCTTTTTAGCTTCCCGATCAGAATAACGTCCTAGATCGTTATTGATATTTTTGAGTAAAATTCCAATTTGTTCTGACATAAGCACCTCATAATTCTATTTCAAACTAATTACATTTAGAATTATTGTATACGATTTCTTGGGGGTTGTAAATGAGAAAAAGTGTTGATTTACTTTTGAAAAGATGATAAGTTAGTACATAGTTCTATATAGAACTAATTGTTTTTTTGGGAGGATTTTATGAATCGAAATGTATCAATTAAACTTTACTTATCAATTATTGCAACGGGGTTAATGGCGTTTTGCGGTGTTCTGATTGAAACGGCGATGAACGTTACTTTTCCGAAACTAATGACTCAATTCAACGTTGATACAGCAACCGTTCAGTGGTTGACGACGGGCTATCTGCTAGTTGTTTCAATCATTATTCCAATTTCCGGTGTGCTTAAACGACGATTTACAACGATGAAGTTATTTATAACTGCTAGTATCTTTTTTATCGTTGGGTTATTAATTTGTTCCTTAGCAAACCGTTTTGATATTCTACTTATTGGCCGAATTATTCAAGGTGTCGGAACTGGAATTGCTTTGCCCTTGATGTTTAACATTATTTTGGAACAGGCGCCGTTAGATAAGATTGGTTTACTAATGGGGATCGGGACCCTAGTAACTGCCATTGCACCAGCGTTGGGACCCTCATACGGGGGCTTTCTAATTGGCATTAATTGGCACCTGATTTTTGGTATCTTATTAGTTATCATGGTGATCGCTTTGATTATGGGGCTTGCGTCAATTAGACAAGTTTCTAAGCCGGAGAGAGTGCCTTTAGACTTTGTGTCATGGCTAATGATCTCAATCTTTTTTGCCGGAGCGATTCTCGCTTTCAATAATATTGAATCGTCTTTATCAACAGCTGGCATTTTTGGTCTAATCGCTTTAGTTGGCTTGATTGGTTTTATTATCCGTTCCAAGCGGATTACAAGACCGATTGTGAACCTTGACGTTTTTAAGAACAAATCATTCAACCTTCACGTTGTCAGCTTTGTTATGTTTCAAATTATGAACGTGGGGGCGGCATTTGTGCTTCCCAACTATTTGCAGATTGTTGCCCATACGTCATCGCTTACTGCCGGCTTGTTGCTGCTACCTGGTGCAGCACTGGGTGCCATTTTAGCACCCATTAGTGGGACAATTTATGACCGATTGGGGGCCGGTAAACCGATCATGATTGGCTTGTTCTTTCAAACCATCGGCATTATTCTCCTAATGGTTGAGGCATTATCGGCAAACCCCATCCCACCGCTTATCGGCTATATCTTGATGATGCTCGGCACTGGATTCGGTATGTCGACCATCATTACCAATGGCCTGGCACAGGTGCCATCTTCTCAAAACGTTGATGGAAACGCCGTCTTTAACACTCTTCAACAATTTGCCGGAGCCTTAGGAACGGCTATTGTAGCGCTGGTGGTGGCATTAGCTCAAGTTTCCACGGATTATGCACACACCACTGCTTTGGGCGCCCAACATGCATTTTTGTTGTTGCTTATTTTACAAGTGGTTAATATTAGCTGTATCATGCTAGGACTTCGCTTTGGGAAAACAACGGCGAATGAAGCCGACTGATAGTTGTATATAAGTAATTGAAAAAGGCAGCTTCATGCGATAATCTTCTTATCGGATGGGCTGCTTTTTTGATTCTAAGATTAAAATTGAGGATGCATTAATCTTACCGGCTAATATTAGTAGAATGATGGTTTATCGAACTTCGTATTTGGTTCATTAACGCCAAGACTCTTCCGAGCAAATTTCCGCGAATCATCGTTCAAAATATCAATGATCAGTTGGGCAACTGCCTGTCGGGTAACCTCGGTACCGCCAAATGGCTCACCACTTTGAGTTAACTCGTAGTTGGTATTGCCGTCTTTGTTGTACAACCAAGCCAGCCGGAGCAGGGTGTACGTTAGATCAGAATCTTCAATCGCCTTGGCAGTGACCTTGCGCTTGGTAATGGAACTTTCAATCATACTGGTATTCCACTGGCCAAAGGCACCTTTGACTTCGTCTTCGATTCCTAAGACGGTTGCACCAATGAACTGGTGAACGTGGTTGGCGTCCATTGCTTCGATGATATTGTTAACAGATGTGATATCACGCATTTCATTCAGATAAACAGCGTCAACACCGTTCATGGCATCGTTTAAAGTTTGTTTATCATTAAAATCACCATCAATCACCGTTTCCCGTTTGGGATCAGTCACCTTGAGTCGGCTGGTTGCGTTTCGAGCATATAGTTTTAAATTAAAATCAGTTTGTTTTAAGAGCTGGGGAATCAAGAAACTGGGAATTTGTCCTGCAGCACCAAGAATTAATACAGTTTTCAAATAAATCCCTCCTTAAAAAGATTTAGGTACAACTCAACTATAACGCAAATTATAGTATGCGTTGTAGTGAGCAATCTTTTTTCGTGAAGAAAGGCATTCTATTGAGCTAATTTTTGGAGCGCTTCTTGAGCGGCAACATTCATGATGTTCCAAGGACGGTCAAAGCCTGGTTGGAAGAAGAAGTCGGCATAAGCTAAATCGTCCAGAGTCATCTTACCTTGAATGGCCAAACTAATTGCGTTGATGTTTGCGGTCACGTCGCGTTTGGACATGATTTGGGCACCTAAAACTTGATGATTTTCGGGGTTAAAGGTCAGTTTGAAGTAGACCTGTTGATTTCCAGCGGCATCAGGAACAAACGGTGGTTGAGTGGTGTCGGTGACGAAAGCGGATTGCGTCTTAACACCATTTGCAGCCGAAGTTCCTTCTTTGAGACCGGTTGAAGCAAAGTGATAATCAAAGACTGAGAGTGCCGATGAACCTGAGACGGCTGGCATTTTCATGTCATGACCCAGCACATTCTTGGCAGCAATCCGACCTTGACGACGGGCGTTAGTTGCCAGTGCAATTTGCAATGATTTGCCAGTTGGGGCAAATGGCACCTTGGTGCTGTCACCAACGGCGTAAATATCAGGTTGGCTGGTTTGAAGATGATCATCGACCTTGACCAAGCCTTTATCGGTTAAGTCGAGGGTGTCCTTTAACCAGTTGGTGTTGGGCTTGATCCCGGCAGTTTCGACAACTAAATCACTTGGGTATTCTGCCTGATCAGTTTTAACAGTGGTTACCTTGCCGTCTTTGCCAGTAAATTCCTTGACGGTCTGACCGGTTGCTAAATAAATGTTGTGATCGGTTAAAGTCTTTTCAAGAATGTCAGTGAATTCCTGATCCAGATAAAGTGCCAGTGGGCGAGGAAGAATATCAATTAGAGTCACGTGCTTGCCAGCCTTCGAAAAGACTTCAGCAGCCTCGATTCCAATGTATCCAGCGCCGATGACAGTGACATTTTGCACATCTGGATCAACAGTTTTAGCCTTTAATCTGATTGCCCAATCACGGCCCCGCATGGCGTAGACATTTTCCAAGTCACGACCGGAAACCGGAATGCTGGCGGGAATTGCACCGGCAGATAAGATCAATTTGTCATATTTTTCTTCGCGGGTTGAATCATCATCAAGGTTATGAACCGTCACGGTATGGGCATCGGGATTAACCGAGGTGACTTCTTGGTGAACGAACACGTTGACACCTTTTGCCCGCATTCCCTTGGCAGTTGCATAACGGACACTATTAACATTCTTTACAACGCCCTCAAGATATAGCTGCATGCCACAAGATAGGAATGAAATGAAATCACCTTTCTCATACCACTGGATTTCAGTATCCGGCTGTTCAGCCAAAATTCCTCTAACTGCTTCATATCCACCATGAGATGAACCAACAACAATAACTTTCATGAATGATACCGCCTTTCTTAAGCAAAATTAACAAGTTGTGAACCTGTTAGCTTTAGCGTAACATATTTGAGGCATTAATTGTAAAATTAGTTTAGAATGATTATAATTTACCTCATGTAAGAGTTGTCAATCAATTTATGCCTGCTCACTCAAACTAGCTATAATACCAATCGAATAACTATATACCGAAAGCTTCTCATAGTTTATTAGTAACTACTTTTTTAGAATGATTATATTGGGAACGCTACCAAAGAGACTGCAATTTTTACGACATTTGGTCTAAAAAAACGCCTCGAAAATATCGGGACGTTTGTCTTCATTTATTTCAATAAATAATCCAACGTAACCGTGCCCGCAGCCTTTGCTGCAATCAGCAGGCATTTTTCGTTCATCATGAAGTCGGGGCTGTGGTGTGGGTGATTGGCGCCATCATCAGTCATGCAGCCGACATAGAAGAAGATGCTGGGCTTTTTTTGGGCAAAGTAGGCAAAATCTTCGGAAGGATCTTGGGGACCAAAATCCGTAACTTGATTGACTTCTGGGATCTTGGCGTCCTTCAAAACTTTTACGACATACTGACTGAAATCAGGATCGTTGTAGAGGACTGGGTAGTTGTCATCATAATCTAGTTTAGCAGTGACGCCGAATGTGACTTCAATTCCGTGGACAATCTGCTTGATTTGTTCACGAATTTTTTTGCGGGTGCTTTCTTTCATGACTCGGACATCGCCTTTGAGGGTCACTGATTCCTTGATGGCGTTAAATGAACCTGCACCATCAAAGGAACCAATTGTCACGCTGCCGGTATCAAACGGATCAAGCCGTCTGGAAACCACCGTTTGTAAAGTCGTCACAAAGTAACTGCCGGCAACAATGGCATCATTAGACAGATGTGGCATCGAAGCGTGACCGCCTTTGCCAATGAATTTGACGGTGAAGTCTGAGCGGCCGGTTTGGCTCTCACCATAATGATAGCCAATCGCACCGGTTGGCATTGACGACATCACATGAATCCCAACCACATGATTAACGCCGTCTAAAGCACCGTCAGCGACCATTGATTTGGCACCACCGGGAGAAACTTCCTCAGCAGGTTGGTGGATGATCCGGATTGATCCTTTGAGTTGGCTCCTCAAGGCAATGAGATTTTTAGCCAGCACCATCGTATAAGCTGTGTGGCCATCGTGACCGCAAGCGTGCATGACACCTGGGTTCTGTGACTTGAATGGCAAATCATTATCCTCTTGAATCGCCAAAGCATCAAAATCAGCTCGTAAAGCTAACTTCGGACCAGGTTGACCACTGTCGATATCGACCAAGATACCATAACCATCACCGCAGTCGCTGACGGTACAGTCCAAATTTTTGTAGTAATCTTTGATGTATTTGGCAGTTTCTTTTTCCTGAAACGATAATTCAGGATGTTCATGAAGATGACGACGGATTTTGATCATCTCAGCCTCATCGTTTTCGAGACGCTGCATTAATTCTTGTTCTAAATCCAATTGTTGAACCTCCTAATTTTCTTTTTGTTTGTCCAAAGTTCGTAATAAAATTGGTTTAATTCGGTAAAAGATGACTTCTGCGACCACAAAGCCGACTGCCAGGGCAATCGCGATTGTCAGAGCGTTAAACATATACTGTCCGGTCCGCATTTCGTTGCCAAGGGTAAAGCTGCGCATGCCCAAATATAAGATGCCGCCCGGCACCAACGATACCAGACTGGGTACATAAATCATGTTGACGGGGACTCGGAACATGACCGCTGAAATGTTACCTAAGATGCCGATGACAATGGCAGCGGTAAAGTTCGGCAGGATGAGACCGTTGTCAACTTGAAGCACCAAGTAATATGCGACCCATGCCAGCGATCCGGTAATGCCGGCTGGAAGTAAAGATCGGCGGGGAACGTTGGTGACCAACCCAAAGCCGACTGTAGAAGCAAAACTGACGATTAATTCAATCAAGACTTTCATAGGCCGCCTCCGATTATGTGGAAAATAATGCCGGACAGTCCAGCACCAAGGACAACACCGGCGCCGATTGACCCTGCAATGATCAGGGCATCGACTGCCCTGACCACGCCGGAAATAGTATTGCGGTCAATGATTTCTCTAAATGAGTTGGTGATTGCGACACCGGGGACCAACGGCATCAAGGCGCTGACGATGATGTTTCCAGCGTTGGTGGCAATTCCAAGTGATTGTAGGACAGCTGCCAAAAAGCCCACCGTAAATCCACCCAGTCCAGCGGCAACGTAAGGGGTTTTGATTCGTGGACTTGAAAGGGCAGCGGCCAGATAGCCAAAGATACCGACGAAAAATGCCAAGCCCAAGTCAGCCCAAGTTGCCTTAAATAGCAGCATTGGCGCCACTGAAACTAAAGCCGCTCCGAAAACTTTTTCCGGCCAGGTGAAGTCGATAACCTTCTTGTCGATCTGTTCAATCGTCCGTTTGAGCTCATCAAAATCAATTTGGCCCGTCACAAATTTGCGCGACATGGTATTGATTTCATCGACTTTTTCCAAATTAAAATCACCCAGGCGGACTTTCACCAGGTGGGTCTTGGTCTGATTTTTGACCCCAACAAACAGGGCGGTAATTGTTGCGTGGCAGCTGATATCATAATGAGCAGCCCGGCCAATGTATTCAACCGTCCCTTCCACCCGGGATGTTTCTGCACCACTGGTGAGAAGAATTTTGCCGACCCTGCCGCACACGGCGATCAGTTCGTCTTCAGATATTGATTGATCCATACTTTCACCCCTTGAAAATTTCTTTTGTAACTATTATAAGCTCATATGATTTTAATCAGGACAAAAATATTTTTTGAAATTAGGTTGACAACGGCATGTTGTGCTGATAAAGTTAGGATCAATTATTAAAAATAAATTAGACATTGAAGAGAAGAGTAACACTAACGCATTCCCAAAGAGAGCTTCGTTTGGTGAGAGAAGTGGTTTGCAGCGGCGTGAAGATGAGCTCTGAGTCAGGTATCCGGTCGCAAGGCTAGGATGCCCGCACGTCCGCGATAAAGGACCGGGTATTCCTAGGAGTACTTATTGAGGCTGTCATTGTGAGGTGACAGTAAATCAGGGTGGCATCGCGAAGCTTTCGTCCCGTAGTTATATAACTATGTGGACGGAAGCTTTTTATTTTATCTAAGGAGATGATTTGGATGACGGCAAATGCAATTAACGGGTTCTTGAACGCGGAACAAAAGTGGGTTAACCACGAAGCAACTAATCCTCTATCAATCTTGGTGTTGAATCTGATGCCGACTCGACATAACACGGAGCATCAATTTTTAACACGATTCAGTGAAATCAATTCTGATGTTGAGTTGACGTTTATGTACCCGGCATCCCATCATTTTCAAGGAACTCCGCGAGCTGACATTGAGCAAGATTATGTCTCTTTGGATCAAATCAGAGATGCCCATTATGACGGTTTAATTATCACCGGGGCACCGGTTGAAACATTACCATTTAGTGAGGTTGATTATTGGCAGGAGTTAGAAGAAATCATCAATTGGTCACGAGATCACGTCACTGAATGTTTATATGAATGTTGGGCGGCCCAAGCCTGTTTATTCCATGACTTTGGTATTCGCAAACACCTGCTGTTGAGTAAATTATTTGGCATTTTTCCAGCTGAAAGGATTAATGCAGAATCACCGATTGCGCGTGGATTTGGCGCCGGAGGACTCTTGAAGATGCCACAGTCACGGCATACAGGAATTGTTCTCGATGAAACTCATCTTCCCGAAGGATTGACAGTCGATGTCAGTTCGACTGAGACCGGGCCGATGATCTTATCGGCTAAGCAGCTTCACAGCACCTATATCACCGGTCATCCGGAGTATTCAGAAGGGACGCTTGCACTAGAATATTATCGTGATCTGTACGAACAGATGCCCATCCGACTTCCGAAAAATTACTTCATTGATCAAGATTCCGGCACCGTGGACTATTCCTGGAAAGCCAGCAGCATTCAAATTTATGAAAACTGGACGACAATCATTGCCAATAAGAAAGTAGGGTTATCAATATGACAGAAGAAAATAACAACTTACATTTTGAAACGCTCCAAGTTCACGCAGGTCAAACAGTGGATGAAACCGGCTCACGAGCCGTGCCGATTTACCAGACGACCTCATATGTCTTCGACAATCCGGAACAGGCAGCTGGCCGATTTGGTTTGACTGATCCCGGCAACATTTATACCCGACTGACCAACCCAACGACTGACGTAGTTGATAAGCGGGTTGCTGCTTTGGAAAATGGGACCGGTGGTGTGACGCTGGCAACCGGTTCAGCTGCCATCACTGCCGCAATTTTGAACGTAGCCGGTAAAGGGGATGAAATTGTCTCAGCCAGTACCTTGTATGGTGGGACCTTCAATTTATTTAACGTTACTTTGCCAAAATTGGGGATCAAAACCCACTTCGTAAATCCGGATGATCCCGCCAATTTTGAAACACCAATTAATGAACACACCAAAGCCCTTTATATTGAAAGTATCGGTAACCCAGGTATTAACCTGATTGATTTTGAAGCGGTGGCTGAAGTTGCTCATCGACACGGGATTATATTAATTGTCGACAACACCTTTGGCACGCCCTATCTTGTTCGGCCACTTGATCATGGTGCCGATGTCGTTGTTCATTCTGCGACTAAATTTATTGGTGGCCATGGTACAACAATGGGTGGCGTGATCGTTGAAAACGGCAAATTCGACTGGAACGCCAGCGGCAGATATCCTGGGTTTACTGAACCGAATGCCCAATACAATGGTTTAGTGTTTGGGGATCTCGGGGGAGCTGCCTTTACCACGAAAGTCCGGGCAGAATCTTTACGGGATTTAGGCGCGACCATCAGTCCATTTAACTCATTCTTGTTACTGCAAGGTCTGGAATCATTATCGCTGAGAGTTGAGCGTCACGTAGAAAATACGAAGAAAATCGTCAACTTCCTGCACAATCATCCTAAAGTAGCTTGGATTAATTATCCTGGGTTGGAAGACAGCAAATATCATGACTTGGCAGAAAGATACTTTCCAAAGGGGGTCGGCTCAATCTTCACCCTTGGTTTAAAAGGTGGCGAAAAGGCCGGCAAGCAACTGATCCAAAATCTCGAGTTATTCTCGTTATTGGCAAACGTTGCCGACGCCAAATCGCTGATTATCCATCCGGCTTCAACGACACATGCTCAGTTGAACGAAGAAGAGCTGCGTGAAGCTGGGATTACACCTGATTTGATCCGCGTTTCAGTGGGGGTTGAAAATGCTGACGACTTGATTGCTGATCTCAGTCAAGCACTGGACAAGATTCCTGCGGATGTTCACGAGGCGGTGGGGGCACCTAAGCCTTAATTTAAACCATCTGATTGATCGAAGGATTAACTGCATTCATTGCGGTTAATCCTTTTTCTTTTGATATCAACTTTCTGTGAGTTATTCAAAAAAGTGGTGTGATTTTACTGGTTTGGGTCCGCCTGCCATAGTGGCTTTGATTTCAAGCCTGTAGTCTCGAAATATCGTGGTGTTGTAATCGCCGATTTTATCGGCTTCAACAACACTTTCACTGTGGCCGGCAATACCAAGCCAGCAAAATCAGCTTACAAAGTGTTAATTCTGCAAATGCTCTTTTGGATGTTTTACTGTAACTTTTACAAATCGCCGTCATAGCAGTCGGATTATCCTTGCCTATTTGGCTGTTTGCATCAGCACTGTCGAAGTGGTGATCAAATTTAGACTCATTTTCAAAGTAGCCGTGCCTCAGTTTGCCGGCATTGCCAGCAGTAGTGAAAGTGCTGTTGAAACGACTGAAGGTCGTGATTACAGCATCTTGGCATTTCGAGACTACAGGCTCGAAATCCAAGCCACTACAGCAGGCAGAGCCGGTGGACTGAGGCACGGCGGAATTGGTGAGTTAAGCAATGACGTCAGCTACCAAGATCCAATCATGAATATTATCAGCACAAAAATAACATTATTATTCATGAATAAAGAACTGAATAAATTTCCTTCACAAACCAAATATACATGAGTATACTCATAATAATGAATAAATATCAATAATGAAATAATATTATGAATAATATCTAAAAAAACGTTGCATTTTCCTGCATGGCGTTGTAAGATGCTTTCAATTCATTAATATTCAATTAGAAGAATATTTAGAAAAATGAGAGGCGATTTATTTGCAAGTGGCATTAGTCGGAATTACAGGATATGCAGGCATGGTGTTGTATCAACTATTGCGTCAGCACCCAGAAGTTGACGATATTAATCTCTATGATCACAAACTAACTGAAAATGAGAAGTTATCTAAGATGGTTCCTGCTTTCTATGCAGACAGCACAGAAGTTCAGCCATACACACCTGATGCAATCATGGCAGATAACCAAATGGTCTTCTTCGCCACATCAGCGGGGGTAACTTCACAGCTCAGTCGGCCATACATAGCTGCTGGCTTCCCAGTGATTGATTTGTCGGGCGACCTACGATTGAATGATGAGGACGAATATCAACGTTGGTACCACAAGCCTTCAGCTTCCCGTCAGGCAATGACCCAGGCACATTACGGACTGGCAGATTTTGAATCAGCTGCCGGTAAGAAGTACGTTGCCAACCCTGGCTGTTACGCCACTGCCACGTTGTTGGGATTAGCCCCACTCATTCAACACGATTTGATCGATTTGGACACGATCATAGTCGATGCCAAATCGGGAACGTCCGGTGCCGGCAAAAATCCAGCGCAGTCAACTCATTTCACCCAAGCTAATGACAACTTACAAATTTACAAGCCCAATCAACATCAGCACATTCCAGAAATCATGTTGGAGCTGCAAAGTTGGAATCATAACGTGAAGGCGATCCAATTCATGACCACCTTAATTCCAATTACCCGCGGCATCATGAGCACCATTTATGCAAAGGTCAAACCTGGTGTTGACGGCGATCAAATTAACCAAGCATATGAGGAAACGTATAGCGACAAATCATTCGTCAATTATATGGGAGAACACTTACCCGATATCAAACAAGTGGTGGGCACCAACAACTGCAATATCGGCGTGGTTTACAACCCGGTGACCAACACGGTGATGGCCGACAGTGTCATTGACAATTTGCTCAAAGGTGCTGCCGGGCAAGCCGTTCAAAACTTTAATCAGATGTTTAACTATAAAGAAACCAGTGGTCTGGAGCTTCAGACGTTCCTACCATAAAACAAGGAGAGATTGCGATGCAGATGACAAGTGAAGACTTAATTGAAGTAACAGAATTTACCTGGCCCAAGGGTTATGATGCGGATTCCACTCATGCCGGACTTAAGCCCGACCAAGATGATATGGGCTGGATCTATTCAGAAGAACCAGCGGATGCAGCTGGTGTCTATACAACCAATCAGTTCCAGGCGGCGCCAACCAAGTTAACCAAACAAACCATCAACTTGGCCCATAAACTGCAGGCAGTTGTTATGAACGCTGGTAATGCCAACTCATGCAACGGGTCCCAAGGAGAGACCGACGCCATCATGATGCAAAAAATGGCGGCTGATCGTCTTCAAATCGACCCCCACATGGTAGGAATTGCTTCAACCGGCGTGATTGGCGAACCACTGCCAATGGCAAAGATTAAGGCGGGTATTTCGCAACTCAAATTAACCAAGAACGTTGGCGTGACCAAAGCCATTTTGACCACTGATACTCATCCAAAGACGATCACCGTCAAATGTCTGATCGGCGGAAAAGTTGTCACGACCACTGGCTTTTGTAAGGGTTCTGGCATGATTCATCCCAATATGGCCACTATGCTGGGCTTTGTCACCACCGACGCTGCAATTGCCGGAAATGATCTTCAGCAACTCCTCAGTGCAACTGTTGATGAAACCTTTAACCAAATCACCGTTGACGGCGACACTTCCACCAATGACATGGTCGTTGTGATGGCAAACGGTGCTGCTGGCAATGATCCGTTGAAAGAAACAGATTCTGACTACCCGACTTTTGTGGTGGCCTTCAAGAAAGTGTTAACGCATTTGGCCCAAGAAATTGCCGGAGATGGCGAAGGGGCTTCAAAGCTGGTTGAGGTCAACGTTACCGGTGTCTACGATCATTTGGAAGGCCAGCAGGTTGCGAAAGCGATTGTTGGTTCCAATTTAGTCAAAGCGATGATCTTTGGTGAAGATGGCAACTGGGGCAGAATCATGCAGGCAATCGGCCAGACAACTGCCCATGTAGATTTGGATGGTGTCAGCATTGCGATTAATGATCTGCAGCTAGTTAAGAATAGTCTAGGAACTGGGATTGACGATGCGGAGGTCTCCAAGACACTTAACCAACCGAAAGTGACGATCGACGTTGACTTAAACGCCGGTCAAGCCTCGGGCACCGCTTGGGGTTGTGACTTAACTTATAAATACGTTCAGATTAACGCATCATATCGAAGCTAGGAGGTGAACATCATGAGTCAGATAATCGTTGTTAAAATTGGTGGGAACGCCACCAATAATCTTACAGAAGAATTCTTTGAACAATTACGAATTTGGCGCCAAATGGGCAAGCAAATTCTGATCGTCCATGGCGGTGGCCCACAAATTTCCGAATGGAGTACTCAACTTAATTTGTTAGTCAAAAAAATCAATGGCATTCGTGTGACCAGCCCACAAACTTTGAAAATTACGCAAGCGGTTCTGCTTGGATTGGTCCAACCAACACTGTGTCGGCAATTATCCGCTCATGGTCTCCCAGTCGTTGGCATGAATGCAACTGGGCAGCCGGTCGCTTTTGGCGAATATCTGGATCAATCAATTTATGGCGAGGTTGGTAAAGTGACGGCTATCAATCAAGATTACATAAAGGAAGCTTTGGCAAATGGAATTGGTGTTTGTGCGCCAATGGCAGTGACCGAAGCTGGTAATTATCTCAACGTCAATGGTGATGTAGCCGCCGCTGGGATTGCTCGTTTATTGGGCGCGGAAAAGCTGTACTTGGTTACTGATGTGCCCGGGGTAATGGTAAATCGTCACGTGATTGATCACTTGAGCCTCAAAAAAGCAAATCAATTATTTGAAGCAGAGGTCATCAAATCAGGAATGCAGCCAAAAATTAAAGCTGCTTTCGAGGCATTAAAGCACGGCGTTAAAGAAGTCGAAATCACTAATCAACTGCAGCATTCAGGAACCAATTTATCAGTTGAGCAGCTCGCAATTTAAAGGAGATCAAATCTATGGAACATATTTTTCCAACATATGCCCAATACCCGATGGAAATTGTTTCGGGGCATGACTGGCATTTAGTCGACAGCAATCACAAAGAATATTTGGATTTCACCAGTGGCATCGGAGTCTGCAGTTTCGGCTACAGCAATGATTGGATTGAGCAAAGTGTCATTAATCAATTAGGTAAAATTTGGCATACTTCCAACTTATATCCCAGCCAACTGCAGGATGATGTCGCCAATGCCCTGTGTCCAGAGGGGATGCTGGCATTCTTCTGTAACTCCGGCACCGAAGCCAACGAAGCAGCTTTTAAATTAGCTCGAAAGGTGACTGGTAAGGCGAAAGTCCTCGCATTCAACAACGGTTTTCATGGCCGGACCTATGGGTCGATGTCTTTGACTGGAAATCCGGATATTCAGGCTGGGTTCAAGCCCTTAGTCCCTGAAGTTAGTTTTGCGGATTACAACGATCCGAATGCTTTAGACGCAATTACCGATGACTTGGCGGCTGTGATTCTTGAAGTGATTCAAGGTGAAGGCGGCGTGGTTTCCGGCAATGGTGAGTGGCTGCAAAAAGTTGCCGCAAAATGTCACGAGCAAGGGGTCTTGTTGATTATTGACGAGGTCCAGACTGGAATCGGCCGAACCGGGATGAAATTTGCCTTTCAAAACTTCAATTTGGATCCGGATATCATTACCTGCGCGAAGGCATTGGGCAATGGGTTGCCAATTGGTGCCATGTTGGGTAAGAAAGAACTTGCCTCAGCCTTTGGACCTGGCTCACACGGAACAACCTTTGGTGGCAACAAGATTGCCCTGGCATCAGCCAAAGCGGTTTTGGAACAACTCACACCAAGTTTTCTTGAAAATGTTCAGAAAAAATCACAGGCTGTTTTTGCAGCAATCAACCAAGAGGTGAATCCGTTAGCGGTTGTTGACAGTGTCAGTGGTCTTGGCTTGATGATTGGCATTCATTTGAATCCCACGGTTAAGGTTGCAGATGTCATTGCCCAGCTACAAGATGAAGGCCTGCTTACGCTGTCAGCCAAGCACAATACGTTACGTTTGCTGCCACCACTGGTGATGAGTGAGTCAGATTTGCTGGCAGGGATTGATCAGATTGCGGATGCTTTGGCGAACGTGGCTGTACAAGTGAAATCAGAATCAATTTAAAATGTGAAATAAGTGTGAATATATCTCAGATAGTCTTTACACGTCCCTTAATGACAAGTATCTTTAAGATAAGATTTTGCATTGAGAGAGGTGATTGGCTTGAAGACGGTGAAGTATTTCCTGAGTTATTGTTGGTCGCTGGTGGCCGGCGGGATTGCACTATTGTTGATTTACTTTTATGATGGAGCGCTGATATTACCCGACTGGTACACCAAGGGGAGCCTGCGGATGGTTTTTGGCTTCTCGTGGTGGGACTGGTATTTTCTGGTCAACCTGGTGCTGATTTTGCCAATCGTGAGAGTTTTCATGAGACACGCATATCGCCAGGACTCAGTCGAATTTGAGACGTATAAGGATAAGGCGCTGCGTTTGCATCATGAAGATGCCCAAGCCAACCACAAGAACCGGGCCTGGTCAGCCAATGGTGTGACTGCCAACCCATGGGAATATCAGTATTCACAAACTCAGTCGTACAAGAGTGCGTCTGATTTTGGCTTCAACATTACCAAGAACCTGTTGTTAAACATATTGACCATTGCCTTTGGCCCAATCCTGTTGGTTTATGAACTGATAAAAAATAGACAAACTAAAAGCCTGTAGCTTCAGCTTAAATGCTGGGTTGCAGGCTTTTCGTTTACCTAGTGAATTGTTCAATTTAGTTCAGAGGTGCAGTCGTCTTCATCAACTCGGCTGGCCAGAGGGCGAGGAGATGGCCATAGCCTTGCGAATCAAATGCCAGACACTCCCATTCTCGTTTGGACTGGAAGACGGAATAGTTAACGTCATCCGGAGTTGCGGTCCCAGCAACGAGTTTATCAATTGGAATCGAAGTCAACACATCATCTGAGACGACATAGATTCGGTTATTGACATTATTGAATGCCACTCCTTGGTTCGGGGAGCCACCACGGGTCTTCAGCTTTTCAGGTGCAGCGGCGAATTTGACGCCGTTTTCATCAAGCCGACCATAGAAAATCATATAGCCCATGCCATTTTTTCTGCCCCAGTAGGCGTTCCCGTTCTTATCAAATGCCAATGTGTGCAGCTGAAGATTGCCTTTGGTCCCTTGGAACATCTTGAAATTATACTGACGGATGGGGTCCATCGTATTGGGATCGATTTCCAAAACGTTATTGTTTTCATCGCGGTTCCGTAAGTCGGTCAACGTATTGTCTTCAACCAGATAGAGATGCTTATTCTGGGGGTTGAAAGTCAACGTCTGCCCATGACCGATATCGACCTGTGGGCTCAACTGAGCAGTTTCAGCCACTTCGATGTTTTTGAACAAGTCTGGATTTTTGGATTTAATCTTGTCAATTTGACTCTGGGCGATAGCCAGTTTCTTTTCAAGGGCAGCTGCTTTTTTCTGATCAGCTGCGGATTGGGTTGCATTTGATTTGAGAACTGCTGTTAAATGTTTCTTAGTCGCGCTGCTGGCCTTCTTGAATTCAGACTGGGCGGTTCGTTTGGCGTTTCGGAGGTCATTGATATCAGACTTCACGGTTGCCAGTTGGCTGGAAAGTGATTTGACGGTCTTGAAAGAATCCTTCATTGATTCATAAAGGTCGTCATATTGGTTATTATGCGCAATGCCATCTTCGGTATACGGATTGAAATAGTTGAAGGCTTTCCACAAGGCCATTGGATCATTTTCCAAACCTAGTTGTTTTAATTTGTTGGTATTAAATTTAATAATCACGCCGAGATTGGTATCACTTCCGTTAGATTCCACAAAGTACACGTTACCGGAATCATCCAAGGCAACACTTTGAAAGTTGCCGTGTTGGTAATCGGTGACGTTAAAACCGTCTGGGAGGAACCATTGAGTTTTAAACGAGTTCGCGGTGGTCGTTGTCGCCGAAGTAGTGGCAAATGTGTCACCGGGGTTGTCCACATTTGGATCGATGGTTCCCTGATTATATTTTCGATCCATGTTACCAACGGGAGAAGTGTTATTGATATCTTTGAGGTCGCTTGACTCATAGTTGGTTAAGACGTTGCCGGCATTGACTTGGGGAATTGATTTGGTGGCGCCGGGGACGTCAATGATATCAGCCTTGGCATTTCCGGAAGTCGCAAACAATCCTGCGGCGGTAAAGGCCAGTGCAAATGCCACAACGGTTTTTAAAGGTTTATTCATGCTTATCTAGTCCTTTTCTTAAATTGTTGGTGTGCCTGATTACTGGGCATCATAAGTGTAGTAAACAGCTAGTGAATTGTCGGTTGGGTTTTGTTTGGCTGACTTTGCTTGATAGGTGATGGTCTGCCAATCAATTGACGCTTCGCCATTGCCATTCTTGGTGAATACGGGGTACTTGGGCGAATGAAGGGTTGACCAGCTGCTGGTCTTGAGGTTGTTGGTTACAAAGCTCAAGTCCGATTTATTCAGTGAAGCAGTTTGACCTGAATCAACATATTGCATTTCTGCTGCGGATTTAAAATCAGCGTTGATTTTTGCCAGGGAGTCAGAACTATACTTTCCTAACGCTTGCTTGAAGTTACTGAGGTTGCTTGCAGACATCCCGGCAATCGCTGCAGCACTCAATTGGCTGTATGTCGGCTTGCTGCTGCCACCAACATCCGGAAATTCCCAGCTATTGTTAACGTATGGTAGGCTGGTTGCGGTGAGCTGTTGAGTGTTGGCACTGTCATCTGACGCTGCGGTAGCATATAACGCAAAATTAGTTGAGTTGGCTGATTTGCCAACGTTGACTGAGACTGAACTGCCGAATTTAGCTTGAGCCAAGGTGGTCTGCTGGTCGTCAGATAAATGCTCGTTGTTCAAGATGTAGCCGGTACCTGATAAAGCAGAAGCGGCCAAAGCGTTGATTTCAACGACATCATTGTCATCCATTGACCATTTGCCCGCCTTTTGGGTGCCAAGGGTGGATCCCTTTTTGGCCGGATCATCGGCATCTGTGTTGACATAATCGATCGATTTAATGACTTTCCCGGAACTCGGGTCGGTAAAATTAATTCGGACGGCGTTGTCGGCAATTGTGGTATCAGTATTGGCGGCTTTGAGATAAACTGAACCGCCGAATTGGGCTTTGGCAAGGTCAGCAATCTGATCATTTGATAAATCAGTTAGTTGATAACCAGAATCTTTGAGCGCGGTTGAGATGTTAGTCAAAATCGTTTTTTGATCCGTGCCGCTTAGTGAAGGCGTTCCAAGTGTCTGGCCTGATTGCGCACCATTCCGGGCGTAATCCACCGTATCAACAACAGCATTGGCACTGTTGACAATGTTGATCCGAACAGCATTGGTTGGAATTGAGTCGGCAGTCTTAATCGTGAGGGATGCTTTATGCCCAAATTTCGCCTGGGCGAGGAAACCGGCTTGATTGGCTGAAATGGCGTCTAAAGTGTACCCGGTTCCTTGCAGGGCTTGGCGGACGGCCACTTGGATGTTTGCCAAGTCGTCATTGCCCAGGGTCCACGAAGTGCCATAAGGAACGCCTAGTGGTTGATCATATTGGGCGTTGGCATCAGTGTAATTAATATATCGGATCAAGTTACCTTGCGAATCCACCAAGTCGATTCTCAGGGAATTGTTTGGTATCGGTGACTCTGCTTGCCGAAGCCCTTTATAGAGGATCCAGCCATTTGACCGGGCATCGTCCGAGTTGATCGCACTAATGTGGACCCAAACATCACCCTCACGCGTTCGGGTGCCCATATCGTCGATCTTAAAAGTCGTGTTGGCGTATTTCACCGAATCGCCAATCTGTTTGCCAGCTCCATAGGTCGTATTAAGTGGTGCTTTGTATGTAACCGTTTTGCCGTCGTTTTGAAAACCTGGTGCGGCAATCTTAAACGTATAGTTACTCAGATTAGAAGGCATGCTGGTTTGACTGAAAGTGGTAAAGTTTTCCAAGCCACCTTTGAATTGACCAGGTTTCTTCCCACCGTAAATCCAGCCGCGGTATTTGCCGTCAAATGAGGTCACTTTGTAGTAGACAGTGCCGTTCTTGGCGGTTGCCTGCCGATAAGCAGCAAAGTTATCGCTGGAAGACTTCGAAGCAGCCAACCCTTTTAAAATGCTAGTCGATGCGACGACTCGAGCGCCTTTGCTCACCCTTGGCTTGGAGTAAAGAGCGGATGTCCCAGTGAATGTGACACTTCTTTTGCTCGCTTTACTGGTCAACGAATGTTCTGACACAATTTGGCTCTTGCTGTTGGCATGAGCAGGTTGGACAGACACACAACTCACCCCAAGCATTCCCAGCGCCACCGCTGAGATAAAAATCGAACTTTTCAACTTAACAATCATCAATTTCATCTCCATGAATTTTCAAGAATTTGTTCCTGTGATTTCATAGTATCGTGAAAACCTGGATTTGAATTGAAGTTGGTTAAACCTTTACGTGTCATTTACAGATATTTTACAGAGTGCGACTCGGAGCGGGAATAACCGTAAGCTAAGGGAAGGATGTCGAAAATCGAGTTTGATTTTTGATATCCTTCCCTTAGCTGCAGGTTATTGCTCCGAGGAGCACGTTTTCACAAAATAAAAGGAGTGCTCCAAAAAACAAAAAAGGCCCAAAGACAAACGTCTTCAGACCATATAATCTACAAATTAAAATTACTTATACTTAACGGCTGTCCCATACGCAGCCACTGACTGCATGTCAGCACCAATTGAACCAGAGTCAAACCGCATCATGACCACGGCATCTGCACCCATTTCAATGGCGTTTTGCTTCAAACGGTCAACCGCAACGTTTCGAGCTTCGTCCAACATTTTGGTGTAGTCTTTGATTTCACCACCGACAATGTTTTTCAAGCCGGCACCGATGTTTCGGACAACGTTTTTAGATTGGGTTGTGAGTCCAAATACTTCACCAATCACGTCGTATTCTTTTCCAGGGATGTGTTCAGTCGTTGAGATAATAAAGTGATCTTCAGCCATGATTAATTCCTCCAATTTCTTTTCTGAATCTGCCATAAGTATAGCGTAAATTACGGATACAACAAGCATTATATAAGAAAACCCGCCGAACAGAAGTCCGACGGGATGCATTTGTGAGACGCTAAATGTGGTTTAGAAAGATCGTCATCACCATGCGTAAATATTATAACGTGGTTCCAAGTTATTTACAAAGCTAAAATGTAACCGTTATTTTGAAGCGGTCTCAGTAACCTTGGCTTCTTGTTCTTGAGCAGCTTGTGCCAAAATGTTCAAGTAGTTGAACGGACGGTCAAACTGTGGCTGGAATAACATGTCAACCATTGCCAAATCATCGATCGTGTTTTCATTTTGGATACATACGGAAAGGGTGTTGGCTGATTGTGAAACATCATAGGTGCTTAATAATGAGCCGCCCAGGATTCGACGTGAATCTGGATCGTAAACTAATGACATCAAGACCGGGTCAGTAGTTGGCATGAACTCTGGACGATAGTTATCAGTTACGATGACTTCGCGGGCGTTAATGCCTTGTTCTTTTGCGGCAGCCATGGTCAAGCCGGTTGAAACAATTGTCTTGTCATAAAGTTTCAAGCCAGATGATGATTGGGTTCCCATGTATTTAACGGTTGGCTTTTCAATGTTCTTGCCAACTAAAACTCCTTGGCGAACGGCGTGGTTGCCAATGGAATGTAAGCCAAACCGTGAGTTGGGTTGTAATGAACCGCAACACTATCACCGGCACCATAAATGTCAGGATCGGAAGTCTGCATGTATTCATTGGTAATCAAAGCACCGTTGTCGGTCATTGCTAATTTGCCTTGGAACAATGCGGTGTTGGGACGGAAGCCGACACACAAGACAACCAGGTCAGTTTCGTATGAACCCTTGGTCGTCTTGATGGTAACAGTGTCATCACCTGAGATTTCAGTTACTTGTTGGTCGAGGCCGAGAGTAACGCCGTGATTAGTGAAGTCTTTTTCAACAACGTCGGTAAATTCCTTATCAAAATACTTGCTCATGATGCGGTCGGCACCATCCAGCAAGGTAACTTCATGGCCCTTTGTGTTGTAAGCTTCAGCTAATTCGGCACCAATGTAGCCGGCACCGACAATTGTGATTCGTTTCTTTTCTGGGGCAGTTTCAAATAATTCTTGGGCATGATTCCAGTTCTTACAAAGGTAAACGTTCTTGTTGTCAACACCTTTGATTGGTGGAATAACTGGCCATGAACCGGTGGTAGCGACTAATTTGTCATAACTATCTTCGAATTTTTGATCATTTTCCAAATCAGTCACTTCAATGGTTTTGGAAGCAGGGTTAACATTAGTTACTTCATGATGCATCTTAACGCTGGCGCCTAGTTTTTTAAGTTCGTCTGGGCTAGAATAGAACAAGCCTTGCGGATCCTTTACATGTCCCCCGAGATATAAGGCGATTCCGCATGAGAGAAACGAAATGTTGTCATTCTTTTCGTAAACAGTCACCTGTGCGTCTGGGTGTTCTGCTAAAATAGTTTTGATGGCAAAGGTGCCTGCATGAGTACAACCAATAACTGCAATTTTCATATTAACTTCTCCTCTGTTTTATAAAAGATTCACAAGCAATGCTTGTACTTACATATTACAAGTTGTGCAAGCGATGTCAAGAGCTTGACATTGGCATTTATCCATATGAAAATCCGTTCACATGCTACGGTTGTTGTCGGAATAGGATTTATAACGCAGGCGAAATAGTTGTACACAACATAAAAAATATTTTTTGGGAGGCTATTTTGAAATTTTCCTGGACAGTCACTAAAAACGATCCACAATCATTAAAAAAATTTCTAAACACCAAGGGGATCAGTCATCGAATGTACAAACGAACTAAGACAAATGGCGGTTCCTTCCTGATCGGTGATCAGCCAGTCGATGGCACCGTATCACTTCATGTCGGTGATCGGGTCGTCGTCAAGCTGCCTGCCGAAGTCAGTGACCCAAACGTTGCCGTCAGTCATGGCCCAATCAGAATTCTTTACGAGGATGACAATTGGCTGGTGGTCGATAAACAAGCCGGACTAACGGTGGTTCCCGGACCGGCGAATCGGGATGACACCTTGGTCAACCGGGTCAAAGGTCATTTGATGAGCGAACGCGCTGAAAATTTAGTTCCCCATATTATTACGCGATTGGATCGGTTCACCAGCGGGATCGTTTTGATCGCCAAGCATCAATTAGCCAATAGCTTGGCAAATGAACTCTTAGCTGCAAAGCACCTTCATAAAAAGTATCAGGCAGTTGTCGCAGGCGTTGGTCTGCCGGATCATGATCTGATTGACAAGCCGATCGCCAAAGATCCGGAAGGGTATGGGCAAATAATCAGTCCCGAGGGTAAATCGGCTCAAACCGAATACTGGGTCAATCGTGCCTTGGCAGACCGGACTTTGGTTGATGTAGTCCTTCACACTGGCCGAACCCACCAAATTCGGGTCCATTTCGCCTCAATCGGCCATCCGTTGCTCGGCGATGAGTTGTATCATGGACCGATGAATTTTGGGATTAACCGTCAGGCACTCCATGCAACCGAGTTAAGTTTTGAGGATCCATTTTCAAACAGGGGGTTGAGCTTTAAATCCCAACTCCCACAAGACATTTCAGCCGTCCTTGATTAGAAGAATACTCATATTGTGCACAAATGAACATTGTAAGATCAATGGTTGGATAACTTATGCAAATTATAAATTAGAATTTGATGAAAGCGAGTTCATTTCCGTTGTGTTTTCGTCTCCTTCTGGTATAGTATGGGTATTAACTTAAGGAGGAGACTAGATATGTCTACCAATGGTGAATCGGATCAGACGGTTCAAAAAATTATTGCTGAAATGGAAACTAATTTGTCTGTATTAACATGGATGAAGGGCGCAGAGGAAGACAAAGAAACCCAAGAGCATATTCGTGCTTTGAAGGCTGCTTTGTTGAAAGCAAAATCAGATTTAATTAAGGCATAATGTTTCAGGCTTTGGTTAGGCTCTAGTTTTAGACGACTATTAAATGATTTTAAAAGAATGTCTTACTGATATAATAATCGGTAGGACATTCTTTTTTACATACATATTAGGGAGGGGTAGAGAACATGGCAGAACCTAAAACAGCAATTTGCTTCATTGACCATCGTGAGCACATGATCATTGATGGCCGGTATCTTAGAGATTTGGAACCTGCAACCAGAAACTTGATCAAGGGGGATTATCCAAAAGCCAAGGTGACCGATTTTATTTGTGACCATGATTTGTTGAAATACCAATTGATGAGAGTTGACGGCATGGTTAACTCGGATGTCAAACAAACCAAGAAGATTAATCGGCGACTCACCAAAGCGATGCAGAGTGACGACTATGATATTGTTGATGTCAACGACAACTTGGCTAAAAGTTTGACGTTCGGTCAAAAGGTTTCGGACGCCGTTGCCCGTTTCGGTGGTAGTTGGGGTTTCATTGGTGTTTTCACATTTGTGTTAGTGACTTGGATGTGCATCAACGCATTGCATTTATTTGGAATGAATTTTGACCCGTATCCCTTCATCCTCTTAAACCTGGCACTGAGCTGTATTGCCGCGATTCAAGCGCCAATTATCATGATGAGTCAAAACCGGGCTGCCGACCGTGATCGAATGAGTTCTGAAAACGACTATCATGTGAACCAAAAATCTGAACATGAACTGAGAATCTTACATGCCAAGCTTGATAATTTAACGCAAAATCAATTGCCACATTCATTGGAAATCCAAAAATTAGAGATTGAAATCCTTGGCCAAATCCGGACTGAACTTGACATGCTGCAGCGCAATCAGTTGGGCAATCCTAAAAGTGATTTGAATGAAAGCAACGATCAGGATCATGAAAACGATTCTGAAAAAGATCAGTAAATTAATCCCCAGTTTTGACAATAAATGAAAACTTCAGTAATATATGATGTAACATACTAAAGATTGTTCATTTATTAGGAGGATTTTTTTGATAACCGTTAGAGAAGCACAGCAAGATGACGCCGGCCAGATAGCCCCGTTAATTGATATTATTTTTGATGAAATGGAACTTGATGAATTAGAAGACGTTCCCGAACCTGGATTAGCCAAGGTCATCACGAGGGCTTACCAGACAGACACGTATCTGTCGAGTAAGGCATCCACCGTGGTGGCCGAGGCCGATGGCCAAGTTGTTGGGGTTGTGTTTGGTTACCCCAGCGAAAACGAGGACGATATCAACAAGGTTCTGATTAATTTATCGAAGAAGAGTGCCGATTTTAAAGAGCCATATATTCCTGATTCCGAAACCAATACCGATGAATGGTACTTGGATTCCATCGCCGTTGATCCTAAATGGCAGGGCCACGGTATCGGCAGCAAGTTGCTTGCAGCCGTACCGCGCATGGCATTGAATGATGGCAAATCAGTGATTGGCTTAAACGTTGATTTCGAAAATCCTGAAGCAAAAAAATTATATGAACGTAAAGGGTTTAAGACTGTTGGTACCCAAATGATTGGGGACCACTTGTATGACCATATGCAAAAGGCTGCTAAACAACGTAGCCTACTTTATGTTTAAAGATATTAAGGAGCTGGAATTTTTAATTCCAGCTCCTTTTTTGTCACATATAGTTGACACAATGTGCTAGCCGCTTTATATTGTTAATGACATATATATGTGACAAAAGGACAAAGGAGGCCTGCTAATTTGAACAGGGTCAGGGAATATCGGAAAAATCGGGGACTTTCTCAGTTCGCCTTGGCTGAGAAGGTAGGTGTTGCCAGGCAGACCGTTAATTTAATTGAAAACGGCAAATATAATCCGTCACTCAAGCTTTGTATTAGTTTGGCTGAGGAGTTGGGCACGGACTTGAACACGTTATTTTGGAAGGTGGATGAAACCAAATGAAAGAAAGTATCTTGATCAAAATCATGCGTTACTTCTTCAGCATTCGTGGGGTGCTGGATGAACATAATCTTCGGGAGGTTAATAAGGTCGCAACAAATGCGTTTATGTTTTTATGGATCTATACAGCAGTTGCAAATGGGGCGTTGCTGATAGTTTCTGATAAGTTTCTGACGCACTCTACACTCATTTGGTTTTTGTTTGTCAATCTGATCATTGCTTTGGGTGGCGTGAGCCTTTACGTGACCCGAAAAATTTCAAAATTGAAATTAAATTATCGTGAAGTATCAGTCGAGGAATATCCGAAAGCTGTTCATCAAGCGATTATTCATGGCGCATGGTTTGGCATTATTTATGGCATTTTTTGTTATTTCATGATGGCAAGAATTCAGGGATTATTTTCACTCTTCACGATATTGTTTACCCTGTTTATTGTCGTGATGGGTTGGACATCTGATACCCAAAAAGAAATTGGTCATATTGTTAAAGTTGAATAGGGAGGATAGAAATGAGAAGAAATGAAGCAACATCAATCAAATTAATGAGGTACTTTTTCAATATTCGAGGCTTACTTGATGAGCATACTCGAAATGCCATCAACGAGGCTGTGGTTCACGCATTTATTTTTTTGTGGTTGTACATATTCATTGCAACTGAAGCGATGGTCACGTTCTCAAATTCGGCTAACTTAACTTCGATGATGAATATTTTTGTCTATGCAAATTTATTTATTGGTGTGGGAGGTACAAACATTTTTATCAGACAAACTGTTTCCAAACTCCATTTGGATATTCAAGAGGTCTCAGAGTCTGATTATTCACATGCAGTTTCTGATGCAGTTAAAAGCAGTATGATTTCAGGGCTCTTGTGGGGATTAATATTCCTAACAGTATTGATGACATCAAATGTTATGAAAACACAGCTTATCATTTTGTCTGCCCTTGGATTCTTCCTTCTGGTATGGATAATTGATTCATGGACAGCAATTTCACATATTGTTAAAGTCAAGTAGGCACTTTGAGTTTTCAGATTATATATTCTCTTGCATCAACCCCGGAATATCAGTAGAATGATTTTTGCACGTGTCATTTAATAATTAATTCTGCAAAAAGGGGATCAATATGGAAGACAATATTAAGCTCGGCAACCCAGTTTTTGACAAGATGATGTTTGTGCTGGACAAGCCGGTTAACGATCAGAACCACCGGGACTACCGTTTTGACAATGAAGAACTGGTTCAAATCAGCGATGGTATTTGGGCAATGCCCGCCTACATGAAAGATGACGATGATTTCAGTATGTTCTTCATTATTACTGAAATTGATGATGGCAACACAGTGTTGGCATTTTCTACCGGCGAGAAGAAGGGTGAAGAATTTTCATTGAGTAATCCGATCATTACCGGTGAGGCCCTCAACATGTTGGTCAAGCACGACAAGGACCGAGCTGCGTCAATTCTCCACTTCCTGGATCAAATTTCTAAAGCCGACGAAGGGAATTGGCGGATGGTTGAATAATTGCTGTTGCATTTTATTATCAAGCTGTTAGACTATCATTTGATTTGAAATTTAATGACTATTCAGGAGTAACGCTTATGAAACTTACATTGAATGAAACTGCAGCCAGATTTAATGTCACCCCTGCCGTGATTGATGACTATATCAAGAATGGTTTGGTGCCGAGTAGAACCGATGCGACTGCAGTGGCCGATTTTGATGAGACTGATATGTATTGGATGGATATGGTCCATTGCTTCATCGAAAACGGTTCGTCGATTGACGATGTCAAACAGCTGATTAAACACTGTAATATATAGGACAAAGTTATTGTTAAACCAAGAATTGAATGATATTCTAAACAAGAGGGGTATTGGCGCTCTTTAAGTAATTAATTAGATGATCGTTTGTATAACTGTTAGATTGCACAAGTAATGTGACAAAAGAGTTCCATCGTGCGAATAAAAGCACTTTGAGTATTCGGTTATAAACCGGATCAGTATTCGAGTATGAACGAAGTGATATTTGATTAAAACCATTAGAGTCGCCGATTCCCCTTAGGAAAAGTCAGTGCATTTGCGCTGGCTTTTTTCTGTTGAGAGTGTCAGTTGCGTCGGAGCACGTTTCAGCAACATAAAAGTATCGACCATATTTCAGCATATTGTCAAGGATCCCAAAACTTAGCCCGATATTTCCACCAAAGAATGAAAACGTTGCCACACCACCCATATCATGCTATAGTATCAGCGTTGAAACCTAACTAGCTCACAAAAGAGGTCCTTAATAATGGCAAAAGTACTCGTTGTAATTGCACGTCCAAAAAGCGACAAGTCACGGACGTTAAAAGTCCTGAATGCTTTTTTGGCCGAATATGTTAAGACACATCCAGATGATGAAATTGATAAATTGGATTTGTACCAAGTTGATTTCCCAGAAATCGATGGCGATGTTTTGTCCGCATGGGATGAATTGACCAGCGGCACTCGTTTTGGTGACCTGACTTCCGCCCAACAAGTGAAGGTTGCGGAATTTAATGCCTCAACTGACCAGTTCTTGGCTGCTGATAAAATTGTGATTGCCAATCCACTGATTAATTTGATGGTCCCAACCAAGCTTAAAGCCTGGATTGATACGATTTGTGTCGCCGGGAAAACTTTTAAGTACACCGACACCGGTGCCGCAATCCCACTAACCAGTGGCAAAAAGGCGATGCACATTCAGGCGGCCGGTGGGAAATATAATAATCAAGATTTTGGGACCCAGTATGTTAAAGGTATCCTGAATTTTGTTGGCCTTCAATCGGTTCAGAAAATCAGTATTGAGGGAATGGATCATTTCCCGGAGCAAGCTGAGCAGATTGTAGCAGATGCTGAAACTGAAGCCAGAAAAGTGGCTGACGAATTTTAGATAATCGTGGATGAGCTGGTGAAACCTGACTCGTCCTTTTCTTTTATGATGAATGGCGGGAAATTTTCTGGTATCCCTAAAAGGATTGTTTATTGGTTATGGAAATTTTCTCCGACTAATGCAATAATGATAATAGATTGGAGTGATTAACCGATGATTGAAAAAGATCACGATCACGAAGAATTGGCCGGTAACAAGTTCTTTTGGGTTACCGTGCTGAACGTTGTTATTACTATTGCTGAATTCATTGGTGGTGCGCTATCAGGAAGTCTTTCATTGATTTCAGATGGTTTTCATAATGCAGGTGATTCAGTTTCGATTGTTTTCAGTTATGCTGCCAGCCGAATCAGTAAACGCCGTCAAAATGGCCGGAATACTTTTGGTTACAAGCGGGCTGAAATTATCGCCGCATTTTTAAATTCAATTGCGTTGGCTTTGATTTGTGTCTTTTTGATCATTGAGGCTTTGAAACGGATTACCAAGCCACAACCGATTAACGGTAACTTAATGCTGACGATCGCTGTGATTGGCTTGGCCGCCAATTTATTATCAGCCTATCTGTTGAACTCAGGTTCTAAAAGCAGCTTGAATATGAAAGCAACATACTTGCATATTCTAAGCGATGCGTTATCATCATTAGCAATTATTTTTGGCGGAATTTTGATTGATTTGTACAACTGGACGATGGCTGATCCAATTGTTACGGTCATTGTTGCTGTATACATTTTCTATGAATCAATTCCAATTATTCGCCAAACATTTAGAATTCTGATGCAGGGAGCACCCAACTTGGACTATGACCAGATCAAAAAAGATCTGTTGCAAATTGATGGCGTCTTTAGCGTCCATCACGTCCATGCCTGGTCGATTGACGAAAACAACGTGATTTTCTCAGCTCATGTGAACATGCATGATATGAAGATTAGCGAAGCACAGCCGATTTATTCGGAAATTAGTAAAGTTTTGAAAGATAAGTATCACATGTGCCACGTCACTATACAGGCGGAAACAACTCGTGGCGAGCATGAAGATATTATTTATGACCGTGGAAACGATATTCCATAAAATATAGGAGATTTAGAGCTTAATGACCCCAATGAAAGAGGACTATTTAAAGATAATATTTGAACTTGGCGGTTCCGACGATCTGGTTAGTAACAAACAGATTGCAATCAGTTTAAACATCGCTGCCGGTTCAGTAACTGAAATGGTGAACAAGATGGTTGACGAGAAACTGGTGACTCACGAACCCTATTCTGGTGTTCAACTGACTAAAAAGGGAAAGAAGTATGCTGAAGAACTTGTGCGCAAACATCGGATTTGGGAGACATTTTTAGTCAACACGTTGCACTACGAGATTTCTGATGTCCATGGCGAAGCTGAATTGCTGGAGCATGTCACCTCAGATAAAATGATTGATCACTTGGACGACTTCTTAGGCAATCCCAAACGTTGTCCACATGGTGGAGTCATTCCAGACCGAAACGGGAACTACCACCCGGATAAGGATAAGCTGCTGACCAACGCCAAAGACGGTGAAGAAGTTATCGTCAACCGGTTTATTGATAATCACGACTTACTCACGTTGTTGGGCGATATTAAGCTCGATATTGGCGATAAGTTAAAAATTATTTCCCACGATCCGTTCGAAGGCTCGGTGACCGTTAAGAATTTAACGGATAAGAAAAAACTCGTGATTGGATTTAAAACGGCTCACTACGTTTTCGTGAGGTGATTAAAATGCCAGACACTGCAACTCGGCAGGAGAACTATGATCATTTGGTCTTAAACACCTGCGTGCTCGCTGGCCGGATTATGATTGAGTCGGGGTCCGAAATGTCGCGAGTTAATGATACGATTATGCGGATTGCGAGAAATGCCGGACTGAAAGATGCTCAGGTCTATGCGACACTGACTGGCATTATTATGTCAGGTGGCGTTAAAGAAGTCGGAGCAGAGGTTGGTTCGATTGATAAGCGGGCGTTTGACATGGAAAAAGTTGCCAAGGTCAATGAGCTGTCACGGGAATACGCGGCAAAGAAAATTGATATCTACCAGTTTCGAGATGATTTGGTTCATATCGACGACTTGGTGGCTACGTTTCCACTTTGGCTTCAAACTCTTGGCGCGGGTTTAGTCAGTGGCACGCTGGTTGTGGTTTTCCAGAACAATCTTCCCGATTTTTGGATTGCATTTATTGTCGGCATGTTTGGCTGGGCGGTTTATTATTTCTTGAATATTTATATTCAAATCCGTTTTTTAAGTGAGTTTTTGGCCGCTGTTGTGGTTGGTGCCTTGGCACTGATCGCCGTTAAAAATGGCATTGGCGTTAAAGCTGATGACATCATTATTGGTGGCATGATGCCGTTGGTGCCAGGAATCCCACTCACTAATGCTGTGCGAGATGCCTTGTCCGGGAACTTGATTAGTGGTCCGGCCAGGGGAATTGAAGCCTTGATCAGTGCGTGTGCGCTGGGCTTTGGTGTGGCGATTGCGCTGCACTTCTTTTGAGGGATGCTTATGAGTTTGTTTATTATCAAATGTATCTGCGTATATTTTTCGGGAATCGGCTTTGGCCTGATTGTCAACTTACCCCACCGAGCATTAAACGTTGCCGGCATTACGGCGACGTTGAGCTGGTTGGTGTATTATGCCATCATGAACACATGGGGTGGCTTGGGGTCGGCCAACTTCTTTGGCGGCCTCACAATTGGGTTGGTTTCAGTTGTCATTGCTCACCTCAAAAAAATGCCCAGCATTTTATTTGATGTGCCGGGTCTGGTGCCATTAGTGCCAGGAGGACAGGCGTACAACACCATTAAGAACCTTGCCTTGGGTGATTATCAAGTGGCATTCAACTATCTGTCAGAGGTGGTGTGGATTGCCGGCTCAATCGCCCTAGGGTTTATCGTTGCTGAATTAATTAATAAAATTCGAATTAAGATTAAATATGTCTCAAGAGGACGATCTAATTAGGTCGTTCTTTTTTGTTGCAATTTTTAGTGAAAAATATTTGACATCCATTTTCCAAGTAGTATTATTTGTCTTGGATAATATTATACGACGTATAATACTGTGGAGGTGACAATATGGCAATTCAAATAAGTTCAGAATTATTAGATGGATGTGTTTTGGGCATCTTGAATGACCAGGACTATTACGGTTATGCATTGACTCAGAAAGTGCAGGAGTCGATATCCGTATCGGAGTCAACGATGTATCCAGTTTTACGGCGATTAAAAAAGAATGATTTGTTGACGACTTATGATGAGCCATATCAAGGCCGCAACCGCCGATATTATAAAATTACGCCGGAAGGTCAACGGCAGTTTGGCATTATTCAACAGGAGTGGCACGAATTTAAGAAAGGTATTGATAACATGTTAGGAGATGATCAGGATGAATGATTACATTGAGGAATTTCGAGCGCTATTGGGGCAACTGAGTCCGGAAGAACGGGATGAAGCAGTTGATTTCTATACTGAATATCTTCAGGACGGTGGTTACGATTCTTACGACGATTGCATTAGAGAATTGGGCACACCACATCAATTGGCACGGAAGGTACTGGCAGATTATTCCATTCGGACCTTGGAAACACCGACGTCGGCAAAGTCACGCAAGCAGCAACCGAAAAATGATGTCAAAACCATTTGGCTGATCATCTTGGCGTTACTTTCAACGCCGGTGACGATTCCGTTGGCCCTCGGTTTGGCAGGGTTAATCTTTGCAGCAATTGTTGTTTCCGGGTCCCTGATTGTTGCGGTTTTGGCAATTTTCTTTGCGATCATTGTAGTCGGAATTACTGGCTTTGTTGTCGGGCTGGGAACCTTGTTCAGCTCATTTTGGACAGGAATTTTCTATGTCGGAATGGGCTTGATGGTGATCGGTGTGCTGATCATGCTGACGCCGCTGTTCAAAAAAGCCATCAACGCCTTAATCCGTGGTATTACGCTGTTCTCTAAGTGGATTTATAACAAGATTGTGCCGAAAAATCGGGCCGAACGAAAGGAAAAGGGTGACCAGAAATGAAAAAAACTGTCATTGTTGGATTCATAGTCACTGTCGTGGGAATCTTTCTGTTTGCTCTCGGACTGGGAAATGGCGGTGCCCGCACGGTTTATTGGGATCACGGGTTCACCACTGATCAATATAGTAGAGTCAAGTCCCACCAGGTCACGAAGAGCTATTCTGGAATTAAGAACTTTTCATTGGCGACTGCCAGTCGAGTTCAAATCAAAAAAGGGAACGTTTCGAAAACTGAAATCACATATCCGAGTGCTACCAAGGTGACCAAATCAGGAGATACGCTTCATATGAACCTGAAGAGTCAGCCTAAACGCCATGGCGTCGTGTTCTTTGGCGATTTTGATCAAGCATCCCATCTATTTGGCAAAACAATCATTACCGTTCCTAAGAACACTCAGATTGGCACAATTACCAGTGATGTGGCTGACTCGATTTCCGTGAAAAATATGATCATCAAGACGATCACTTCTTCAGGTGTTGGTGATGTTACGCTCGATCATGTCACGACAACTGCGGATTTGGATTTGGAGAACACCGGGGATGTCACATTGAAATCCAGCCGGTTTCCGAATGCCCATCTTGATGTGGGCGCCGGGGATGTCACCTTGACGTCCAACAAATTCGATTCAATGTCGGTTGAAACCGGCGCTGGCGACATTAATTTCAATCCACAGAAGGTAGGTAAGTCATTGACTGCCCATAGTGATGTTGGCGATATTAGTGGCCACGTAGCGAAAAATAAACGGGCACAAATTTCAGTAAGTGCGGATGTTGGTGACGCATCATTGTTTGGCAGCTCACACAAGAAACACATTGAAAGCACAGCGAAAAATCCGATTGTTTACAAATTTACCAGCGATGTTGGTGACGTGACAATTCATGAAGGCTAACAAAAAAATGCGCTTCAAGATACGAAATCTTGAGGCGCATTTTGATGTTCAACTATTATCTTAAAATTCCAAATACAAAAGAGATTCCCAAGATCACCAAGACAATCGTTGTGATGACCACGTATAGATTGTCACCCTCGCGGTAGAAGGAATAGATTGAGACGATCACCCGTAGAACCGGGGTTAAGATGAGTAAGAAAATTCCCAGCATCATGATGGCATAGGGCTTCAATTGTGCAATGCCGTGCCAAATCTCAGTGAAGTCGGTTGGAAAGGTATTGTTGGGGTAGCCACCGTTGCCCTTGACAATCAGGAGCAGTAACCCGATGAGCATGACTGTCGCTGACACCAGGACACCTAGCCGAAGGATCTTACCAATGATGAGTTGGACATCGGCCATTTCTTCTGTCGTTTGTTGTTTTGTGTCTTTGTCCATTTTATCTGATCCCCTTCATAAACATTTCAATTCCGATATAGAACAGGATTGGCACGAAAATCATCCGAATTGAACGGGCAGACATGTCACGCATAATTCGTGAACCGCCTCGGGCGCCAACTAAGATTCCGAGTGCCAGAGGGACGGCAATCATGGGCTTGATTGAGCCGTTGAAGAAGTAAACAGTCGCACTGGCTGCGGCGGTAACCCCCATCATGAGGTTACTGGTAGAAGTTGACGGCTTGAGTGGCATTTTCATGACCGTGTCCATTGCCATGACCTTGAAGGCGCCTGAACCGATTCCGAGGAGCCCACTGGCAATTCCAGCGCCGTACATGACGGCTAAACCGCCAGGGATGTGTTCGACTTCATAATTAATCGTTTTGCCCTCAACGTTGTCAAAGTAACTGCTGTCTAATTTGAACTTGGAAGATAGTTTGTCGGGATGGGCAAGATGGAGCACTTCTTGATGGCTGATGAGCTTGCGGATCATATTGTAACCTGAGAATAATAGCAGTAAACCAAATAGTATGTAGAGATATTTGGGATCAATCACGCCAGTTAAAAGCGCACCGCTTAATGCTCCTAAAGTCGTGGCAATTTCCAAAAACATTGCCACCCGTAAGTTGAGAACTTTGTCACGTAGATAGGCGATTGTTGCCCCCGAGCTCGTCGCGATGACCGCAACGATACTGGCACCGATTGCGTATTTGATATCGACACCCATCAAGAGCGTTAAGATTGGCGTTAAGATAATTCCGCCGCCTAACCCCAGGATTGCACCGGCAAATCCTGCAAACACGCCGATGGCAATCATCAACAAAGCATAATTTATCAAGTTTCTCACTCCTTATAATTGCTGTCACTAACTCACAAGATTATACACTTTCTGTAAATAATTAAAAGATGGCTAAAAATTTTCAGAAACCAAAAACCAGGTTTCCGATTTGTGATATACTCGTTTTTGAGTAATACATACGAGAGGATTGTTGAAATGATGTACGGAAACGAAGACTACATGCTGATGGAACGCGATCCAAACCGTCTGCTCAAACTACTTGTGAGTTTGTGTTTTACAGGTTTGCTTTCAGTTTCAGTGGCGTTTAATTTTGATTATTTGCAATTTTTAGATTCAATATTTACCACGGCCATTCAAGGATCCTCACCTAGTCAAGGCTTGGAGCATTTTTATTCGATTATCACATTCTTAGCCAGTCCCAAGATGGATATTTTTTGGGTGTTCATTGTTGCTTTTTTCCTCTGGGGATTTAAATATAAAGTGCCGGCACTGTGGGCATTAGGTACGATTGTTGGCGGGGACGTGATTGGTGCGGTCGTTAAACAATTGGTGAGACGCCATCGGCCACCACTACATTTAGGCGTCGATAACGGCTATAGCTTTCCCAGTGGTCATGTCTTAGGTTTCTTCTTAGTAGTCGGGGTGCTTTGGATCATTGTTATGCCGTTGATTCAGCGAGCTTCAATTCGAGTGGTCCTGAAGGGGCTTTTGGTCATTGGTCTGGCACTGGTGATGCTCTCACGCGTCTATTTGAACGCCCACTACCCAACTGATACGGTCGGTGCTTGCCTGGTTGGCTATTCTTGGTTGTTAGTTGCTGAAATGCTTTATGCCAGTTATGCGCCTCAAGTAGCGCGCTACCGGTTTGTTGTTCATACTAAGATCTAAATTCGATGTCGGGGATTTTCCCCGGCATTTTTTAAAAGGAGCAGACCCTTGAAATTACCCATTAAAACGGAACGACTTGTTATTACCAAGCTCGCCTTGACTGATTTACCAGCATACGAAGCGTTAATTTCGATTCCTGTCATCGCTGAAGGTGCTGGTTTCAATTTGGTCAGTAATCAGAAAATGTTGGGGGAGATTGCCAAACGACAGCTTGCCCATCCTAACTCAGTAGGCATTTGGTTGGATCACCAGCTGGTGGGGGCAATCCTTTTATATGAACGAATCGAGCAAACGGGGGAGCCCGATACACACAACTTGGAGCTGAGTTATTTTCTCCATCCCGATTTTTGGAATCAAGGGCTGATGACTGAAGCGATGAGTGGGTTGATTGAAGCCCTCAAAAGAGATCACACAGTTCAAAGCCTCAGTGCAGAAGTGTTTATCGACAATTTACCTTCCAAAGGATTAATACAAAAAGTTGGATTTCAAGAACTTGCCACGGTTACCGACCCCCTTGTTGGAAAAGAAAAAGTGCTTTACCAACTCAAACTGCAGTGAGAAAAGCGGCTCTGGTTTGTCAATTTCAAGCAAGTGAGTTACAATTTTTATTGTCGAAGTTATTTACAAACTAAATCAATCAATATATTCGAGTAGAGGCGCATTCATCAACAGTATATTTCAGGAACTTGAAGGAAGTTATGACTGAAGTAAAAAGGGATGAGTGCCGAAACAACCAATTGCCTTCCAATTGGTTGTTGGGACCCAGTTTAAGAGGCTGGGGACTGTCGCGGGAAATCGCGGAGAGCTATCAAGATGTTGAGAAACGCACATTGTCTCTTTCAATATTTTGAAAGGGATTTTTTTGTAGATTTAGTGAGGTTCTAAATTATTTTATATAGGAGACGAAACGATGAACGATAACGAGAGCGAAGAATCCAATGGGCAGGTTAAGCGGGGGCTAAAAGCCCGCCATGTGTCGATGATTGCCCTGGGTGGTTGTATTGGAACCGGATTATTTGTAGCCAGCGGATCCGCAATCAGCCAGGCCGGCCCTGGAGGCGCCCTGACGGCCTATGTTTTGATGGGCTTGATGGTTTACTTCCTAATGACCAGCCTTGGGGAAATGGCCACAAATATGCCGATTTCGGGGTCATTTGCGGCATACTCATCCAAGTACGTTGATCCGGCCTTGGGATTTGCCATGGGCTGGAACTATTGGTTCAACTGGGCAATCACGGTTGCCGTTGATATCAGTACCGCCGCGTTGGTTATGAAATTCTGGCTGCCAAACGTACCCGCTTGGATTTGGAGTGCGATTGCCTTGGCAATTATTTTCTTAATTAACGCGATGTCTGTCAGCACATTTGGTGAGACTGAATTTTGGATGTCCGCCATTAAAGTGGTCACGATCATTATCTTCCTGGCAGTCGGTTTTTTGACTATTTTTGGGATTATGGGCGGTCATTTTGTTGGGATGCGTAACTTTTCAATTAAGCAGGCACCATTTGTTGGTGGGTTTCCTGCAATTCTAAGTGTCTTCGTGGTTGCCGGATTCTCCTTTCAGGGAACTGAACTGGTTGGAATTACTGCCGGTGAATCTCAAGACCCTCAACACAGTGTGCCTAAGGCGATTAATGAAGTGTTCTGGCGGATTATCTTATTCTATATTCTGACAATCTTTGTCATTGCAGCGATTATCCCTTATACCAGCCATTCACTATTGGGCTCAAGTGCAACCGATATTGCCATTAGTCCATTTACTTTGGTGTTCCAGCGGGCTGGACTGGCTGCGGCAGCCAGTGTAATGAACGCAGTTATCCTGACCTCGGTTATTTCATCTGCCAATTCAGGGATGTACGCATCGACTCGGATGATGTACTCATTGTCTAACAGTGGTTATGCGCCAAAGGCCTTGGGAAAAACCGCCACTAATGGAATCCCCTATTATTCACTTTTGGTTACCACTTTGGTTTCATTATTGACGTTCATTTCCAGTATTGCCGGCCCAAAAATTTACATGTGGTTGGTGGCAGCTTCTGGGTTGACTGGGTTCATTGCCTGGTTTGGAATTGCAATTTCACATTATCGGTTTAGACGAGCTTTTATCAAGCAGGGGCATAGTATCTCTGAGTTAAAGTACCATGCCAAATTATTCCCATTTGGTCCCGTATTGTGTTTGATTTTGTGTATTTTGGTTATCGTGGGTCAAAATCCGCAAGCTTTTGCCAACTTTGACTGGAAGCAAATTCTGGTGACATACATGAGTGTGCCGTTGGTATTGGTATTGTACATTTGGTATAAAATTAAACATCACACGAAAATCATTCCGCTGGATAAGGTCGACGTTTCCCCAGCACGTAAAGATGAAAATCTTTCAAAATTGAACAACAAGTAATATATTAATTGTAAATTGGTCTATCCGTTTGGATAGGCCAATTTTTATTATTTACAAGGTCAAGACTTGATATTGCATGGAGAAGTTTGGTACAATTTCAGTAATTGGTATATTTAAAATATGAGGTGAAAGATATATGAAAAAGTATATGTCAAAAGGCAAGTTTGAAAGAATGAACAAATTGTCCAACGATCAGAACATTATCGATGCATTGGCGTTAGATCAACGTGGATCGCTTGTTAAGGGTATGAAAACAGCTTCCGAAAAATACGGAAAGCTTTTCAGTATGAAGATGGTTTACGATTTTAAGGAAATCGTCTCGGAAATCTTGAGCCCGTTGAGTTCAGCAGTTTTGCTCGATGAACAAATGGGTTTCAAAGGAATCCAAGCTAAAGACAAAGATACCGGCTTGATTATGTCTTATGAAAAGACGGGGTACGATGCTGATACCCCTGGCCGACTACCCAGCTTAATTCCAGATCAATCTGCTCAAATCATGGTGGAAAAGGGTGCCGATGCGCTTAAAGTGTTGGTTTACTACAACCCAAACGATCCTGATGAAATTAACGATGTTAAAAAAGCATTTGCAGAGCGATACGGGACAGAGGGCTTAGCTGCTCAGACACCCACCTTCTTTGAAATTGTCACTTATGACGATCGTTATGACAGCAAGTCTCTGGACTTTGCTAAGATCAAGCCCGATTTGGTTCTCCAATCAATGATGGAATTCACCAAAGAGAAATATCATATCGATGTGTTGAAGATGGAAATTCCTTTCAACCCAACTTATGTGAAGGAATGGGCTGATGGTGATGATTATGCTTATACTGAAGATCAGGCTAAGGGATACCTCAAAGAGTTAAGCGATGAAGCAACTCGGCCATTTATTTTCTTGAGTGCCGGTGTGCCAACACCTGTCTTCCAGCGTGAACTGAAATTAGCTGGCGACTCAGGTGCTAAGTTCAATGGTGTCTTGAGTGGTCGGGCAACTTGGCTCGAAGGTGTCGATATTTACATTCGTGATGGTAAAGATGGTTTGGTTGATTGGCTTAAGCGAAAAGGAACCAAGAATGTGACTGAGTTGACACAAATCTTGTCAGAAAATGCCACACCATGGTTCGAAGCATACGGTGGCCTGGACAATATCGAAGTCGTTGACACATCTAATATCAAATAATTTACACAATATGTTGCACCCATCTATTCTAACTAGTACAATATGTAGCGATGATAAAATATTGTGCATGTGTTTAATGCACGCTTAAACGTTAGGGGAATATTTATGCTTGTACTTGCTGGAACGATTGGTGCCGGAAAAACTTCATTAACTAAAATGTTGTCAGACCATTTAGGAACACCTGCTTATTATGAATCTGTTGAAAACAATCGGATTTTGCCGTTGTTTTATAAGGATCCTAAGAAGTACGCGTTCTTGTTACAGATCGATTTTTTGAATCGACGAATGGATGACATCAAAAAAGCCTGGCAGAACAACGAAAGCGTGTTGGACCGCTCAATCTTTGAGGATTCATTGCTCTTTCATTTAAACGCTGATTTAGGCCGGGCAACCGAGACCGAAGTTAGCATTTATGATTCGTTACTGCAAAATATGATGCAGGAGATTTCTTCCACCGATCATAGTAAGAACCCGGATTTGTTGATTCATATCAACATTTCATTTGAAACGATGCTGAGAAGAATTCAAAAGCGTGGCCGTTCATTTGAACAAATTGACAGCGACCCGGATTTGTATCAATACTACAAAGACTTAAATGAACGTTATCAAAAGTGGTATCAAGATTATGACAAGTCACCAAAGATTCAAATTGATGGTGATAAGTACGACTTTGTCGAAAATGATGCAGATAAGAACAAGGTCATCGATATGATCGACGCCAAAGTTGAAAAGCTGGCTATTTAAAGACAATCTGAACTTGTAGTTTCTCTACTGATTGGTTATAATCAAATGCAGATAAAACGTTTTGTGCCTATTAAGTAGATTTCAGAGAGACAGTGGCTGGTGCGAACTGTCATCGAACATTCCAGCACAAGTTAACGGGCAGGTAATGCTGCACGGTGTATGCCGTTACCATACTTTGAGAGCTCGACAAGATACTGTCGAGAACTTGGGTGGTACCGCGAAAAGGATCCTTCGTCCCATAGACGAGGGGTCCTTTTTGTATACAAAAGGGAGGATTTAGAATGTTAGATATTAAAAAGATCAGAAAAGATCCAGATTTTACCAAAGAAAAATTGGCCACCAGAGGTATTAAGCCCGAAACGATTGATGAGTTAGTGGGCTACGACGCCAAACGACGTGATTTAATTGTTGAGTCAGAATCGTTGAAAGCAAAGCGTAATGAGGTCTCAGACCAGATTTCTCAAAAGAAGCGCAACAAGGAAGATGCTTCCGAAACCATCAACCAGATGAAGGAAGTTGGCCAAAAAATCAAGGACTTGGATGAGCAATTACGTCAAGTTGAAGACAAGGAACATAATCTGGCAGCTCATTTACCAAATATTCCCCATGATGGTGTCCCAGTGTCACTCACTGAGGAAGGCTCAGTTGAGCTCCGTAGGATTGGCAAGATTCCTTCATTTGATTTCAAACCAAAGCATCACTGGGATATCGGTGAAGACTTGGGCATCCTCGACTTTGAGCGGGCAGCCAAAGTTTCTGGCAGTCGGTTTGTCTACTATATTGGGGATGGGGCTTTGCTGGAACGTGCCGTTTACAACTTCTACCTCGATCAAAACACCGCAGCCGGCTACACCGAAGTCATTCCACCATACATGGTGAATAATGATTCGATGTATGGCACAGGTCAATTTCCAAAGTTCTTGGAGACCAAAGCCGGTTATGAAATTCAAGATAGCGATTTGACATTGATTCCGACTGCAGAAGTTCCGTTAGTTAACTACTATAGAAATGAAGTCATTCCAACCGAAAAGCTGCCAGTTTCAGTTACCGCGTTGTCACCCGCATTCCGTTCAGAAGCCGGAAGTGCCGGCAGAGATACCAAAGGCTTGATTCGTCTGCATCAGTTCAACAAGGTTGAAATGGTCAAATTTACCAAGCCAGAGGATTCATGGAAGGCTTTGGAAGAAATTACCCACCAAGCAGAAGAGAACCTGCAAAAATTAGGATTGGCATACCACGTTATTACGTTGACCACCAGCGACATGAGCTTCACTGCTGCTATGACCCACGATTTGGAAGTTTGGTTCCCAGCCCAGGATAAGTACCGCGAAATTTCCAGCTGTTCAAACTGTACTGATTTTCAAGCTCGTCGTGCCCATATTCAATATCGGGACGAAGACGGCAAACTCCACTTCGTTCATACTTTGAATGGGTCAGGATTAGCTGTTGGTCGAACAGTGGCTGCAATTCTTGAAAACTATCAAAACGAAGACGGAACCGTCACAATTCCGGAAGCACTTCGTCCATATATGCACGGGATGACAAAAATTGAAAAACAAAAATAATTTCGAGGAAAGAATGCGTAACTAATAAATGTAACCCGGAGGAACTGATTCGAACCCGGGTTATGGCTAACCATTCAGTGGTTTCCCCGACCATTTGATTAGTCGACCTCATTTCCTTGATCTTCTTGGATGTGCATGTGATTTTCTACTCCGTTAATCCAAGGAAGGCGAAAGACTGTGAAAAGTCTTTCGCCTTTTTGTTATTATCGGATAAAAATCCAAAAATATTCAAATTGGACTAGCAATGTTTTCCAGGATAGGATATAATATTTTTTGTCGGAAAAAGACGCAACTGACTAAGAGTCATCCAGCTATAAAATTTAAAAATTCCACTTGACTTGAATTGACTGGTATTGTAAAATTTAATAGTTGTGTTGATGATGTTGCTACCAATATTTGATTCATTAGATTCATGGAGGATTAGCTCAGCTGGGAGAGCATCTGCCTTACAAGCAGGAGGTCACAGGTTCGATCCCTGTATCCTCCATTGAGCCGTTAGCTCAGTTGGTAGAGCATCTGACTTTTAATCAGAGGGTCGGCAGTTCGAGACTGCCACGGCTCATTGCCAGTTTTTAACAATGCGGGCGTGGCGGAACTGGCAGACGCGCTAGATTTAGGTTCTAGTGTCTTATGACGTGGGGGTTCGAATCCCTTCGCCCGCATAGGTGCTAGTTACCTAACAATATACATTTTGCCGACTTAGCTCAGTTGGTTAGAGCGCTTCACTAGTAATGAAGAGGTCGGGCGTTCGAATCGTCTAGTCGGCATTTTGCGGAAGTAGTTCAGTGGTAGAACATCACCTTGCCATGGTGGGGGTCGCGGGTTCGAATCCCGTCTTCCGCTTCAATCAAGTACCGTGATTGAGGTTACTTAATTTAATATT
>NZ_AZED01000013.1:0-106731 GCF_001434145.1 Lentilactobacillus otakiensis DSM 19908 = JCM 15040 | reverse complement strand
TAGAGTGTCTGACTACGAATCAGAAGGTTGTAGGTTCGACTCCTACTGGGTGCATTTTTTATTGCAATAAATTCTTTTTCGGGAAGTAGCTCAGCTTGGTAGAGCACCTGGTTTGGGACCAGGGGGTCGCAGGTTCGAATCCTGTCTTCCCGACTTTTTACAACATAGATAATATGATATATTTATATTGTTAACTGCATAGTACTTAATCATCGGGAAGTAGCTCAGCTTGGTAGAGCACTACGTTCGGGACGTAGGGGTCGCAAGTTCAAATCTTGTTTTCCCGATTTTTTTGTTTTTTAATACATATAGAATGAATCATCTTTCGATGTGAGGGCAGGACCTACTGGGGCCTTGCCCTTTTTGTTTTGGATATTTTTGAACAAGTGAACATGTCTTTGGAAGATTTGCTATCGGCAAATTTCTCCAATAATATAGTGGAACGATTTTTGGCTTTGTGGAATTAGTTTGAGCTTGCATTTTCTTTTGGTGGATGGGGCAGTCTACTAAACGTGCTTCGACAGCCCTGAATCCTACTACATAAGGCAAGGCACCCAAGGACAAACAAAGCCCGTTTGCCCTCGGGTACCTTACCTTATGTTCCGGGTCCAACCGGGTTTTGTCGCACTCTCAAACACTTTCCTTGCACTTTCCGCCAACATTCGTATAATAATAGTCAATATTAGTCAAAGAATTGGGTGATTACATGGCGGACGAAAATATTTCTGATTTAATCGAACATTATCTCAAAGAAATACTTGCCGAGAACGAGCAAGTTAAAATTCGTCGTTCTGAAATTGCTGGGCTGTTTGACGTTGTACCGTCTCAGATCAACTATGTGATCAACACGCGCTTTACGATTCAGAATGGTTACATTGTGGAAAGTAAACGTGGTGGAGGTGGCTACATTAGAATAGAAAAAGTTCATTTATTAGATGACATTGACGTTTTAAATTCACTAATTGCTGCGATTGGTAACAAATTATCGAAGAGAGATAGTGAAACCATCGTCCAAACGTTATATAATAATGAATTAATTAATCGTCGCGAGGTGAGCATCATATTAGCTGCGATTGACAAAGATGCAATTGACCTTAACAACAGCGATTTAACCGACATCATGCGTGCCAACATCATGGTGTCGATCTTGAATCGTCTGCGATACGAACGATAGAAAGCGAGGGTATCTATGAATAATTTATTTACTCCAAGTGCTAAGAACGTTTTGACCATTGCTCAGGAACAAGCCAAGAAATTCAAGCACCAGGCGATTGGAACTGAACACCTTTTACTAGGATTGCTGATTGAAACGAACGGAATTGCCTACAAGGCCCTCCAACAGTTCTCAGTAACTGCTGAAGATGTCACTGAAGAAGTAGAACGTTTCGCCGGCTATGGCAACCTTAAGGACCTTAGCAGTAACGATTATCTGCCATACTCTCCAAAGGCAAAAGAAGTTTTAGCCCAAGCAGGAGAATTTGCGAAGAAAAATGGCGTTCCAAAGGTAGGAACTGAACATATTTTGCTTTCACTCTTAACTGATGAAACCATTTTATCTTCCCGAATTTTGATTAACTTAGGACTTGACCTCTCGCAAATTAGAAAAGTAACTTTACGAAAAATGGGCATCAGCGGCGGCTCAATGGCTTCCAACTTGGCTGCTAAACAACGTGGGCGTCAACAAAAGCCTGCTGATTCCAAGACACCAACGATTGATTCGTTAGCTCGAGACTTAACCGAGATGGCCCGTCAAGACCGACTGGATCCAACTGTCGGCCGGGATCTGGAAGTTAAACGAGTGGTCCAAATTTTAGCTCGTCGTACCAAGAATAATCCAGTGTTAATTGGTGAACCTGGTGTTGGTAAAACTGCCATCGCTGAAGGCTTAGCAGAACGAATTGTCAGCGGTGACGTGCCTGGAGACATGGCTAAAAAGCGTTTGATGATGCTTGACATGGGCTCCTTAGTTGCCGGTACCAAGTACCGTGGTGAATTTGAAGACCGTTTGAAGAAAGTCATCGATGAAATTTACCAAGATGGCAATATTATCTTGTTCATTGATGAATTACACACTTTGATTGGTGCTGGTGGTGCTGAAGGTGCCATTGATGCATCGAACATCTTAAAGCCAGCCTTGGCACGTGGTGAGCTCCAATTAATTGGTGCCACTACTTTGGACGAATACCAAAAGTACATTGAATCTGATGCCGCTTTGGAACGTCGATTTGCCAAAGTAATGGTCGATGAACCCACAACTGATGAAACTGTGGAAATTCTCAAGGGCTTACGTCCAAAGTATGAACAACATCATCATGTTGAAATTACCGATGAAGCCATTGAATCCGCCGTTAACTTGTCAAGCCGATACATCAGCGACCGTTTCCTGCCGGATAAGGCAATTGATTTGATGGATGAGGCTGCGGCCAAAGTTCGGATTGATCATTTACAGAAATCCGATGCAGTTGACGATCATAAGAAGTTATCCGATCTGTTATCCGAATTAAATGAAGCACTGGTTGCTCAGGATTACGAAAAGGCTGCCAAACTTCGGAAACAAACCAACAAGCTTCAAGATGAATTGGCGAAAGATGATGACGCTGATGATAATGGTGAAGAAGCGCATTACCCAGTTAAAGAAACGCCTCAAGATGTTGCCGAAATCGTTGGCGAATGGACTGGCATTCCAGTGACTCGCTTGAGCAGCACCGAAGCTGATCGTTTGGTCAACTTGGAAAAGGTTCTCCATAAACGGGTTGTTGGCCAGGAAGAAGCTATTTCAGCGGTTTCACGTTCGATTCGTCGGGCAAGAAGCGGTTTGAAAGATCCAAACCGGCCAATTGGTTCATTTATGTTCTTAGGACCGACTGGTGTTGGTAAAACTGAGCTGGCTAAAGCGGTTGCCGAAGCAGTCTTCGGCTCAGAAGACGACATGATTCGGGTGGACATGAGTGAATTCATGGAGAAGTACTCAACCAGCCGTCTGATCGGTTCAGCCCCTGGTTATGTTGGTTACGATGAAGGTGGCCAATTAACTGAAAAGGTTCGTCAAAAACCATATTCAGTTGTTCTCTTTGATGAAGTTGAAAAGGCCCATCCAGATGTCTTTAACCTGTTGCTTCAGGTGCTTGACGATGGCTACCTGACGGATGCCAAGGGTCGTAAGATTGATTTCAGAAACACAGTTATCATCATGACTTCCAACCTTGGTGCCACAACTCTTCGTGATAAGAAGACGGTTGGCTTTGGCCAAGAGGATGCCAAGGAAGGTTACGCTGCAATGAAGGACACCATTCAAGCTGCCCTCAAGCAACGATTCCGTCCAGAATTCTTGAACCGGATCGATGAAGTGGTTGTCTTCCACTCATTGACCAAGAACGAACTTGATCAGATTGTTTACCTGATGGCCAAACCAGTTATCAAACGAATTCATGATCAAGGAATCGACATCAAGATCACGAAGACGGCCATTGGTATCATTTCCAAACGTGGCTTTGATCCTGAGTATGGTGCTCGTCCAATCCGAAGAGCAATTCAAACCGAGCTTGAAGATAACTTGAGTGCCAAGCTGCTTGCTAAAGAAATTGTACCGGGTGATTCAGTCACTGTTGGTGGTCGAAACAATCAGATTACGATTTCAGTTAAGAAGCCTGAACGCAAAACATTAGTGAATGATAAAAAATAAACGCGATTCAAAATGAACAATGGTGTAAAAGGTTGACTTTACTTCTATAAATTGTTATTCTTTTAACTGTATTTGTTGTGAATCGAAATGGTTGACGCGATCTATTGTCCGTGTTGGCCTGCATAAAAAGCCAAAAGCAAGAAAGTCTTGTTTTTGGATTTTTTTTGCCCAAATCACGGTTAAATGTGTGTAAAAACGCATTTGTAATCAAACTGTAACATTTCGATTCCGGAATTTTTTGGAGAGGTGAAAAACTTGGCAGGACATTTAGTTAAATATGGAAAACACCGTACCCGACGAAGTTATGCACGAATCAAAGAAGTGCTTGATTTACCTAACCTGATTGAAATCCAGACTAATTCTTACAACTGGTTTTTACATGAGGGACTTAAGGAAACCTTCGACGGCATTATGCCAATCGATGACTTTCAGGGCAAGCTTTCTTTAGAGTTTGTCGATTATCAATTATTAACACCAAAATACACCGTTGATGAAGCGCGTGAACACGAAGCAAACTATTCTGCTCCACTTCACATTACCTTAAAATTAACCAATCACGAGACTGGTGAAATTAAGACACAAGATGTATTCTTTGGCGATTTTCCATTAATGACTGATCAAGGAACATTTATTATTAATGGTGCTGAACGAGTTATCGTTTCACAATTGGTTCGTTCACCCGGCGTTTATTACCATGCTGATAAAGATAAGAATGGCCGTGATTCATTCGGTACAACTGTGATTCCTAACAGAGGTGCCTGGCTTGAATTTGAAACCGACGCAAAAAATATCGCATACGTTCGAATTGATCGAACACGAAAAATTCCTTTAACTGAACTTATCAGAGCCCTTGGATTTGGCAGTGATTCAGAAATCATTGACATCCTGGGTGATAGCGATAGTTTGGGACTGACCTTGGAGAAGGATGTTCATAAAGATACTGACGATTCCCGTGTTGAAGAATCGTTAAAGGATATTTACGAACGACTACGTCCAGGTGAGCCTAAGACTGCTGATTCCTCAAGGAGTTTGCTGACGGCACGTTTCTTTGATCCAAAGCGTTATGACATGGCCCCCGTTGGCCGTTATAAGACTAACAAGAAGTTGAGCTTGAAGAACCGTTTATTAGGTTTGACATTGGCTGAAACCCTTGCTGATCCTGATACCGGTGAAGTGATTGCTCAAAAGGGTACTGTTGTTACTAAGGATGTTATGAAGGACTTAGCGCCATTCCTTGATAACGATGAGTTCAAGGCATACACCTTTAACCCTTCAGATGAAGCTGTTGTTACTGAGCCGATGACTGTTCAAATCATTAAAGTTCAATCTGTTAATGATCCTGACCGCGTTGTGCCATTAATTGGCAATGATAATATTCCATTGAGCTTTAAGCACATTACACCAGCTGACATCATTTCAGCCATGAACTACTTCTTTAACCTTCAAGAAGGTATTGGTTCAATCGATGATATTGATCACTTGGGTAACCGTCGAATTCGTTCAGTCGGTGAATTGCTGCAGAACCAATTCCGAATTGGTTTATCACGGATGGAACGGGTTGTTAGAGAAAGAATGTCAATTCAAGACACTTCGACTGTAACGCCTCAACAATTGATCAACATTCGTCCAGTTGTGGCTTCAATCAAAGAATTCTTTGGTTCATCACAACTTTCACAATTCATGGATCAGACCAACCCACTTGGCGAATTAACTCACAAGCGTCGTCTGTCTGCCCTTGGACCTGGTGGTTTGACTCGTGACCGTGCTGGATATGAAGTCCGGGATGTTCACTACACCCATTATGGTCGTATGTGTCCCATTGAAACTCCTGAAGGCCCTAACATTGGATTGATCAACAGTTTGTCCAGTTATGCGCGGGTTAATAAGTATGGTTTCATTGAAACACCATATCGGCGTGTGGATTGGACCACCCATAAGGTTACTGACCGAATCGATTACTTGACTGCCGACGAAGAGGATAATTTTGTTATCGCTCAGGCGAACTCACCATTGAATGATGATGGTTCATTTGAAAACAAGATTGTTATGGCTCGTCATAAGTCAAATAACATTGAAATTGGTATCGATAAAGTTGACTACATGGATGTTTCACCTAAGCAGGTAGTTGCTGTCGCAACTGCATGTATTCCTTTCTTGGAAAACGATGATTCTAACCGTGCCTTGATGGGTGCCAACATGCAGCGTCAGGCCGTTCCTTTGATCGATCCACATGCACCACTTGTTGGTACTGGTATCGAATACAAGGCTGCCCATGATTCTGGTGTTGCCCTCATTTGTAAGAATGCAGGAACTGTCGAATACGTTGATGCTCGGGAAATCCGAGTACGTCGTGACGATAAGTCCCTCGATAAATATAAATTAATGAAATTCCGTCGTTCAAATGGCGGTAAGAACTACAACCAACGTCCAATTGTTAAAGTTGGCGATCACGTTGATGACAACGAAATCTTAGCTGATGGGCCATCAATGGAAGGCGGAGAATTGGCACTTGGCCAAAACCCTGTTGTTGCATTTATGACTTGGCAAGGATATAACTTTGAAGATGCCATCGCGATCAGCGAGCGTTTGGTTAAGGATGACGTTTACACTTCAATTCATATTGAAGAGTATGAATCAGAAACTCGGGACACCAAATTAGGACCTGAGGAAATGACTCGCGAAATTCCTAACGTTGGTGAAGATGCTTTGAAGAACCTTGATGAAGACGGAACTGTCCGAATTGGTGCCGAAGTTCATGATGGTGACATCTTAGTTGGTAAGGTAACGCCTAAAGGGGTTACTGAATTATCAGCCGAAGAGCGTTTGCTTCATGCTATCTTTGGTGAAAAATCTCGAGAAGTTCGTGATACTTCATTGAGAGTTCCTCATGGTGGTGGCGGAATCATCCAAGATGTTAAGATCTTCACTCGCGAAAACGGTGATGAGCTTTCACCTGGTGTTAACAAGATGGTTCGTGTTTACATCGCCCAGAAACGTAAGATTCAAGTTGGTGATAAGATGTCAGGTCGTCATGGTAACAAAGGTACTGTTTCCGTTGTTATCCCTGAAGAAGACATGCCATTCTTGCCTGATGGAACCCCAGTTGATATTATGCTGAGTCCCATGGGTGTGCCATCACGTATGAACATTGGACAAGTTTTGGAGCTCCATTTAGGTATGGCTGCCCGCAAACTTGGTATCCACGTTGCAACACCTGTTTTTGATGGTGCCCGTGATAAGGATATCTGGGATGCAGTTAAGGAAGCCGGAATGCCTTCAGATGGTAAGTACATCTTGTATGACGGTCGTACTGGGGAACCATTTGATAAGAAGATTGCCGTAGGTGTCATGCATTACCTTAAATTGGCCCACATGGTTGATGATAAGATCCATGCACGTTCAATTGGACCTTACTCATTGGTTACGCAACAACCTCTTGGTGGTAAAGCACAATTTGGTGGTCAGCGTTTTGGTGAAATGGAAGTTTGGGCACTTGAAGCTTATGGTGCCGCTTATACGCTTCAAGAAATCTTGACTTACAAGTCAGATGACGTTGTCGGCCGTGTAAAGACTTATGAAGCCATTGTAAAGGGTGAACCAATTCCAAAGCCTGGTGTACCTGAATCATTCCGTGTGCTCGTTAAGGAATTACAATCACTTGGTCTTGACATGAAAGTTCTTGACAGCAGTCATAAAGAGATCGAACTTCGAGATCTTGACGACGATGATGACGTGGTTAATGTTGACGCATTAAGCAAGTTAGCTGACAAGAAGAAAGAACAAGCCGATCAAGCAGCTAAACAACCAGCTGATCAAGTTGAAACACCAACTAAATCAACCAACGCTAACAATAGTAATGACTAGAATGGGAGGTCAAACTAGTGGTCGATGTTAATAAATTCGAAAGTATGCAGATTGGACTAGCCTCTCCTGATAAAATTCGTAGTTGGTCATATGGTGAAGTTAAAAAGCCTGAAACCATTAACTATAGAACTTTAAAACCAGAAAAAGATGGTTTGTTTGATGAACGAATTTTCGGTCCTACCAAGGACTGGGAATGTGCCTGCGGTAAGTACAAGCGGATCCGTTATAAGGGAATCGTTTGTGACCGTTGTGGTGTTGAAGTTACTCGTTCAAAGGTTCGTCGTGAACGAATGGGCCATATTGAATTAGCAGCTCCAGTAACTCACATCTGGTACTTCAAAGGAATTCCAAGTCGAATGGGTCTTGTTTTGGACATGAGCCCACGTGCCCTTGAAGAAATCATTTACTTCGCTTCATACGTTGTTACTGAACCAGGTAACACCCCAATGGAGAAGAAGCAGTTGCTTTCAGAACGTGAATATCGTGAGAAGAAACAAGAATACGGTCCACGTTTTTCCGCTCAAATCGGTGCAGAAGCCATCAAGACTCTGCTTGACGATGTTGATATTAAGAAGGAAGTTGTTGAGTTAAAAGACGAATTAAAGAACGCCACCGGTCAAAAGCGGACCCGTGCCGTTCGTCGTCTGGATATTTTGGAAGCCTTCGTCCAATCCGGAAATGAACTTTCATGGATGGTAATGGATGCAATTCCAGTTATCCCACCTGACTTACGTCCAATGGTTCAACTTGAAGGTGGCCGTTTTGCCACTTCAGATTTGAACGATTTGTACCGTCGAGTTATCAACCGTAACAACCGTTTAAAGAGATTGCTTGATTTGAACGCACCTGGAATTATTGTTCAAAACGAAAAACGGATGCTTCAAGAAGCCGTTGACGCTTTGATTGATAATGGTCGTCGTGGCCGTCCAGTCGCTGGACCAGGTAACCGTCCATTGAAGTCACTTTCTCACATGCTTAAAGGTAAGCAGGGACGATTCCGTCAAAACTTACTTGGTAAGCGTGTTGATTATTCTGGCCGTTCAGTTATCGATGTTGGCCCTCATTTGAAGATGAACCAAATGGGTCTGCCAGTTCCAATGGCCATGGAATTATTCAAGCCATTTATCATGAAGGAATTGGTTGGTCGTAATTTGGCTTCCAACATTAAGAATGCCAAACGTAAGATTGAACGCCAAGATGACGATGTCTTCAGCGTTTTGGAAGATGTTATCAAGGAACATCCAGTTCTGTTGAACCGGGCACCTACACTTCACCGTTTAGGTATTCAGGCTTTCGAACCAGTTCTGGTAAGTGGTAAGTCAATGCGTCTTCATCCATTGGTTTGTGAAGCCTACAATGCCGATTTTGATGGTGACCAAATGGCCATCCATGTTCCGTTATCTGATGAAGCACAAGCTGAATCACGTTTGCTGATGTTAGCTGCTGGCCATATTCTTGCACCTAAGGATGGAAAACCAGTTGTAACACCTTCTCAAGATATGGTTATTGGTAACTATTACCTGACCATGGAAGAAGCAGGCCGTGAAGGTGAAGGCATGATCTTTAATTCACCTGACGAAGTTCAGTTGGCATATAAGAATGGAATCGTTCATTGGCATACCCGTGTCGGGATTAAAGCTTCGGCATATCCTAAGAAGACTTTTACTAAGGAGCAGCTCGGAAAGATCCTGGTTACTTCAGTTGGTAAGATTATTTTCAACACGATTTTGCCTGATGACTTTCCATATATCAATGAACCAACCGAAACAAACATTAACAATTTTGTTGAAGATAAGTACTTCCTTGAACCAGGTGAGGATATTCATGAGCATCTCAAGAATGCGCCGCTTATTCCACCATTTAAGAAGGGTTACTTGAGTGATATTATCGCTGAAGTTTACAAACGATACAAAGTAACTGAAACATCTTTCTTCCTTGATCGAATGAAGGATCTTGGTTACAACGAATCTACTAAATCTGGTTTAACCGTTGGTATTTCTGATATTACCCAGTTACCCGATAAACAAAAGATCATTGACGCAGCTCATAAAAAAGTTGACATGGTTACTAAGCAGTTCCGTCGTGGACTGATTACTGATCATGAGCGTTATGAAAGAGTTATTGGTATCTGGAATGATGCCAAGGATGACATTCAAAAGCGTTTGATGGATTCACAAGATCCACAAAACCCTATCTTTATGATGAGTGATTCTGGTGCTCGTGGTAACATTTCGAACTTTACTCAGCTTGCCGGAATGCGTGGCTTAATGGCTGCTCCTAACGGTGAAATCATGGAATTGCCAATCACTTCTAACTTCCGTGAGGGCCTGACTGTTTTGGAAATGTTCATTTCTACCCATGGTGCTCGTAAAGGTATGACTGATACTGCGCTTAAGACTGCCAACTCTGGTTATTTGACTCGTCGTTTGGTTGATGTTGCGCAAGATGTTATTGTTCGTGAGAAGGATTGTGGTACCGATCGTGGCTTAACCATCAGTGCAATTACTGAAGGTAATGAAATGATCGAACCTTTATATGACCGAATTCTTGGACGCTATGCCCATAAGACGGTTAAAAATCCTAAGACTGGCGAAGTAATTGTTCCTGCCAACACAATGATCACTGAAGATCAGGCTGCTAAAATTGATGAACTTGGCATCAAAGAAGTTACCATAAGATCTGCATTTACTTGTAACACTGTTCATGGTGTTTGTGAGAAGTGTTATGGTCGTAACTTGGCTACTGGTGACGAAGTTGAAGTTGGTGAAGCTGTTGGTACCGTTGCCGCTCAATCAATTGGTGAGCCTGGTACCCAGTTGACCATGCGTAACTTCCATACTGGTGGTGTTGCTGGTAACGCTGATATTACTCAAGGACTTCCTCGTGTTCAAGAAATTTTTGAAGCACGTAATCCAAAAGGTAAAGCTGAAATCAGTGAAGTTACTGGTACTGTTGAGTCAATTGAAGAAAACCCCGCTGAAAGAACCAAAGAAGTTACCATCAAGGGTGAGTCCGATACAAGAACTTATACAGTTCCAATTACCGCTCAGATGAGAGTTGCCGAGGGTGATTACATTCACCGTGGATCTGCATTGAACGAAGGTTCTGTTGACCCTAAGGAATTGTTGAAAGTTCGTGATGTTCTTTCAACTGAAAACTATCTCCTTCATCAAGTTCAGAAGGTTTACCGGATGCAAGGTGTGGAAGTATCAGATAAGCATGTGGAAATCATGATTCGTCAGATGCTGCGTAAGGTTCGAATTATGGATCCTGGTGATACGGATGTCTTGCCTGGTACTTTGATGGATATCAATGACTTTAAGACTAGCAATGCTGACACTGTTGTAAACGGTGGGATTCCTGCCACAGCGCGTCCTGTATTGCTTGGTATTACCAAAGCTGCCCTTGAAACGAACAGTTTCTTGTCAGCTGCATCATTCCAAGAAACCACTCGTGTTCTTACCGATGCTGCAATTCGCGGTAAGAACGATCCACTTGTTGGTTTGAAGGAAAATGTTATTATTGGTAAATTAATTCCTGCCGGTACTGGCATGCCAGATTACCGTGGAATTAAGCCTGAAGAAATCGGTAGTTCATCGACTGATGGTGTTTACTCAATTAGCCAGCTTGAAGAAAAAATGAAAGCTGAAGATGCTAACAAGAGTAAGACAACTAAGTAATCATTAAAATAACAGAAGTCAATTTACAAAAAGGATTTCAACCTCTGATGGGTTGGAATCCTTTTTTGCATGGTCATAAAATAAGCGGCAGTAAAATGTCATGGAACTGGTAGGTGAGAAAATATCCAATGGTGATGAACGGCACAAATGGGATTCTGGAATCTTTGGGCCAGGGTGCAACAATTAAATAAATCAGAGCAGCAATACACGCGATGAATGTTTGCCACAAAAGACTTGGCATGCCCGCTGTCAACCATAAGCAAGCATAAATGTCGATGTCGCCACTTCCCATCCACTGAATTTTTCGATTCATGAGTTGCATGACGATATACATGAAAAGTGCTACTAAAATTTGTCGGACAGGGTGGACGCATGACAGTGTACATATGAAAAACAAACCGATAATCCCTTTGGAAGGAATTTTTTGCTCGATGATATCAAATGAACTGAGTGCGATTAAAATGAGCAGGCAAAGAATAAATGACCACCGGACTTGGCGAATATCCAATGAGGCTGCAGCAATTCCAACCATCAGTTCCATCACAAAAAAAGTTCCTGGAATCTCCTGTTTGCAGTAACGACATTTTCCTTTCAGCATTAGGTAACTAAAGACAGGGATCAGATCGAAGTTCTCTAGTTGAGCGTTACAGTTGTCACAGTGAGAGCGTGGTGATACGATGGATTCACCTCGCAGGGTTCGCACTGCGACTAAGTTAAAAAATGAAGCTAAGCTTGCGCCAAACAAAAATTGAATTATTATCATCTGTTTACCTCTATATTCTATGTACGAATTTTTGTGTGAAATTATTTATCGTGATTCATTGACACAAACAAATAGTCATGATAAATTAGACAAGGTGCTTTTTGTGACAGATTCCTGAATATTCAGACATGCTGACTGTATATTACAAAAAGTGTTGGGCGGTACACATTTCTTTTTACATAAAAAAGAACCGCCTGGATGTGTGGACTTACATTGAAAATTTGAAAGGAGAACTTTTTAGATGCCTACAATTAACCAATTGGTCCGTAAAGGACGTCATTCTAGAACTTCAAAATCAAAGTCACCAGCTTTAAACTATGCTTACAATAGTTTCAAGAAGAAGCAAGTTACTGTTCCAGCCCCTCAAAAACGAGGTGTTGCAACCCGTGTTGGTACTATGACACCAAAGAAGCCTAACTCAGCTTTACGTAAATATGCCCGTGTTCGTTTGTCTAACTTAATTGAAGTTACTGCTTACATTCCAGGTATTGGTCATAACTTGCAAGAGCATAGTGTTGTTTTGATCCGTGGAGGCCGTGTTAAGGATTTACCTGGTGTTCGTTATCACGTTATTCGTGGTGCTCTTGATACCGCTGGTGTTCAAGACCGTCGTCAAGGTCGTTCAAAATACGGTACAAAGAAGCCTAAAGAATAATCTTACTAATGCAATCTAAATATTTAGTTTTATAGAATCATGAGGAGGATAACGAAATGCCTAGAAAAGGAAATGTTCAAAAGCGGGAAGTACTTCCTGATCCAATTTATAACTCAAAATTGGTAACCCGTTTAATCAACCGTTTGATGTTAGACGGTAAGCGTGGAACTGCATCACAAATTTTATATGGTGCATTTGACATCATTAAGAAAGAAACTAACAACGAACCAGTTGACGTCTTCGAAGAAGCTATGAAGAACGTTATGCCGGTCCTTGAAGTTAAGGCTCGTCGTGTTGGTGGTTCTAACTACCAAGTTCCAATCGAAGTTCGACCAGATCGTCGTACGACATTGGGCTTACGTTGGATCGTTAACTACGCTCGTTCACGTGGTGAGCATACTATGACTGAACGTCTTGCACGTGAAATCATGGATGCTGCTAACAACACCGGTGCATCAGTTAAGAAACGTGAAGACACACATAGAATGGCTGAAGCCAACCGTGCATTTGCACATTATCGTTGGTAATCTCAGAATTGTTCTAAACAGCTCAAACTAATAAGTGGCTGATTTAGCCACTTTTTGTACGAATCGGAAGGAGTTACACAATGGCTAACAAACGAGAATTTCCGCTAGAAAAAACTCGTAATATCGGGATTATGGCCCATATCGATGCTGGTAAGACTACAACTACTGAACGTATCTTGTACTATACCGGTAAGATTCACAAAATTGGTGAAACCCATGATGGTGCTTCACAAATGGACTGGATGCCACAAGAACAGGAACGTGGTATTACTATCACATCAGCTGCGACTACAGCTCAATGGAAAGACCACCGTATCAACATTATTGATACCCCAGGACACGTGGACTTTACTGTTGAAGTTGAACGTTCACTTCGTGTTTTGGATGGCGCTATTGCCGTTCTGGATGCCCAAGCTGGTGTTGAGCCTCAAACCGAAACTGTTTGGCGTCAAGCATCTGACTATGACGTTCCACGGATCGTATTCGTTAACAAGATGGACAAAGTTGGTGCCAACTTTGACTTCTCTGTTGGCTCAATCCAAGACCGTTTGAACGCTAAGCCACTTCCTATTCAGATGCCAATCGGTGCTGAAGATAATTTCGAAGGGGTTATTGACCTGGTCGAAATGAAAGCTGATATCTATGATGAAGATAAGCTTGGTTCTAATTGGGATACAGTTGATGTTCCTGATGAATATAAGGATGAAGCTAAGAAGCGTCGTGACCAATTAGTTGAAACTTTGGCTGATGTTGATGACGATATTATGAACAAGTACCTTGAAGGTGAAGAAATTCCAGTCCCTGAAATCAAGGCCGCTATTCGTAAAGCTACTTTGAACTTGGAACTGTTCCCAGTATTGGCTGGTTCAGCATTCAAGAACAAAGGTGTTCAGATGTTGATGGATGCAACCATTGATTACTTGCCATCACCACTTGATGTTAAACCATATAAGGCTGTTGATCCTCAAACAGGCGATGACATTGAATTGAAAGCAAACGATGATGCCAGCTTTGCTGCTTTGGCATTCAAGGTTGCTACTGATCCATTCGTTGGTCGTTTAACTTATATCCGTGTTTACTCAGGTACACTTGAATCAGGTTCATATATTTTGAATGCTACTAAAGACAAACGTGAACGTGTTGGTCGTTTGCTTCAGATGCATTCAAATCACCGTCAAGAAATCCCAGAAGTATTCTCAGGTGATATAGCTGCCGCCATTGGTTTGAAGAACACCACTACTGGTGATTCATTAACCGATGTCGATCATCCACTTCATTTGGAATCAATGGAATTCCCTGACCCAGTTATCCAGGTTGCCGTTGAACCTAAGACTAAGGCTGACCAGGATAAGATGAACGTTGCTCTTCAAAAACTTTCTGAAGAGGATCCAACATTCAAGGCCACAACAAACCCAGAAACTGGCGAAACATTGATTGCCGGAATGGGTGAGTTGCATTTGGACATTATCATTGACCGTATGAAGCGTGAATTCCACGTTGAAGCCACTGTTGGTGCCCCACAAGTTTCATACCGTGAAGCATTTACTAAACCAACCAAGGCTCAAGGTAAATTCATCCGTCAGTCTGGTGGTAAAGGTCAATATGGTGATGTTTGGATTGAATTTACACCAAACGAAGAAGGAAAAGGTTTCGAATTCGAAGATGCTATTGTTGGTGGTGTTGTTCCTCGTGAATACATCCCAGCCGTAGAACAAGGTTTGAAGGAATCATTAGCTAACGGTGTTCTTGCCGGTTACCCATTGATTGACTTAAAAGCCAAGTTATACGATGGTAGTTATCATGAAGTCGATTCTAGTGAAGCTGCATTTAAGGTAGCTGCATCAATCGCCCTTCGTAACGCTGCTAAGACCGCTGCCCCAGTAATCTTGGAACCAATCATGAAGGTTGATATCAACGTCCCTGAAGAGTACATGGGTGATGTTATGGGCCAAGTTACTGCAAGACGTGGACGTGTTGACGGAATGGAAAGCCGAAGCGGTGCTGAAGTTATTCATTCATTCGTTCCACTTGCTGAAATGTTTGGTTATGCAACTACACTTCGTTCTGCATCACAAGGTCGTGGTACTTTCACTATGACATTTGATCATTACGAGCCAGTTCCAAAGAGTATTCAAGCTGAAATTATTAAGAAAAACGGTGGGAACCAACCTGCTGAAGATTAATTTCAAATCAAGAGACCGGAATTTGATTCCGATCTCTTTTTTTATGCTCTGACGACTGTATTGTTTCTTCGGAACGGGTTATAATAGTTCAGTTGAAGTTATGTACGTTCATTTGGATATCAAAAAAGTTTAAATAAGTTTTTTTAAGTAACAGTAATATTACAAATCGAAATAATTGCTGTTAACACTTGTTTTATGCGGCTTTTTTTAGTACACTATTTGAGTACTTGTTTTTAGGGATAAGTTTGCCCTAAAGCAATATGTATTAGCTTTGATGTGAAAGGTTGCGACACACCCGGATGCTTTGCCATGGGTTTGGCGGTAATTTTCACGGAGTTAGTCCTATTTTCAAAATAGACGAAGGAGGGAACACAATGGCAAAACAAAAAATTCGTATTCGGTTGAAGGCATACGAGCATCGTATCCTTGACCAATCCGCAGACAAGATTGTTGCAACTGCGCAAAGAACTGGAGCTACTATCTCAGGTCCAATTCCATTGCCAACTGATCGTACAATCTATACTGTTTTAGCTTCACCACATAAGTTTAAGGATTCTCGTGAGCAATTTGAAATTTTAACTCACAAGCGATTAATCGATATTTTGAATCCAACGCCAAAGACAGTTGACTCATTAATGAAGCTCGACTTGCCTAGCGGTGTGGATATTGAAATTAAACTATAATAAATACAATATATCGGAGGTGTACTCATGACCAGAAAAGGAATCTTAGGAAAGAAAGTTGGAATGACGCAAGTCTTCACTGATAACGGCGAATTAGTACCTGTTACTGTCGTTGAAGTGACACCTAACGTTATTATGCAAATCAAGACCGTTGAAAATGATGGTTACGATTCAGTTCAATTAGGCTATGCAGACAAACGTACTGTGCTTACTAATAAGCCAGAACAAGGTCACGCAAAGAAAGCAAATACTACTCCTAAGCGCTTCATTAAAGAAATCAAAGATGTTGAGCTGGGAGATTATAAAGTATCTGATGAAGTTAAGGCAGATATCTTTAAACCAGGAGACATCGTTGATGTAACTGGAACTACCAAAGGTCATGGATACCAAGGTAACGTTCATAAAGATGGCCAATCACGTGGACCAGAAACTCATGGTTCTCGTTATCACCGTCGTCCAGGTTCACTTGGTGTCATTATTAACCGAGTTGTTCCTGGCATGAAATTGCCTGGTCGAATGGGTAACAAAACTGTTACTATTCAAAACTTAGAGATCGTTAATGCTGATACTGACAACAACGTTCTTTTAATCAAAGGTAATGTACCTGGTGCAAATAAATCATATATCACAATCAGAAGTGCCGTTCACGGCTCAAACAAGTAGAAGGGAGGCAACCATAGATGACTGACGTAGCATTATATAAACAAGACGGAAGTAAGAATGGTACCGTTGCATTAAACGATGGTATCTTCGGTATCGAGCCCAACAATAACGTTGTGTTTGATGCAATTGTTATGCAACGTGCTTCTTTACGTCAAGGAACACATTCTGTTAAAAACCGTTCAGCAGTTCGCGGCGGTGGAAAGAAGCCTTGGCGTCAAAAAGGTACTGGTAGAGCTCGACAAGGTTCTATCCGATCACCACAATGGCGTGGCGGTGGAATCGTCTTCGGACCTACTCCACGTTCATACTCATACCGTTTGCCTAAGAAAGTTTCTCGTTTGGCATTAAAGTCAGTGCTATCAGAAAAGGTTTCAGACAACAAGTTAGTTGTTGTTGATACTTTGAAGTTTGATGCACCAAAGACTAAAGAATTCGCCGAATTATTAGGTAAATTAGACGTTTCAACTAAGACATTAGTAGTTTTGGAAGACGACAACGAAAAAGCAGTTTTGTCTGCTCGTAACTTGGAAAACGTTAAAGTTGTTTCTGCACAAGGCATTAACACTTTAGACGTTGCCGATCACGATAAAGTTGTCATTACGAAAGCTGCTCTTTCTCAAGTAGAGGAGGTGCTCGCATAATGGAATCACGCGATATCATTTTACGTCCAGTTATTACTGAAGAAACAACCAGCAAGATGGACGACAAGACATACACATTCGATGTTGATTTACGAGCAACTAAGACCCAAGTTAAAAAGGCTATCGAAGACATCTTTGATGTTAAGGTTGTCCGAGTAAACATTATGAATGTTCGAGGCAAGTTAAAGCGCCAAGGTCGCTACGCTGGTTATACCAAGAAGCGTCGTAAGGCAATCGTTACATTAACTGCCGATTCAAAAGAAATCGAATTATTCAACGAAGAATAATCAATGAAATCTCTAATTTAGGAGGAAAACGTTTTGGCCATTAAAACATATAAGCCAACCAGTAATGGTAGACGTAATATGACAAGTTTAGACTACAGCACGATTACTAAACGTAAGCCTGAAAAGTCTTTACTTGAATCAAAAAGCAAAACAGCCGGCCGTAACAACTATGGTCACATGACTGTTCGTCACCGTGGTGGTGGTAACAAGAATCAATATCGTATTATTGATTTCAAACGTATCAAGGATGACGTCATGGCAACTGTTAAAGCAATCGAATACGATCCTAACCGGACTGCAAACATCGCTTTAATCGTTTATACCGACGGAATCAAATCATACATCATTGCACCTAAGGGATTAAAAGTGGGTGACAAGGTCGAATCAGGCGTTAACGCTGATATCAAGCCAGGTAATACATTACCATTGTCAAACATTCCTGTCGGTACAATTATTCACAACATCGAATTAAAGCCTGGTAAGGGTGGTCAGCTTGTTCGTTCAGCTGGTGCATCTGCACAGTTGCTTGGTAGAGATGGCAAGTATTCACTTGTTAGACTTGCATCTGGTGAAGTTCGTTTAATCCTTAGCACTAATCGAGCAACAATTGGCTCAGTAAGTAATGAAGAACATGAACTTATCAATGTTGGTAAAGCTGGTCGGACACGTTACAAGGGTCAACGTCCTCATGTACGTGGATCTGTAATGAACCCTAACGATCACCCTCATGGTGGTGGTGAAGGTAAAGCACCAGTTGGTCTTCCATCACCATTATCACCATGGGGTAAGAAGACAGTTGGTAAGAAGACTCGTTCTAAGAAGTCACGTTCAAACAAATTCATCGTTCGTCGTCGTAAAGCTTCGAAGATGTAATAGAATGCATTTATTAATGCGATTAATATCTGTACAGAGGAGGTTGCAAAATGAGTCGTAGTTTAAAAAAGGGACCATTCGCCGATGAGTACTTACTGAAAAAAGTAGATGCTCAAAAAGGCCAAGACAAGAAAGCTGTTATCAAGACTTGGTCACGCCGATCAACGATTTTCCCAAGCTTTATTGGATATACATTTGCTGTTTATGATGGACGGAAGCACGTCCCAGTATATGTCCAAGAAGACATGGTTGGTCATAAGCTCGGAGAATTCGTACCTACTCGTACATTCCATGGTCATGGAACAGACGATAAGAAGACTGTTTAATAACAAGGAGGATAACTAATGGCTGAACAAGTTACATCAGCAAAAGCAACTGCCAAAACTGTTCGCATTGCCGCACGTAAGGTCCGTCTTGTAGTTGATCTTATCAAAGGTAAGAGTGTTGCTGAAGCAGCCGCAATCTTGGATTTCACACCCCGCGGTGCTTCTCCGGTAGTTTCAAAAGTTCTTAAATCTGCAGTTGCTAACGCAGAAAATAATTTCGATTTAGATTCAGAAAACTTGTTTGTAAGTGAAGCATTTGTAAACGAAGGTCCAACGCTCAAGCGGTTCCGTCCTCGTGCAAAAGGTTCAGCTTCACCAATCAACAAGCGTACAAGTCACATTACAATTGTTGTATCAGAAAAAGAGGAGGGATAACGCGTGGGTAATAAGATAAATCCTAATGGTTTACGAGTTGGAATCATTCGCGACTGGGAAGCTAAGTGGTATGCAGGTAAAGACTATGCAGCTTACTTAAAAGAAGATTTGCAAATCCGTAAATATATAGAGAAGCGTCTTGCTAATGCGTCTGTTTCTACTGTTGAAATTGAACGTGCAGCAAATCGCGTTAACGTTTCAATTCATACCGCCAAACCAGGAATGGTTATTGGTAAGGGTGGATCTGAGGTTGAAAATCTTCGTAAAGAGCTTAACGACCTCACTGGTAAGAGAGTTCACATCAACATCATCGAAATCAAGAAGCCTGATTTGGATGCTAAGTTGGTTGGCGAAAACATTGCCCGTCAATTGGAAGGCCGTGTAGCATTCCGTCGTGCAATGCGTCAAGCTATGCAACGTACTATGCGTTCAGGTGCCAAGGGTATTAAAACCCAGGTTGCTGGTCGTCTTAATGGTGCTGATATGGCTCGTGTTGAATCATACTCAGATGGAACTGTTCCTTTGCATACTTTAAGAGCAGATATTGACTACTCATGGGTTGAAGCTTTTACTACCTATGGATCAATTGGTGTAAAAACTTGGATCTATCGTGGTGAAGTTCTCCCTGAAAAGCCAAAGGACAGCAAAGCTGCTAAAGGAGGGAAATAAACATGTTAGTACCTAAACGTGTAAAGCATCGTCGTGAACATCGTGGCAAGCTTCGTGGAACTGCCAAGGGTGGTAAGACGGTTACTTTCGGTGACTACGGTTTACAATCACTCGATTCACATTGGATCACTAACCGTCAAATCGAAGCATGCCGTGTGGCGATGACTCGTCATATGAAACGTGGAGGAAAAGTTTGGATCAAGATTTTCCCTCATAAATCATATACTGAAAAAGGTGTCGGAGTTCGAATGGGTAATGGTAAAGGTACACCAGCTGGCTGGGTTTCACCAGTTAAGCGTGGCAAAGTATTGTTCGAAATTGGTGGAGTTGACAAAGCAACTGCCCATGAAGCATTACGCCTTGCATCAAACAAACTTCCTGTTCGTACTAAGATCATAGAACGTGAGGAAGTAGGTGGCGAATCAAATGAAGGCTAAAGATATCAGTAAGTTAACCACTGCTCAAATGATTGATAAAGAAAAAGATTACAAAGATGAATTGTTCAATCTTCGTTTCCAATTAGCCACTGGCCAGTTGGAGAACACTGCACGCTTGAAGCAAGTTCGTAAGAACATTGCGCGCATTAAGACTGCACTTCGTCAACAAGAACTCAACAAATAGAATGCGATAAGGGAGGTATAATTAATGGCTGAAGAACGTAACCAGCGTAAGGTTTATCAAGGACGCGTTGTTTCTGACAAGAGTGATAAGACAATTACTGTTGAAGTTTCAACTTACAAGAAACATGCAACATATGGTAAGCGTGTTAGATACTCGAAGAAATTTACTGCGCATGATGAAAATAACGAAGCTAAAACCGGTGATCTTGTTCAAATCATGGAAACTCGACCATTGTCTAAGACAAAGCGTTTCCGTTTAATCAAGATTGTTGAAAAAGCAGTTATTATTTAACTTTACTTAATTATCATTATTATCGTATTCGATCCAATGATGAAGGGAGGATATACCTGTGATTCAACAAGAAAGTCGATTAAAAGTTGCCGACAACTCAGGTGCACGAGAATTGTTAACTATTAAGGTTTTAGGTGGCTCAACCAGAAGGTATGCCGGAATCGGTGATACTATTGTTGCTACGGTTAAACAAGCAACACCAGGTGGCGTTGTCAAAAAGGGTGATGTCGTTAAGGCTGTTGTAGTCCGTACTAAAGCTGTTACTCGTCGTAACGATGGTTCATACATCCGTTTTGATGAAAATGCTGCAGTTCTTATCCGTGATGACAAGAGTCCACAAGGCACTCGTATCTTTGGCCCAGTTGCTCGCGAATTACGTGACAGCAACTTCATGAAGATTGTTTCGTTAGCCCCAGAAGTACTGTAATCACAACCAGGATATAAGGAGGTGCCGTAGATGTTCATTAAAACTGGTGACAAAGTCCGTGTTATTAGTGGTAAGGACAAAGGTAAGGAAGGGACAGTCACTAAGACTATCGCTTCAAAAGATCGTGTAATTGTTGAAGGTATCAACAAAGTTAAGAAGCATACAAAAGCTTCCTCAACTAATCCACAAGGTGGAATTATTGATGCAGAAGCCCCAATTCACGTATCAAATGTTATGCTAATTGACCCATCAACCAACGAACCAACTCGTATTGGTATCAAAGTTGAAGATGGTAAAAAAGTTCGTTACTCAAAGAAATCGCAAAAAGCGATCGATTAATCACTAGTGAAAGGAGGATACCTTTTAAATGTCAAGTCGTTTACGAGAAAAATTCAATAGCGAAATTACTCCACACATGATGGATAAGTTCAGCTACAAATCAGTTATGCAAGCTCCTAAGATCGACAAAATCGTTCTTAACATGGGAGTTGGTGATGCGGTTACTAACGCAAAAAACCTCGATGAAGCTGTTTCTGAATTAGCTTTGATTTCAGGTCAAAAGCCATTGGTTACTAAAGCCAAGAAATCAATCGCCGGATTCAGATTGCGTGAGGGCATGTCAATCGGTGCCAAAGTTACACTCCGTGGTGACAGAATGTATGAATTCTTAGATAAGCTAATTAATGTTTCATTACCACGTGTTCGTGATTTCCATGGTGTAAGTACTCGAGCCTTTGATGGTCGTGGTAACTACACTTTGGGTGTCCGTGAACAATTGATTTTCCCTGAAATTAATTACGATAACGTTAACCGTGTTAGAGGTTTGGATATTGTAATTGTAACTACTGCAAATACCGATGAAGAGTCACATGAATTGTTAGCTCAATTCGGTATGCCATTTGCCAGATAAAGAGGAGGTTTCACATTGGCTAAAAAATCATTAATTGTAAAAAGTGAACGCCCTGCTAAGTTCTCAACACAGAATTACACTCGTTGCGAACGTTGCGGACGACCTCGTTCTGTATACAAGAAATTCCATTTATGCCGTTTATGCATCCGTGAACTTGCCCACAAAGGTCAAATTCCTGGCATGAAGAAAGCTAGTTGGTAATAATTAAAAAGGAGGTTGTGCGCTGATGTCTATGACTGATCCAATTGCAGACTTTTTAACTCGCATTCGTAATGCAAACATGGTTTACCATGAAACAGTTGAAGTTCCTGCATCAAAAATCAAACGCGACATTGCTGAGATCCTTAAACGTGAGGGTTTTGTACGCGACGTTGAATATATCGAAGATGACAAGCAAGGCATTATCCGTGTCTTCTTGAAGTATGGCAAGGATAAGCAACGTGTCATTACTGGTCTTAAGAGAATTTCTAAGCCAGGTTTACGTTCATATGTTAAAGCAGATGCAGTTCCTAAGGTTTTAAACGGTCTTGGAATTGCTATCATTTCCACATCTAACGGTGTGATTACAGATAAGCAAGCACGTGCCCAAAAAATTGGCGGCGAAGTGTTAGCTTACGTATGGTAAAATTCATTAAATTGGAGGTGTAATCGATGAGTCGAATTGGTTATAAAACCATCGAATTACCAAAAGGTGTCGAGGTAAAAGCAGATGGCAACACAGTAACTGTTAAAGGTGCCAAAGGATCTTTGACCCGTGAAATTTCATCACAAATTAAGATGACAATCAAGGGTAGCGAAGTAAACTTTGAGCCCATTGGCGATTACAACGATAAAGTACGTGCATTGCATGGTACTACACGAGCAAACGTCAGCAACATGGTTGACGGTGTAACTGACGGCTTCAAAAAGACTTTGAAGCTGGTTGGTGTTGGATACCGTGCACAACTTAAGGGAAAGAACCTGACTTTGAATGTTGGTTATTCAAACCCTGTTGAAATAACTGTTCCAGACAATCTTACTGTAGAAGTTCCTGATAATACTACTATTCATATTAATGGTATCAGCAAGCAAGCAGTTGGTGACTTTGCTGCATCAGTTCGTTCAGTACGTTCGCCTGAACCATATAAAGGTAAAGGTATTCGTTATGAAAACGAACATATTATTCGTAAGGAAGGTAAGACTGGTAAGTAGTAAGATACCAGCCTAATAAAATTTTGAGGTGACTATTGTGATTTCTAAACCAGATAAAAATAAGAATCGGAAACGCCGTCATAATCGTGTCCGTAATAAAATTTCTGGTACTGCCGAGCGCCCACGCTTGAATGTATATCGTTCTAATAAAAACATCTACGCTCAAATTATTGATGACGTAGAGGGTGTAACGCTTGTTAGTGCCTCAACACTTGATTCTGCAATCAGTAGTAGTAACAAGACTGAACAAGCAGCCAGTGTTGGTAAATTAGTAGCTCAACGTGCTAGCGAAAAGAACATCAAAGATGTTGTTTTTGATCGTGGTGGATACTTGTATCATGGTCGTGTTCAAGCTCTTGCAGATGCTGCTCGTGAAAATGGACTAGAATTCTAATAAAGGAGGAATAACCGCACATGAAGAAATTTATTGATCCAGATAAGTTAGAGCTTGAAGACAGCGTAGTTTCGATTAATCGGATCACTAAAGTTGTAAAAGGTGGACGTCGTCTTCGTTTTGCTGCTTTAGTAGTTGTTGGAGACAAGCACGGACATGTTGGTTTCGGAACTGGTAAAGCTCAAGAAGTTCCAGAAGCTATCCGTAAAGCAGTTGAAGCAGCTCGTAAAAACTTAATTGAGGTTCCGATTGTTGGTACAACGATTCCTCATGAAGTTCTCGGAACATTTGGTGGTGGCCGAATTTTATTGAAGCCTGCTGAAGAAGGTTCTGGAGTAGCAGCCGGCGGTGCCGTTCGTTCCGTGATGGAATTAGCTGGTATCGACGATGTTACTAGTAAACGACTGGGTTCCAATACTCCTATCAACGTTATCCGAGCAACTTTCAAGGGCTTGGTTGAGTTGAAGAGTGCTGAAGAAATTTCAGCTTTACGTGGGGTTTCAACCCAACATTTAGCTGAATAAGGAGGGTGTTTTAGATGGCTCAATTAAAAATTACTTTAAAACGTAGCGTAACTCATCGCCTTCCAAAGCAACGTAAAATTGTGAAGGCTCTTGGCTTGGGTCGAGTTAATAGTACTGTTGTCAAACCTGACAATGAATCTATTCGTGGAGCCCTTTTCCAAATCGCTCATTTAATCGAAGTTGAACAAGTTAAAGACTAATAATTAGTAAGGAGGTGCCAATTTCATGAAATTAAATGAATTGAAGGCTGCTGAAGGTTCTCGTTCATTACGTACTCGTAAAGGTCGTGGCCGTTCTGCCGGTAAAGGTAAGACTGCTGGACGTGGCCAAAAGGGTCAAAAGGCTCGTAGCAAGACTCGTGTAGGTTTCGAAGGTGGCCAAATGCCATTGTATCGTCGAATTCCTAAACGTGGATTCAACAACATCAACCGTAAGGAATATGCTGTTGTTAATGTTGCTAAGCTTGAAACTTTTGACAACGGTACTGAAGTGACTCCGGAATTGCTTCAACAATCAGGAATCGTTAATAATGCCAAGTCAGGCATCAAGATTCTTGGTGAAGGTGAACTGACCAAAAAGTTGACCGTTAAAGCTAACAAATTTTCAAAATCTGCACAATCCGTAATTGAAAATGCGGGCGGTAAAATCGAGGTGGTTTAATGCTTTCGACTTTAGCAAAAGCATTCAAAGTAAAAGATATTCGTAATAAGATGCTTTTCACTTTGTTTGTCCTAGTTATATTCCGATTGGGAGCATACATAACTGTTCCCGGGATCAATGCCAAAGCATTAACATCCGTTGCATCTTCTGGATTAGTTAGTATTTTAAACACCTTTAGTGGTGGTGGACTTACCAACTATTCAATCTTTGCAATGGGAGTTTCCCCTTACATTACAGCACAAATTATCATCCAGTTGCTTCAGATGGATATCGTTCCGCGATATGTTGAATGGGGTAAACAAGGTGAAGTTGGACGTCGTAAGTTGAATCAGCATACAAGATATTTAACTGTGATCCTGGCATTTTTCCAATCCGTTGGAATTACCGCCGGATTTAATCAGTTGAGTAGCTTAAATCTTGTTCAGAATCCTAGTATTAAAACGTTTGTGATCATCGGATTAATTTTAACTGGTGGGACAATGTTAACAACTTGGATGGGTGACATGATTACTGAACGAGGCTTAGGAAACGGAATCTCAATGATTATCTTTGCAGGTATCATTGCTCGAATCCCTGTTGGCCTTCAGTCATTGTGGACACAGTACTTTGTTGGTGTTACCGGAGCAGATTTGTGGCAACCAATCCTTTTTGCGGTTGCATTACTGATCATTGTTCTGGTTATCGTGACCTTTGTTACTTGGGTTCAACAAGCTGAACGACGAGTTCCTATTCAATATACTAGAAGAGTTTCTGGTTCGCCAGACAGCAGTTATCTTCCACTAAAAGTTAACGTTGCCGGTGTTATTCCAGTTATCTTTGCAAGTTCATTCATTGCAACTCCTCAAACTATATTGATGGCGTTCACTAACAATTATTCAACTGCAACCTGGTTCCAAGTATTAAACAATTTGTTTAATATGCAGACACCAACTGGTGCAGCTTTCTATACAATTCTGATTATCATGTTTACTTTCTTCTATGCATTTGTTCAAGTTAACCCAGAAAAACTTTCTGAGAACTTGCAAAAGCAAGGTAGTTACATCCCTGGTGTATGGCCAGGACATGAGACACAATCTTATGTTTCAGACTTATTGATGAAGTTAAGTACTGTAGGTGCATTGTTCTTAGGGGTGGTTGCTTTGATCCCTCTGATTGCACAAAACTTATGGAACTTGGACGAATCAATTGGTTTGGGTGGAACTAGTCTACTAATCGTTGTTGGTGTTGCAATTGAAACGATTCGTCAGATTCGTGGGTTAATGATGAAGCGTGAGTATGTTGGCTTCATCCATGAAAATCGACCAACTGATGATTAATTTCAACTAATCCAACTATTGACAAGGAGGAAAATTAGATGTCATTGAACTTGATATTAATGGGATTGCCTGGCGCAGGGAAGGGTACTCAAGCACAATTTATTGTGGATAAGTATCATGTTCCTCACATTTCAACCGGAGACATGTTCCGTGATGCGATTTCTAATAGCACACCTCTTGGGGTTAAGGCGAAAGAATTCACTGATAAAGGAAATTTGGTTCCAGATGAAGTGACCAACGGAATTGTGAAAGAACGATTATCTCAAGCTGATACAAAGCCCGGCTTTTTATTAGATGGTTATCCAAGAACCTTGGAGCAAGCAGATGCATTGTCTCAAATGACTAAGGACTTAGACAAGCCGCTTACAGCTGTGATCAACATTGATGTTGATCCTAAGCTGTTGACTGAGCGTTTGTCAGGCCGATTCATCTGTAAGAAATGTGGTGCAACTTATCATAAGTTGTACCACATGCCTAAAGTTCCAGGAACGTGTGATGTCTGTGGTGGGCATGAATTTTACCAGCGTGAGGACGACAAACCCGAAGCTGTTAAAAACCGTCTTAAAGTAAACGTTAAGATGAATACACCATTGATTGCATACTATAAGGATCGCGATCTTCTATTCAATGTTGATGGAAGCAAAGACATTGACGAAGTTTGGCAAAATGTTGATAAAATTCTAAGCACACTCTAAGCCTAACTAATTATGTGTTGAGTCAGTTAGATTGATGAAATATAATGAATGTGTTAAACTGTCAAAGGTTTGTCAAGATTAATTTAATTTATTCAATCTAATTTAACATTGGAGGTGTAATTGAGTGGCTAAAGATAATGTTATTGAAGTCGAAGGAAAAGTTGTTGAAACATTGCCCAATGCAATGTTTCGAGTTGAACTTGAAAACGGGCATGAAATCCTAGCCCATGTTTCTGGTAAGATTCGGATGCATTATATTCGAATCCTTCCTGGTGACAAGGTTACGGTTGAAATGTCTCCTTACGACTTAACTAAAGGACGTATTACTTATAGATTTAAGTAGTCCTTTTTCGTCATTTTTTTTCGAGGAGGGTTAAAAATGAAAGTACGACCATCAGTACGAAAAATGTGTGAACATTGCAAGATCATCAAAAGAAAAGGCCGAGTAATGGTTATTTGCTCAGCAAACCCAAAGCACAAACAGCGCCAAGGTAAATAAACATAAACAGGAGGTGTATGCTCAATGGCTCGTATTGCCGGAATTGATTTACCCCGTGACAAGCGAATTGTTATCGGTTTAACTTATATTTTTGGTATTGGTAACACAACTGCTCAAAAAGTTTTAGCTAAAGCTGGAGTTTCTGAGGATGTTCGTGTTCGTGATTTAACACCAGACCAAGAAGACAAAATCCGTGAAGTTGTCGGCGATCTTAAAATCGAAGGTGACTTACGTCGGGAAGTAAGTATGAACATTAAACGACTCCAAGAAATTGGATCATATCGTGGAATGCGTCATCGTCGTGGACTGCCAGTTCGTGGTCAACATACCAAGAACAACGCCCGCACTCGTAAAGGTAGCAAAGTTGCTGCTGGTAGAAGAAAATAATTAAAGAAGGAGGTCATCAGTTTTTATGGTAAATAAAAAGACAAGTCGTAAACGTCGTGCTAAAAAGAATATTGCTGCCGGTGTTGCACATATCCATTCAACATTCAACAATACTTTAGTTATGATTACCGACACCACTGGAAATGCGGTTTCTTGGTCATCTGCTGGTGCATTAGGATTCCGTGGAAGTCGTAAGTCAACACCTTTCGCAGCACAAATGGCTGCTGAAGCTGCTGCTAAAGCATCAATGGAACATGGCATGAAGTCCGTTGAAGTTGCTGTTAAAGGACCTGGTTCAGGCCGTGAGTCTGCTATCCGTGCACTCCAAGCAACTGGACTAGAAGTTACTGCTATTCGTGATGTTACTCCGGTACCTCACAATGGTTCTCGTCCTCCAAAGCGTCGTCGAGTTTAATTAAGACATTCAATATAGTGAATATTACTTTGTTTAAGCATATTGATATTTTGCATGAAGACTCACGCGTTTTGAAAGGGGTTAATGATAAGAATGATTGAATTTGAAAAGCCTAACATTCATAAAATTGAAGAAACTAGTAATTTTGGGGAAGTCGTCGTTGAACCGCTCGAACGTGGATATGGTACAACTCTCGGAAATTCACTGAGACGTACATTATTATCATCACTTCCAGGTGCTGCGGTTACAAGTATCCAGATTGATGATGTTCTGCACGAATTTTCGACGATCAAAGGTGTTGTCGAAGATGTTACTCAAATTATCTTGAATGTTAAGAAAATTTCTTTGAAATTAGATGGGCCAGAAGATGAAGAAGAAAATTTGGAAATCGATGTAATTGGTCCTGCTGACGTTACTGCCGGTGATATTCAAGCTGACGGTGATGTAACTGTTCTGAACCCTGATTTGCACATCGCAACCGTTGCTGAAGGTGCCACATTCCACATGCGGTTAACTGCCAACAAAGGTCGTGGGTACGTTTCAGCTGTTGAAAACAAGAAGCGCAGTTCTGAAATGCCTATCGGTGTGCTACCCGTCGATTCTATTTATACCCCAATCGAACGTGTCAACTATCAGGTTGAAAGTACACGGGTTGGTCAACGTGATGATTTTGATAAGCTTACCTTGGATATTTGGACTGATGGTTCAATCACCCCAAGTGAGGCCGTTAGTTTGGCAGCTAAGATCTTAACTGAACATTTAGAGATGTTTGTTGACTTAACTGATGAAGCTAAGAATACCGAAATCATGGTTGAAAAAGAGGAAACCCACAAAGAAAAAATGTTGGAAATGACAATTGAAGAATTGGACCTTTCAGTTCGTTCATACAACTGTCTTAAACGTGCCGGCATTAATACTGTTCAAGAGCTTACAGAGAAGACCGAAGCTGATATGATGAAGGTTCGTAATCTTGGCCGTAAGTCACTTGAAGAAGTTAAAGAAAAGCTTGCTGCTTTGGGCCTTTCACTTCGTAAAGAAGACTAATAAAGATAAAGAAGGAGGACATCCAATTATGGGTTATCGGAAATTACAACGTAGTAGTGCACATCGTCGCTCATTACTTCGTAACTTGACTACTGAATTGATCATTCATGGTCAAATCATCACCACTGAAGCTAAAGCTAAGGAAGTTCGCTCAACTACCGACAAGATGATTTCACTTGGTAAGCGTGGCGATTTACACGCCCGTCGTCAAGCTGCATCATTTGTTCGTGATGTTGTTGCTGATGTTAAAGAAGATGGTGACGACATTAACGTTACTACTGCTTTGCAAAAAGTATTTGGCGAATTAGCTACAAAGTATGCTGATCGTAATGGTGGATATACACGAATTTTGAAGACCATGCCTCGTCGTGGCGACGGTGCTCCAATGGTCATTTTAGAGTTAGTTGACTAACTAGTATTAAACCAAATCACATATTTATCACGAGAATCACTCAGGTTTTTGGTATAGAACGTTATGATGGTGGAACATAGTTCCTAGTCTAGTTTGAATGTGGGACTTATCTCATGCACCGATTACCTGTAAGTGATTTTTTTGTACATACAAACACACAGCACGACTCGAGGAATATCATGAAAGACATTATTCAAATCAAAAACATTTCATTTAATTACCCAGATCAGCCCCTGCTCTTTGATAAACTATCAATGGATGTTCACGAAGGTGAATGGACCGCAATTATTGGACAAAATGGTAGTGGGAAAAGTACCCTTGCAAGATTGATTGATGGACTAATCGTATTAAAATCAGGGCAAATCGTTGTCGATGGTTTAACTGTTAACGATGAGAATATCTTTGAGATTCGCAACAAAATCGGAATGGTATTTCAGAATCCAGAAGATCAATTTGTTGGTGCGACCGTCGAAGATGATGTTGCGTTCGGGCTTGAAAATCGTCAGGTTCCCCGTGAAGAAATGCATCGAATTGTTGAAAAAAGCTTGCGCCAGGTTGGCATGTGGGAATTTCGAGACAGAATTCCTGCCAATTTATCAGGTGGACAGAAACAACGAGTCGCCATTGCCGGCATTGTTGCTCTCAGCCCCAAGATCATCATTTTGGATGAGGCAACCAGTATGCTCGATCCGCGTGGTCGTCAGGAAATTCTCAGTCTTGTTAATGAGATAAAAAAGCAAAATAAGCTAACGGTTATTTCGATCACGCATGATATTGACGAAGCAGCCGGTGCAGATTGGGTAATCGTTGTTAATAATGGTGCCATTGTCGAAGAGGACAAACCTGATAACATTTTTGGCGACATTGAAAAATTGGAATCGATTGGCTTATCGGCACCCTTCACTTCCCAACTAATGACAGCACTTAAAGCACGTGGAATCGACTCGCATAGCCAATATCTCAATGACGAGAGGTTAATCACATGGATCAAGAAATTAATTTCAACCAAGTAACCCACACATACCAAGTAAATACCCCATTTGCCCAAGATGCACTCGACAATGTATCGGTGACAATTGCTCCTGGGTCTTTTACAGCGATCATCGGACATACCGGGAGTGGGAAATCGACGCTGGTACAGCACATTAACGCGCTGCTTAAGCCAACTACTGGGGAGATTGCCGTATATGGTCGCACCATTAATCCAAACACCACTAATAAGAATTTAAAACAACTTCGTAAGCATGTCGGCATGGTTTTTCAATTTCCTGAAAAACAACTTTTCGAAGAAACGGTAATTAAAGATATTATGTTTGGCCCTAAAAATTACGGCGTATCTGAACAAGATGCTAGGCGGGATGCTGAAGATGCGATGAAGTTAGTCGGATTGGACGAGAACCTTAGTGAAAAATCACCCTTCGATCTTTCTGGCGGTCAGATGAGACGTGTGGCAATTGCCGGTGTTTTGGCAATGAAGCCTCAAATTTTGATTCTTGACGAACCCACAGCTGGCTTGGATCCTCGCGGTCATAAAGAAATCATGGATCTGGCACAAGAACTTCACGATCAACAACATATGACGATCATTCTCGTTACCCACCAAATGGATGACGTGGTTGATTACGCGTCTGACGTGATTGTGATGGATCAGGGAAAAATTGTGAAACATGGGAATCCTCAAGAAATCTTTTCTAATCCTCAGTGGGTTTACAGCATGCACCTTGATTTGCCGAGCAGTGCAGAATTTGCAACTCGCTTGGTGGACGAAGGGGTGCCGCTGAGGCATACGCCTTTAACGATTGAGAAACTCGCTGACGAAATCGCCCAGCTGGTCCAAGGAGGGCAGGAACATGAGTAATTTTCTTTTTGGCCGTTACTTGCCCGGCAAATCATGGGTCCATCAAATGAGCCCCCAATCCAAGCTGATGCTGAGCTTTTACTTCGTGATCGTGATCTTTTTCGCGAATAATGTTTGGACATATGCCTCGTTGAGCGTATTGATTCTGATTGTGGTCGTCATGTCTGGAGTTTCAATTGGTTATTTTTTGAAAGGCATTCGACCGTTGATCTGGTTGATTATTTTCACCGTTTTACTGCAGATTTTATTCAGCAGTGGTGGGCATGTTTATTGGCATTTTGGACCGTTTTCTGTGAGTGATACCAGTTTGATTAATGGCGGCTACATCTTTGTTCGATTTTTACTGATTATTATGATTTCCACCGTTTTGACTTTGACTACAACGCCATTGGCAATTGCGGATGGGGTCCAGACGGTTTTAAAGCCGCTTAAAAAAGTTCACTTTCCCGTTGATACACTCGCGTTAATGCTCTCAATCGCGTTACGATTTGTGCCAACGTTAATGGATGAAATGGAAACAATTCTTAATGCTCAGCGATCAAGAGGGGTGGACTTTGGTTCCGGGAGCTTAAAGCATCGGATTCAAGCGGCGGTTCCACTCTTAGTCCCACTGTTCACCGGTGCGATTAATCACGCGGAAAATTTGTCAACCGCGATGGAAGCTCGTGGATTTACCGACAGCGAGCATCGCAGTAAATATCGGGTATATCGTTGGCAGAGAAAAGACACCATTAGCTGGGTGGCCTTTCTGCTGGTTGGTGTCCTTGTTTTATTCATAAGAAATAATTGAGGTGATCAAGATTCGTTACAAAGTGACATTAGCATATGATGGCACGCTGTTCAGTGGCTTTGAACGGCAGCCCAAGCGAAGAACAATTGAGGGTGTCATCACCCAAAAAGTCAATATCATGGCGAAGAACCCTGATCCCCCGATCGTTGTTTACGGGTCTGGCAGAACAGACGCTGGCGTTCATGCCCTTGGTCAGGTAGTCCACTTTGATTTTCCGTTTGATTTGCCAACCAAGGCGATTTATCGGGGACTCAACAGTCTATTGCCCCTTGATATGGAAATTAAAAAAGCTGAGAAAGTATCTGATGATTTTCATGCACGCTATGATGTCTCTGGAAAACGGTACGTCTATCGTTTAGATTTGGGAGAATTTAAGGATCCGTTTAAACGAAACTATACTGGTAATTGGCGTTTTCCAATTGATATTGAGCGAGTTCAAACCGCAATGAATGATTTTATTGGTGAACATGATTTTTCAAGCTTTGTTGCATCAGGATCAACTGCCCGCTCAAATGTTCGAACAATTTATGAAGCAAACGCATCACTTGAGAAAGATGCCAATGAAATTCGGCTTGAGTTCTATGGCAATGGCTTCCTCTACAACATGGTTCGAATCATGGTTGGGGTAGTTGTTGAGATTGGGTCCCAAATGCGCCCTGAGCACGATATATTGCGCTTATACGACGTCAAGGACCGTGATCAGGCCAGACGAACAATGCCAGCGTCCGGTTTATATCTCAAAAAAGTGTATTATGAGGGTGAAGATCCTAAACATCCAACAAAATTACCAAAACGACAACGTTAATTTGTGAAACTGATTGACTTTCATGGGAATAATTTGTATTATGTTAATTGGTATTGTTTGCCCCACGATAAGCCCCGGAATCTTATTTGGTGTCGAACAAACACAGGAACAATGGAGGAATATACAGTGCGTACAACTTATATGGCAAAACCTGGTGAAGTAGAACGTAAATGGTACGTTGTTGACGCAACAGACGTATCTCTTGGACGTTTATCATCAGCAGTAGCATCAATTTTAAGAGGTAAGAATAAACCGACATTCACACCCAACGTTGATACTGGGGACAATGTGATTGTTATTAATGCAAGTAAAGTAGGTCTGACTGGTCGCAAAGACACTCGCAAGATCTATTATCATCACAGTCGCTTTATTGGTGGCTTGAAGCAACGAACTGCCGGTGATTTGCGTGCTAAGAATCCCGAAAAGTTAATTGAAACTTCCGTTAAAGGAATGCTTCCTCATGGAACATTAGGTCATAAAATTGGTTTGAAGTTACATGTCTATGCAGGTCCTGAACACGATCATCAAGCTCAAAAACCAGAAGTATTAGACATTAATAACCTAATTTAAGGAGGAATTCACTTTGGCTCAAGTACAATATCGCGGCACTGGCCGTCGTAAAGATTCAGTTGCTCGAGTACGTTTGGTACCCGGAACTGGAAAAATTATCATGAATGACAAAGCAATTGAAGATTACATTCCTTTTGCTAACTTGCGTGAAGTTGTTGTGCAACCATTCAACGTTACTGAGACTTTAGGTAACTATGATACCTTGGTTAACGTTAATGGTGGTGGATTCTCCGGACAAGCTGGAGCAACTCGTCATGGAATTGCTCGTGCATTGCTTGCCGTTGATCCCGACTTCCGTGGACCATTGAAGCGTGCAGGTTTGTTAACCCGTGACGCTCGTATGAAAGAACGTAAGAAGCCAGGTCTTAAAAAGGCTCGTAAAGCTTCACAATTTTCAAAGCGTTAAAATTTATATTGTTTCATTACAAACACTTCTCTTCGGAGAGGTGTTTTTTATTTTCTCCGACGATTTTTAATTGCCATGCCATTAACCAAAAAGTAATTATTAGTATAATACTAATAATATAAATATAAGTCATACTTGTGGATAATTCTGATAATCTCATGTTAAAGTGTATTTGTAAAAGAGGGGTTGACAATTAGCAGGAGGTATATTATGGGACAAACACAGGTTATTAAAAAGCGATTTAAGTTATACAAAGCTGGCAAACGTTGGCTGATTGCCGGAATTGCGTTTGCCGGGATTCAGGTTAGTTTAGCAGGAATGCCAACTGGCACTCGTGCCGCTGAAACGGATACAACCACCCAAGTAACGCCTACAGAATCCATAGCAAACGAAGACCAGACAAGCCAGAATTTATCAAGCGATAGCCAAACGACCTCAGATGTGAACGCAACAGGACAATCAGCTAATCCTGAAAAGTCACAGGCCGTTCAACAACAGACAACTACGACTCAAAACACTCAGACGGTAACCACACCAGCTACGGAAAGGACAGAATCGGTTAGTCAACAGCCAGCCCAACCTGTCGACAATACCGAGTATGCTGTTCACACCAAGACCCCTGACACGGCAAAAGCTCAGCCAACGGCGACGGTTACTCACAAGCAAACCACAAACTCACAAACGACGAATTCACAAGTCACAGAAACTTCATCTACAACGACTCAACGATCACAGAATGTGACAGTTAACAAAACCGTGAGTCAATCCAATCCTACTCAGTCTGAAGAACAGCCAGTTAAAGCTCAGGCAGAAGCTGAGTCCACTGCCAAAGCCGAGACCAGCAAAGCCAATGATTCAGCTGCCAAAGCAAATGAAATGGCAACTCAATTAAATGAATTGCTGAAAAACCCGAAGCCAAGTGATGCCTCTTGGCTGAATCAAATCAACCAATTGGCGGATCAGCTCAAAGAAACTGCCGAAAACGTTTCAGGTAATCTTGGAACGGTAAATGAGGCAATTACTGATTACCAAAACACATTGGATAGGATGGCCCATCAGCCGCAACCAAATGCAATTAAGCAAGTGACACTTGACGGCAAGGACCAAACGGCTACTTTGGAATCTTATACCAAGTTAGTTAATGATTATGTTTCCCAGATCAATTCCCAGTTGGCTAAGTTAAACCAGGACCAGCAAAATCAGCACGTTGTTGCTGGTGTGCGCGATGCTGCTGCACAGTTGCTAACAGCTGCCGATCATTTGAATGAACAGCTTAAGGCTGTCTCAGAAGCCGCCAACGCGGGTAATATTGATGATAATCAAACTGCTTTAGCAGCCCTTCAAACTGCCAAGGAAAAGTATGACCAGGCGAAGGATGCCTACAACTCTTTGGCAACTGTTTACAACAACACGCACAATGCTCAACAAACTGACATCTCAACAATTAATTCAAATGAAGATGCTACTCAGCCAGATGGAAAACAAAATCCAACCGAGACAGCTTTCATCAACTTTGTAAAAGATGCCAACTCAGCTGCCGTTCAGAATAATGCATTTAATCAGTACCAGTCTGCAACGACAGATTATGAAACTGCCAACCAAAGTTTATCAGTCTTAAACCAGGCCATCGATGAATGGAAAGCAGCCTCCGACACTTACAATCAAAAGATCCATGACACGCAATTGACGGTTGATGAATTGACTGCAATCACTAATACGGTGATTGAAAGTCAAGATCGGGTAAAAAATGCCTTAGCCAAATTCGGTGAGGATAATGATCAATATAATCAAAGCCTTGCTGACTATCAGTCGGCATTGGATTTGTATAATGCTGATACGCATAACAGTCCCATTATTGCTGCAGATGGATTCCAGGACAGCACTTCAGGCTCTGAATGGCAGCGCTTCCAAGACCAGCTAAAACAACTCGAATCCAATTTTGAGAATAATGACCAATCCATCAGCCACACTAACGCTGTGACAATGGCTGCCAATCTGGATCAAGTCACGTATATTGGTGATGTTATTCAGGCAACTGACGCATTGCAGGCGAAAGTCAATCAGCTCAATGAATTGGCAGCTGCTCAACAGGCTGCGGTTGCGCAATGGGACCAAACCATTGCTGAAGCGACTCAAGATGGACGTTGGGCATTATATTATCCACAAATCAGTGTCAATGCCGAAACCTTGGCCAAGGCTGACTATGCCTATATTGATGCAATCAACGGCACTCAGACAGATTTTAAAACAGTAACAGAGACGATTGAGAAATTCGGGAAGACATACACAACTTTTGCAGTTGATCAAACAACGAATGATGCACAGACGAGTTATGAAAAAGTGTTTACCGATTTTCAGAATGCAATTAGCCAATATAACCAAAAAGTGTCCGGTAGTCAGCAAATTAATCCTGAGTTAGGCACCGCCATCGATCTCATTAAGGCTGATGCCAATGCCTTAACCGATGATGTTCAAAGCTTTACAACCCAATATAGCAAAATGGTAACCGTATTAGCAGGTTTAGCAGCTGATAAATCTCAAAATGACGCCGTTAAAAAGTTAATCGTTACAGATGATGTGAATAGTACCGATGGCTTTTATCCAAGTCACGCCACATATCGGACTAGAAGCGGCCAGTCGATTGTGCTTTTGGTACATTTTACCGATGGTGATTGGAGTCAGGTCATTGGGACCAATATGGATGATATTCGTTTCAACCGGACTGAATTTTATAGCGAACGGGAGTTGAAAGCCGCTGGCAACCTACCAACAGACCATTCACATAAAGTAACCAAGGAAATGTTGGAACGATTGTTGGAACCAGGGTTGTTTTATGATATTACCCTGGGAATCGCCGGACAAACCCAGATAGAGGTTGATCCGAAGGTTAATTATTTTGATGATGGGAAAACGTATTATTTAGCGGGTTACGGGATTTATCAGCCATCCAACTCCGGGTTAGAGATGCAGGGAACAGATAAGATCTATACCTTCGTCACTGATGATCCTTTACAGGAACTCATGGATAACGACACTCGTTTAGGTGGAGACCCAAGTCAGACAACTCAAATCGTTTTATATTATCTGACCACTGGGATTGACGAAAGCTTGATTCCTGATTCACCGAAAGCAACTGAGAAAATCGCCGATGTTACCATCCCCATCAACCCATTGGGGACAGTTGACACTGCTTCTCAACCAACTGGATTGGTTTCACCTAATCAAATTTCTCAACCCGTCAAGTTGACAACGCTCACTTATCTAAGTGGTGAGAATCTTGCGCCAACATTTGAGACAATTGCTTTTGGACAAGCACCTTTAATTAGTTTAAACGACTCTGTTGCCCCAACAGTTGATCCAAATGAAGGCGGCAATATTCCAGACAAACCAAGTAATCCCGGGGATGGGCACACACCAGATACACCAACCATTCCAGATGATGGATATATGCCAAACACACCCGGCCATTCCGGCAACAACGGGGAGACACCAAATGGAAACCACGGGACTGAAACACCTGCGATTCCAGGTAATAATTCAGGGTCTGAAACTGCCAGCCAGACACCTGGTAATTCTCAAATCAGCACTGAGCAATCGGTGATTACTGGAGGAACTGATCAGCAGTCAGAAAATTCGGATAACGACACGCATGATGGCAACACTACCGAGAATAATGTGGTAGACGAGGCTAACGCTCAAAGCAGTGTTCAAGAAAATACTGGTCGCCAATCTGGTATGAAGGCGACCGATTTCACAGGGGCTCACAGTTCAAATACAGACAGCCAAACACCGAACGGTGACGCTGCCGATCAAGCAACAGACACCAAGCTTCAGAGAGCGGCGATGTTACCACAAACAGGTGAGCAAAACGAGGCACAGTTTACGGTATTAGGACTGGTAATCCTTGCGCTGGCAGGTATTCTTGGCAAAGCGATCATGAAACGCAAGCATGGGTAGATATGTCTCAACCATCTTAATCAAACACTTTTGTATAATAAAAGCCACTTCTGTCCTGAGAAGTGGTTTTTATTGAGATTATTTTAAGCTTACCGGCAAAACGGGATTCCACCGGCAAATTTGTATTAGAATACAATTCGTTATTGTATAATAGGTGCAACAAACTTAAAGGGGTAACAACACATGCCTGTTAAGAAAAATACCTTACGACTGAATATGTTGGCAATGTTCATTGCAATTATTTTACTGCAGACCTCAATTCCACTGATCGGTTACATTCCGATTGGCCCACTTGAAATTACAATCATTCCAATGACGGTCGTGGTGGCCACGGTTTTATTGGGAACCGTTGATGGCGCAATTATTGGTGGCGTTTGGGGATTTACGACCTTTGTCAGAGCTTTCGTGTGGCCAACAAGTCCACTGGCAGCAATTGTTTTCGTTAATCCGATTATTTCAGTAATTCCGCGAATCATGATCGGAGTGGTTGCGGGGATGACGTACACATACCTTAAAAAACATTTAAAAAGCCAGACGGCAAGCATTTCTGTCGCAGCGGTCTTCGGTTCATTGACCAATACTATCCTTGTGTTGGGGCTGATTTATTTATTTTATAAGGCCAAGGCGCCACAATTATATCAAATTAATATCAAAGAATTATTACCTTATCTGCTTGGCGTCGTGGGCACAAACGGTGTCCCTGAAGCAATATTCAGCGGAATTGTCACCCCACTGATTGCCATCCCAGTTAAGAAGATTTTTGATCGGACGAGTCGATAAAGCAAACCATTCGGGAAGTCGCCGTTCCGTTGGCGCAGATTTTAATCAATCAACAATGAATCGAAAAAAATAGACCTTGCACAATTCTGCAAGGCCTACTTTTAAATCACTATTTCTTGGTTGATTTCTTAGGTTTTGAAGCTTTTGAGTCTTTTGATTCATCCTCGTCTTCATCATCTTCAACTTCAGGTTGAGGAGCTGCCTTGATCATCTTAAGATGACGATTGTTAATGACGACTTTCTTATGATACTTGTCAATGATTTCAGGATCATCCGATTCAAAAGTAATCAAAAATGAGTTGGTGTAACTCTTATCAACATAACCGGTAAATGTTTGTTTTTCGATCTTGAATGAAACCTCATCACCAACATGAAATTTTGATTGTGCTTCTGATACTTCGGTGTTTTTAGCCATTGGTTTTCATCTCCAGATTTAAGTGTCAGCTGATAACATAACCGAAATTACAGCATTTGTCAATTTTTAAGCATTCAAAAACCTGGTCGAAATACAAATTTTGTTTGTTTTTATTCGGATTTATCGTTAGAATTAATTCTAAAGTTAGAAAGTTTGAGGTTGGATTGACTAAATATAAGAAAGGGCGGAAACGCCGAGCAAAAAAAGCAAACGCAGTCTTGATGCTGATCCTTGTGGCTTGCGGCTTAGTGATTATTTTGGGCTTCCATGCGTTGTATGAAAATGGATATAATTCAGGAAATGTCCAAACTTCCAACAACGAGGTCGCCGTTGAGCATGAAAGATTCATTAAAAAGTTGGCGCCTCAGGCTCAGCGGTTGCAAGGGCAGTACAATATTTTGCCGAGCATTACCTTAGCGCAAGCCATATTGGAATCCAATTGGGGCAGCAGTAGGCTTGCCAGCAAGTATTATAATTTATTTGGTGTGAAGGCTCAGGACAACACCGCCAACTCGGTTTATTTGGATACGCAGGAATTCGTGAACGGTCGATATGTGACCATCAAAGCGCGCTTCCAAGTTTATCAGGACTGGAACGAATCACTGGCTGACCATGCCAAATTGCTCGCGTATGGGACCAAATGGAACCCTCAGCAGTACAAGGATGTGGTTGCAGCAACTAACTACCTGCAGGCCGCTGATGGGCTTCAGCAGGATGGTTATGCGACCGATCCGGCCTACACCAAGAAGTTGATCGCCATAATCAAGCAGTATAAACTATACCAATATGATGATTAGAAAGGAATTTTGAGATGGACTTACTTAAGAAACGCATTTTGGAGGACGGCACTGTTTTACCTGGTAACGTATTAAAGGTGGACAACTTTTTAAATCACCAGGTGGATGCAAAGTTAATGGATCAGATTGGCAAAGAATTTGCCAAATTGTTCAAAGATGAAGGGGTTACCAAAGTGGTTACCGTAGAATCTTCCGGAATTGCGCCTGCATTAACCACTGCGATACATATGGGCGTTCCGTTGATTTTTGCCAGAAAGCACAAAAGTCTAACATTGACGGATAATTTATATACTGCAAGTGTTTATTCGTATACCAAACAAGTCAGCAACGATATCAGCATTGACAAGCGTTTTCTCAAGCCTGATGACCGCATTTTGATCATCGATGATTTCCTGGCAAACGGCCAAGCAGTTCAGGGGTTACTGGAAATCGCCAAGCTGGCCAAAGTTCCAGTTGCCGGCGTGGGAATTGTGATCGAAAAGAGCTTCCAAAAGGGTCATACCATGATCGAAAAGTCAGGTGTCAGACTTGAATCACTGGCTCGGATTGCCTCTTTGGACAACCAAAAAGTGACATTTGTTGACTAGGCTCGTTATAAAAATGGTACGATAAGTAAAGTGGTTCCAAACTATTAGTAAAAATTACGATATGAAAGTAGTGAATTAATTGGCAAACGCAAATGTTATCTATCCTGGTCAAACAATTGGCATTCTCGGAGATAGTATCAGTACCCCAACGTTATTGGCCCGTGCAAAGCAAATGGGGTTCAATGTCGGGATGTACAGTTCCAACGAAAATAGTAAGGCGATGGAGCTTGCCGATTATAAATATATTGGCCCATACACTGACAAAGAAACCCTCAAAATGTTTGCTGAGCGTTGTCAAGCCGTTATTTACGACAATCAGTACATTGATTCTGATGTTGTCAGATACATTTCACAGTTTACGGCTGTGCCTCAACAGGACGGCATGTTGGATATTGTACAGGATCGATTGATTGAACGAACATTTTTCGAAACTCTGAACATCAATATGGTGCCATATTCAACGATTGTGACTTTGGAAGACATTTACCAGGCAATTAATTCCATCGGTTATCCCGCTATTTTAAAACCCATTCAACGGGGATTAAACGGCGGCAAAGAATTACTAATCAAGAATCAGGCAGACATTGTGTTGGCCTCTGGCTTCCTAGATTCTGGGACCTATATTCTGGAATCCTATGTTGAACACGATACCGATTATTCTGTTGTTGTGACTCGATCCGAGTCTGGATCAACCGTCATGTTCCCACCGGTAGAAGTGATTTATGAAGGCGATCAATTGATGACCGCTTATACACCTGCCAAGTTGGATCCAAGTGTTAAAAAGGAAATGGAACGGATTACCAACGAAATTGCCAGCAATGTTGACTACGTTGGCACCTTTGAAGTTTCATTGTTTTTGGCAAAAAGTGGGTCAATCTATGTGAGCCGAGTCGCACCTAAGTTGAGCTCAGCTGGATTTGTCTTTGATTACGCCGCCAACGCTGACGAATTTGAACAGCATTTACGCGCAATTGCTGGTTTGCCGCTGACTGAAATCATTCCAGGGATTGCAACTGTCTTTCAAGCCATCCGTCAACAGGAATATCAGCGCGTTCAAACGCAATGGGTCATTAAAGATAATTGGCACTTTACGTTCTATGGAAACGAGCCAAGCGATGAGACACAGTGCGTCGGCCACGTTTTGATTCCAACCAAATCAATTTCAGATACTTTGATCAAGCTTGAGGCCACTGGTATCTGGCCTGACATTGATTACAAAACAAAATATAGCCACATGTAGAGAGTCGGGAAGCCGACTTTTTTGTTATAATTGAAAAGATAAATGCGAGAGGATGGAATATTTAGTGGCAGAAGAAAGTTTATTAGCAGGATTAAACAAAGATCAAAAGGACGCTGTGGTTCATACCGAGGGCCCTGTTTTAATTATGGCCGGTGCCGGCAGTGGGAAAACCCGGGTGTTAACCCATCGAATTGCCTACATTATTGAGCACAATCACATTATGCCTTGGCGTATTTTGGCAATCACGTTTACCAACAAAGCAGCTCGCGAAATGCGTGAACGAGTCACCAAACTACTTGGTGAAGGCGGTAATGATGTTTGGGTTTCGACATTTCATGCTTTATGTGTGCGAATTCTTCGACGACATATTGATTTGTTAGGCTACAATAAGGCTTTTACCATTGCCGACACCAGTGAACAGCGGACATTGGTCAAACGAGTTTTAAGAGATTTAAACATCGATCCTAAGAAATTTGACCCGAGATCAGTTCTGTCTTCCATTTCAAACGCGAAAAATGACTTACTCACGCCTAAAGCTTTTAAAGCACAGGCTAACAGTGCGTTCGATCAGATTGTGGCTGATGTTTATGAACGTTATCAAGCTGAACTCAAGCAAAATCAGTCGCTGGATTTTGACGATTTGATCATGATTACCATTCAACTATTTGAGGAACACAAAGATATTCTAGAATCTTACCAGGATAAATTTCAATACATTCACGTTGATGAGTATCAGGATACCAACGAAGCACAGTATCGATTGGTGAACACCCTTGCTAAGAAGAATCAAAATATTTGTGTAGTTGGGGATGCCGACCAGAGTATTTACGGCTGGCGGGGTGCCAACATGCAGAATATCCTAGATTTTAAGAAAGACTATCCTGCTGCCCATGTGACACTGTTGGAGCAAAATTATCGCTCGACCAAAACCGTATTGGATGCTGCTAACTCAGTGATTGCTCATAATGACAATCGGGCTGACAAGAACTTATGGACTGAAAATCCAAAAGGCGATCAAATTTCATATTATCGCGGCCAGACCGAAAACGACGAAGCTCGATATGTCGTGGCCAAGATTCAAGAAGAAATGGCCAAACCCAACCGTAATTACGGCAGTTTTGCCATCTTGTATCGAACCAACGCACAGTCGCGTGTGATTGAAGAGACACTGTTGAAATCAAACATTCCTTACACGATGGTTGGTGGACACAAGTTTTACGATCGAAAAGAAATTCGGGATGCGTTGTCCTATTTAACATTATTGGCTAACCCCAACGATTCAATGAGTTTTGAGCGGGTGATTAACGAACCTAAACGAGGCATTGGCCAGGCAAGTATTGAACGGCTGCGATTATTCGCCAACGATCATGGGTGGAGCTTACTTGAAGCGTCAAAGAACGTTGATTTGGCTAACGAAATTTCAACGAGAGCCAAGAATTCAATCTCAGAATTCGAACAAACAATGAGTGCGATAGCCGCTAAAATGGATCAACTATCGATCACCGATATTACTGAAGAAATTCTTGATAAAAGCAGTTATCTGAGCACTTTGAAAGCTTCCAAATCACTGGAAGCCCAGACCCGACTTGAAAACTTGGAAGAATTTATTTCTGTTACCCAAAAATATGATGAAGAAAATGAAGGCGAAACTGGGCAGCAAAATCTTGTGAACTTCCTGAGCGATTTGGCTTTGGTTTCCGATCAGGACAGCCTGGAAGAAGATAATGCTCAAGTCACTTTAATGACGTTACACGCTGCCAAAGGATTGGAATTTCCGGTTGTCTTTTTGATGGGAATGGAAGAGGGGTTGTTCCCACTTTCCAGAGCAGCTGCCGATGAATCGGAACTCCAAGAAGAGCGTCGATTGGCATATGTGGGGATCACACGAGCTAAAGAAAAATTGTATCTTACCAATGCATATTCCAGAATGTTGTATGGCCGCCGTCAAAACAATCCGGAATCTCGGTTTGTGAACGAAATTAGTCCCGAACTCATTCATAGCGATAACCAACAGCAGACTGAATCTCCGCTGACGACGCCATTTGACCGTCGAACCAGAAGAGCCACGGCAACAACTTATCATCGACCTGGTAAAGTGGTCGAAAGTCCCAAGGGTACTGGCGCAGATAAAAAAGCCTGGGCCGTTGGTGACAAAGTTTCTCATAAGGCTTGGGGAACTGGTACGGTTGTGAAAGTCACCGGTACCGGCGAAGATATGGAGCTCGATATTGCATTCAAACAAGAAGGCATCAAGCGGTTATTAGCCGCTTTTGCGCCAATTAAAAAGCAGGAAAATTAATCAACAGAAGGTGTTATTGTGGCATTTGAAGATGTGACTGAGCAGCAGGCTGCAGGTAAAGCAGCTGGACTGCGCACGCAATTAAATAAGTGGGCGGATGAATACTACACCTACGATTCGCCAAGTGTTGAAGATTCCGTGTACGACAAGGCCTATCAACAATTAGTTGATCTGGAAACTCAATTTCCACAAATTGTGACGCCGGATTCACCTACCCAAAAGGTCGGTGACCACACGTTACCGGGATTTACTAAAGTCAATCACGAAATCCCAATGCTTTCATTGGGGGATGTCTTCTCTAAAGGCGAATTAGGCGAATTTGTTGACCATTTAACGGAAAATGATTCAGTCGAATTTGAATATAATTGTGAATTAAAAATTGATGGGTTAGCGATCAACTTACGTTACGAGAACGGTATCTTTGTTCAGGGTTCAACGCGAGGAAATGGCCAAATTGGTGAGGATATTACTCGCAATTTAAAAACTATTAAATCAATTCCAAGAAAACTGACCCGCCCAATTAACATCGAGGTTCGTGGCGAGTGTTACATGCCAAAAGAATCTTTTGCGCAACTCAATGAGCAACGTCAGTTAAATGGTGAGGAGCCGTTTGCTAATCCTAGAAATGCGGCGGCAGGGAGTTTGCGCCAACTGGATCCACGGGTGACCCGCAGTCGAAAATTAAGTACGTTTATGTATAACGTCGCTGATATTGATGACCTGCAGTCAGACACTCAAAGCGGCATGCTCGAGGAGCTCAAAGGCTTAGGCTTTACCATTAATCCAGATTACAAAGTGGCCCACAATATGGCTGATATTGATGAATATGTCGACAAATATAAAGATCTGCGGGACGGACTGCCTTATGGGATCGATGGCATTGTGATTAAAGTCAATTCTTTACCACTGCAGCGTTCTCTTGGTGCCACCGTTAAAGTTCCCCGGTGGGCAATTGCTTACAAATTTCCACCCGAGGAAGTTCAAACCGTTGTCAGAGACATCGAATGGACAGTTGGACGGACAGGGGTTGTGACACCGACAGCAGTGATGGATCCGGTTACGTTGGCCGGCAGCACGGTTAGCCGCGCATCACTCCACAATCCGGACTATTTGGAAGAAAAGGATATCCGAGTAGGTGATACCGTCAAGCTGCATAAAGCCGGCGACATTATTCCAGAAATTTCACAGTATCTACCCGACAAACGTCCATCTGACAGTCAACCATATGTGGTTCCAACAAAATGTCCATCGTGTGGATCGACACTCGTTCATTTGGATGAAGAAATTGCGTTGCGCTGTATCAATCCACAATGTCCGGCACAACTCAAAGAAGGCTTAACGCACTTTGCGTCTCGGGATGCAATGAACATTGATGGCCTGGGTCCGAAAATCATTGCTCAGTTATTTGAGAAGCATATGCTGTCAGATGTCGCTGGACTCTATGATTTATCATTTGACCAGCTGTTAACATTGGATAAGTTCGGTGAGAAATCGGCTACCAAACTCTTGGCGGCAATTGATAATAGTCGCGGCAACTCTTGCGAACGACTGTTGTATGGCTTGGGAATTCGGCATGTCGGCATCAAAGCAGCTCGTCTAATTGCCCAACGTTTTAAAAATATTGATAAGGTTATGCAGGCAAGCGCGCAAGATATCGCCGAAATTGCTACAATGGGAATGATCATTGCTGACAGTGTCGTCACCTATTTTTCAATGCCGGAATCAAAACAACTGATCGAACAACTGAAGCAAGTCGGTGTCAATATGGATTATCTTGGGGTTACTGATGAAGAGATTGCCGAAAGTGATTCCTTCTTCAATGGCAAGAAATTTGTTTTGACCGGTAAACTGCAGAACATCACTCGACCAGACGCAACTCAATGGCTGGAAGATCATGGCGCCAAAGTCAGCAGTTCAGTTTCAAAAAATACAGACGTGGTCGTTGTCGGTGAGGATCCCGGCAGCAAGTACGATAAGGCGAAGAGCCTCGGCATTCAAACCTGGGACGAAGCACGGTTTCACCAGGAAATGGCCGATGAAAAGTGACAATGGAGGAACGAATCGTGAAAAAAATCATCCTGGGAATTTCAATCATTCTGTCGGGATTTATGTTGGCAGCGTGTGGGAGCGTTGATAATTTATCGAAGGACACGAGTAATTCAAGTGGCTCAAAAACTAAGACGCAGCTAACTGGTCAAACCAATACCGATTATTATCAAGGGGTTATTAAAAACGGTCGTTATCAGACTAGTAAGTCTCGGGGCGTGAGCGTTTCCCAAGAATCAAATCAGTTTAATATCAAGGGCTTTGAAAATGGTTTGCTGGACATCTCCAAGAAAGAATTCTCTACTAAAAAGTACATTTTTCAAGAAGGTCAATACCTTTCAACCAGTACAGTTGAAAAATGGCTGGATCGCAAGTCAAAGTCCAATCCGACTGGTTTGAACCCGGTTAAGTCCAAGTCAACCAACCCGAATACTCGAAATCCAATTTATCTTTCTCAAATTGATGAACAAGATTTTATGACTCAAAGCGGCAAATCTCTTAAGTTGTCTGCAATGACCGTTGGCTTGGGAATCAATTCAGTTGATTATTACAAAAAGACTGCCTATGGGCCAACTTATGAGACCAATATCTCTAATGCGCAAGTTAAGAAACAAGGCAAAGCAATTGCCAACCAAGTTATTAAACGGTTGCGGCAACGGGCTGCCCTGAAAAATATTCCAATCATTATTGCGTTATACAAACAAGCGTCAGATGACAGTTTAGTCGGTGGTAATTTCTTTGCCTATTCAATGAACGATGACGGTGAAACCAAAATTGCCAAGTGGGATACGATTAACCAAAAGAACTACGTCTTTCCACTGCAATCTGATAAGAAGGGGCCAAGTCAAAATGACGCTGACTCATTTGATAACTTCAAATCAGAGATTCAAGGCTTCTTCCCGAATTTGAGTGGGGTCACTGCACAGGCACAGTATACCGATGGGTCATTGAGTGGCATGAACATCAGCATCACCACTCAATTCTATAGTCAAACTGAGATCATCAGTTTCACTCAATATATTCAAAACGCAGCGCAAAGGTACTTGCCGGCAAATGCACCGATCGACATTACCGTATCATCGACTGAAGGAATTCAGAGTTTCTTGAGTCGGAAGCAGAATGAGAAGAAATTTTCTGCTCATATTTTCAATAGTTATTAATTTCTAAAAAATGCCATTATTTCTATGGTAGAATTATTGTTGTTATAAAAATTTGGACATATTCAGAAGAGAGAAGGATTTCAATGACTGAAAAGATCTCCGAAGATCAGGTAAAACACGTTGCTGAACTAGCAAAGCTCAAAATTGCCGATGATCAATTGCCTTATTTCACGACTCAACTGGATCAAATTATTGGGTTGTTTGAAACTTTAAGCGAAGTTGACACAGATGGTATCGAACCTACCAGCAGTGTCACCGATCAAATTAATGTGATGCGCGAAGACATTGCTGATAACTGGAATCAACGACAAGCATTGCTTGATAATGCGCCGGATACAGCCGACGGGTATATCAGAGTGCCAACCATTATTGATGAAAGCGGGGATAACGAATAATGAATTATTTTGATCAATCATTAACCAGCATTCATAAACAACTGGTCAACAAAGAAATCTCTGCCAAGGACCTGACTCAACAGACATTAGATAATATTAAAGCCGTTGATGGTGACATTAACGCCTTTATTACTGTCGATAACGAAGGGGCTTTGAAGAAGGCTGCCGATGTTGATGCAAAGGGGATTGACGCTGACAATGTCTTGTCGGGGATGCCAATTGCCATCAAGGATAATATGGTTACCAAGGGCTTAACCACGACCGCTGCTTCAAAGATTCTTGAAAACTTCAAGCCAATCTATGACGCCACTGCAGTTGATAAGTTGAACAAGCTTGGAACGATCACGGTTGGTAAGACGAACATGGATGAATTTGCCATGGGTGGTTCAACCGAAAACTCAGCATTCAAGATTACGCATAACCCTTGGGATACAACTAAAGTTCCCGGTGGTTCATCAGGTGGTTCTGCAGCTGCAGTTGCTGCCGGTGAAGTGATCGCTGCTTTGGGATCAGATACTGGTGGCTCAATTCGTCAACCAGCCTCATTTAACGGTGTCGTTGGCATGAAGCCAACTTATGGCCGAGTTTCACGTTGGGGATTAATTGCCTTTGGTTCAAGTTTGGATCAAATTGGGCCAATTACTCGTAACGTTGCTGACAATGCAACCATTATGAATGCGATTGCCGGTCATGATGATCATGATTTAACTTCATCAACTAAGGAAGTCCCCGACTTTACCAGCACCTTGAATAAGGGTGTGAAGGGTATGAAGATTGGAATTCCAACTGAATTTATGGCTCAAGGTTTGGATGATGATATCAAGCAAACCGTCTTAGACACCGCTGAAACGTTCAAAAAAATGGGTGCGACGGTTGAAGAAGTATCGTTACCACATACTAAATATGGGGTGGCTGCTTACTACATCATTTCCTCATCAGAAGCCTCATCTAACTTACAGCGTTTTGATGGTATCCGGTATGGTCGTCGTGCCAAAGACGTTAAAAATCTGGAAGATCTGTACGTTAAGTCACGTTCTGAAGGCTTTGGTGACGAAGTTAAGCGTCGAATCATGCTGGGAACATTTTCACTTTCAGCTGGTTTTTACGATGCCTACTTCAAGAAAGCCGCTCAAGTTCGGACTTTGATGATTAACGATTTCACTAATGTCTTTAAAGACTTTGATTTGATTTTGGCACCAACTGCGCCAACGCCTGCATATGGGATTGGTGAGGACGTGTCAGATCCAATGACGATGTACATGAACGATGTTTTGACTTTGCCCGTTAACTTGGCCGGTCTGCCAGGAATGTCAGTTCCTGCCGGCTTCTCCAAGGGCTTACCAGTTGGTGTCCAATTAATCGGTCGTCCTTACGATGAATTAACCGTTTACCAAGCTGGTAGTGCTTTCGAACAATCAACTGATTTTGCTAAACAAACACCAAAGATGGGAGGCAACAACTAATGAATTTTGAAACGACTATTGGACTTGAAGTCCACGTTGAATTAAAAACCAACTCCAAAATTTTTAGTCCATCTCCTGTAGAATTTGGTGATGAACCTAACTCCAACACCAACGTGATAGATTGGGGTTATCCTGGTGTGCTGCCAACTACCAATAAAGGTGTTGTTCACGACGGCATCATGGCTGGCTTGGCGCTGCATGCACAAATTGAACGCCACCCACATTTTGATCGGAAAAATTATTTCTATCCTGATAATCCAAAAGCTTATCAGATCACTCAATCTGAGACCCCAATTGCCCATGATGGCTGGGTCGAAATTGAGATTGATGGCAAGAAAAAGAAGATTGGAATTGCTGAAATGCATATTGAAGAGGATGCTGGTAAGAACTCCCATGCCTCTGAATATTCATACGTTGACTTGAACCGTCAAGGAACCCCATTGATTGAAATTGTTTCCAAACCTGATATTTCTTCACCTGCTGAAGCATATGCATACCTGGAACAATTACGTCAAGTTATCCAGTTTACTGGTATTTCTGACGTTAAGATGGAAGAAGGGTCCATGCGGGTTGATGTCAACATTTCAGTTCGACCAGTCGGCCAAAAAGAATTGGGTACTAAGACTGAATTGAAGAATTTGAACTCATTTAATTACGTGAAAAAAGGTTTGGAATTTGAAGAAGCACGCCATCAACGAGTCTTGATGTCAGGCGGTAAGATTGCCCAGGAAACTCGTCGTTTTGATGAGGCAAATGGTCAAACCATCTTAATGCGGACGAAGGAAGGTTCTGATGACTACCGTTACTTCCCAGAACCAGATCTGCCAGTTTTGAATATTTCTCAAGACTGGATCGATTCTATTGAGAAGGAACTACCAGAGCCACCTGCTAAACGTCGTCAACGCTATGTCAATGAACTTGGCATTACTGATTATGATGCAATGGTTATCACTCAGACCAAGGAAATGTCTGACTTCTTCGATAAGATGATTGCTGATGGTGCTGACGCCAAATTGGCTGCCAACTACTTACAGGGTGACGTTAATGCCTACATGAACGACAATCAAGTTGAATTGCAGGACACTAAGATTACGCCTGAACATTTGGCAACCATGATCAAACTGATCACCGATGGAACCATTTCATCCAAGATGGCTAAAAAGGTCTTCAAGGCGATCACAAATGGTGAAGAACCTAAGAAATTCGTTGAAGATAAAGGCATGGTTCAGTTATCTGACCCTGCCAAACTTCAACCAATCGTTGACGAAGTTGTGGCTGCCAATCCACAATCAGTTGAAGATTTCCATAATGGTAAAGATCGGGCCATCGGTTTCTTGGTTGGTCAGATTATGAAACAAACTCATGGGAAAGCTAACCCACAAGTTATCAACAAAATGCTAAAAGAGTCAATGAGTAAATAGAAAGTCAGGATGAATATGCGAAAACGGGCCAGGGTGATCTACAATCCCACTTCGGGAAGAGAACTTCTCAAGCAAAAGCTAGTCGACATTTTGAATATTTTTGAGCAGGCTGGTTACGAAACCAGTGCTTATGCGACAACTCCTGCGAAAGACTCTGCCAAGAATGAAGCTCGCCGGGCTGCTGAAGACGGTTTTGAGTTGGTGGTTGCTGCTGGTGGTGATGGCACAATCAATGAGGTTGTCAATGGCATTGCGCCGTTGAAGAAGCGACCCAAAATGGCAATCATTCCAGCAGGGACTACCAATGACTATGCGCGGGCTTTGCATATTCCACGGGAAGATCCAGTCGATGCCGCTAAAGTTGTCTTGAAGGACCAGACAATCAGGATGGATATTGGCAAAGCCGGTGGCAATTACTTCATCAACATTGCCGCTGGTGGGCTATTGACCGAGTTGACTTATGATGTGCCTTCAGATTTGAAGACTTTCTTCGGTTATTTGGCATACTTGGTTCGTGGTGCCGAATTATTGCCGCGAATCAAGCCCATTGAAATGGATCTCAAGTACGATAATGAAGAGTTTAAGGGAAAGGCCTCAATGTTTTTCTTGGCACTAACCAACTCAGTAGGTGGTTTTGAACAGATTGTTCCGGATGCTTCATTGGATGACGGTAAATTCACTTTGATTATCGTCAAAACCAGCAATTTGGTTGAAATTCTTCATCTTGCTTCGAAAGTCTTGAATGGCGGTCGACATGTGGATGATCCTAGAATTATCTACAAAAAGGTCCGGAAAGTTACTGCTAAGCCAGTCCATGATCGTATGCAGATCAATCTCGACGGTGAATACGGTGGGGATGCACCAATGACTTTCATTGACCTCAAGCAACATATTGAGTTTTTTGCCAACACGGATGAAATTCCAGACGATGCGTACTCAGAGGAAACTAATGAGATGCGACGGGTCGAAAAGAACTTCGTCAAAGGCGTTGACAAACTCCCTGATAAAGAATAGTTTAATAAGATGTTATAATTGCGTTACGAAGTTTTCGTTTCGCAATTTTTGTTTCTAAGAGTAAAAAAAGGTGAATAAATGAAAAAGATGGTACCAGTTGAAAAGAACCAGAATTACGATGTTGATATAACCGACCTGACCTACCAGGGCTTGGGTGTCGCAAAGATTGATGACTTCCCAATCTTTATTGAAAATGCATTGCCAACTGAAAATGTGACAATGAAAGTCATCAAGGTTAAGAAGAACTTTGCCTTTGGCCGAGTTGTTAAGATTAACAAGAAGAGCAAGGATCGAGTTGAGTTGGTTGATAAGGCCTATACTCAGACCGGTATTGCACCCCTACAACACTTAAAATATGATGCCCAACTTAGATTCAAACAGCATCAAATCGAAGTCGACTTTGATAAGATGAAACTGGATGTTGAAGTTAGTCCAACCATCGGCATGGATGATCCGACTCATTATCGAAACAAGGCCCAGATTCCTGTCCGTTTGATTAATGGCAAGCTCCAAACCGGATTCTACCGGAAGCATTCCCATGACTTAGTGCCAATTGAGGATTTCTATATCCAAGATCCTAAAATTGACGAAGCCATTGTCGTTGTCCGAGATATTTTAAGAAAATTTCGGGTTCAGCCATATGACGAAGAAGCCAATAAGGGTGTGGTCCGAAACATCATGGTTCGTCGCGGTTACTATTCCCACGATATGATGATCGTTTTGATTACCCGGACTGAAAAATTACCAAGCAGCGGTGAGATTGTCGCTGAAATCCAGAAATCATTGCCCGAAGTCAAGAGTATTGTCCAAAACGTTAATCCACAAAAGACTAACGCCTTGATGGGTAAAGAGAATAAAACGCTCGCTGGCAAGAGTACGATCGAAGATACCTTGCTGGGATTAAAATTCGACATCTCAGCGAGTTCCTTCTATCAAGTCAACCCGGTTCAAACCGAAAAGTTATATGATTTAGCCACCAAGAAGGCCGATTTATCAGCTGATGATGTGGTGATTGATGCTTATTGTGGGATCGGAACGATTTCACTTTCGATGGCCCGGGTTGCCCAACAAGTTTATGGGGTTGAAATTGTCCCTGAAGCTGTTGAAGATGCTAAGAAGAACGCCAAACTCAACAATTTGACCAATGTGCACTTCGTTGCTGGTAAAGCCGAAGAACAAATGGCTAAGTGGCAGGAAGATGGCTTGAAGCCTGATGTCATCTCCGTTGATCCACCACGCAAGGGCCTTGAAGCCAGCTTGATCGATAGTGTCGTTAAGATGCAGCCAAAGCGGGTTGTCTATGTTTCATGCAATCCTGCAACTTTGGCACGAGACGTCAAATTATTCACTGATCAAGGTTATGAGGTTAACCAACCAATTCAACCTGTTGATCAATTCCCGCAGACCGTTCATGTGGAATCAATTACCGTTCTGGAACGAAACAAATAGTTTTGTAACGCCAAAAATCATTCATTTTTGGCGTTTTTTTGTTGCCAAAATCAAAAAAGTTGAACTTTTTTTGAAAACCAGCTCAGAATCCTATCCTAAAAGCAATCACAGCAACCCTGGCAACTAAATTCAATTTAAATGTATAAAATCCGTCTGATGCCATCAACATCAACTATAAAGGCGGTTACAATGCCCGCGTACTTGAATTTTACTGATATGCTAATCATTTGAACTCGATGCATATTTTTGTTAAGGTTTTATATGTCGTTCAATTACTGGCAGCCACACACGTTTGTGTTGTCCGCTGGTAGTTGATTTTTATTTACATGAATATTGATAAGGAGGAGCACATGACAGCAAAATTGCAAGTGCAACATCTTACCAAAATCTTTGGTCGACGGATTCCCAAGGCTGAGGAATTATTAAAACAAGGTAAGTCAAAAGCTGAAATTTTAAAAACCGCTGGCGCAACAGTTGGTGTGAATGATGCCAACTTTGAGGTCAATGACGGAGAGATTTTCGTCATCATGGGACTATCAGGAAGTGGTAAGTCAACCATGATTCGAATGATCAACCGTTTAATTGAACCCACGTCAGGCAAGGTGCTGATTGATGGTGAGAACCTCACCGATCTCAGTAAGAAGGAATTATTGGATGTTCGACGCAACAAGATGAGTATGGTTTTCCAGAACTTTGCACTGTTCCCAAATCGAACGATTATCGAAAACACTGCGTATGGTTTGGAAATCAAGGGTGTTGATAAAGACGAGCGTTTAAAGAAAGCTCATGACGCCTTGGAACTGGTTGGCCTGCACGGTTACGACGATCAGTATCCAACTCAATTATCAGGCGGGATGCAGCAACGAGTTGGGTTGGCTAGAGCATTGGCAACCGATTCTGAAATCCTTTTGATGGATGAGGCGTTCTCCGCGCTTGATCCTTTGAACCGAAAGGACATGCAGGATGAACTGCTGGATTTGCAGGAAAACCTGCACAAAACGATTGTCTTTATTTCCCATGATTTGAATGAAGCACTGCGAATTGGTGATCGGATCATGATCATGAAGGATGGGGTGATCGTTCAGACTGGGACACCAGAAGAAATTCTGACTCAACCAGCTGATGAATACGTTGAGAAATTTATCGAAGATGTTGACCGAACCAAGGTCTTGACGGCATCGAATGTGATGATTCGACCTACCTTCGTCAACATTGATAAAGATGGTCCCCGGATTGCGATGCGGCGGATGCGGGAAAATGAAATTTCATCCGTCTACGTTGTTAACAGTAAGCGTGAATTCGTTGGAGTCGCTGACGCTGATCACGTGATGGGATTGATCAAGCAAAAGAATCCTGACTTGATGTCAGTGGTTCAAAAAGATGTCCCAACAACTGGTCCCGATACACCAATTACCGAGATTATGGAAAAGATTTCGCAGACCCCAATTCCGTTCGCTGTGGTTGACGACCAAAAGCACTTACTCGGAATTATTATCAGAGGTGCCGTTCTGGGTGCCATTTCAGGAAATGAGGTGACAGAGGATGAATAACATTCCACAATTACCAGTTTCAAGCTGGATTGATAAATTTGTCGACTGGCTTGTCAGTTTTGAAGGCTTCTTCAATGGTGTCACCAACTTTATCGGCGGCATCATCAACGGCTTCCAATGGGTCTTTGACATCCTGCCAATTTGGCTGTTCATGTTAATCATTCTTGGTGCCACATATTGGCTGAACCGAAAGACGAAGCACTGGACATTGCTGATTTTTGAAGCGATTGGCCTGTTATACATTTGGAATCAAGGATTCTGGCGTGATATGACCCAGACATTGACCTTGGTTCTTACATCTAGTTTGATTGCCTTGGTAATCGGTGTTCCATTGGGAATTTGGATGGCAAAATCCAAAGTCTTCGCGGTCATCAACAAACCAATTTTGGACTTCATGCAGACTATGCCAGCCTTCGTTTATCTGATCCCAGCCGTTGCATTCTTTGGGATTGGAATGGTACCCGGTGTCATTGCCTCAGTGATTTTTGCAATGCCGCCGACGGTTCGAATGACCAATTTGGGAATTCGGCAAGTACCAAATGATTTGACTGAAGCCGCTGATTCATACGGATCGACTGGCTGGCAAAAATTATTTAAAGTTCAATTGCCACTGGCCAAATCAACCTTGATGGCTGGGGTTAACCAAAGCATGATGTTGTCACTTTCAATGGTTGTGATTGCTTCGATGATCGGTGCCATGGGGCTTGGAAACAAGGTCTACTTCGCCGTTGGTCGAAACGATGCCGGTGGTGGATTTGCCGCTGGTTTGGCAATTGTAATTCTGGCCATCATTCTTGACCGAATTACCCAAGCTATCAACCGCAACAAAGTCCCTAAGTCATAGAAAGGGGTTATTATGCGAAAAATCAACAATAAATTTCTGTTAACGATGGTGTTGTTCTTCTCGATGATTCTCCTTTCTGCCTGTGGCAGTAAACCGGCAAAGTATCACGCTAATGAAAGTCTCGGCAAACAGATTAACTACACAATTACCGGGATTGAAGCCGGTGCCGGTATCATGTCCAGTACTCAAAAAGCGATGAAAGCGTACGGATTGGATCATGGTAAATGGCAGCTGCAGACCAGTTCGACGGCTGCAATGACCAGTACGTTGGGCAAAGCAATCAAGAATCACCAGCCGATTGTTGTGACTGGTTGGACACCGCATTGGATGTTTACTAAATACAATTTAAAGTTCTTGAAGGATCCTAAAAATGTTTATGGTAAAGCCGAAAACATTCATACGATTGTTCGGAAGGGTTTGAAACAAGATAAGCCTGAAGCATACGAAATGCTGAACCGGTTCAATTGGAAGCCAACTCAGATGGCAAATGTGATGTTGAAGGTGAATAACGGAGAAGATCCACATAAGGCCGCTAATGACTGGATCAAGGCCAACCAAAAGCAGGTTGATACTTGGACCAAGGGCATTAAACACGTCCGTGGCCAATCGATAAAACTCACCTATGTTGCCTGGGATTCCGAGATTGCGTCAACTAATGTGGTTGCCAACGTCTTGCGTTCATTAGGATATAAGGTTGAAATCCAAGCAATGGAAGTTCAACCACTGTGGGCTTCAATCGCCACAGACGCCGCAGACGGCATGGTGAGTGCTTGGCTGCCGACAACCCAAGGACTGTATTACAAGGACTACAAGGGCAAATTTGACGACCTGGGTGTGAACCTAAAGGGTGCTAAGGTTGGCTTGGCAGTTCCAACGTATATGAAGAACGTCAATACGATTAATGATCTTAAGTAGAATTAGCCACACGCTGGAAGACTAGGTTGCCGCCTCAGGCTAATTTAAGTTAAAATGTGCTTCAGAGCCATCGATTATCGAGATCGATGGCTTTTTGTATCTGTAAAAAGTTCACGGATTCACATGGGAGAACAAAATTTCAACAAAAATCTTTACAAGGGCATCTTGCCGCAAGCTAAATTCAAAATTGAACTCTTGGCCAAGTCCAGTGGAGTCGTATCCAAGATTGTTGCCGATGAAGTCGGTGTGGCCAGCATGCTGTTAGGCGGTGGCCGGCAGAAGGCTGACGATCAGTTGGATTATTCAGTGGGCATTATGCTGCACAAAAAGATTGGCGACCCAGTTAACGAAGGAGATTCCTTATTGACCATCTTTAGCAACCGCAAAGATGTCACTGATATTCAGAAATTATTGTACGATAATATTGAAATCTCAGATAAAGCTCAAGCACCAACGCTGATATACGAAACAGTGGACTAGCTGAGTGGATGAGATAAGTGAATGAAAGTGGAGATGGCAATTCATGAACGTTATTTATTCATGAATTGCCTTTTCCTATTGATTGAGGACCCGTTGCCTGTCAGACCCTAAATATGGTAGAATTCAGAAACGGAACACGTGGTATCGAAATTTAGTTTGATATTCAAACTAAATTAGGTTATCATGTTGTGTGTTCCTAAAAGAACATCGGTAAGCCGGTATTTTTGGAAATTAGTTTGAACTAATAGTTTGATACTCGAACTAATTTTTGGAAAGTGCTTGCCACCCTGTAAGTGAAAGGAAGAAATCAATGAGTGTATTAGATGCATCTGAAATTATGGATTTAATTCCCAACCGTTATCCAATTTTGTTCATGGATAAAGTTGATGAATTAAACCCTGGTGAGTCAATTGTTGTTACCAAGAACGTCACAATTAACGAGGAATTTTTCCAAGGCCATTTCCCTGGGAACCCGGTTATGCCCGGTGTCTTGATTATTGAATCCTTGGCTCAGGCAGCTTCAATCTTGATTTTGAAAACTGAAAAATACAAAGGTAAGACCGCCTATCTTGGTGCGATTGATGACGCCAAGTTCAGAAAAGTTGTCCGTCCAGGGGATGTGTTAAAACTGCATGTGACCATGGAAAAGCAACGCGAAAATATGGGCAAGGTTAAGTGTGAGGCTAAGGTTGACGATAAAGTTGCCTGTTCGGCCGAATTAACCTTCATCGTTCCCGATCCAAAAAAGAAAATCTAATTATCAATCTAGGAGAGCTAAGAAATGAATTCGCAAAGTGATCAAATTAAACAAGATACCGGCTTTATCAATGAATCTCTAATCAACGTGTATGACAGTATCATGCGGATTGAAGAGAGCGAAATTCGAAAAAGTCGATTTAAGGACATCACTGCGAAGGAAGTTCACTTGGTTCATACCATTGGCCTGCATGATCGAAAGACGACCTCAGAAGTTGCCCACATTTTGAAACTAAGTAAGGGAACTTTAACTGCCAACTTGAATAATTTGGAACGGAAAGGGTACGTGATGCGGATCCCCAACGTTGAAGATCATCGGATTATTAATCTGGGATTAACCAGTAAGGGACGGCTGTTGTACCGTGCTCACGATGCGTTCCATAAGTTGCTGGTTCAGCGGTTCCTCAAGGGCTTCAACGATGACGATATTCATTTGATCAAACAGGCGATGGTTAACCTGGAAGATTTTATTGACGAGGTATCTGCAAAATGACCTTTGAAGATTTCAAAATCATCACAACCGCCAGTTCAGTACCAAAGCGGGTGGTGGATAACGACGAACTCTCAACAATGATGGATACTTCAGATGAGTGGATTACCCAGCGGACTGGCATTAAGCGCCGCCACGTGGCAGTGACTGAAACAACCAGTTCATTGGCCACTGAGGTTGCCGAAAAATTGCTTGATCAAAGTGGGTTGACACCAGCGGATATTGACCTGATTGTCGTCGCCACCATGTCGCCGGATTATTTAACGCCATCTGTGGGGGCGATGGTCCAAGGCAACATTGGCGCCGATGATGCGATTGCTTTTGATATCGATGCTGCCTGCTCCGGATTTGTGTATGGCTTGAAAGTCGTTCGGCAAATGCTGAAGGCAGATCATCAAATGCACGCCATCCTCATTGGGGCTGAGACCTTAAGTAAATTATTGGATTGGCATGACCGTTCCACCGCCGTTTTATTCGGAGATGGGGCTGCCGGGGCGCTCATTTCCAATCAGCCTCGGGAACCTGGTTCCTTTATTTCAGAAGATCTGGCAACTTTGGGCAAGCTGGGGAAGCATTTGACAGCTGGTCAGGTTGGCGTGAAATCACCGTTTGCCGATGATGATGTCAGCTACTCACCGTTTTTCAAAATGAATGGTCATCGGGTTTATGGCTTTGCAGTTAAGAACGTGCCGGAATCGATTAATCGCGCTCTGGCACGAGCCAAATTGTCAATTGACGATATTGATTGTTTTGTCCTGCATCAAGCTAATGAACGGATTATTGAGAAGATTGCCGAAACGCTGGGAGCACCAATGAGCAAATTTCCAGTGAACATCAATGAATACGGCAACACTTCAGCTGCCAGCGAACCGATTTTGCTGGCTGAGCTGATTGATCAACACATCATTAAAAGGGGGGATGTCGTTGCCCTATCCGGATTTGGTGGCGGATTAACTGTTGGAACAATGATTATTAAGTACTAAAAATATAACTTGGAAACATAAAATTTGGAGGAAATAAAAATGACTAAAGAAGAAGTATTTAACAAGGTAAAAGAAATTATCGTGGATCAATTGGATGTCGATGCAGACAAGGTTAAGCAAGACACTAACTTCAAGAACGATCTTGATTTGGACAGTTTGGACATTTTCGAAGTTGTTGACAAGATTGAAGATACTTATGATATCGAAATTGACACTGACGAAGGTATGGAAACCGTTGGCGAATTAGTGGACTACGTCGTTAAACAACAAGCTAAGTAGTTAGAAAGTAGGCAGGTAGATAGTTTGAAACTAGGATATTTATTCAGCGGTCAGGGTAAACAATTTGCCGGTATGGGACACGACCTATACCAACAAGAGCCCATTTACCGTCAAACAATTGAAGAAGCTTCTCAGATACTTGGAAAAGACATGAGTGACTCGAAAATTTTTGATGATCCCGCAAATACTCAAGTTTCAATCGTTACCCTGAGTACCGGAATTTATAGAATTCTCGAACATGATTTAGGTCAGCCTGTCGGGGCCACCGGACTGAGCTTGGGCGAATACAGCGGGATTATCGCTGCCAACGGCTTGAGTTTTGAAGACGGTTTGCCGCTGGTTCGCGATCGCAATCTCTATATGGATCAAGCTGGGCACAATCATCCCGGCAAAATGGCGGCGGTTTTAAAAGCCACGGCAAATATTGTAGATGAAGCTTGTCGGGTTGGTTCACAAAAGGGACCTGTCTATCCGGCGAACTACAATACCGATACCCAAATTGTGATTGGCGGCTCAGAGGCTGGGTTGAATGCCGCCACTGATTACCTGCATGAACATGGAATCAAGCGGGTTGTACCGTTAAAAATGACGGTTGCTTCCCACACCCCATTTATGCAGGAAGCCAGTGATGCTTTGGCCAAGCGACTGCAGACAGTTGAATTTGCTGAAATGGACTTTCCGGTGATTAGTAACACCATCGTCAAGCCTTTTACGAGACTCAATGTGAAGCAGACCTTAGTCAAACAATTGGTTAATCCAACCCATTTTAACGAGTGTCTCAAGGAACTATTGAACCTGGAAGCCGACGTCTTGATTGAAATCGGTCCCGGTGACACCTTAATGAAATTTGCCAAGACGATTCTTTGCAATGCCAACAAATTTCATATCGATAGTGTTGAGACCTTGAATCAGGTTCGATCAAATAAAAAGCTGGTGAAATAATGACAGAAACAAAACAAATTGCGTTAGTCACGGGAGCTGCTAAAGGAATTGGTTTGGCAATTGCTAAACGACTTGCCGACGACGGTTTGACAGTGATTATCAACGCCCACCACGAACTGGACGATGAAACAGCCAAGCAGTTGGCAGATGCCGGCTATCACTTTGATGTTTTGGTTGGCGATGTAGCCAATGAAGATGATGCTGAACAAATGATTAATTCGGTGGTTGAAAAGTACGGTCAAATTGACGTATTGGTCAACAACGCCGGTATTACTAAAGATAAATTGTTGAGTCGGATGAAATTAGCTGACTTCAAAGCCGTTTTGGATACCAATTTGGTTGGGGCTTTTAATATGATTAAGTTTGCGATGAAAATCATGCAAAAGGCCCGTCAAGGTTCAATTGTTAACATTTCCAGCATTTCAGGTCTCCATGGAAATCTTGGCCAAGCCAACTATTCATCAAGCAAAGCCGGTCTGGTTGGTTTAACCAAAACCGCTGCTCGAGAAGGCGCATTGCGTGGCATTCGTTCCAATGCGGTTGCACCAGGGATGGTTAAGACCGACATGACTGAAAAAATGAGTGAACGCCGCCAAAGCGAATTCACGGATCAGATTCCGCTGAAACGCTTCGCTGAGCCAACCGAAATCGCTGATGCAGTCGCATTTTTGGTTCATAACCAGTACATTACCGGCCAAGTCATCACAGTTGACGGTGGTTTGACAATTTAGATTGTTGAAGGAGTAATTAAATGAGTAGAGTCGTTGTTACAGGAATGGGCGCCGTTACGCCAATCGGAAACGATGTGGATAGTTTTCTTGAAAACTTATTTGCATCCAAGGTTGGGATTGCCCCAATTACGAAATTTGATTCAGAACCCACCGGCATTACCGTTGCCGGTGAAGTAAAAGACTTTGATCCGTTAAAACGGGTTGATAAGAAGTTTGCCAAACGCAATGACCTCTTTTGTACGTATGCTTTATATAGTGCAACTGAGGCCATGGAAAATGCCGGTCTCCTCGACGGTGGGGTTGACCCCGAAGAACTGGGTGTCATCTATGGTTCTGGAATTGGTGGTTTGACGACTATTGAACAACAGGTCATCAAGATGCACGACAAGAGTCCAAAACGGGTCTCACCACTGTTCGTGCCGGACTCAATTATTAATATGGCAGCCGGAAACATTTCAATTGCCTTTAATGCCAAGAATACCAGCCAAGCAATTGTCACGGCTTGTTCTTCAGGAACCAACGCAATTGGAAACGCCTTCGAGTACATCAAACAAGGCAAAGCCCAAGTGATGATTGCTGGAGGAACTGAAGCATCAGTTAACGAAATTGGAATTGCCGGATTCGCTGCTTTGACTGCATTGTCAAAGGCAACCGATCCGACAAAAGCCTCGATTCCATTTGATAAAGATCGCAACGGGTTTGTCATGGGTGAAGGTTCCGGGACGTTGATTCTGGAAGACTACGATCATGCCAAGGCGCGTGGTGCCAAGATTTTGGCCGAAGTTGTCGGCTATGGGACGACCAGCGATGCCTACCATATGACCGCACCTGATCCTGAAGGTAAGGGTGCCAAACGGGCCATGCAGCAGGCGGTTAAAGAAGCTGGCATTGATGAGACCCAAGTGGATTACATCAACGCTCACGGGACCAGTACCCATGCCAACGATAGTGCCGAAGCCAAGGCGATTAACGAAGTCTTCGCCAATAACGATCACGTCAAAGTCAGCAGTACAAAAGGAATGACTGGTCATGCGTTGGGTGCTGCGGGTGCCATTGAAGCTGTTGCAACCATTGGTGCCATTCAGCACAATCAAATGCCAGTCAATGTCGGTGTGGTCAACCAAGACGAAGAATGTGATGTCGACCTGGTTGATGACAGCAATAAACATGCTGAAGTCAATTACGCCATCAGTAACTCCTTTGGTTTTGGAGGCCATAATGCCGTTATTGCATTCAAAGGGTGTGATTAGGTAATGGATGAAAAAGAAATTGAACGTTTACTAGATAAATTCGACCGTTCGTCACTCAAAAACTTTGAATTAGCTCAGGATGACTTTAAGCTTAAATTCAGCAAACGAGACGATGACGAACACGTTGTCGTTGAAGATCCTGCTCAGCCAGGATCGACCACGGCTGATAGTTTAGGCCATGGACAAAATAGTCAGGCTCAGACAGCCAGTCAATCCGATCAGCCAGTTAGTCAAAACGTTACTGAGATCAAAGCACCACTGGTCGGTGTCGTATACTTTGCGCCCAGCCCTGACAAACCGGCTTACAAGAAGCAGGGCGATCACGTTGAAAAAGGCGACGTCGTTTGTGTGATTGAAGCGATGAAGATGATCAACGAAGTCAAAAGTGATGTGACCGGAACGATCTCCAACATTTTAGTTGAAGACGGCAGTATGGTCGAATATGATCAACCAATCTTTCAAGTAACGAAGGGGTAATAAGATGAAACCAGATGTTCAAGATGTGATTCCACAGCGCTATCCCTTCCAGATGATTGACAAATTTGTTGACGTCAAGCCAGGCGAAAGCGCCTCGGCGGTGAAGCTAATTTCGATTAACGAATGGTTCTTCGCCAACAAACAGGCCGATAATTTGGTCGTTCCGCGGCCAATTATGATTGAGTCAATGGCTCAGACTGGTGTGGCTGCCATTTTGTCGATGCCTGAATATCAAGGCAAGAATGCCTTTTTTGGTGGCATCAAAAATGCAATTTTCCAAGATGACTTTCGTCCTGGTGACAAGTTGACATTTACTGTTGAACTCAAGAAACTAAAGCACAACATCGGTCTGGGACATGGCACTATTACCCGCGACGATGTCCAAATTTGTGAAGCAGATTTAATTTTTGCAGTTGAGTAATAGAGGTGAGCGGATGTTTAAAAAAGTATTAGTGGCAAATCGCGGTGAAATTGCCGTGCAAATTATCCGGGCACTTCATGATATGGGAATTACAGCTGTGGCCGTTTATTCCAGTGCCGACAAAGACAGCCTTTTTGTTCATTTAGCAGATGAGGCGATTTGTATTGGTGGGCCTCAGCCCAGCGAGTCTTACTTGAATATGGCTCAGATCATCAGTGCTGCTAATCTAACTGGGTGTGAAGCAATTCACCCCGGCTACGGGTTCTTGTCAGAGAATGCTGAATTCGCTGAGCTTTGCGAAACCTGCCACATTAAATTCATTGGCCCAAGTCACCAGCTCATCTCATTGATGGGTGACAAGGCCAATGCCAGAGAAGCTATGAAAAAAGCGGGTGTCCCAGTCATTCCTGGTAGTGACGGGGTCGTCAACACCGTTGCCCAAGCAGAAAAAGTCGCTGAAAAAATTGGCTTTCCAGTCTTGCTAAAATCGGCAGCTGGTGGCGGTGGTAAGGGCATTCGTGAAGTTGATCGTCCTGAAGATCTGCGCAGTGCATTTGAGCAGACCCAGCAGGAAGCCCGGATTTCATATGATGACGAAGATATTTATGTTGAAAAATTGATCCGTCAGGCTAAACACGTGGAAATGCAAGTCGTTGCCGACAACTTTGGCCACGTGGTGTACTTACCTGAACGTGATTGTTCACTTCAGCGAAATCATCAAAAAGTCATCGAAGAAAGTCCCTGTGTCTTGATTTCACCAGCAGAGCGGCAGCATTTAGGTGAAATTGTTTCGAATGCGACCCTCAAACTGGGTTATACCAATACCGGAACCTATGAATTCTTGATGGATGACGATCATCACTTTTATTTCATGGAAATGAACACGCGGCTTCAAGTTGAACACACGATTACTGAAGAAGTGACTGGCATTGAGCTGGTCAAGGCGCATTTAGCTGTGGCGGCTGGCGAGAAATTGGCATTTACCCAGGCAGATGCGACCGTCAAAGGGCACGCGCTGGAATGTCGGCTAAATGCGGAAGATCCCAGCAACAACTTTGCCCCTCAGCCCGGTCAAATTAATCATTTGTTTTTCCCGGCTGGTTCACTGGGTGTGCGGATTGATTCAGGTGTCACCACGGGGAGCTTCATTTCACCATTCTATGATTCAATGATCGCCAAGGTCATTGTTCATTTAAACGATCGGGATACGGTTATCTCAAAGATGAACCGAATTTTAGGGGAACTTGAAATCGAAGGCATTCGAACCAATCAGGATTTCTTGGATTATTTAATCAATACTGATAAATTTCATCAGGGGACTTATTCAACCAGTTATATTCAAAATGAAGTGTTGAGCGACAAGGAGGGATTCCATGCTACGGAGTCGGTTTAATATGCCAAGTCATGAAGAACTGGTTAAGCGAATGGATGCCATTCCCGATCATGTACTCCGGGAATGTCCAGTTTGTCACTCAACCTTTTTTTCGTTACGAGCAGGCAGCAGTAAGACTTGTCCCAACTGTGGCTATGGTTTTCGAATCACTGCCAAACGTCGGGCGAAGATCACCTTTGATTCCTTTGATGAAATTGATAAGCAAATGACCATTCCGGAACAGTATACGGATGAAAAATACTTAGCTAAAGTTAAAAAGGCCAAAAAAGTAACTGGCATCAACGAAAGTGTGCTGACGGGGATCGGCACGCTTGACAAGCAGCAAGTGGGCGTCGGCATCATGGATCCGTTCTTTGTCATGGGAAGCCTTGGCAGCGCAACCGGCGAAAAGATCACTCGATTATTCGAGGAAGCCACCAGAAAGAAGCTGCCGGTCATCATGTTCACTGCCTCAGGTGGTGCGCGAATGCAGGAAGGGATTCATTCCCTGATGCAGATGGCAAAAGTTTCTGGTGCAGTTGAAGAGCACAGCAAGGCTGGCTTATTCTATGCCGTTGTCTTATGTGATCCAACTACCGGTGGCGTGACTGCGAGTTTTGCGATGCAGGGTGACGTTATCTTGGCTGAGCCCCATGCCTTGGTCGGTTTTGCCGGTCGACGAGTGATCGAACAAACAATTATGCAAAAGCCACCAAAGGACTTTCAGAGTGCAGAAACCGTCATGGCACATGGATTTATCGATGCGATTGTGCCGCGTAAGGAAATGAAGCAGACTTTGAGTCGGTTGATTTCTCTGCACACAAAGGAGAATGGCTATGGCAAATAAAACAGCGTATGAGCGGGTAAAGGCTGCTAGACGGCCGGATAAGATCACAACCGCCGAATTGATCCACGGATTGACCAGCGATTTCTTTGAACAACATGGCGATCGTCTGGAAGCCGATGATCCGGCAATTATTGGCGGTATTGGATTGTTGAATGATAAGCCGATCACAGTGGTTGGCATTCAAAAGGGGACCGATACCGATGAAAATATTGCCAGACATTTTGGTAGTCCGACGCCTGAAGGTTATCGAAAAGCATTACGCTTGATGAAGCAGGCAGAAAAATTTCATCGGCCAATCTTGTCATTGGTTAACACGCCCGGTGCTTGGCCGGATGTTGAATCCGAGTATCATGGCCAAGGTTCGGCAGTGGCACAAAATATCCTGCAAGGGATGCAGTTAAAGGTTCCCTACGTCACGATTATCGTTGGCGAAGGCGGTAGCGGTGGTGCTTTGGCATTATCGTGCGGCGACCGCGTCTTGATGTTCGAGGACAGTATTTATTCAGTGCTTTCTCCTGAGGGATACGCCAGCATCATGTGGAAAGATTCATCGAAGGTTCAAGAAGCAGCTGAAGAACTCAAATTAACCCCCGAAGCATTATTAGCAGATGGTATTATTGATAAGATTATTCATGAATATAAACCGGGCGATGATTTGAGTCCACTGCGAGATTTCCTGGATCAAGAATTTACCACACTGGCAAAGTTACCAATTGATGAATTGGTTGACCGTCGGAATCAACGTTACCGGAATTTTTAGTTGAAGATAAGATTTGGAGGCTCAAATATGAGTGGCTTTTTAGATGGAAAAACAATCGTCATCATGGGGGTTGCAAATAAACGTAGTATTGCCTGGGGATGTACCCAAGCAATTTTAGATCAGGGTGCCAAAGTGATTTTGAGTTATCAAAACGACCGAATTAAGAAGAGTTTGGAACGCTTTGTACCCGACAATTTAGATTTGGTAGAATGTGATGTATCTGACGATGACAACGTCAAGAAGGCGTTTGAAGCCATCGGCACCAAGTATGGCAAGATTGATGGCGTCATTCATGCCATCGCATACGCAGACAAGGATACATTGACTTCAGGTTTGGTGAATACGACCAAAGACGGCTATGATTTGGCGCAGAATATCAGTGCTTACTCATTGATTTCAGTTGCGCGCTATGCACAGCCGGTCTTAAATGATCCCGCCAGTATTTTGACATTGACCTACTTTGGGTCAACCCGGGCAATTCCGAACTACAACATGATGGGGGTTGCCAAGGCTGCCTTGGAAGCCAACGTTCGTTACCTGGCTTCTGACCTCGGGCGCAATGGCATCCGGGTGAACGCGATTTCAGCTGGTGCGGTTAAAACATTAGCCGTTACTGGGATTAAGCACCATGGCGAATTATTGAAAGAATCCGAATCACGAACGGTTGACCAAAAGAGTGTCACCACGAGTGAAATCGGAAATGTCGCCGCCTTCTTAATGAGTGATTTGTCGACTGGGATGACCGGCGACGTGGTTTATGTTGATAAAGGTGTGCATTTGATTTAACGGAGTATCGTTAGCGAGGGATGGCCAAATGAGAAATCATCAAGCTCAAATTTTAGATGCATTGTTGAAAGCAGACGGTCGCTACGTGTCTGGAAATGATCTGGCGAAGACGTTTCAAATTAGTCGGCCGGCAGTATACAACAATATTCAAAAATTGGCGCGGTGTGGTCATTTGATTAACACCAGAAAAGGGTTGGGGTATTGCTATCAAAAATCACAATTCTTCAATGCCGATGTGATTAATCATTATCGAACGACTACTTTTCCAGTGGGCATCCATACCTTTCGAACTGTTTCTTCAACTAACGATTACGCCAAGCAATTCAGCAATAATCAGGATTTGACTGATCCACAAGTGTTTGTGGCTGATAGTCAGACCCGTGGACATGGTCGGCTTGGCAGACACTTTTATTCGCCAATCAATGGTGGGATTTACCTGAGTATTTTGATTCCACTTCAGAACCGAAAGACAATTCATTCCGGGCTGATTACAACTGGAACGGCGGTTTGTGTTGTTCGAACCTTAAAACAGTTCTTCCCAAAAGAAGATTTCCGGGTAAAATGGGTCAACGACATTTTGGTACATGACAAGAAATGTGGCGGTATTCTGACTGAAACGATTTCCAGTTTGGAAGACGGCCTTCACGAAGACGTGGTTGTCGGCATTGGATTAAATGTTGACTCTACTAACTTTCCCAAGCAGATTGCCCATAAGGCCGGCGCAATTGTTGCAAATACGTCAATTGATAAGAATCAGATTGCCGCCAGCATCATTGATCATTTCTTTTACATGTATCAGACCTACACCAGCGGTAATTTTCTGACAGAGTATTCGAAGCTGTCAGACACTTTGGGTAAACAAGTCGAAGTCGTGATGGGAAATCAGACTATCACTGGCTTAGCTGATCATTTCACCCATGACGGTGCTTTGGTCGTAAAGGAACCAACCGGGCAGTTGGTGACTGTCTCCAGTGGCGAAGTAACAAAAGTTTATTTACCTGGTAATGGTTACCAGGGCTAATTTATTTGGAATTGCGGTTAATCGCGGCTTCGTTGCTGGTTAACCGCTTTTTTTGAAAGGAGCAGGTGCGTGAAAATCAGAGAAGTGGTCCTGACGGCATTGATGATTGCAACCATTGTTGTGATGGGGATGATTCCACCGATTCCATTAGGTGTGATTCCGGTGCCAATTGTGATGCAAAACTTGGGAATCATGTTGGCGGGCATCGTGTTGGGTGCCAAAAACGGTACAATGGCCGTCGGCGGGTTCTTGGTGCTGGCATTCTTAGGCTTTCCGGTGCTTAGCGGTGGTCAGGCGGGCCCAGCGGTCTTTATTGGCCCCACAGCGGGTTATTTGCTTGGTTGGTTCATAACTCCTCTCGTTATGAATTACAGCCTGTCACGGCGATTTGTGAGCCATGCAGGGGGTCAACTGATCGCCATTTGGATATCCGGCGTTCTGATTGTCAATTTGATTGGTGCGTTGTGGCTTTGGGTCGTCACGCCAATCTCTTTAATTGGTGCGTTGACTTCGGGACTGTTATTTCTTCCTGGGGACACACTGAAATCAGTTGCCGTGTATTTGGTAGCGGTGCGGATGAAGATGCTCAGTGGTGCTGTTAGCGGCCGATAGCGGCTAGTACAAAAAAAGAGGTGCCAACAAACCGGATTGGTTTGTTGGCACCTTTAAATTTTAGAATAATGATTTTTAATGGAATAGCAAGTTAAGTCCCATAACCATCACAATACCTACTACAGAAATAAGGGATTCAAGCACTGTCCATGTCTGCAGGGTCTGCTTGATGGTTAAATCGAAATATTCTCTGAACATCCAGAAGCCGGCATCGTTAACATGTGATGCGGCAAGTGAACCGGCACCAATGGCCAGAACCATCAATGCTGGGTCAACTCCGGCTTGAGCCATTAGTGGGGCAACAATTCCTGCGGCAGTCAATGACGCAACAGTTGCGGAACCTAAGGCAATTCGGAGAACCACGGCGACCAACCAGCCAAGAATCAGTGGTGAAATTGGTGAACCGATGAAGAGTTGAGCAACGGCTTTACCAACACCGCCGTCGATCAGGACTTGCTTGAAGGCACCACCACCACCAATAACTAATAGCAGCATAGCGATTGATTTAACGGCATTTTCAAGTGATTCCATGATTTGGGCAGTTGATCGTTTACGACCCCAGCCCATTGTATACATAGCAAAGAATAATGAAATTAACATTGCAATACTTGGTGAACCGATGAATTCGATAATTGAATCGATCATTGAAGGGTTCTTAGGATCAACACCACCGTTAACAGTCATCTTATAAATTGTGGCAATTGCCAACAAGAGAACTGGGAAGAGGGCGGTTAAAACTGAAAGTCCAAACGATGGTGATTCTTCAGGGGTGAATTGTTTAACTTCACCAATTGAAGAAAGGTTACCTTTACGTTCGAAGGCAGCTGGGACAATTTTACGAGCCATTCGTGAGAATAATGGGCCGGCGATATAAGCAGCAACAATTGCAATTACAAATCCGAATAACAGAACTTTACCATCGTTGGCACCCAAGACTTGCGCAATGGCAACTGGTGCTGGATGGGGTGGCAGGAATCCGTGGGTAACTGACAAAGCAGCGGCCATTGGAATTCCCAAATAAAGAATTGGCACACCGGCTTCAACGGCGATTGCGAAGACGATTGGAACCAGTAAAACCATTCCAACTTCGAAGAACAGCGCAATTCCTAAAATAAATGAAGCAATCATAACGGCGATCTGGAGACGTTTCTTACCAAAACGTTTGATAAGAGTTTCGGCGATCATATAAGCACCACCGGAATCGGAAACCAGTCGCCCTAGCATGGCACCAAAGCCAAAGACCATGGACAATTCACCAAGTTGGCTTCCGATACCATTTGAGACGGAATCAGCAATCGTGCCCAGTGGCATCTGCAGCATGACCGCAGTTACAACAGCGGTTAATACCAACGAAACGAAGGTATTAATTTTGAACTTGATAATCAGAACTAACAGGAAAATAATTCCGATCAGCAAGGCAAGCAGCTTTAATATCATAGTTTTCCCCTTTCAAAATACAAGACTGAACAGTTGCTACTCAGATTTCTTGTCGTCATTATTGACTTGCTCATGACGGCGTTGGTACTCGGCAATATTCTTATATTCTGGTTGAAGTGAACGACTTAACCGAATATAAATTGGGATCAGTTCCCGGTATGATTGGAAGTTTTTTGGATCTGGATGATGGACAACCGTGGTGCCAACGAAGTTCGAAACGTCGGCAAGACTGTCAATCAATCCCAAGCTGTACATTCCTAAAGTTGCAGCCCCTAAAGCAGTACTTTCAAAACTTTCAGGAATGGCAACGTCTTGTTCAAAAATATCAGTGAGCATTTGACGCCAAAGAGCAGACCGGGCAAAACCACCGTTGGCCTGAATACTGGTTGGTCGGCCAACAACTTCTTCCAATGCCAAAGCAACGGTATAGAGGTTGTAGACGATCCCTTCAAGGACAGCACGGATCATGTCGGCACGGGTATGGGTTCTGTTCAAACCGAAGAATGAACCACGGGCGTTGGCATCCCAAATTGGTGCTCGTTCACCACCCAGGAATGGGAAGAATAGCAGGCCGTTTGAGCCAGCAGGCACTTTGGCAGCAATTTCTGTTAATAAATCATATGGATCGATGTGCATTTGTTCTGCAGTGACCTTTTCAGGCGCACAAAGTTGATCTCTGACCCAACGGAAGACAACACCACCGTTGTTAACCGGTCCACCAATGACCCACATGTTTTTGGCCAGGTAATAACAGAAGACCCGCGCCTTGGGATCGGTATGCGGTTTGTCAGTAACTACTCGAACGGCACCGGAAGTCCCAATTGTAACCGCGACGACGCCGGGTTGGATAGCGTTAACGCCCAAGTTGGCCAGTGGACCATCTGAAGCCCCAATGATAAATGGGGTATTAATATCAATTCCCAATACCTTGGCATACTCTTCATGCATGCCCTTTAATTGATAAGTAGTGTCAACCAGCTCGGGTAATTGATCACGGGTGACACCAGCAAGTTTCAATGCCTGCTCGTCCCAATCCATGTTATAAATGTTAAACATTCCAGTTGCGTTGGCAATTGAATAATCTTCTTTTAACGTACCAAATAACTTATAAAGAATATATTCCTTAATCCCAACGAACCAACGCGCCTTTTTGAACAAATCGGGTTTGTCATTTCGCAGCCAAATCAATTTGGTCAGTGGGGTCATTGGGTGAATCGGGGTTCCAGTATGCTTATAGATCTCCATACCTTCAGGACTGGCTTTCAACTTGTCAGCATAATTAACGGCTCGATTGTCACCCCAAGTAATCGCCCGGGTGAGAGGCTTATGGTTCTCGTCTAGAAGGATCAAGCTGTGCATGGCACATGAAAATGCAATCCCCTTGAGTTCTCCTGGATTCATATCGGCCTTTCGAACCAACTCGGTAATGCCGTCAGACACCGCTGAAAAGATTTCTTCGGGGTCTTCCTCGGCCATATCAGGGGTGTCCTGGTATAGTGGATATCCATTGTTAGAATATCCGTGCACCTTACCCTTAACATCGTAGAGCACGGTTTTAACACTGGTTGTTCCAATATCAACACCTAGCGTATAATCCATGTAAATAACTTCCCTTCTGTATTAGTTCAATCAACGGCCGAAGCGCTTTCAAATAATGGCAAAAAATATAGCTGCATCGTAAAACCAATATCGAATGCTGAAGAATTGGCTCGGTACCGCTTCTCACTAAAAATATCATTATCGCCAGGATACTTCAAACATTTCGACCATTGAATTTCCTGGTTCTGTAAACGCAATCACAATTATATGAAAAACAATTTCACAATGCAAGAATTTTGTTGTAAAATATTTACATTGATGAAAATAAGACACTTACAATCCATGAAAGGTGATCATTATGAGCTCGCCAGTCCAATTATTAAAACAATCATTTGACGAATTAAGTCGAACCAACAAAAAAATCGCAAAGTACGTAATGGAGAATCCTCAAGCAGCATCGGAGGCCAACATTGAGGACCTCGCGGAAGTTACTGAAACTTCCACGGCTTCAGTTTCCCGGCTTGTTAAAACATTGGGTTACGGCAACTTCCGCGAGTTTACGCTTGCACTTGCCTATACGCAGTTGCGCCCACAGAACCTGCCAATTTTCAAAGACATTGACGCCAATGATTCTTTGGGGACGATTGCTGATAAAATCTTTAACAGCAGTCAGCGTGCCATCCAAGATACCCGTGCAGGCATTGATGAAGACGAATTTGCCCGCGCTGTTTTAAGAATTATTCACTGCCATCGTTTGGGACTATTTGGTCTCGGCGGTTCGTCTGTTGCAGCACTCGACGGTTATCACAAATTTTTGCGGACTTCCATTGACTGTTTTTATTATCCAGACTTTGACGTACAGTTGATGCAAGCAGTAAAATTGACTGAGGAAGATTGCGCGATCGTCGTATCTCATTCAGGCAAGAACCGCCAGACTTTAAAAGTTGCCGAAACATTAAAGAAACGAAAGGTGCCGATTATTGGCATTACCAGCTATCCAGATTCACCTTTGGCACTGCACAGTGATATCACTTTTATCTCATCCAGTGATGAATCCAATTACCGTTCTGAAGGAATGTATTCACTTCTTGCCCAGTTGGCAATTGTTGATACATTATTTATGATGGCAACGGTTCGAATGGGACCTGCTACGGAAGACACGATTCGCAACGTTCAAAATATTATTGAGAGCACCCGCGGTTAGATCATCATTCTTCGCCGGGGTAACTGAGATGACTTTTATATGAAGCGAAGAGACATTCAACCAATATATGCTGAAACTTATCAACGCCGCAAACGCACGCGTAGGGTAGGTCTCGGCATTTTTTTGCTGGTGTTGGTTTTGCTTTCAGGATTTTTATTAGTCCGTTGGCATGAAAATGAACAGCTAAAAAAATACCCAATTCGTGGGGTCACAGTCAACCAGAGTAATGGGTATATTGACTTTGAAAGCTTGAAGAATAAAGGCATCAGTTTTGTTTATCTGAAGGCAACCCAAGGAGCAGCGTACACCGATGACAGCTTTGACACCAACTTCGAACGTAGTCAGGGATCTCAGCTGCCAATTGGGGTTTATCATTACTTTAGCTTCACGAGCTCACCGACTGCCCAGTTCAAGAATTTTGTCCGTCAGGTGAAATACAATACGGGAAGTTTGCCAATTTGTATTCAAATCCAGTATTACGGAACGTTTGATCAGTCGTCGGTTCATTGGAAGACGGTCAGAAAAGAAGTCCGATATCTATCAAAATTGTTGAGAAACTACTATAAGCGGCCGGTGGTGATTTCGGCCACCCAGCAGATTATCAAGAGTCTGCAGTTAAAGGCCAATGCGAAAACCCAATTCTGGTTGACGGACGGCAAAATTGGCAAACCAAATGCCGATGCCACGTTTATCCAAGCAGATGATAAAGCGAGCTTTAAGCTCGATAAACAGCTGGTCTTCCTCCCAATGTCGGTGTTCAATGGTAATCGTCGGGAGTGGAGAGGGTATGTAGATTAGAGTGTGAACCAAGCCGGTTAGATTCCGAGCATTTATGTAATAAGGAGTTTCGATGCGGGGTTTTGCATCGGGACTCCTTATTAGATAAAGCGGAGGAATCTGGCTTGGCGAACACGTTTCGGCTAGAGTGTGGCGAGACCCCATTAAGGCCCGGAGCCTAAGTGAAAAATTCCACTGATGGACGGGCCTTGTTCATCAGTGGAATTTTTCACTTAGGCAGTAGGGCCTTGGGTCGTCGGAACACGTTTCGGCTAGAGAAAAAGCAATCACAAAAGCAAATCAATCTCAATACCATTCCACAACAGTTCTCGACAACCAAACAACAGGATAGAAATAGGGAAATATAGAACTATGTAGAACTATGTAGAACCACCCAAATACCACTAAACGGTTCACACTTCCCCCGCGCAAAACCCAACAAAAAAAGCCCAACCAAAGTCAGGCCATCAATTCGCATGTTCAACTTCATTTGCGGATTGTAAATCATAAGTATAATTTTCCGATTCATCGTAAAACTTGATTGGCCGCGCTTCATTTCCCCGAATTTCTAATTTGTAACCAAACTTGTCGACGTACGACAATTCGTATCTGGTTAACAATGAAACTTTGGCCGCCATGTCCTTACCATCGATCAGCAATTTCAGATCCGGACCAATTTCGATTCGATGAAGCCGATCCCGATGATCCTTAAATTGCCAAGTGCCTACAAAGAACAATGGATCAGCTGGATCCGGCTGGTTCTTAGGCGTTTTTTTGGTATGGAACAGACTGATTAAAAACGACACCATAAAAATAAACAGACTCCGTTTGCGCAAAAAATCATCCCCTAGTGCATATTAGAACCCTAGTATAATGGATAAATATAACAGAGAGTGTCTGATTTCGTTTTCATTGGGTTAAAACCTTGTTACAATTTAATTAAAGAAGGGTGGTTGTCAAATTGATTAAACTAGGAATTATCGGAACCAACTGGATTACGCAGCAATTTGTCGACGCAATTAAACTATCACGAAAGTTCGAATTAACCAGTGTTTACTCACGCCACGATGAGACTGCCAAAAAATTTGCCGTCAAAAATGGCGCTCAAGAGACCTTTACCGATCTCGAGCAGTTCTTTGCCAAAGGCCAATTTGACACGGTATATATTGCATCACCAAATAGTTTGCATTTTGAACAGGCAGAATTGGCAATTCGACACGGCAAAAATGTGATTGTTGAGAAACCAGCATTCAGTACCCAAAAACAAATGACCAAAATTCAAAAGTTATTAGATGACAATCCTAAAGTATTATATTTCGAGGCCGCCCGAAATATTCATACTGAGAATTTCCACGCGATTGAAAAGAAATTGGGTCAACTTAAAACCGTTCAGGGCGCCGAATTTACGTATTCAAAATATTCTTCACGCTACGATCTTGTCCTTGATGGCGAGGAACCAAATGTCTTCTCTTTGAAATACGCGGGCGGTGCTTTGCAGGACTTGGGCGTTTATACGGTCTATGATGCGGTTGCCCTGTTTGGAATGCCAGAGGAGACCGCCTACTTCCCACAGTTGATTCGGACAGGGGTTGATGGGAAAGGCACAGCAATTTTGCGCTATCCGGAGTATAATGTGACTTTAAACTTCTCGAAGATCACGAACTCACACATGACTTCTGAGATATATGGCTTAAAGGATTTAATTGAGATCGATGATGCCGGCGAAATTAACGCGGTCATTTATATTGACGATGATCGCAACAAGCAGGTGATCGGCAATACCATCGATGAAAACCCGATGCTGCCAGAAGCTGATGATTTTGCCAGGGTGATTAATGATCCCCAAAAACCTCAGAACCAAAAAGATTATAATTATTGGCGACAGCTCAGTGTATACGTCAATAAGGTTATTTACAATTTGCGCCAAGATGCTCACATTTCATTTGTGGGCGAGAAAAAGTAAACGATTAGAAAATGGAGAACCACTTTGATAGAAGAATTTAAACAACATGCAACCAAATTAGGTTATCAAAAACCGACTGCGATTCAAAAGGCAGTGTATCAACCACTGAAAGATGGTAAGAGTGTCCTCGGCCTGGCACCAACTGGTTCCGGGAAAACTGTGGCATTCGCTTTGCCACTGCTGGAAAATATTCAACCAGAAGATGGCTTATCATTATTGGTCATCGAACCCTCCGCAGAACTTGCAATGCAAACGCAAAAAGTTTTGCTGGAGTGGGGCCAACTGATTGGATTATCCGTTCAGGGAATCATCGGCGGTGCGAATATTAATCGACAAGTCGATAAGTTAAAGGAACGGCCAAACGTGATCGTCGGCACCACCGGGCGAATTATGAACCTCATTGACCTTGGCAAATTGAAGTTGGATTCACTTCACGCAATCGTGATTGATGAAGCTGACAATTTGTTAAGTGAGGATACGTTGGCCTCAATTAGATCTTTGGTTGATTTGGCACCAGACACAACCTCGTTAGGCTTCTTTTCTGCAACCAAAAACGATCTGCTGGAACATATTAATCGCTGGTTTGTTCAAGACATTCAAACGTATGATGTTTCCGATATTGACGATACCCGCGGTGAAGTAAAGCACACGCTGTTAGAAGTTTCTAACCGTAAAAAAGAGCAGATGCTATTGAGATTCCTCCATATGAAGGATTTCAAAGCACTCGTTTTCTTTGATCAGATGGATACCTTGCAAAAGGTGGCCGGATTCTTATCTCATCGACACATTAAGGAAGCTGCCCAGTTAACCAGTGAACAGCGGCAAACCGCTCGTCAAAAGGCATTGCGTGACTTCCGGGATGGCAAAATCCGCTTGTTGCTGACGACGGATGTGGCTGCCCGGGGGATGGATATTGACAAGCTGCCAGCTGTGGTGAACTTTGATTTACCATCTGATCCTAAAACTTATATTCACCGAGTCGGTCGAACCGGCCGGATGCACCAAGATGGTTTGGTCATCAACATGGGAGACGATCACGACCTGCGTGATTTGAAGAAGTTAGTCAAGCCTTACGGATACCAGCCAAAGAATATTTATTTTGACGGTAACCAACTGTCTGACACGCGACCGACCGAACCTGTTAATCTGGAGGATGAGCAACCTTCAGAATCAAAGTCACAAAAAAAGGCTGAGAACAAACAGGATCGCAAGAAGCCCACAAGCAGGCCTAATCCACCAAAACCAAAGGGCAAGAAGAAACACAAACATTCCAAACGTAAGGGAATGCACCACAAGCGGACCGAAGGATAATTTCTCTTTACAGCTTTGCGGATAAATGAGAAAATTGTAGTGCAGTTGTTTTGGCCCCATAGCACAACTGGATAGGGCACCCGCCTCCTAAGCGGTTGATCCCGGTTCGAGTCCGGGTGGGGTCATCTATGAGAGCGCGACAAAGCCCGGGTGATCCCGGAGCATAAAGCAAAAGGGTCCATTGATGAACGGTTATTGTTCATTAATGGACCCTTTTGCTTTATGTAGCAGGGATCAGGGCTGTCAGAACGTATTTTGGAGGACAAAGGGACCAGCAAGTAAAACGACCGTTAATCAGCTTGCAGCCTTATATTCTAACTAATACATTACTTGATTATGGAATTAATTAATGATGTTTGTTCATTCATTGCCATTTTCTGTCGATGCGTAGCTATCACGATCACCACCAATTATCCATAAAAAATGCAGAACCAGCTTTCCCACCATTGGGAGAAACTGGTTCTGCATTTTGATTCTTATTTTCGTGTTTCGGCACGAGCTAACAAGTCATCTTTAATTTGTGGTTCCATCTTTTCGTACTTGAGATAGAAGAACATGATACCAGCAACGATCGCATAAATGATCACCGGTAGCCAGATGAAACAAAAACTAATTGCTGATGAAGCTTGAGCGCTTTGAGTCTTATTTGCCACACATCCGGAAATGTCCAAAATCTTTGATGGAATGAAGCTCCCAAAACCTGATCCAAGTTGAATACAAAAGGCACTTCCGACGGCTGTCAGAAAGCCTGGCGCCCGGATACCACTCTTCCATTCACCAAAATCAACCGTGTCGGCCAGCATTGCAAACGGCATTGACATTGCCAGTGCAGAGCCGAGAACTCCGATTGACCATGATAAGATGACCAGCGGAAAATTCCCACCGACCAGTGCCATCATTGCCTGGCCAACTGCACCGATGCCTAATCCGATTAGCATGGTTGCGGTCTTATTAGTAATTTTGACAATAAATGGAATTGAAATACTGGAGATAATGCCAAGAACCTGTAGGCCATTGAACACAGCGGCGAGCTCAGCATTTCCTAGATTGTATTTGGCATAATATGTCGAGAAGCTATTCCGATCCGCCTGAGCGATCCAGAAAGTTGCAAACGAGATAACCAGCAAATACCAAGGAACATTGCCAACAGTGGCTTTTAAGCTTTGCTTGAAGGGCAGGGACTTTTGGCTAACGGGCACGCGTTCACGCATGTTCTTGAATGCTGTGATTAAAAGGAAAATGGCAGCAATCCCGAACAACGCAATCGTGATCATAAATCCGTGTTTGTCGTTACCCTTACCAAAAAAGGCAACTAACGGCAGAGTGAATGTACTCGTGACAAACGAACCGATTAAGCTCCCGACCATTCGATATGAATTGGCGCCGATCCGTTCATTAGGATTCAGGGTCAAATTTGGCAGAATCGCTGAAATGGTGGTCTGAATACCGGTGTAGATGACACCGGCGGCCAAGACATATGTAATTCCAGCATATAAAAGTTTGGCGGTCCCGTGGAGATTGGGGGCTGTAAATGCTAAAAAGGTGCTTAAAGCAAAAGGGACAGCAAGCCATAAGAAATATGGCCTACTCTGCCCCCATTTAGTATGTGTGTGGTCAACGATTGATCCCCAAAAAATCGCACTGACCGCATCAACGATACAGGCAATTAAAATGATCATGCCCGCTGCTGAAACTGGGATGTCAAAAACATCCGTATAAAAATAAAGAATATAACTGGACATGCTGACGTACAGCAAGTTTCCAGCCATATCGGTAAAAGAATAACTAATTTTTTCGAGAGTCGGCAATTTCGCGTTGGCCTCGACCTCTTCTTCCTTTACGTCCATTAAAAATCCTCCAATCAAATCAATTAACAAGCTTTAACTGTATTTGCAAATATTTTTATTATATGCCAATTCCAAACTTGTTCAACCGTTTTTGACCTTTATAAATAATTTAATAAGGAGTTATCACCGTCACGAAGGCGTTTTCAAGAGAATAAAAAACTCGTTATAAATCAGTGTATATGATCAAATTTACTAAAATTGTGTGATATTTATCATATCACACAAGTAAATAACTGGGCATTGTGAAATCGGTTTCACATGCCTATAATGATAATGATCCAAAAACTTTAGGAGGTTGACAATTTATGCGCAGAATTAAGTTACGTTGGTTGATGTTACTGGGTGTATTTGCTGTGTTGGGCTTAATCATCACTGGCTGCGGCCAGAAGAAGTCCGCTGATAAGGGCCCGCTGACAGTTGCAACGTCAGGAACTCTTTACCCAACATCGTTCCATGATCAAAAGACGAATAAGCTAACCGGCTTTGACGTCGAAGTTGTCCGTGCTGTTGCCAAAAAGTTGGGGAGAAAAGTTGTCTTTAAGGAAATGAATGTCGATGGTCAAGAAACTGCCGTTAAGACCGGCAAGGCCGATATGGCTGCGAATGATTTTGCCGTTTCACCACAACGAGCAAAACAATTTGCTATTTCGACACCATACAAACATTCCTTTAATAGTATTGTTGTTCGTCAAAAGGATGATTCAGGGATCCATTCCTGGGCCGATATCAAAGACAAGAAAGCCGCTGGAGAAGCCGGGACAGGTTATCAACGCTTGGCTAAGCAGCTGGGTGCCAAGACCGTCAACTACAACAACGTTTCAAATGATATTTATTTGAGAGATGTTGAAAGTGGTAAAACTGATTTGATCATGAATGATTACTATCTTCAAAAATTAGCTTTGGCTGCAGTTCCAAACAATACTTTGAAGATTATGCCAAACATGTACTTCAGAACCAATGAAGATGGCAAGGGTGTTGGTATCTTAATGAAGAAGGGCAACACAAAGCTGCAGAAACAAGTTGATAAGGCCCTCAAAGAACTCAAGAAAAATGGGACTTTGAAGAAGCTTTCAGAGAAATATTATCATGCCGATGTGACTAAGCAGCCGCATGTTCATATTTCAAAGACCTTTACGATTAAGTAAGGTGGGCGTTGTCTTTGGATATTATTAAGTATTTATCGATTCCAGATTTTTTTAATGCACCATTAGCTTTTCGTTCAATTCCTAGGATCTTGGCAGGGTTTCCAATGTCGATTGCCTTAACTGCAATTAGCTTTATTCTTTCCTTGATATTGGGATTATTCCTCACCCTGGCGCAATTGAGTAAGCACAAACTGTTACATTATCCGGCACGGGCTTTCATTTCGTTTATGCGGGGTGTTCCGATGCTGGTGCTGTTGTTCATCATTTACTTCGGCTTTCGGGCGGACGCATTACCCGCTGCCGTCATAGCATTTACGATTAACTGTAGTGCCTTTGTTTCGGAAGTGTACCGTTCTTCGTTCAGTGCGGTTGATCATGGTCAGTGGGAAGCAGCCTACTCGTTAGGCTTGCCATATCGAAAGGTCATTTCCAAAATTGTCTTTCCACAGGCATTTCGAATTGCAATTCCGGCACTTGGAAATATTTTACTGGACTTGTTCAAAGGAACGTCGCTTGCTGCGATGATTACTGTGAGTGAAATGTTTATGGATGCCCAAATCGTCGCTGGTGCTAATCAAGATTACATGACGATTTATATTACGATTGCTGTGATTTATTGGTTCTTCTGCTGGTTAATGACGGTCGGTCAAACCCAGTTGGAACGACAACTTGCGTAGACGCGTTTCAGTAAATTAATATTGATGAACATGAAAAAAACTAGCCCAAACCGAGGGATCACTCAGTTTGGGCTAGTTTTTTTAGTATCGATAACTACATTAAGGTTTTTGCAATTACGGCAAGAATCGCAATCATGACAACTGCCATGGCAAGTAATTTAAAGCCGTCGCTCTTGGTGTAGTAACCCTTGGGAAATTCTTGACGTTTTTGTCTTAAAGTTTGTCGATTGATATGTGGCAATTTATTCACCGTCCTTACTTAGGTTGGTTTTTGTTCGTACTGTTTTTGAAGACGGCCCATTTTGACCAGAAATAATTCAAAATAATCACAACAATGTTTTCAAGTATCTTAACTAAGATTTGATTTTGATGCATCAATGTAATTCCGATCCAAAGCAAGATCCACTCAACAACTAATGTCGCAACCCGACCGCCAAAAAATGAGGTCATTTCTTTTAAGTCACTTAAAAACGACTTGGATGGGGAGTGAAAAACGTACGCTTTATTCGTAATGTACGCGAAGAGAACACTGATCACCCACGCAATGAAGTTGTTGATCATATAGTTCATATTTGTGAAGATATGCAGTCCGGAAAAGATTAAAACGTTGACTGCAGTTGTCATGATTCCCCAAAAAAGATAGGAGATCACTTCTTCGTATTTATAATACAGCTGCTTGATTTGACCAATCATATTAACGTTTCTCCGCAATCACAAATTTAGGACGATGCTTGGTTTCCAAATAAATTTTACCAATGTAGGTTCCTAAAATTCCTAAACTGAATAGTTGAACACCACTTAATAACAAAATGATTGAAACCATTGATGCCCAACCATTGACTGATCCGCCGAAGAACATGGCCCGAATGACAACGAAAAATAGGCCAATCACAGACAAAAAGAAGGTGACAATACCAACGAAGGTTGCTAACTTCAATGGGACGTCTGAAAAATCAACGATCGCTTCCATGGAATATTCAAATAATTGAAAGATTGACCATGAAGTTTCGCCGGCAGCTCTGGGACGACCTTCATATTCCAGGTATTTGGTATTAAAACCAACCCAAGAAAACAGGCCCTTACTGAACCGGTTATATTCAGGCAATTTCAAAATTGCATCAACGTATTTGCGACTCATTAAGCGGTAGTCACGGACATTTTGTTTCATCTGGACTTTGGACATCTTGTTGATAATTTTATAGAAGCTTGCTGACAGAAATGCTCGAATTGGATTTTGCTTGCGGCTGGTCTGAACGCAACCAACCACATCATAATCCTGCTTGGGATCTTCAAGAATATCAACCATCTGGAGCAACAACTCCGGTGGGTCTTGGAGGTCAACATCCATGACGGCAACGTAATCACCATGGGCATTTGAAAGCCCAGCAGCGAAGGCGGATTCTTTTCCAAAGTTTCTTGAGAATGAAATGTAATGGACTTCATCAGGATGTTCCGAATTAAGTTTGCGCATGACATCCAGGGTCTTATCAGCCGAGCCATCATTGATGAACAGGTAGTCTGGCTGGTAATGTTCTTCATGGGATGCGTTTAATTTATCGAATACTTTTTCTGTTGTGTCGTAGAAAAGTTCAACCGTTGGCTCCTCATTATAACAAGGAACAATTAGACTGATCGTTTTCAAAATATTTCCTCCAGTACGTTTGTTTATGACTTTGCTTTTGTGAATCTTTATTGGTAAGCTGGAATCCGTTTGGGTTACCAGACCAAGTGAGTAGCTGAAGTATTCGCTCCAGCTAGCCTATGTAAAAATGAACATCTAACAGATTATACCATATCATATTTTTTACAAAATTAAGTAGCTGTTAAGTTTCTCATCATTTTTGATATAATTGATCACATATAAAGGAGAATGAACTGATGAAACCAATAAAAGTCATGACCATCTTCGGCACGCGTCCAGAAGCCATTAAGATGGCACCGATTATCTTAATGATGCAGCAACATTTAGATGAATTTCAACCGATCACCGTGGTCTCCGCACAACACCGGGAAATGCTCGACCAAGTCCTGGATGTCTTTCACATCACCCCGGACTATGATTTAAACATTATGAAACAGGGGCAAACGCTCAGTGACATTACTACTCGTGTCATCACTGAACTGGACCCCATTATCGAAAAAGCCCAACCTGATATTATTTTAGTCCACGGTGACACGACAACGACCTTTTCAGCTAGCATCAGTGCCTTTTATCACCAAATTAAAATTGGCCACGTGGAGGCTGGTCTGCGCACGTGGAATAAGCTTTCACCATACCCGGAAGAGATGAACCGGCAACTGACTGATGTCTTGGCAGACTTATACTTTGCCCCAACTTCATTAAGTCGCGATAATCTACTTAAAGAAAATCATCCGGACAAAAATATTTTTGTCACAGGAAATACCGCCATTGATGCACTCAAACAAACAGTTACTGACAATTACCAGCATTCAGTTTTTGATGAATTGAACGAAAATTCCAAAATGATTCTCTTAACGATGCATCGCCGAGAAAATCAAGGCGAACCAATGCGACGGACGTTTAAGGCAATCAAAGAAGTGCTGGCCAATCATCCGGATGTCGAAGTTGTTTACCCGGTTCATTTGAGCCCAGCAGTTCAAAAAGTGGCTCATGAAGTCTTTGATGGCGTTAAGGCTGTTCACTTAATCGAGCCTTTAGATGTGTTGGATTTTCACAACATGTCTGCTCGAAGCTTCTTCATCATGACCGACTCTGGTGGCGTCCAAGAAGAAGCCCCGTCATTAAAAAAGCCGGTGCTGGTCCTTCGTGATACCACAGAACGACCTGAAGGGATTAAGGCTGGCACCTTACGGTTAGTGGGAACCGATCCCAAAGTTGTCAAGCGCGAGATGGAACGATTGCTCGACAATCCAAAAGAATACGAAAAAATGGCGGAAGCCAAGAATCCTTATGGGGATGGGCATGCCTCGGAGCGAATTTTGAATGCCATTAAAGAACATTTCAGCAAATAATTTCGGGAAGTCGATGAATGATGAAACGATTGTATGGATCAATTAAAAATTTTATCGAAATAATCATTAAACGTTATTCATCCGGGAACGTGTCTGATTCCGCCGCAGTTCTAGCGTTTTATACACTGTTGTCGATTTTTCCAATTTTCTTTATTATTGGCAGTGTTTTAAATCTGTTCCATATTCATTTGAGCGAAGTGGAAGTTTACATCCGGCCGCTGTTTCCTGACCGAATTTATTCAATGCTACAACCGATTATTAACTCGACCCTTCAAAGCGGGGGTGCCAGCCAGTTGTCAGTAGGTTTGATTGTGACAATCTGGTCTGCTAGCCGAGCGATTGCCGCGTTCCAACGCAGTATTAACAAAACCTATGGCGTGGCTGAAAATCAAACGGCTATTTCCAACCGATTAATTTCATTTGTTTGGATGCTGATGTTAATTCTGGCCGTGGTCGTCCTCATGATGGTCTTTGCATTTAGTCAAATGTTTTTCGAATGGTTAACGCCAATCCTAAATGTCCCTCATTGGATATTAAATCTGATTGGCACTGTGAAATGGCCCGGAACCATTGCCGTTGCCTGGCTGCTCTTAAGCCTGCTGTTTTATTTTGTGCCGACAGCGAAAGTCAAGTTCCGTTATGTGTGGGTTGGAGCGTTGATTGCCACTCTGGGATTAATGTTGTTAGCCCAAGGGTTCACGGTTTACCTCAAATTTTTTGCCCAACGAATTGATGCTTATAAAACAATCGGAACGTTTATTGTTTTAATGTTCTGGTTGGACTTTTCTGGGGTGATTATGCTGTTTGGCGGTGTGGTGAATGCGACCATTCAAGAAATTCGCCAAGGTAAGATTCAAGAGCAGGAAGATGCGATTGAATCTGTTTGGAAGCAAGCCCGCAGAATGCGCAAACATAAATCAAGATATTCAAAAAAGGGCTGAAACAAAAGTTTATACTTTTGTCCCGCGCCCTTTTTAACTCTAATTGATTATTTACTGGCTTTAGCTACTAATTCTGCAGTAAATTGATCCAATTTTTCAATATCCTTTTCATCCGGCTCCAAGTTAATTTTGATGCTTTCAGAACCTTTAGTGGCACCGGTTTTCTCGAAGGCTTCCTCAAATTTGTCAACTGAGGTATTGTAGAATTCTTCATAAAAGACATCACCGGAACCGGCAACACCGAAGATTTTACCTTTGAGATCCAGTTCGCTGAGATCGTCGTAGAAGTCCATGCCTTCTTCGGGAAGTGCACCCTCATCATAGGTGTATGGACAAACGACACAAATATCAACGTCCTCAAAGACTGACGGGTCGGTTTGCGAGATTTCGGTTTCCTCGACCTGAACGTCGGCATCTTCGAGTGCTTCGGTGACGATGTCGGCGATATCCTCATTATTTCCAGTAATTGTTGCGTAAACTACGTGAGCAGTTATCATATTTTTTCATCCTCTATCTTAAATTGATTTTAGTATACCAAATCGAAAAGACAAAGTGAATTTCGACAACGCGAGAAGGAAAGGATTTCCATGGCAAAAACGATTACCAAAATTGAAGCTCAGAAACGTAAAGGGCGATTTAATGTATACGTGGATGGGCAGTATGCATTTCCAATCAGTGAAGAAGTTTTCATCAAATATCGTATCTTTAAAGGGATGGAAGTTGACGATCAACTAATCGAAACCCTGAAAAATGCGGATAACATTTCAAAAATCCACAGTCGCGCGCTGAATTATTTGGCCCATAATCTGCGGACTGAATATGAAGTTCGAGAAAAGCTCGCTGATATCACTGAAGATGGGGATGCCATTGATAAAGTCATCGACATTTTAGCGGATCAGACCCTAATTGATGATCAGCGATATGCCGACAGCTATGTGCGGACGGTGGTTCGAGAGCGCAAGAACGGGCCCGACTGGATTCGTCGACACTTGAAGGATAAGCATGTTCCGGCAAATGACGTGGAAACGGCCCTTGACCACTATTATCCCGAGCAGGAAGCCATTGAAATTGGGGTGGCCGTTGCCGAAAAGCAGTTGAAACGTTACAAGCGTGATTCTGCCAAAATGGCAGTGACCAAAACCAAAGAACTGCTGATGCGCCGCGGCTTTCCGTATGGGGACATCGAAGAGATCATGAATCAAACTGACACTTCAGAAATGGACCAACAGGATCACGAAGTCATTGATCAAGTCGCTGAGAAGTATTGGCGGCAATATCGGCGACTGCAGCCATATGAACGCAATCAAAAAGTGAAGCAGGCGCTTTATCGCAAAGGATTTTTGATGGATGATATCACGATTGCGATGGCCAAGCTGACTGAATAAAATAATTTCGAAAATAATCCCCACTCTGATATAATGAAAAATGGATTGGTAACAATCGATGCTGTTAGGTTAGTCAGAAAGTGGGTACCATACATGCCACGACTTCAAAAATTACCTGGAGAAGGTCAGTTTATTGCGATTCAAAGCTACAAGCATGATGGTAGTTTGCATCGGGTTTGGCGAGATACGATGGTACTGAAAACGAGTGAAAATTCGTTGATTGGTTGTAATAATCATACCTTGGTGACAGAAGATGACGGTCGGCATTGGGTAACACGCGAGCCGGCCCTGGTTTATTTCCACAAGCATTATTGGTTTAATGTCGTGGCGATGATCAGAGACGACGGGATTGCGTATTACTGTAACTTAGCGTCACCTTACGTTTTGGATAAAGAAGCTTTAAAATACATTGACTATGATTTGGACGTCAAAGTATTTCCGGACGGTAAACGAAAGTTGTTAGATGCCGATGAGTACCTGACTTTTAGCAAACGTTGGAATTATGGCCCTGAGATTGATCATATTCTAAAACGTAACGTCCGGATTCTCGTTGATTGGATTGAAAACGAGAAAGGGCCTTTTTCCAAAGAATTCATCGCCATTTGGTATGAACGCTATCTGGAATTGTCTCGTCAAAATCAATAAATGATTCTTTAAGGGGTGGCTGCGACAAAACACGCGTTTTGTCATAGCCACCTTTTTGTCGCACTCCGGTTTTTTATTTATGCTACAATTACCTTTATAGGAAAAAATGATATTGATTAAAAAAAGGAGCCGACAAATGCTCGAACGATTAAAAAAATCACCACTCATGTTTTGGTCATTAGAGATCTTGATTGTGGTGGCAATTATTTGGATCTGCACAAAGATCAGCTTTGTGTTTTCACCAATTGCCATCTTCTTTTCAACGGTCTTTATTCCGATCTTGTTGGCTGGTATTTTGTTTTATATGCTCAACCCGATCGTCAATTTAATCACCAAAGTTAAATTCGGCAAGCATCGAATTGGCCGAACTTGGGCAACAACGCTGGTATTCTTGCTCTTACTTGGTTTGGTGGCATTAGCAGCAACGGTTTTCATCCCCAAAATTTTGAATCAGTTGGTCACGTTGGCTAATCAAATTCCTGATGCTGCCAGTCAGGGCCAAAAGATGATTGACAAATTGTTTAAAGATATGAACTCCCAGCAATTACTGAAGCAAATTGATTTTACTTCATTGACGGATAAATTATCGGCAAACGTCAACAAGTATGCTGAAACGATTTTTAATAGTGTCACCAATGGATTAGGCGGTTTTATTTCTGCTGCCGCCAACGCTGTGATTATTGCCGTAACGGTTCCAGTGGTTCTGTTTTATATGCTTAAAGATGGTTATCGCCTCGCACCAACTATCAAGAATTTCTTGCCGGAACGTCATCGTGAGCAAACCATGGAATTGCTTGGCAAAATGAGCCACACAATTTCTAAGTACATTTCCGGACAAATGATCGAGTGCTTGTTTGTTGGGACTTTTACCGCGATCGGCTACGTTATCATTGGTACGCCATATGCCTTGCTGCTGGGGGTTATCGCCGGTGTCTGCAATATTATTCCTTATCTTGGACCTTACATCGGGATTGCACCGGCATTGATTGTTTCTTTTTCCAGCGGCGGCGTCTGGCTGGTGGTTTATAATATTATCGTGGTTTTGATTGTCCAACAAATTGATGGTAATTTGGTTTATCCAAATGTGATCGGAAAATCGTTGGAAATTCATCCGCTGACCATCATCATTATCTTACTGGCAGCTGGTAACATTGCCGGTCTAATGGGAATGATTCTCGCTATCCCACTGTACGCGGTGGTCAAGGTTGTTGTGGTACACATGTATAATATTTATCAACTGGAATAACACAAAAACGTTAATAATCTTTAATAAATATTGACGTTGACCGTGATTATGCTACTATTTAAGATGTGTTTATTTTAGTTCACATTCAGAGTAATGATTAAGTAGGAGATTCTATGAAAAAAGTAATTACGTATGGAACGTTTGATTTGCTGCACAAGGGCCACGTTCGTTTGTTGAAGCGGGCCAAGGCACTTGGCGACCACCTGACAGTGTGTTTGTCATCCGATGAGTTTAACGCTGAAAAGGGTAAGAAAGCATACACGTCATACGAAGATCGTAAATATATTCTTGAAGCAATTAAATACGTTGATGAAGTGATTCCTGAAACCAACTGGGATCAAAAAATTCACGACGTCCAGGATAGAGACATTGATGTCTTCGTCATGGGTGACGATTGGAAGGGCAAGTTTGACTTCTTGAAGGATTATTGTGAAGTCGTCTACCTCCCAAGAACGGAAGGTATCTCAACCACCAAGATCAAGGAAGATTTGGGCTTGACGGATGAAGCAGATTGGAAAGCTTAGAGTGTGAGTAGGCTCGGGTTGACCCCGGAGCATAAGGCGAAGGTAGCAATAATGAACGTTTTTTGTTCATTGTTGCTAGCTTTGACTTATGCAGTCGGGGTCAGGGCTGCCCGATCACGTTTCGACTAGGTCGCCGATGGATAAAGTACATATGGCGTCCACATTCCACTCACCACCAATATGCACACACGTGTAGCACAGAAGATTCAAACGAGGCTGGGACAAGACTACATGTTTTGTCTCAGCCTTATTTTATTCAGGAGGAATATTATGGGACGAGCAATTTTTTTGGCAACGACAATTCAAGGGATCCGCAAAGCAACCTTTAGACGGCAGCTATTGTCATTGATTAGCAATAAATACCAGGTGGTTGTGTTGTTTGCAATGACCGATTTTGATGAGATCTGGCAAGCAAAACGCGAATTTTCTAAGATCGACTTGCCAGCTGGGACGCCGGATGTCCGCTTGATTTCTTTGGCTGACATTTACGCTGATCATGACGGAGTGGAACTTAAAAAGACGGATTTCTTGGATCCTGACCTGACACAATTAAAGAAAATTGATTCACACGAAGGCAAATTGACCGTTGCCAGATATATTAACCACGATGGTGACATTGTTGCTGAAACATTATTTGACTCTGATTCTACGCGTTTACATACTCTGTATTTTGATCAGAACAGTCGAATTATTCAAACGAATAATTACAACAGCGAAGATCAGCTGTTTGGTATTGAAAAATATCAAAACGATGTGTTGGACGAAAGCCTTTTGCTAAACGCCAAAGGAGAATTGGTTTACAGATTCACCAACTATATTAAGAATCAAAAAGTCAGTTATAACGTCACACCGAGTGCGACAATTTCAGCGCCAGAGGACTTAACAGAAATCCAAGATGATAATACCAAGTCAGCTGATGAATCACTCAAAACCTACGAAGGCCAAGGTAAATCCGTTTTTACCAAAGCATTGTCTTACAGTGACTATCACCGATATGATGATATTAACGCCTTCTATCACCAGGTACTGTTAAATATGAACATTGAAGATGCCCGGACCTATATTGACATTGACAACATTGTCGATGCATCCAAGTATTTGCCAGGCAAACGAATCTTTAATTATTAAGGGGAAATTACATTGCGAGCGATATTATCAGGCGTACATCAAAAAAAGGGCAAACAAATTCTTGAATTTGAGCTTCTGGACATGGCGGTGTCATTAGATGCGGCTTATGTTTTGTTTGTCGAAAAAAATAGTTTAGCTTCAATCATGAAGCCAATCACCAAGGTGTTATCTCATAACATTATCCGGGTGAACATTGATGCCCAGGATTTTCATTTCCAATCAGAAGACCAAACTGAGTTTGAATGGCAGATTTTTCTGATTAGCAACAGTTTGACCAATAAAAATGTCATTCAGGTTGAAAGTGAATACTTAAGTGATCGGCATCAATTGGAATTGACCAGTTATTATCAATTTAACAGTGATGCCCAGGGAATGGCGTTATTTAATATTCGGACGCACCAGTCCAACGACGAGTTCATGATTAACTCTGTCAACTTGACTGACACTGACCTGGAAATTACCGGCTATAACAAGATCAACGGTACGTTAATTAAGAACCAACAGATTATTTTGAAGAATCACTCAACTGACGGGACATTGGAATATCCGGTTACCAAGAAGTTGTTCGAGGGGATGTTCACCGTTTCGATTCCTTTGACCGATATTCCACAGAACTCGGTTGGTGAGCTGTTCATTGAATATGAATTGAACGGCAAACAGATCAAACAGCGACTGATTATTTCCAAGTCACTTGCTGGCCAATCAACCGATATTCGGTTAGCGGGTAACCGTGAAATCACGTTGGAAAAGCGTTTTGATAACGGGATTTTAGTGAAGGAATTTCCTGGTGCTTCATTGTTTGAAAAGGTTGGAGCAGCTGGTGGCAAAGCCTCAACTATGGTTGACGTTATTCGGATGATTCAAGATAAGTTGAATTTGGTTCGGATGCGCTTCTTGTTCAAGTCTGGTCATTCACCTTACGAAAATACCACGATTATCTTTGAAAGTTTTGGCGGCCGTCAAGTCAGTGATAGCCCTTACGCCATTTATAAAGTTTTCAAGACTTTGTATCCTGGAATCAATATGATTTGGTCAATTGACCGGGTTCAGAAGAAGTTTTGTAAAGAAAATCAAATTCCATATGTCATTCGCCGAACAAACAAATGGGTCCGAGTTTTGGAAAAGTCTCAATTCTGGATCAGTAATGCCCGTTTCCCAACTTGGGTTAAGAAACCCAACTATGTCACATATATTCAGACTTGGCATGGGACCCCTTTGAAGAAACTTGGTTTGGACATCGAAAACGTTTCAATGCCTGGAACCACAACGGCGAAGTACCATAAGAACTTTGTTCGAGAAGCTAACCGTTGGGATGCCTTGGTTTCACCTAACGATTATTCGACCCAGATCTTTCGTTCTGCATTTGGGTTTAATAACCAGATCTTGAAGATTGGGTATCCTCGAAACGATGAATTAATTAATACCAAACCTGAAGATATTGACGCCATTAAGGAACAATTGGGAATTCCGTTGGACAAGAAGGTTGTCATGTATGCACCAACATACCGTGATAACCAATTTGCCGAGAAGGGAAAGTATACTTTCGAATTACCATTTGATCTTGATGATTTCAGAAAATCGTTTGGGGACGACACCGTGTTGATTTTGCGGATGCACTACTTGATTTCCAATGCATTGGATATTTCTGATTATTCTGACTTCGTCTACGATTACTCGAATTATCCAAACATTAGTGATTTGTACTTGGTATCAGATCTGTTGATTACCGATTACTCATCGGTATTCTTTGACTATGCTTACTTGAAGCGACCAATTTTGTTCTATCCTTACGATTATCATTTGTACAAGGAAGAATTGCGGGGCTTCTACCTCAATTACGAAAAGGATTTGCCTGGTAAAATTGCCGAAAATTCCAAGCAGTTACTCGAAGAAATTAACCACGCGCTGGCCCATCCCGACATGTCAGCCAACGAAAAATTCATGAACTTCTACAATCGTTTCTGTGCAATTAATGATGGTTTGAGTTCATTGAAAGTTGTTAACTATGTCATGCACCAAATTGAGAGTGGCATGTAAAGTTGCAAATAGTATGAAAGAGGCATTTAAGTCTGTAAATGGCTGATTCAAAATGAGAGATTGGGCAAAGAAATTTACTTTGTCACAATCTCTTTTTTATCAAACTAAGGGAGGCTTCTAGGAGAGTTGCCGAAAACGTGTTAAAATTAATTAGTTATTGACTCGCCTGAAAGGAAGTAAATATGAATACCCAACAACTAGAAAAGGAAGACAGCACCCGCCGCACATTTGCGATTATCTCTCACCCTGATGCTGGTAAAACGACCATCACTGAGCAGTTGCTTTTATTTGGGGGCGTTGTTCGTTCAGCCGGAACAGTTAAGGCCAGAAAGACCGGTAACTTTGCCAAATCCGACTGGATGGAAATTGAACAAAAACGTGGCATTTCCGTTACCAGTTCAGTCATGCAGTTTGATTACGCTGGCAAACGGATTAATATCTTGGATACTCCAGGACATGAGGATTTCTCCGAAGATACCTATCGGACTTTGATGGCCGTGGATTCTGCTGTCATGGTCATCGATTCTGCCAAAGGAATTGAACCACAGACTAAGAAACTATTCCAAATTTGTAAGATGCGGGGAATCCCGATTTTTACATTTATGAACAAACTTGACCGGGATGGCCGTGAACCAATGGACCTGATCGACGAGTTAGAAAATGTCTTGGGAATTGAAGCTTACCCAATGAATTGGCCGATTGGCATGGGTAAGACTTTGACAGGTATCTTCGATCGTTACAATCATAACGTTGAACTTTATAATCATGATAAAAATAACAAGCCGTCTGAAATTGTTGATTTGGATGACAATAATGACCCAATTAACAACGACAAATTGGCTGAAGACGACCAGTTTGAAGATGCTAAGGATGCCATCGAACTTTTGGATATGGCCGGCAATCAATTTGATGAAGGCAAAATTGCCACTGGTGATATGACACCTGTATTCTTTGGTTCAGCACTGGTTAACTTTGGTGTGAAGACCTTCTTTGATGCTTATTTAAAATATGCACCAGCACCAAGCGCCCATAAGACTGAAGAAGGGACCGTGATCAAGCCTGATGACGATACCTTCTCTGGCTTTGTTTTCAAGATTCAGGCAAATATGAACCCCAATCACCGTGACCGAATCGCTTTTGTGCGAGTTTGTTCTGGTGAGTTTGAGAAGGGGATGGATGTGAACCTGTATCGGACCCAGAAGAAGTTACGACTTTCAAACGTGACCGAATTCATGGCCAATACCCGGGAAAACGTTCAAACTGCGGTTGCCGGGGATATTATTGGTTTATATGACACTGGTAATTTTCAGATTGGTGATACCATTTACACCGGTAAGAAGAAAGTCGAATTTGAAAAGCTGCCACAATTTACGCCTGAATTATTTGTTCGAGTTTCTGCCAAGAATGTGATGAAGCAAAAGTCATTTCATAAGGGGATTGACCAACTGGTTCAAGAAGGAGCCGTTCAGCTGTACCAGTCATACACCACCAACGACTACATTTTGGGTGCGGTTGGTCAGCTGCAATTTGAAGTTTTCCAATTCAGAATGCAGAATGAATATAATTCTGAAGTGAACATGGAACCAATGGGCCATAAAATTGCCCGTTGGATTGATCCTGATCAATTGGACGAAAAGATGTCCTCATCACGAAATCTGTTGGTCAAGGATCGCGCCGGCAATCCATTATTCTTATTTGAAAATGAATTTGCCTTGCGTTGGTTCAAGGACAAGTATCCCGATGTTACATTAACCGCCAAACTATAATTTAACTTTGAAAGAAGAGATATGATGGTTTCCAAACATTTGTCAGCATGTACAACAGTTCTTGTAGGTAAAAAGGCTTCAATCGACGGCTCAACGATGATCGCCAGAAATGACGACACATTCTTGCCATTAACGCCGCAACGATTCTATGTTGAGCCGGCTAACGATCACCAAACTGGTGAGTGGGCTTCAAACCAAAACGGGTTTAAAGCACCATTCCCTAAAAAAGCCTATCGTTATTCGTTGACGCCAAATGTGGAAGTCGACAAAGAGGGTGTCTACGCCGAAAGTGGCTTTAACGAAAAGAATGTTGCCATGAGTGCCACAGAAAGTGTCTATGGCAATGAACGGGCATTGGCATTTGATCCATTGGTAAAAGACGGCTTAGCAGAAGACTCTTTGCAATCCATGGTATTGCCATACATTGACTCTGCACGAGATGGTGTTCAATATCTTGGCAAGTTGATCAAACAGTATGGTTCGCCTGAAGGCAATGGTGTCTTGTTCAGTGACAACAATGAAGTTTGGTACATGGAAATTGTCACTGGTCATCACTGGGTTGCCCAACGGATTCCGGATGATGCCTATGCAATTGCTGCCAACCAAGTTGCCATCCAACAAGTTGACTTTAATGATCCCGATAACTTTATGTATTCAGAAGGTATTCAAGAATTTGTCGAAAAATTTCACTTGAATACTGATCAGGAAGGCTTTAACTTCCGTCACATTTTTGGCACTGACAACGAGAAGGATCGTCATTACAACACACCTCGGGTTTGGTTTGGTCAAAAATATCTCAACCCAGAAATTGAACAGTCACCAACTTCTTCCAACCTGCCATTTATTTGTCACACCGATCATAAAATCAGCGTTGAAGATGTTGAGTACATTTTGAGTTCACACTACAATGAGACGCCATATGACCCATTTAGTAGGGGCCATGAAGACACAAAAACACTATTCCGGCCGATTTCAATGAACCGGACCCAGAACTCGCATGTTCTACAGATTCGCAATGACATTGCCAATAACAGTAATGCGATTATGTGGTTATGCTTTGGTGTGCCAGCATTTTCACCATATGTCCCATTCTTTGCTAATGCGACGGATACGGACGCCACTTACGCCAACACACCAGTTCATTGTGATGATGTGAGTGCTTACTGGATGTATCGCAAGCTATCAATGTTAGTGGAATCCCATTATTCTGAATTTATTCAAGATGATGTCGACTTCTTGACCGACGTTAAAGAAAAGTTACGCCGTCACGTGCAAAACACGTTTGACGAGGGTAAAGTACTCAAAGGTGAAGAACTTACCAGTTACTTGACCGAACAAAATCATGAAGTTGTTAAAATGATGCGGATTGCAACGGAGCACTTCAATCATCAATTGATTGAAAAGGGATTGACTTTGTCGAAGTTGACATTTAATATGGATAAAAATCTGTAGGCTAAGTTTGAGCTTGATTTACAGAAAGATAGTCAAAAATACAAAAAAGCGATTGAAGTCAGAGAAAAGCTCTGATTTCAACCGCTTTTTACATTATTCATCTATTCGAACATATTCACTAAAGATAATTGATTGATCTGCCAATTCGTACCAAATCAATCCCTGATCATCCACAATCCGCGCTTTAATTGAAACCCGACTGCCGTCTTCCAACGCACCAATCGTGGTTCCATATGGTTCATCAAAGACGTCGATTTGCTGTCCGGCAACGAAGTTAATCGTTCCAAACAGCATCACTGGATTTCTGGAAGTTTTAGTGATCGGCGGAATCAAGTGGTTGGTTGGCGGGTCGCTGGGCTCAAGATGATCATTTTGAATCCATTCAAAGCCGCCAATATTTAACCAACTTTGATTGTCGGTCGTATCAATGCGCGCAAAAATTTTAGCAATGACATTAGCTGGCAAGCCGGTTTTCAGCACCTTGCCACTTGGTTCATCAAATACGTCGTGATCTGATTTTAAGCGGACATAATATTCAACCGGCTGAACCGTCTGCCAATTAATTCGACGATAGTAAAAGATGATACCATGTGTCCGATCGTCAAAGTAGCCGTATGTCTGCCCTGTGTTATTAATGACCCGGTAATCCGGGATATCCTCCGCGTGGACGTCATAGGGCTTACCAAGCTTGTCAGAGAGGATTCTGACGTGATGGAGGACTTTACCGGTGTCAATGTCTAGAAAGTAGACTAGAACCGGTAAGCCGTCCTTTAAGGCGTATCTCAAGGTGACTTCCTGATCGTCATCCTCAAAATAAGTTGAAAAATCTTCAATGGCACTCAAATAGTACCGATCGAAGCTGGGCAGCTGAATTGAAAAACGTTCACCACTGTTGCCAATTAAAATATCAGGTTCTTTAATCGGGTTGTCGTCTTCATCAAGATAGAAGAAGGTGACCCGTGATTGAATTTTTGGAATTGGTTCAACTTCAACTGGAGCCGGTTTTTGCTGCTGAAGCAGATCGTCGGATTCGCTATCGGATGCAACCGATTCTGATTGGATATCAACCTTGCCATCATCCACATCTTCGACTGGCTCAGAATTTCGACCTTGCCAACGTTTACGTTGATGGTAATCATGTCGACAACCACGACGATTCAACTGACCGTGAGATTGCGGCGACACAAACGTATTTAATTTTTGTTTAAGCCAATCCACGAACTTCATCGTTTTGAAACTCCTTCATAAATCTTCTAATAAAAATTATAGCATAATCACCATTGGCTCAAGTAAATTTAAGAATTATTTATGTAAAATAAGAGAGTGGGAAAAGGCGTTTTGATCCCAGAATTTAAGGGAATAAACCAATTATTCCCGGTTCTGGAATGATTGGTTTATTCCCTTAAATGGCCGGGATCAGCCGATTTGAGCACGTGTTGACTACGTAATAATGAAACCACTAAAAAAAGCTGAGATAAAAGTTTGTACTTTTGTCCCAGCCTTTAGTAAATGCTTATTTATCTGAATTCTTGGTATCGGGTTTTGCTTTGGTTGAAGTCTTTGCTTCAGCTTTGGCTTGACTCTTGATGACAATGTTACCTTTAGTGTCCACGTCAGCTGTTAAGGTTGCAGCATTTTCGTGATCCAAATAGTAGTCGGCAACTTTATCTTCGATTTGCTCTTGAATGACTCTTCGAAGTGGACGGGCACCCATAGCTGGATTGTAGCCCAAGTCGACTAATTTGGCTTTCGCTTTGTCAGTCACGTTGATCTGCAAACCCTGTTGTTTGAGCATGCCGTTGACATCGTTAATCATCAAAGAAACAATCTTCATCAAATTGTCCTTTGACAATGAGTGGAACTCGACAATGTCATCGAAACGGTTCAACAGTTCAGGCTTGAAGTAGTCGGTCAACTTATCAATAATTGAATGAGTCTTTCCACTGGCTGCAGCACCAAAACCAACGTTGGCTTCCGCATTACCCTGGCCGGCGTTACTGGTCATGATAATGATGGTATCCTTAAATGAAACTGTTCGTCCTTGACTGTCGGTTAAACGACCATCGTCAAGAATCTGCAGGAACATATGAAGAACATCAGGATGGGCCTTTTCAACTTCATCGAGTAAGATCAATGAGTATGGGTGACGACGAACTTGTTCAGTTAACTGACCAGCTTCTTCGTACCCAACATAGCCAGGAGGTGAACCGATCAGCTTAGCCACTGAATGCGGCTCCATGTACTCAGACATGTCAAACCGGATCATGGAATCCTTTGAGCCAAACAGTTCATAAGCGAGCTGCTTAGCCATTTCAGTTTTACCAACACCGGTCGGGCCGACAAACAGGAACGAACCAATTGGACGGCCGGTTCCATTGAAACCAACCCGGTTACGACGGATTGCCCGAGCAACTTTTTCAACAGCTTCATTTTGACCGATAACGTGTTTTTCAAGGTTAGGGGCTAGATTACGAAGCTGTTGTTGTTCCTTGGTTTGAAGTTCACCAACTGGAATTTCAGTCTTCTCTTCAACAATTTTTTCCATGTCTTGAGCAGTCACTTTTGGTGTGTCTGCAGAATCGACATTATCGTTATTCTTGGCATTTTCAAGTTTGGTTACTTGATCACGGTAGTAGGCGGCCTTCTCGTAGTCTTCACTCTTCAAAGCAGCCTGCTTTTGCTTTTCAGCACTTTGAATCTTTTCATCAACTGTGTGAGGATCAACAGCATTGATGGTCAGGTTCTTACGTGAACCAGCCTCATCAAGTAAATCGATCGCCTTGTCCGGCAAGAATCGATCCTGAATGTAACGGTCGGACAACTTAACAGCTGCTTCAATCGCATCATCAGTGTACTTAACGTGGTGGTAATCTTCATAACGTTTTTGAATACCCTTCAAAATCTTGATGGATTCTTCTGGACTTGGTTCATCAACCGTAACTGGTTGTAAACGACGAGCCAATGCTGAATCCTTTTCAATATCACGGTATTCCTTTAAAGTCGTGGCACCGATTAACTGGAATTCGCCTCGAGCCAAAGCTGGCTTTAAAACGTTTCCGGCATCCATACCGCCTTCAGCGTTACCAGCACCAACAATTTCATGAATTTCATCAATGAACAGGATGATGTCTGGGTTGTCTTGAACTTCCTTAATTAACTGCTGCATTCTTTGTTCAAATTGTCCACGGATACCGGTTCCTTGAACCAGCGAAACGACATCCAAACGGATAATCTGTTTATTTTGAAGTTTTGAAGGAACGTTGCCGGAAACAATTTCTTGCGCAAGTCCTTCGACCACGGCAGTTTTACCAACACCGGCTTCCCCAATCAAAACGGGGTTATTCTTTGTCCGGCGATTAAGGATTTCAATGACACGTTGAATTTCATTATCACGACCAATAACTGGGTCAACCTTACCGTCTTTAGCAAGCTGAGTCAGGTTGATACCGTATTGACCAAGCAGTGAATTTCCACCCTGGCCGCCTGTTCGCGGTCGGTTGGGTCCACCATTGTTGGGTCCCATCGGTTGGGTTGGTGGCACTTGTTGACCGTTAGTTGGGTCAACATTTCCGCCTTGCATGGCACGGAAAATGTCATCTAATCCACCAAAACCAAATGGATCTTGAGCCATATCTTGAGCACCTCCTGTATTACGTTGTTTATTGGATAGGAGTTGATAGCAATTTTGGCAAAGGTTAATAGTTTGCTTTTGCCCATTCACGTTAGTGTATAGGTGAATTGTTGCTGGGTTCTTATGGCAATTTTGACATAGCATTAATTGCTTTCCTCCTTTAATATAGAAATAAAAGGACAAGGGGGATCTGATAATCACTGACCAACTTTGACCTTTGAAATAATTATACAACATGATTATTTGTAATCAAGTAATTGAACTTCAATTGAGATGAAAGGAGATGAAGTGTTTTGGCAGACGAAAAGCAAGACTACAGCCAATTGTTAGCAAAATTGGAATCTGGTGAGATTGACAAGATTGAAGTCAAGCCGGAATCGTTCATGCAATTCCAGACGGCTTACATGAACTTTGACCATCGAAAACGGGTGATTGGTTCCGCAACCGAGGGTGGTGTGATTACTTATGTGTATGAAAGTGACAACAAAGAAAAAAAGTCTTAAAAACCCTGTAAGCGGTTAAGTTTAAACTTGTATTTTCCCTTATATATTGCTATTCTTAATTAAGTAAAGAATAAATTTAAATTTTGAGCATCATCTTCAAAATTTATAATCTTATCAGAGGAGATTGATTAATAATGGAAAAACGTCAATTTAATATCATTGCAGAAACAGGAATTCATGCACGTCCAGCAACTTTATTGGTACAAACTGCCAGCAAGTTCAATTCAGACATTACACTTGAATACCAAGAAAAGTCGGTTAACTTGAAGTCAATCATGGGTGTTATGTCACTTGGTGTTGGCCAAAGTGCCGCTGTTACCATTACCGCAGACGGTGATGACGAAAAAGAAGCAATTGATGCAATTACTGAAACAATGAAAGCAGAAGGACTGACTGAATAATTTCATGAAAGAGTTTAAGGGGATTGCCGCAAGTGATGGAATTGCCATTGCATCTGCATTTCGGTTAACTGAACCTGATTTAAGCTTTAAGAAGCGGAGCATTACTAATGCCTCTGATGAAATTAAGCGGCTTTATGCCGCAATTGATGTCTCAAAAGATGAGCTTTTAACAATTCAACAACGAACACTTGAAGACCTCGGCAGCAGTGAAGCTGAGGTCTTTAAAGCTCATGTGGCAATTTTATCCGATCCTGAACTGCTCAAGCGGGTTAAATCCACGATTGAAAAGGAGAAGGTAAATGCCGAATACGCTTTGAACAAAGTGACTGATGGTTATATTAAAATCTTCAATTCGATGACAGATAACGAATACATTAGGCAGCGTTCAAGCGATATTCATGATGTGACTAAACGTGTGTTAAGTCACCTCTTGGGTGTGCCGTTAGTTGATCCAGCTCTGATTCATCATCAGGTGATTATTATCGCCCATGACTTAACGCCAAGCGATACCGCTCAATTTGTGCCAACTTATGTAAAAGGGATTGTCTCAGATATGGGTGGCCGAACTTCTCATTCAGCGATTATGTCCCGTTCTTTGGAGATTCCGGCAGTGGTTGGTTTTAAAGGCAACCTTGCTGAAATTAAAAATGGCGATACGGTGATTGTTGACGGATCGACCGGCAATATCATTGTGAATCCATCCGATGCGCAAAAAGATGAATATGCTCAAAAACAAGTTGATTATCGACAACGAAAAACTCAACTGGCTGATTTTAAGTATCGGGAGACGAGTTCTTCCGATGGGAAGCATCCAATTATTGCCGCCAATATTGGAACTTTAGACGATCTTGATGGTGCGGTTGAAAATGGTGCCGAGGGAATCGGCTTATTTCGAACTGAGTTTTTATACATGGATTCCAACCATTTACCAACCGAAGACGAACAATTTAATGCTTATAAGACCGTTCTCCAGAAGATGGGGGATAAACCGGTGATCATTCGAACCGCCGATATTGGTGGGGACAAAGATTTGCCTTACTTAGATGTGCCTAAAGAAGCCAACCCCTTCTTAGGCTATCGGGCAATCCGGATGAGTCTGGATAAGTTGGATATTTTCCGGACACAATTGCGGGCACTTTTGCGGGCTTCAGCATTTGGAAACCTATCCGTCATGTTCCCGATGGTGACAACGATTAATGAGCTCAAAAAGGCCAAAAACATTTTGAACCAGGAACGGATTAAATTGATTCGGGACAAGGTTCGAGTAAAGCCTATTAGAATTGGAATTATGGTTGAGGTACCAGCGACTGCTTTGTTGGCTGATCAATTTGCCAATGAAGTTGACTTCATGAGTATCGGGACCAATGATTTGATCCAGTATGTCATGGCAGCTGATCGCGGTAATCGGATGGTTTCATATTTATATCAACCATACAATCCAGCCGTGTTACGATTAATTAAAAACATTATCGATGCCTGTCACGATAACAATCTCCCTGCCTACATGTGTGGGGAGATGGCTGGTGATCAGACGGCTATTCCAGTTCTGGTTGGCATGGGCCTCAATGAATTCTCCATGAGTGCGTCCTCGATTTTGAAGTCTCGGGCACTGATTAAGCGCCTGGATTCCAGAGAAATGGTCACCCTTGCCAATAAGGCAGTTACCATGGCCAGTACAAGTGAAGAAGTCACCGCGTTCATTCGCCAGGCAACTAATGAAATCCAATAGATTTATAAATAACTTAAAGAACAAGCTGTCAAGGGCGTCAAACCGTCTGTTGTCGGCTTGTCCTTTTTGTTTGGATGGTTTGCAATACCAGAACTAAACAAATATAATTACAATGATTGTGAATCCGTGTGTTTACGCAAGGTAACGACGTGATTCAACGTATCAATACCGATTTTTATCAGAAAGGGGTGTCAGCCGTGAATATTGGAATTTTTACCGATACATATTTTCCGCAGGTAAGCGGTGTTGCAACCTCGATTAAGACACTTAAGAATGAATTGGAGCGACAGGGAAATCAGGTCTATATTTTTACAACGACTGATCCCCATGTTGATAAGGACACATATGAGCAAAATATTTTCCGGTTCTCGAGTATTCCATTTATTTCGTTTACTGACCGGCGAATCGCGGTTCGTGGGTTGTTCCAAGCCTATGAAATAGCTAAAGAACTCAACTTGGATATTGTTCATACACAAACCGAGTTCTCTATGGGAATGATTGGCAAATTTGTTGCCAAAAATTTGAACATTCCAGTTGTCCACACTTACCATACGATGTATGAAGATTATCTGCATTATGTCGCCAATGGTAAATTGCTCAAGCCTGTTCATGTCAAAGAAGGCACCTTGGCGTTTTGTTACCACTTGTCCGGCGTGATTGCACCTAGTGATCGAGTGTTGGACAAATTAACCGATTATGGTGTTAAAAGTGAAATCCGGATTATCCCAACTGGAATTGATGTGGATATGTATGCTGAAGAAATCAAAACCGATATTCGCGCGGAATATCACATTTCAAAGGATACGCCATTGATGCTTTCAATTAGTCGACTCGCATATGAGAAGAATATTTCTGAAGTAATCGATTATTTGCCAAAGATTTTGCAGCGGGTACCTAACGCCGTGTTAATGATTGTTGGTGACGGCCCTGCCAAAGATGATTTGATGAGTCAAACCCATGCATTGCAGCTTGATGATCACGTTATCTTTACTGGCGAAGTTGAAAATGATCATGTCAACGCATTTTACCGAGCATGTGATGTTTTTGTATCAACATCAAAATCCGAGTCTCAAGGCCTGACCTATATTGAAGCCATGGCAGCTGGATTGCCGGTAGTTGTCGCTGCAAGTGACTATACCAATGGCTTGCTAAATGCTGAAACTCTTGGTCAAACATTTAAACAAGATGACGAATTTGTTGGAATTGTGACTCATTACTTGAAGCATGAGGTTGATACCAAGACGCCAAAGGCCCAACAGATTTTAAAGACGAAGTTGACGGCTATTTCCGCTGAAACATTTGGTAAACGCGTCATTGATTTTTACCATTCAGTTGCCGTTGCACAAGAATTACAAGACGATGCAACAACTAACATAGATTAGAATTTTTCCATAAGGAGTTTGTATGTTAAAGATTAATATGTTCTCAACCGCAGATAAGGTCAAAGGGCAGGGGGTTGGCAGTGCTTATGTAGAGCTTGTCCGAATGCTTAAAGACCACTTTCCAAATGACTTTGATATCAAAATTAATAGCTACGCCTCTGCGGATATTAGCCACTATCATACAATTAATCCCAGTTTTTATTTTTCGACTTTTTCGAAAAAACGTGGTCGTAAAATCGGCTATGTGCATTTTATCCCGGAAACCTTAGAAGGCAGCATCAAAATTCCCCAACCATTCAAGACCATTTTCTATAAGTACGTGATTGCGTTTTATAAACGAATGGACCACATCGTTGTGGTCAACCCGTCATTTATCCCTAAGTTGGAACGTTATGGGATTCCCAAAGAGAGAATTACGTACATTCCTAATTTTGTCAGCAAAGATGAGTTTTATGACGTTGATGATCAAACTAAACGATCCCTTCGAGTTAAGCACGGCTATGATCCAAACCGTTTTACGGTTCTAGGCAGTGGTCAGATTCAAACGCGAAAGGGCGTTTTGGATTTCGTCAAACTCGCCAAACAAAACCCAAGTGTTCAGTTCATTTGGACTGGTGGCTTTTCATTTGGCAAAATCACCGAGGGTTATGCGGACCTCGAGAAAATCGTGAAGGATCCACCCAGCAACCTATCATTTCCAGGCATTATTGATCGGGCCAAAATGGTGCAATACTACAACATGTCCGACTTGTTTTTACTGCCGTCGTATAATGAATTGTTTCCAATGTCTGTCCTCGAGGCATTTTCGACAAATACACCAGTCATGCTGCGAGATTTGGACTTGTACAAATCCATCATCAGCGGCTACTATCTGCCCGCAACTGATGAAAATCAAATGAACGATCAGCTTCACGAGCTTCTTTTAAGCCCCGACAAATTGGCAGCCCTTCAAAAGGAGACCACTATTGCCAGCGAGCGTTATTCTGAAAATCATTTAGCTAAAGTTTGGTATGATTTTTATAATCAACAGGCTAAGGAAGGTTAATAATGTCACGAAATAATAAAATTACCCTCTTTACGATGGTGATAATTGGGATTGCGATTATCGCATACTCAATGAGGGACGTTAAACTGAGTCTGCTGATTCATGACCTGTTCACGCTGAACCCGTGGTGGATCCTGGTGGCTTTTTTATGTATTTGCGCCTATTTGTTAATTGAGGGTGTGATTACCAAGGTACTCGTGTCTAATCGAGTTGAGAACTTTACTTTTAAGGATGCTTTGCGAGTGCCACTGGTTGAGCAGTTGTTCAACGGGATCACACCATTTTCATCTGGCGGCCAGCCAGGTCAACTGATTGTGATGCTGCAGACGGGAATCGATGGTGGACGCGCCAGTTCTGCTTTACTGATGAAATTCGTTGTTTACCAAGGGATGATTGTGGTCAACTTTTTCATTAGTCTACTAATTGGCTTTCATTTTGTTGCCAGCAAGCTTCATTTTTTGGCACTGTTTGTCATTTTTGGCTTTCTAATTCATTTTTTTGTTATTGTTGGCCTTTTACTCATCATGTATTGGCCGTCGTTCACAAAAAAATTGGCCACATTGCTTTTTCATCCTGTAAAATGGTTTATAAAAGACGAAAAGTTTTACGCAATGCGGGAAACGATGTATTCAAAAATCGATAATTTGTTCGAAGAAAGTGTTCGCATTGGCCGCCAACCCAAACTGTTATTGAAAATCATTGTTTTAACCTTTTTCCAACTGCTTTTTTATTACTTAATTCCATACTTTATCATGTTGTCGCTTGGTTACACGGGCGTTAACGTGATTATGGTGACAAGCTTGCATATTATGATCGTCATGATCATTTCATTGTTTCCGATACCAGGTGGTTCCGGTGGTGCTGAATTCAGTTTCGAGTCACTTTTCCACAGCTTTATGTCGAGTAACAGCAAGCTGGTATTAGCAATGATTATTTGGCGAATTTTAACGTATTACTTTGGAATGGCCGCTGGAGCCGGGGCTTTATTAGTCAAACCAGATAAAGTTGATGATTCTGATAATCGGGTAAAATAGCTGATTATAAGAAATATTTGGAGGAACAGGAATGTTAACGGATAAGAAATATCGTTTTTCAAATCTTTTAAACACGAGGATTGGCTTCTTTTTACTGGTGGTCCTTTTATTTTGTATTAAGACTTATATTGCATATCAGACCAAATTTAGTTTGGGTGTTAAAGGTGGCATGCAGGAGTTTCTGCTCGCAGTCAATCCGATCCCGGCAGCTCTGTTAACTTTGGGGATTGCCCTTTATTTTAGTGGCCGTTTGTCGTATTGGCTGATGATGATTATTGATACCTTGGAGACGGTTTGGATTTTTGCCAACATCGCCTATTATCGTGAATTCTCTGACTTCCTGTCCTTGGGAATCATTAAGGGAAGTGGCAATGTTCAAAACAATTTGGGGAAGAGTTTGGCTGAAATCATTCATTTCAGTGACTTTTTTATTTTCCTAGATATCATCATTTTAGTTATTTTGCTGGCGTTTCATGTGATTCGAATTGATGCAGAACCGTTTAAAAAGCGTTGGGCGCTCCTCATTACCTTCGTTTCTTTTCTGCTAATGGGCGGTGAATATGGCCTCGCAAGTACGGATCGCTCTGGTTTGCTGACCAGAACTTTCGATAACAACTACATTGTTAAATATCTCGGGCTTAATGAATATGCGGCGTTCAACGCTTATCAAACGCAGAAAGAATCTGCAACTCGTTCAAAAGCCAAAGCCAGTGATATGGATAGTATTTTGAAATATTTGAATCACAGTCGGGCAAAAGCCAACCCGGTTTATTTTGGTAAGGCCAAGGGTAAAAATGTCTTTATTATTCATTTGGAAAGTTTCCAGCAGTTCTTAATTGACTATAAAGTTGATGGCCGAGAAGTTACACCACACTTGAATGCATTTTTCCATAACAAAAATACCATTGGATTTGATAATTTCTATCATCAAGTGGCACAAGGTAAAACTTCCGATGCTGAAATGATGTTGGAGAATTCCTTGTATGGTCTGCCACAGGGATCTGCGATGGTTACCTATGGTGCTCAGAATACGTACCAGGCGGCACCTGCCATTTTAGATCAACGCGGCTATACTACTGCGGCCTTTCACGGGGATGTTCCAAGCTTTTGGAACCGAGACAGCACCTACAAGTCTTGGGGCTATGATTATTTCTTCAGCTCTCAGTACTATAAGACTAAACCGTCGTACAGTGTTGGCTATGGATTGAAAGATAAGATCTTCTTCCGCGATGCTGCCAATTATATTCAACAATTGCCTCAGCCGTTTTATGCAAAGCTGATTACTTTGACGAACCATTATCCATACCTGTTGGATAAACAGAATACGGATTTCCCTGCTACCAAGACAGGGGATGAGACAGTTGATCCATATGTTCAGACAGCCCATTATCTTGACCAGGCGTTTGCCGAGTTTATGAATTACTTAAAGAAGACCGGTTTGATGAAGGACAGTATGATTGTTGTGTATGGTGACCATTATGGGATCTCAAACAACCATCGACCCGCAATTGCCCAACTCTTACACAAAAAGTCCGTTAACAATTATGATTTGGCTCAATTTCAGAAGGTACCCTTTATGATCCACGCTCCTGGACTCAAAGGTGGAATCGATCATTCCTATGGTGGTGAAATTGACGTTTTACCAACGATTTTGCATTTGTTGGGCGACAAGAATAATAACACCATTCAATTTGGTACAGACTTGCTTTCGAAACAGCATGATCAACGAGTTGCCTTCCGTGATGGCGATTTTGTCACACCGGAATACACCAAGGTTGGTAGCGATGTTTATTTGACTAAGACTGGAAAAGAAATCAAGCCGAATGCTAAACAGAAACGTCAGTTGGCAAGCATTCAAAACCATGTTACAACTGAATTATCCTTATCTGATCGTGTCATTTGGGGAGATCTGCTTAGATTCTATACACCAAAAGGATTTAAGAAGGTCAATCGCAAAGACTTCACTTATCAGTACACCAAAGCCTTGGATAATTTGAAGAAGGCACAGAAGGAAGCACCAACGAGTATCGAAGCAAAGAACGATGGCAAGTCAACGATGAATCTATATAAGACAGATGCACCAGAGTTAAAATAAAGTTTAGAATGATCAGGCAAGACGATAGTGTCTTGCCTTTTTGTTTTGGCTAAATGATTTTTGGTGATACTTAAAATAATCAAATCGAGATTAATTTGCAATTAGGTATTGACTGATCGATGAATTTTAGATATATTTATAGATGCTGTTTTTGTTGTTAACGAGTGACGCCAATCAAATCGATTGAAATTGTTTGTTGACATGAAAAGATCAGCGTGGTATATTTAAATAGTTGTCGCGAGAGATGATTCATCTCTTCCAACAACGA
>NZ_AZED01000012.1 GCF_001434145.1 Lentilactobacillus otakiensis DSM 19908 = JCM 15040 | reverse complement strand
CGGAATCCTACACATTGTCGAAAGTTTTGTTTAGTTTTGAGAGGTCTACTCTCAAAAGTGGTTACGCTTTTTGGGCCTATAGCTCAGCTGGTTAGAGCGCACGCCTGATAAGCGTGAGGTCGATGGTTCGAGTCCATTTAGGCCCATCCACGGCCTTATAATTTGATATATGACCGCAGTAACATGGGGAATTAGCTCAGATGGGAGAGCACCTGCTTTGCAAGCAGGGGGTCAGCGGTTCGATCCCGCTATTCTCCATTGACACGCAAGTGTCAGACTTGGTTCTTTGAAAACTAGATAATATTAATTTTCTGTAATAATTTTTT
>NZ_AZED01000011.1:62666-469562 GCF_001434145.1 Lentilactobacillus otakiensis DSM 19908 = JCM 15040 | reverse complement strand
GATTGACTTATTATACCCTCTCTTAAAAGTTGTCTCAGGAACTAGCTTACATCCATAACTGCGGCCATCGACGTAGGCAATCACAATTTGCCCATTATCAGCATCGGTAGCTGATTTGGCGAGGACCACCTGTTGATCATGAAATTGGGGTTCCATGGAATCCCCATTAATTTTGACCGCATAATCAAATCGGGGTAATTTGCCGTGGTAGTCCATTTCGTCACGTTCATCGACTAATTCTTCGCCGGTCCCGGCGGAAACCACGCCGTCAATCTGTAAGATTTTGGACGGTAACTGCACGACGTTATTGGCTTGTTCCGCTTTTAATCGTTGCGCTAATTCATAGACGCGGTGCTGATGAGCGGGAGTTAACTGCTCATAGAGCGGCATAATATCCGTTTGGTGATCTAATTGACTGAGGTCGCGTTGCAGCAGGTCAGACGCATTTACTTCAAATAAGTTGGCAATCTTTTCCACGATCGGCAATTTGGGGGTGTACTTCCCGGACTCCCATTCACTGACTGAGGCGACACTCTTGCGTCCCAATTGATGAGCAAGTTCAGTTTGATTCAAATGGTGCTGTTTTCGTAAGTAGCGTAAGTTTTGGGCAAACATGCCACCAGCCTCCTTCTAAGTATCTGTATTATAGCATTTAATTTCATGAAATCCGAATTAATCCTTGATTTTAGTTTTCCCGAAGACTGTATTAAAGCCAGAGCCGAAATTAATCAAATGACGTTCATCCAAAACCCAGGACTTATCAAATTCGGAAAGGAGGAAAAATGGCACCCATTAATGAACCAGCCACGATTCAACAAGCCAAGCAATTCTTACAAGCTTACCCCATCTGGCAAGCTCAGGCGGCGGGCTTCTCACAAACACTGGCAACCAAAACGCATCCGGCGACTTCAGCAGCCAGTCAAGCAGACTTTGAATGCCAACTGCGGCTGAAAACCTTGGCTGCAATGCGATCTTTAGCAGAACCAGATCCACTATATGCCGAAATCTTAACGGATCGGTTTATCAAACAACTTTCAATCAAACAGACCTGTGTTGCCATTACTGATCTGAAAAAATACGGTTATTTAACGGAACGCAGTTGCAATCGTTATCAGAATAAAGCGTTACTGCTGTTTGCTTATGCTTGTCCCCGCAACCTGATTGTTAATCAGTGACCAAGTTGGCGGACAATGGTCGTTAGCTTGGCGCACTTTTGCCTGATTCGATCGTTACACTAGAGGAACGAAGTTAGCTAACTTTAGTCTAATCTCGAGGAGGTGAAAGGATGCTCAATCAACTGACCCATTGGCTTCAATCAGCCGACACCACGGGCTTGTTAACGTTTCTGGCAACCCTGTTGTTAACGGGGTACCGACTATTGCATCCACTGATTCAAGCCAAATTACAAACAATCCACAATACTCAGAAGCTTCAGGCCTTAAAGCTGGCTGATGAACTGGCTGGGGTGATCATTCCTGAGTTGGCCAAGCTGACCGAACTGGAACCTCAGCAACGCAAAGCTGAAGCCATCCAATTTATCAATCAGCACCTGAAAACTTTGGGACTATCACTGACAGATGAAACGATTGCCGCAAAAGTTGAACAAGCTTACTATAATTATCGACGGCCACCTAACCAATCATAGGTAGTCAAATGGCCCGTCACCAGTTAAACTAGTGACGGGCCATTATTGTGTCTTAATGATGAAACTATCCACAAAGGAGTTCATGAAAATGTCAGAACTTGTCTTACCCATTAAAGATTCCAACATCCTGCATGAAGTCCAGGACACGCTGCTGCATAATTTTAAAGCCGGCCGCCGCAATTACACGATTTTTCAAGTCGGTAAAGCCACGCTTCTCCGAGTCAGTGACGTTATGCGCCTGCAATGGGCAGATATCTACGACGAAACCGGAACTGTGCGGCAGAACGCGTTTATCCATGATCAAAAAACCGGTAAAGCCAATACTTTGTACTTAAAACCCGTTGCCGCAGATTTAATCACCTATCGAGATTGGTTAAGTCGGCATAACTTAAAATCTCCCTGGCTGTTTCCATCAACTCGGCACCCCGAGCGCCACATTACTGAAAAACAGTTTTACAAAATCATGGCCAAAACCGGGGACTTGCTGGGAATCAGCTATTTAGGCACCCACACCATGCGCAAAACTGGTGCTTATCGGGTCTACACGCAATCCAATTATAATATCGGCTTGGTCATGCATCTGCTCAATCATCCCAGTGAGGCCATGACTTTAGCTTATTTAGGCCTGGATCAAATCAGCACCGAAAATATGCTGGATCAGATTGATTTTGGCTAACCGCCAAAACATCTCTAGTGATAGATTGTAGTTAATACATGAGACAATGCTGAGGGGAAGGTATAGTAGAAAATTATTTCTCAAAAGAGAGTTGTCATATACCCCTTCTTGAGTAGACAAGCAAATAATTAAAGCTTGTGTACTTAGGAAGAGGTTTTCTAATAACCGAATTATTTTTTGCGCTAGTAACCCTTCTAAAATTGTTAGGGTGAATGAAGCATAATGAGTACCTCTTTTATAATATTATGTTATTATAACAGCGTAAGTAAACACTTACAGAATATAAGTGAAAAGCATGTGTCATTTGAGGAGTCATTTTTATGAATGCAAGAACATCAAATATTGTACGTAGCTCTTCTCTTTTCTTAAGTAGTCTCATACTTGGAGCTGTTCTGTTCCAGAGTGGGGATGCACTTAAAACCACTTATGCACAGGACAACCAGATACCTGTTTCTTCCCAAGTATATGGATCAACAATTAATGAAAATGGCATTGACCCGAATAACCCAGTATTACCAGACCAAAGCACAACAATATATGTTAGCAATGAACAGATTCTTAATAATATTAAACAAAATAACCCAGCCTTGTATGCTCAGATACCACAATCAACTATTGATGCTTTGATAAATGACGACATGCTTCGACATGGCGGTACGTATGCGAAAATTCTCAGTAGTGGGATTATTAAGGGTGGTGTGGAAATCTATGTTAACTCTGCAATTACCAAAGTAATTGTATGGGGTGGCGCAGGAGTTGCTTCATATTATGTTATCCCAATCCTTGCAGCAGTTGGTATAACTGGTGCGGTTGCAGGTAGTATCTCGTCAGTTGTCGCTGGAGGAATTCTGTCTGCTGGTGAAAAGGCCACAGAATTAGGATTCCATGCCAAGGTAAAGAATAACGGTGGTGAATGGATTATCTCGGATTGGGGATATCAATAATGATTAAACAGGACAGGTTAGTGTCTGTTGTTTCATCTCTTATTGGTGCGTTCTCTGCCTTCTTAATCGCTAAGAACTTGCAGCTATCCTTTTGGCCAAGATTTCTAGTAGTTGCGCTGATTGCAATTGTTGTATTCCTCGCAGTATATGTGCTTATAAGACGATTGCTTATTAAGAATACTAAAAACAAGAGTTAAGTAACCGGCTGGGATATCAGCCTCAGTTAACGCAAAAAAGTTTCGGAAACAATTTCAGAGGCTTTTTTACACTTTGGGCCAATGGAACATTCATACGAAACGGACTGAGATTTGTGGTGAATTCAAATTCGACGGATTTGAATTCACCACTTTTTTTCTTTTTGTAAAGTGGAAGTGAAGTTGACTCCCATCTTGCTAATATTAAAATGAAAAACAGTTTGTAAGGTGTTTTTGGTTAACAACTTTAAAATTAGATTAGGGAATTAGACTTGTTATATACTAGTTGAGTCGCTAAACGAAATAGCCGCAGAATCCAGGCCCAAAATTAGGAATCCGGTTCAATTAACTTTGGTGGCGTAAAAATTTGTAATTAACATTAGTCAGTTAAGAGGTTCACTTTATTGATTTGGGCTTTTTAAACGAACATATTGATCCAAAATGGAGGGTTCTCAAATGACTGTCTTAGAATTATATCTAGGCAATCTAATGAACACTTGCCGAAATATTTACGAAGTTATTTGATGACTGATAAGCAAATGATTGGCAAGCAACAGCCACCTTCAAGGGCTAAAAGATGATTCGGAATAGCCAGTGCGAAGCTAATCAGTAGCTATTATAAATCCTTATAGAGCCAAAATTAGGGCCTGAAGTTTAGTTATCGGGTTCGCTTAGTTAGCCTGAAATCGATAACCAATGATGCAGCTTGCCAAATAATTTTTGCTTGATGGGGATCGATAACTCTCTTGGTTATTGGACCAGGTAGGTGCACCAATTGAAACAATTCGGTGGGTAAGCTTAATAAAGAAATAATGCCAACCCAACAATTAAATTAAGACTGTTGAGGCGACATCGTATGGATGTTCCATTGACCCCTATAGCGAGAGTAACGCGCTTTTGAAACCCCGATGACTCGACGCATCTTAGGTACCTGGTAATTTTGGCTTTCTTGTTAGATATAATCAAAGATATCGGTTATCTCTGCGCAAGGAAGTCGAGGGCTTTTTTTAAGTCGAATAAGGCAGCTAAGCGTTTCTCCATTGCTTTAATCTTTACCTGACTTGTTTTGAGTTTGGGCCTAGATCCACTTATGAACAGTGGAATACTCAATGCCATATTTTCTGGCAAGTTGAGCAGGGGGATTCACCTTGTTTATAGAGATTGATAATGTTCTGTTTGAATTCTTTGTCGTAATGAGTTGGCATGTAAAAATTCCTTTCTTCTAAGGGACGATTGACTTATTATACCCTCTCTTAAAAGTTGTCTCAGGAACTAGCTTACATCCAGGGAAACCGGAAGAAGTTATCCAGACACAGATAGTCTAATTGAACTTTGCAATATCTTTTCACTTTCAACGGATGATTTGCTACGTGATGATCGTCAGTTGGACCAATATGTAGTTGAGAGGAAGAAAGCAAACCGAAATTTAGCGGTCGAAAAAATTAGTTACTGCTTGAATGTGATTTTTCTAATTCTAAGTTATGTCCATATGTTTCACTTCTATGGATTCCATTCTGGAATTATTCCGATACTCTTGCTAATTAATCTCATTGTTTTTTTGACTCACTACTCAAATTGGAAGAGTTTTAAGAGCAAGGTTAAACTCATGAGCACCATAATAATGTTTTTGGTGTTTCTTGTGCTTAATTTGTTTAGCTTAGCATTTAATACTAGATTTCAACACTTAATTGCCCCGGGGGACACAGTGGGGAATTTGGGATTGATTGCACGTGAGTTCACTCTAATTTTTATAATAACTATCAGTCTGACAATTAGTTTGTTCTTTAATGCTGTTCCAGGGAGTAAGACAAAGCTTGCTCACTTATTTAACAGATCCTAGAGGATGCCATTAAGATATTGCTTTTCAAAATGACGTAAAACTGACTTCATGTTCGTGCTTCTTTTTCCACCATTAGTTGCTAGGAGATCACGTTGTGTTAGTTCCTTTAACTTAATTCCACTAAGAAAGTTATCATTCATGTTTACACCTCCTTGTAAACTTTGTGTGTGCTTAACTTAATGATATTGGCGGGATGCATGGCGGGCAAGCTACGATTCGGAGACATTGACACCACAGAGTTCGGAACAAAAGCAAGACAACAAATACTCGTTTATTGATAGAAATAGTCTTGTCCGATGTGGATCTTCATCGAACAAGACTATATTGTCAGTTTATGCTGTTGAATCACAAGGCGTTTTTAAGACAGATGTGAACACTGAGTAGGTTGCCCACAAAGTTGATGGCTTCATCTAAAGCGATAAGTTATTAAGAAGTGTATGGTGAGTATTCACAATTTTAGATAAAAAGACTTTAAGAGGGGAAATAATTTATAATTTTTAACTTAAATTGAACAGTATGACATAACTGATTTGTGAGTAACTTAATAAAATGTTCACAAAAAGAGTGGAGGGAGCAGACAGCTTTGAAAAAGTATACAATTCGAAACGTATTCATTACTATTGTTAGTGCTGATGGTTATTGGCGCAATATACTTTTATTTTGTCCCAATCCAGTCATTTCCGATACACTAATGAGGACTTACTGATTAATCAAACACACTGCTAATATCGGTGGAGCTTAGTTGGCCTCATTATGTAAAAAAAGTGGATCCAGGTTTCTGAAATGAATGCGTCTCAGCACTTTTCTCAAAACTAGATCCACATTTTTATTAATTTTAATTGTTAGTCCAATAATTGGTTCATTATGATAAGTTGGTAAACGCTCAATTTTCCTGCAGCAACTTCACAAATCCAGGAACGGTATCTTTCCTGTTCCAGTCACGCTGTAATTCACATACCAGCTGTGGAATAGTAATCAAATGGGCACCGGCTTGTTCTACCCGGCGGAGCGCGGTTTCGTGAGCAATTGTGGAAGTGCCGCCGACAGCATCAACCACTGGGTAGACATCAAAGCCTTCAGCGATCGCATCGATGGTCGGAAAGGTCAAACAAGCTTCAGTCCACAAAGCCAGGATGATAATCTTCTTGCGGCCAGTTGCTTTGATGGCTTCGTTATAATCTTTATCTTCCCAAGCGTTGATTGATGAACGGTCATAGGAAGGGATGTCGCCAACCAGATCCTTGAGCGGCTTAACCGTATCTGAATTTCGTTGGTTATGTGCATTCACAGTTGAAAGCACGATTGGTAAGTTGAATAATTTAGCGGCCTCAACCACCATCTCGGCATTTTTAAGTAAATCTGCATGGCGCATGGAGCCAATTGAACCAATTTGTACAGGTTGGTAATCAATAATGGTCAATAACGCATTATCTGGTGATAATAAACGGTCATCTGCGCCTCGTTTGTCAAAACTTGTCATAGATAAATTCCTCCTCATAAATAAATCCATACATCCTCTAGAATTCGCTTACATAATACAACCATCCGTGAACCGATACCACTAATTACACCTTATGAAAATAGGGCCCAGAGCCGATACAATTGTTGAAAAATTTACATTGAAGACTAACATGGAAAGTGGATGAAAAATGTAATAAATAATTTCAAAGCGGCGACAAATGAAATGGTAAAAAAAGTCTTTTTAGCAGTTCTAACAGTTTTTGCTTCAATATTATTAATGGGATCAGTCAATACCCAGGCCAGCTCCTCAAAGGTCAACAACTACATAGCAAGTCACAACATTAAGCATAATGCGATCAAATCAAGCGTTTGGAAAGGATTCCCGCATTACAAATACCGTCACGGGAAAAGCAAACCGGAAGGCGTCGTCATTCATGAAACCGGTAATCCAAGTTCGACGATTTACAATGAAATTGCCTATATGAAGAAAAATTATCGAAATGCGTTTGTGCACACCTTTGTGGACGACGATCATATCATCAATATTGCCAGCACCAAGTACCTATGCTGGGGAGTCGGCTATCCTGGTAATGCCCGGTTTGTTCAGTTTGAACAAGTTGAAATGCACAGTAAGAAAGCTTTCGCTGGCGAGGTAGAGAATGCGGCCTACTATGCTGCCTACATTTTGAAGAAGTATCATCTCAAGCCAAATGATGCTTGCTACGATGGCAAAGGAACGGTTTGGTCACACCAGGCAGTCGCCCACTACCTTGGGGGCTCTGATCACACTGATCCAGTTGGGTACTATAAGAATCGTGGTAAAAGATATTTTCATCAGTCATACACGATGAATCAATTCTATCATCTGGTTTTGACCAATTATGGTAATCTCTAACCTAATGTAATTTTAAAATTTCCCTTTACACCCCAGAACTTTTGGGCTATTATCAAAAGAGTAACCATTACTATTTGTAGAGGAGAGATATTTCATGTTACATAAATTTTCAGGTTTAAAGGCAGTGTTGATCGCAGTCTTTGTTGTTACCTTGGGGATTGGTCTTGCAGGTTGTTCAAGCAAATCGGCAAGTAACAACAAAATCAAGATTACTGCCACCACTGATTTTTACGGCGAGGTTGCTAAGGCGGTTGCCGGCAACAAAGGTGACGTTACTTCGATTATTACCAACCCTAACGTGGATCCTCACGATTACCAACCTTCAACTAAGGTTGCCAAAGAAACTGTTGGTTCAAAAATCGTGATTGCTAATGGAATTGGCTACGATGGCTGGATGAGCAAGCTGGTAAAAGACAGCGACAAGGTTGACTACATCAAGGTCGGTGAAGATTTGATGGGTAAGCAAAATGGTGATAATCCGCATCTTTGGTATAATCCGGCAACAATGCCCAAATTGGCTAACACTATTGCTACCAAGTTAGGCAAGATTCAGCCAAAGAATAAGGCTTATTTCAAGAAGAACGCCAAGAAATACATTGCCTCATTGAAACCAATTAACACCAAGATTGCTCAATTGAAGCAACTCGCTTCAACTAAGAGCAACAAGGAAGTTTATGTGAGTGAACCAGTCTTTGACTACGCACTTGAAGCAACCGGCTTTAAGGTTGGCGATGCGCAGTTCGAAAACGACACGGAAAAGGGTGTTGATCCATCACCACAAACCATTCGGACAATGCAAAATGGTATTAAGAATCATAAAATTGCCTTCTTTGTCTTCAACAAGCAAGTTGACAGCAAGACCGTCAACAACCTGGTTGCATTAGCAAAGAAGAACAATGTTCCTGTATTACCAGTGACGGAAACTTTACCAGCTAACAAGGATTATGTAAGCTGGATGGATTCACAGTATAGCAAGTTAATCGATATTTTGAAGTAAATTTAATACAAAAAGATCGAGGCAATTTTGATTGTCTCGATCTTTTTGTGTGCTTGATGTTATTTGATGGAAATGTGTTCAGAAGCCATTCAGGGTATGCTATTTAAGATATCCTCGCCAAATCCAGCCGCCATGATTGCCCACGGTACTCTTGACGTGATAGTAAATTGAGTAGTGGCCGGTTTTCTTACTGTACAACTTTTCATGTGCATCGGTCACCCAAGTCACATTAGGCAGTTCTGAGTTGTAGCCGTAACGAGTACCCAGATGTTTGGAGTAACGGGCACCCTTAGTTGTCTTGTAATAATGACTTCCCATATTTGCTCGCCAAATTAATTTAACCGAAGCCGAGCGTGATGCAGAATACTGTTTACCTGAAGGTCCAGGAATCTTGACGATCTCGCCCGGATTCTTGGAACTTGGTTTCGGTGTCGTTGGTGTGCTTGATGAACTGGCACTCGAGGCACTGGACGAACTTGAACTGGATGAATTTGGATTCGTATTCGTATTGGTCGAAGCTGAAGCAGATCCTGAATTCAAATAGAAGCTGTTGTTTAACTGACTGACATCCAAATTCTGGTCAATCGTCGGGAACCGGTAATCTGACGCCCACTGCCATGCGTTGGCGGAAGGGTACTTGGAGCCGGTTGGAGTAGCCGGATAATCCGCAATCCACCCTTGGTTGGAAGCGTTGGTGTCGATCTTGACGCCAAGCCAGCTGGCCATGGTGTACAGGTCAGTCTTGTTATAACCCGCTTGATTCAACGCTGAATCAAAGGCTGCCAAATTAGCGTCATTGTTTGCTTTGGAGATGCCGCCTAATTCTGATGACTCAAAATCAGCCACCATCACGACATCTTTGGAACTGGTTACCGACTGGACAGCATTGATGAAGTTTTGGGCTTCTTGAGTTGCCTGATCCGTGCTGGTGAAATGGACAAAGTGGTAGAAGTTCACACTTAATCCAGCTTGCTGCGCGTATTGAACCTGTTGTGACAGGTAAGGATTGGTGTAGCCGGTTCCTTCTGAAGCTTTAATTGTAACGGCTTTAACGCCATTTTGTGCGAGTGTTTGATAATTTGCGGCAGTCAGGTTACCCTGCCAGCTCGAGACGTCAACCATGTTGGCGGTCGGTTGAGAACTTGATGGTGTCAGGGCAGCATGAGCTGTCGTTGATGTACCAAGAAGAATTCCCCCTGCAAGAAGTCCAAGAACTGCGACTCCATTTTTAAAACTTTTCCTCATAATTCTTCGTCTCCCATCTATGTATTGAGATACATATCACGTTGATACTAACATGAATGAGAACTGTTCGAAAGCAAATTTACTTATTGTTTCCACTTCGTCGATCAAGTGAAAAGCTCCAGTAAATAGCTAGTAACAATACGGCGGCAATTGTAATGGTTGTAATGTTGTTGGGCATTGCGTTGGTGCTGACCTGCCAAGCAACGTAAATGAGTGCGAGTTGGAAAACCCAAGATAAGATGGATTGACCAGCGAGCTTTTTGGTAAAAAATTTCATTAGATAGTTCCTCCTATTATTCTGGGATATCACCATTTTCAGGGATGTAATCAATTGAATCGGCAATCCGCTTTGGAATTGGGATCTGTGGATCCACGTGCGGATTGTTCAGATGGATCAAGTTGTAGGACTTTCTGTATTCCGTTGGTGATAGGCCGGTGGCACTCTTGAAACGGCGCATGAATACTTTGGGATCATTGAAGTAGGAATTGTCAGCAATTTGTTTGATCGACATATCTGTGCGAATCAGCAGTAATGTTGCAACTTCAATTTTTACATGATTCAAATACTGAAGGGTTGTCATGCCAGTGCAGTGTTTGAATAAGCGGGTCAGATAATCTGGATTCAAATGGCTTCTGTCAGCGATTTCAGCAACGGTAAGGGTGCTGGATATGTTGGCGCGAATCCATTCCTTAAGACTACTGATGCGGGAACTGTCTTCATTTGAGTCTGGCCGGTTGAAATATGACTTGTACAGTTGAATGAGTAGTGCTGACACCAGATAATCCCGCTCTTCAATGAAGGAAAGTTCATTATGAATTGACAAAATTTGGTGGATCAAAATCGTCGCTTCTTCATAATCTGCTAGTTTGAAAGTGCGTGGCAGGAAGATTTGTCGCTTCTTGTTGTTGCTTTTATCTGACTTGACCCGATCCGTTAAATCATCTTCATTTATTTCTATTGTGTCCTCTTTATGTTGTGAGAAAAAGTGTACCCAGTAGAAATCAACATCTCCAGGTGAATCATTGTAGCCGTAGAATGTCGTGAATGGCGGGATAATCAGGACTTCATGGGCATTCAAAGTGTAGCGCATATCACCAATTTGCAGATAGATAGGCCCCTTGATGCAGAGAATCAGTTCGTAATCACCTTTATGATACATTCGCCGGTGATGCCATCCTTTGTGGGCCAAAAATTCACCACCTTTATAATAGAGCAATGTTTTTTCCATTGTGAACGTTGAGAATAACATTTTAAGCTAACCTCCTATCAGTGTCGGAAATGGTTACCAAACATACATAAATCGAATACTTACATATGTCGGATATGAACACCAAATGTATAAAATCCTGATACTATTGGCTTTGTAACAGCAGCCAATGACCTTGAATTATTTAAATTGGTCGGATATCATCACTTCTTTTGTCATTATAGACCTTTTTATATTATTTGGAAACGCTTACTATAACACTTGTAAAGACAAGTTATGTTTTGAACAACTGACCCTTTATGAAAGGAAGTTGAGACGTATGGTTCAAATCAATTATTGGTTTAGAAGCTCACCAACTTTTTAGCCAGATCATTTCCACAGTTTCAGCAATATTTTTTTACCGCATATTGTAAGCGGTTCACTAAAATTCATTTATTTGGAGGAATTATCATGAGCTCAAATGCAAACGTAGATTCAAATACAGCAAGTGCTCAAGCATTACTTAACGACACGTTGCCTTGGCACAGAAAAATCACATACGGTTTTACCGATATGTCTGGTAATTTACTGTACTGTATCATCAGTTCTTATATGCTTTACTTCTTCACCAACGTTTTTGGCCTATCAGTCGGAACCGCCGGAGTTTTACTTTTGATTGGTCGTGTGTTTGATGCCATTGGTGCCCCTGTCATGGGTATCCTGGTTGACCACACGCACAGTAAATATGGTAAGAGTCGTCCTTGGTTCTTGTGGATGTCATTACCATTCGCTATCTTTGTTTGGTTACTGTTCACCACTCCAGCATTAAGCGGCACACTAAAAGTTGTTTATGCCGGTGTAATGTATATCTTGGCCGACTTATCATACACTGCTATGTCGACACCTATTACTTCAGTATTGCCTAACTTAACTTCAAGCACTGATGGCCGTATGCAGGCCAACTCAATTCGTTTGGTACTTGGTAATGTTGGTAACTTCTTCGCTGTAACCTTCATTATTCCATTTGCCGGCTTACTCGGGGGCGGTAATGATCAAAAAGGTTGGTCATTAGCTGTTGGAGTATACTCAATCGTTGCCTTCATTCTTTTGATTATCGCCTTCTTCGATATGCGTGAAAAGAATATTGAAAACGAAAAAGTCATCACTATCAAGGAAAGTTTGAAAGCTACTAAGGGGAACTGGCCTTGGATCTTAATCGTTGTTGCCAACTTGGCATACTGGACTGCATATATCGTTCGTAACGCTTCAATGCCTTACTACTTCCAGTACAACATGGGAAGCAAGGACTTAATTTCATTCTTCAACGGATTTACAATTATCCAAGTTATTGGAATGGCTTCTGTTCCATTCTTCGTTAAGTTCATGCACAAATGGGGAACTACTATCTTCTTTCTGCTGATGACCATGGTTGGTCAAGCGTGGGTTGGCTTAGCCGGCTCAAACATTACCTCCGCTTTGATTGGGTGGTGTGTTGCATGTATCGGTTCTGGTAGTGCCTGCACAATGTTCTTCGCCATGGTCGGTGATACCGTTGACTTTGGTGAATGGAAGACGGGTATCCGTGCTAACGGATTTTTAACTGCTATTGGTGCGTCATTCTGTATCCAAATGGGATCAGGATTTGGTTCATTTATCGCTTCAATGCTTCTCAAAGGATTTGGCTTTAACGCTGCTAACGCTACTCAGTCAGCATCAAGTCTCAGTGGTATCAGCTTCACCTTCGTCTGGGTTCCAATTATCATTTACGCAGTCAGTGTTGTTTTGATGATTATGTATCGTAAATGGGAACATCATGAACCAGTTGTTAAGGCTGATCTTGCTGCCCGTAATTCCAAAGCTGAAAAAGAAGCTGAAGCCGCTCAAGCTTAATTTTCAATATTAAACTCATACTTTAGGAGGAAATAGTACTATGCAAGTTTATACAACTCCAAAATTAAATAAGGTTAAGGTTACTTCCGACTTCTGGAAGAGATACCGCGAACTCGTTGTTAAGGAAGTTCTTCCATATCAATGGAAAGTTATGAATGACGAAGCAGATATCTCAATTTCAGAAGACCCACAAAACAATGGTCAAGACAAGAACAGCCACGCCATTGCCAACTTGAAGATTGCTGCTGGCGAAATGAAAGGTCATCACTATGGTTTCCCATTTCAAGACACCGATGTTTACAAGTGGTTGGAAGCTGCTGCCTATTCATTTGGTTACCATCCAAATCCAGATTTGAAGAAAATTACTGATAATCTGATTGATTTGATTGCTAAAGCTCAAGACGACGATGGTTATCTGTCAACTTATTTCCAGATTGATGCCCCAGAGCGTAAATTTAAACGACTTCAACAGTCGCACGAACTTTACACCATGGGTCACTACATCGAAGCCGGCGTTGCTTATCATCATGAAACTGGCAACGAAAAAGCTTTGGATATTGCTAAACGGATGGCTGACTGCATCGACCGGAACTTTGGCCTTGAAGAAGGCAAGATTCCTGGCTACGATGGTCACCCTGAAATTGAATTGGCATTGTCACGTTTATATGAAGAAACTGGCGAGAAACGTTACCTTGATTTAGCTCATTACTTCTTAAAACAACGTGGACAAGATCCAGCATTCTTTGAAAAACAAATCAAAGCGGATGGTGATAGCACTGACCGCGACTTGATTCCTGGGATGCGCGACTTCAAGCGTGAATATTACTTGGCCGCAGAACCAATTAAAGACCAAAAAGTCCCACACGGTCACGCTGTTCGAGTTGTTTACCTCTGCACAGGGATGGCTTACGTTGCCCGATACACTGGCGACAAGGATCTCTTAGCTGCTTGTGATCGTTTCTGGAACGACATTGTTAAGCGTCAAATGTACATCACAGGCAATATTGGTCAAACCACGACTGGCGAAGCATTTACCTATGACTATGATTTACCTAATGATACTGATTATGGCGAAACATGTGCCTCTGTTGGTATGTCATTCTTCGCTCGTCAAATGCTGAACATTCATGCTAAAGGCGAGTACGCCGATGTTCTTGAAAAAGAATTATTCAACGGTGCCTTAAGCGGGATGGCACTTGACGGTAAGCATTTCTTCTACGTTAACCCACTTGAAGCAGATCCAGTTGCTTCTAAAGGTAATCCTGGCAAGTCCCATGTTTTGACTCACCGTGCAGATTGGTTTGGCTGTGCATGCTGCCCTGCCAACTTGGCCCGTTTGATTGCTTCTGTTGACGAGTATCTTTATACCGTTAACGGCGACACAATCTTGTCACACCAATTCATTTCCAACGATGCTGAATTTGATGACGGCCTCAAAATTTCACAAACCAACCACTTCCCATGGAGCGGTGATATTCATTACGAAATTTCCGATCCTAACGAGAAGTCATTCAAGTTGGGTATCCGGATTCCTAGCTGGTCAGCCAACTTTGACTTGGAAGTCAACGGTTCACAAAAAGACCTGCCCGTTGAAGATGGTTTCATTTATCTTCATGTGGACGGCAAGTCATTAACCATTGATCTCAAATTGGATATGGACGTTAAGATTATGCGTGCAAGCAACAGAGTCAGTGCTGACTTTGGCAAGGTTGCCGTTCAACGTGGACCAATTGTTTACGCTGCTGAACAGGCGGACAATCAAGCACCACTTTCATTGTACGAAGTTGCCAATGATGCCAAGACTGACTATCACTTCGATGAGAAGCTGTTGGATGGTGTTGGAGTTGTCAAAGTTGCTGCCAAGCGGCAAAAGATTGATTCAGACGATGCACCACTGTACGTTGATTCAAGCAAGCCCGTTGAATCAGAAGCCACTGATCTGACAATGATTCCATACTATGCTTGGGCTAACCGTGAAAATGGGCAAATGAGAGTTTGGTTGAACCAGTAATGTTTTCAGTCATGAAGTAAAATCGCTTTGATTCATGAACGAAATGGGGTATAGTATTACGAGATCCTGGTGCTATTTCTGACATGGCATCACTAACGAACCCCATTCGTAAAAGGGATCTGATAGACTTCTCTAGATAGAAATATTTAGGGAAGTCTATTTTTTATTGTCTTATTTTCAAAAATCGTGAAAATATGGTGAAAATGCTTGTTATTCATTTTCATAATAGTCTATAATACGTGTGGCAAAGAAATAGGTGCCAAACTGTTAGTTAAGATAAGCGGATTCCAGTGGGGGGTTATTATGAAAAAAAGATCAGCAATGACGGCAATTTCAATATTAATGTTGTCTCTGTTACCAATGTCAACGGGTGCGACGGCGTCGACGATTCCATCTTTAATGCATCAATTCTCCGGGGTTTCCGCTGAAACAGCTGAACTGACGGTAACAATTCCATCGTTTACGATGGCAGTTTTCATCGTTATTAGTAGTTTTATGATTAAAAAAGTTGGTACAAAACGGATTGTTCTTGCAGGAACAGCAATTACCACACTTGGTGCAGTACTATCGATGTTTGCACCAAATGTTTTGATATTATTGATTGCTCGAGCAATCATTGGCGTCGGAATTGGTTTATTTAATTCCCTGTGTGTCAGCCTGATTGACCGGCTATACAGTGGCCAGCAGCGTGAACGGTTATTAGGGTTTCAGAACACTTTTCAAGGGCTCGGCGCGGCCGGTGGTGCATTGGTCGTCGGTCTGATTTTGGCTTATTCAAGCTGGCGGATGACCTTTAGCTTCTACCTGGTTGCTATCCCACTATTTCTGTTGTATCTGCTGTTTGTGCCAGAAGTTCAATTTAATGAGGAAGATGCTTCGGATCAGCAGACCACTAACGAAAAAGTGTCGCTGTCTTCCAAGTTGCAGTTCAGCTATTATTGGATCGTTTTATTCATTATCATGGTATTTTACATGACAGTGAACGTCAAAATTCCCTCATATATTATCAACAATAACTTTGGTTCAGTTGCTTCTGGTTCAGCTGCGGTCGTTGTCTTGTCAATCGGGACAATTATTGGCGGTCTCATCTATGGATCCATTTATGCAGTCGCTAAGGAATACACCTTGCTGTTGGCAATTGCCACTGAAGCTGCCAGCATTTTTGTGATTAGTGCAGCTGGTTCGTCAGTTGCCTGCTTTGTGGGTGCTTTCGGAGTTGGCTTTAGCTTTGGTTTGTTTATTCCATTCATCTTTTCGAAAGGACTTTCATTTGTCCCTAAGAAGTACGGAAACGATGCGACAACCATTTTGATGCTGAGCACTAATTCCGCAAACTTCCTCTGCCCTTACGTTAGTAAACTAATCAACTTTGGTGGCACAGATCACAGCTTGTTTGTGGCTGCCGGCGTCATTGCCACGATTGTCGGAGTTGTGGAACTTGTAAAAATCTTGACCAATCGAACACTCACCATTTCGAGACAGGAAATATAGCATTAAAAAATCGAGCCGATGATCCGGCTCGATTTTTTGATTGAATGATTAATATTGACGAGGTTTGGGTGGCAGATAATGGGTCATAAATGTTTGAATTTCAGCCAGTGAATCCGAGAATAGAACTTTTTGACGATCCTCAGCGGACAAGAAACCTTCGCTGGTCATTTTGTCGAACATTTGCGACAAGAGATCATAATAACCGTTAACGTTATAAAAGACGCAGGGATTTGGGTTGTCCCCCAAACGGGCCCAAGAAAATGCCTGGGTGATTTCTTCAAGAGTTCCAACGCCACCAGGAAGCGCAATACAGCCGTTTGAAATGTTCATCATTTCGGCCTTTCTGGCAGACATATTATCGGTAACCGTTAGATCTGAAAGTTCTTTGAGCTTTGGTGATTCAGCTCCTCTGGCAACTAATTGCTTGGTGGTAACACCGTGCACTTTGCCACCTTGAGCAAGCACTGTATCAGAGAGAATGCCCATTAAACCAACACCACCGCCACCATACACGAGTTCAATGTTGTTTTTGACCAACCAGGAGGCCAGATCTTTTGTGGCTTTTATGTAAACTTCACTATTTCCTGTTGCTGCGCCGCAATACACCGCAATCCTTTTCATATCGTTTCTCCTTTTGTCGACTGTTCTAGTATCATTTTAACAGCTTTTCTGAAAATCGTTTTTGAAAATTGCCTTCGTGGACTATAATTGAATTACGATTTCACAAAACGACATGAGGAGGTCACTATGGAAACCTATATTTTGGATGATTCGGATGATATGTGGCAGCATTTTGCTAAATTGATTGGCAATGTTTCCTGGCCAGCTGGGAAGTACTTGGCCAACGAGATGCTCGGTGGCCAAGTATCGGATTGGGAGCGGGTCATCGTCTTAATGGATGGACAGAATTTAGCAGGGTTCTGTGCAGTTGTCCGGGAAGACATCGTTAAAGGTACCGGTTTTTCACCGTTTATCGGATTTGTGTTTGTCAGCGAAGAGTACCGCGGCCAGCATCTTAGCCAGCAGTTGGTTAAGTTGGCAGAGAACCAAATTAGACAAATTGGCTTCCATAAAGCTTACATTGTCACCAAACATGTTGGCTTGTATGAAAAAGTGGGGTATGAGCAAATTGATACCTCAGTTGATCAATTAGGAAGAAAGATGAGGATTTTGGTAAAGAAATTATAATTTGATTGAGGAGAGAACGAACCAATGAAAGAACAAGCCACATTACCCAAGCGGCAAAAAGTGATGTTGGGTGCACTGCTCATATTTTTGGTGGGTGCCAACATGCGGACTGCGATCACAATTGTTCCACCCATTTTGACGAATATTCAGGATTCCTTCAGTATGCCAGAATGGTTTCTTGGTAGTTTAACCACGATTCCATTGATCTGTTTTGGCCTACTATCACCAACCGTTACATACTTTATCAAACGATTTGGCATTCTCTCAGTCACCATAGTGGATTTAGGATTGTTAACAATCGGAAACTTTATCCGGGTGTATTCATTTACAAGTTTGCTTTGTGGAACTATTTTAATTGGCTGTGGGATTGCGATGTTAAATGTCCTTGCACCCACGTTGGTTTCTTATTTGTTTCCAATGCAGATAGGAACATATACCGGCATGTATGTGTTTGCACTTTCATTATCCAGTTCGATTTCAGCCGGCTTTAGTGCGGTTATTAGCCATTTGATTACCTGGCAGGTGATGATCCAGTTCGTCTCGATTATTCCAGTGATTACAATCGTTGTTGCATTGATGCTGAGAAGTTCCGGCAAACGGAAAGTGTCATCAAAAAAACAGGTGTCATCATACAATCCAGCAGTCACGGTGAGTGTTTGGAAACGTCCCTTGGCCTGGGCGCTGGGTGGTTTCATGGGTTTGCAGTCGTTACTGTTTTATTCGATTCTGACATGGCTGCCACCTATTTTAATGGCGTCAGGAATCAATCAAAATACCGCTGGATATTTGTTGGGACTGCTCCAATTGGTGGCTTTACCGATCTCATTTGTGGTACCAAGGATTATCAGTTCGGTTGCCAAACAATCCACTATGATCTGGACAATTTCTGGACTGTTCATTATTGGTCTGGGGTCTTTGATGCTGGCTGAAACAAGTTTCTGGTTTGCGGTAGCCGCTTGTGTGCTATTAGGATTATCGACTAACATGGCGTTTAGTGAAGCAATGACGCTATTCTCGTTGAAAACTCGGACGCCAAACGAGACAGCTTCTGTGTCTGGGATGGGTCAATCATTTGGCTATCTCCTCGCAGCAACTGGTCCAATGATTTGTGGTTGGATGCACGGATTAACCACAAACTGGTTTGCGGTTTTGATATTCTTACTGTTTGTCACAATCGTCATGACTTTTGTCGGTTTGCTGGTAGACCGGGAAGCCTATGTATTTGAAAAATAATAAAAAGACATCAACTACGAGGCTGGGATAAAAGTGCAAATGCTTTTATTCCAGCCTTATTTTGGGCTCACTTAAATTCTGGGATCAAAACGCCGATTGGTACACTCCTTTTTTATTAGAAATAAATGAAAGTATGAGTTGACTCTCAGAAATAATCGGTTAGAATGATGGTTAATATATTTTACTTTGATCGAATGAGTAATTGGTGGATTCAGCAAAGCGAGCTGTCGAGTTGGTGAAAGACAGTCTGATGATCCCGATGAATATGGTTCGTGAGTTGATGTAGTTGAGTCATTACAAGGCTACAATGTTGGATCCATTATCGTCCACAGTTTATAAACTGACAGAGGAAGTGTGTTGATGCATGCTTTGAAATAGGGTGGTACCACGATTAAATCGTCCCTATGCAACTTTGACAATTAACCGGCTTGTTAATGCAAACCGGTTTTATTTTTGGAAAAATTCGAGGAGGCGGAAGCTTATGAAAAAGATTGTTGTTTCATTGGTGGGGTTAGTCAGCATTTTGGTGTTGAGTGCATGTGGTAAAAGTAGTTCGAGTAAAGATAGCGGCAATCGAACCTTTCGGACGACAGCCCAGACCAACGTGATCACGGTGGATCCAAACCGGGCAACTGACGTTGGTAGTTATTTGGCCATCTCTCAAGTTGTTGAGGGCCTGTACAAGCAAAATAACCAGGGCAAGATTGTGCCGTCGATTGCGAAAAAAATTGTTCGGCCCACCGACAATGGAAAGACATACACATTTAATTTACGCCGGGATGCTAAATGGAATGATGGTAGTCAAGTCACCGCCAGTGACTTTGTGGCTTCATTTAGACGTCAAGTTGAGCCCAAGACTAAATCTCAACGGGCTGGTCATCTAAGTGACATTTTGAATTATAATGCTGTCAACACGGGTAAAGCTTCGCCTTCCAAACTTGGCGTCAAGGCCTTGAGCAAGTATAAGCTCCAAATTAAGCTCAGTCATCCAGTCCCATACTATAATTCCGTCATTGCGACCCAACTTTATCCAATTAATCAGCGGGCACTGGCTAAATGGGGAAATAAGTACGGGCAGGATTCTAAGCATGCCGCTTCTAATGGTGCCTACGAAATTAAGGATTGGAATTCTTCCAAAGATACTTGGTACCTGGTTAAGAATAAAGATTATTACGATGCAAACAAAGTTGACTTGAAAAAGATTCATTTCCAAGTTGTGAAAACACCGCAAACCAGTATGCGTTTATTCCAAGCAAAAGATATTGACGAAACACAGATTTCTGGAAGCCTGGTTGCGGATGCTAAGAAGCAATTTAAGAGTGAAACTGTGGTTTCTAAATATGGTCAATTAGCCTTTATTCCTTGGAACAATTATCGAAAAACGACTCGGAATTTGAATTTACGTCGGGCTTTGAGTTATGCGATTGATCGGGAATCATTGGCTAAAAATGTTCTAAAAGATGGTTCGATTCCTGCTCAATCCGTTGTGCCTCAAGGTGAAGTGAAGGACGCCAGCGGTAAAGACTTTAACGCTGGGGTTACGCCGAAATTGACGTATAATCTCACCAAAGCCCGTCACTACTTCAAGTTGGCCCAACAAGAATTGGGTAAACAGAAAATCAGTGTTCAGCTGCTGACAGCCGATACTGACGCATACAAGGCGGTTGCTGAATATATTCAATCACAGGCGAAAAAAGTTTCGCCGGAGTTTGATTTAACCGTTCGATCAATTCCATTGCAACAAGAAATTTCAGATTTCAGCGATCATAAGTTTGATGCGGGAACATTAGGCTGGTCAACAGATTTCCCTGATCCAATTGATTATCTCAACTTGGCCGCAAAGGCTGGGGTAATTAACTTTACCAAGTGGACTAACGCGAAGTATCAAAAACTGATTGATCAGATTAACGATACAACCAATCAGACACCTGAAAAGCGGGTGAAATTGCAGCAGCAGGCCGCCTCATTGCTAAATGAGCTGCAGGGTGTTACACCACTTTATCAATACGCCTCTGTTCACTTGAGAACTAAGGATGTTAAAGGACTAGATTACCCACTGATTGGCTACCAAAAGTATGAGTATGCCAGCTGGAAAAAGTAGAGAAGGAGATTTTCATTTATGAACGTTAGAATTGGCATTGCCAGTAACCATTTGATTCATCCAACCGAGCGATTTGGCACGAACTTTATTGACTATATTCAACGAGATTACGTGACTGGCCTGCGTAAAGCGGGCACCCTGCCGGTTGTCTTACCACTTGGGGATCCCAACGAAGCTGAAGATTATATTGCTGGCGTGGACGGGCTACTGCTTTCCGGTGGTCAGGGCGTCACACCCATCTTATATGGTGAGGAACCGCTGGCCGAGGTGGCGGAAACTGACATTTATCGTGACCAGTTTGAGATTGCCTTGATTAAAGCAGCCCAAAAAGCAGGCAAACCGGTGTTAGGCATTTGCCGCGGAATGCAAGTTATCAATGTCGCACTAGGTGGGAATCTTTATCAAGATATTTACAAACAAGCTGGCGCGACTGAAAAGCATAATCAGTATCCAACGTCTTGGGAGATCCCGACGCACCACGTGACGACAAGTGAGAAGTCTTGGCTCCACGAGATTCTTGGAGGCCGGTTTGCGGTGAACTCCTTTCATCATCAGGGAATTCATGAACCTGGAAAAGGTTTAAAAGTGGTTGCCAAAAGCGATGATCAGATTGTTGAAGGAATTGAATCAAGTGACGGTCAGATTATTGGGGTTGAGTTTCACCCAGAAATGATGCGGGAAGTTCATCCAGAATTTCAGAAGATATTTGATTACTTTGCTGAATTGGCTCAGAAAAATAAATAAAGTCAGCAAAAAACGGAAACCATTATAAAATGGTTTCCGTTTTTTGTATCGCTAAGCTTCGGCAGTCGGACTGGTTGTGTAAGCTGCCCAGGCTTGGACAGCCACCGTTCCCAGAATGAGGACTGCACCCATCGTTTCCGGCAAGCCAAAACTGACGCCCAGAAAGACAATCGAGAGAGTCGTTGCTGACAGTGGCTCAAACGATCCCAGGACACTTGCAGTGGTCGGCTGAATGTATTTCAAACTTTGCAGATAGAAGAGGTAGGCAAACATCGTTCCAAAGATGACCACGAAGCCAACGCTGCCATACGTGGACCAGGTAAAGGCAGGCATGTGATCCCAAATTCTATAATATAGACTGAAAGAAATCCCACCGATTAGCATGGACCAGCCCACGATTGGAATTGCGCCGTATTTTCTAAGCAACTTACGTGGTAACAAAGTATACAGAGTCGCACTGACCGCAGCACCTAGCCCCCACAAGAAGCCCCCTAAAGGCATTGTCAGCGTGGTGAGGCGTCCATGGGTAACTAATAGGACAGTCCCGGCCAAGGCCATGATAACCGAAAAGACGTCGATTCGACGTGGAAATCGTCGGGTCCATAATGCTAAATAGATGATAATGATTGCTGGCGATAGGAACTGGAGAATAGTTGCGGTTGCTGCGTTTCCGGCCTCGATTGCCATAAAATATGTATATTGTGATGCTGCCATTCCGATATAGCTAAAGAATAGTAGACTCAGTGAATCTTTTTTATCGTGCCAAACCTTCATTTCTGCTTGTCGATCGGCCACCATACCATAGATGACAAGCAAAATTCCTGAGACCAACATTCTCACTGAAACCAACCAATTTGAACTAACATGGATATCTTCAAATAAAAATTGAGCGACGGTTCCAGAAATTCCCCATAACAATGGCCCCATCATTGCCAGTCCGATTCCACGTATTTTAACATTTTTCACATGATTCACCTCCTTACACAATGAAACAATTATATTACAAAGATAACCGTTTTAGAATAACCCTTTGTAAAATAAAGTGAATTGCGTTAGAGTATCATTAATATTCAATGAAAAAATCTATACATAAGGGGGTCTGATTATGTTTGATAAAATCGGCCAGATTATCTTTAACAATGAAATTGTTGCCAACGCCAGCGATTTTAATATGGGCATTGAAGTCGAAACCATCCGGATTGACTCTGCCGGACGGCTGACCAAGGAACCATATCCCAAAGCACTGGGGAATCAGCGAAAGAACCACTTCATCAAAACAGACGTTTACCAGATTCAGAGTGAAATCATCACGCCTACTGCGCGGAAATCGTTAGATGCGATGCACTATTTGATGGCGCTTAACGATACGTTAAGAAATGCTTTGGAGCCCAACGAATTATTATGGCCATTGAGCATGCCACCCGTGTTACCGCGGGATAAAAGTACAATTCCGATTGCCGATGTCGATCCAAAACAGAAGGCTTACTACGAAAAGTGGATCAAAACCCGAAGCGATACCCAAGGCATTCCCGTCGGTGTCCACTTAAATGTCAGCATTAACGATGACGTGTTAAAAACCGTTTGGCAGGCCGTCCAAGACGACTACGATTCATACGCAGATTTTGTGAACTATATTTATATCAAAATTGCCCAAGGATTTGATTACTATCGCTGGCTGATCACATACTTATTCGGCAACAGCCCAATTGCGGAGAAGAATTTCTTCAAACCGGATGAGGATCAACCGCAACATGAAGTTCGGAGCATTCGGTCATCTAATTATGGACTGACTTCTGATGTCACCCACAATTATCGGAGTGTGGCTGAATACGTTAAGAATATTGAAGCCAACATTGCCAGTGGTGCCTTGTTCAGTGAAGCCGAATATCACTCAAGTGTCCGGCTAAAGACAATGCACGGTGACCTGACAAAAATGGTGACCGATGGGACAGAATATATCGAACTGCGGATGCTTGATCTTGATCCCACAACCGCGCTGGGTGTTCGAACTTCTGCGATCCGTTTCTTCAGAATTTTACTGAGTTACTTCATGATGATGCCGACGCTTGCCAGTGACGACAAGATTAATTTGAAGCTTGAACAGGGTCGGGCCATGAATGAAGTGGTTGCCCTGGAAAGTCCGACCCAGCAAACCATTTATCATCATGAGGCCCAAAACTTCTTGGATCAATTGCAATTGTTTGGTGCTCAAATTCAATGGGGACCAGAATACCAAGAAGTCTTGGATACGATGCAGGACCGGTTGGACAATCCCAATCTGACACCTGCCGCAACACTGTGTGACCATGAAGTTGACGGCTCTTTGATGTCCTATGCGCTTGCCATGGCCAATCGATATCAGAATCGGGCACATGAAAATCCCAATCCGTTTACTGGTTTTGAAGAACAACCAGACATGAACGCTAATGAACTCAGACAACGTTTGTTTGGGGTCATGGGGAAACCTGAGAACTACAAAAACGGTTAGATTCGTTGACAAGCATTGTTCAACTTATTAAAATGTTTGATAATTTAAACGATTACCTCCGCCACATGTAGGTGAAGGCGAGCCGCTGGAAACGTCTTACAAGTAACGCTTGTGGGACGTTTTTTGGAAAAGGATGGTGGGCATATGAAACAAGCAAAAGAAGTTTCTGATTTCATTAATTCAACGGTTGGGTTGGAGGTGGAAACCCACCGAATCAATCGAAATGGTGAATTAAGCCATCAATCATATCCCAAGGGATTATTGAATGAGCGGAAACACCATTTTATCAAGAATGATTTTTTGGAAACCCAGTCTGAACTGATCACACCGCCGACGAAAACGACGTTGAAGGGGTTGAAATACCTCGGCGTTTATCATCAAGCGCTCCGAAGTGAGCTGGCCGGCAAAGAATACCTGTGGCCATATAGCATGCCGCCCAAGTTAAAAGCTGATCATTCTGATATTGTGATTGCCCAGACTGATAAAAAGAGTTACGAATATCGACAGCAGGTGGCTAAAATTCGCAAGATTGAGCGGACAGCCGAAACCGGAGTTCATGTTAATATCGGCCTGACCAAAAAAGGAATTAAAGACTTAATTGCCAAAGACCCGGACGTGAACATTGATGAACTATATTTACAGGCGGCAGTTGGTTTTATGCGTTATCGTTGGCTGTTGACGTATTTATTTGGCGCAACCCCAGTGGCTTTTGAAAATTATTTTGCGCCAGATACCAATGCGCCGACAACGCCGGTTAGATCCCTGCGGAATTCGCATTTTGGCTTTGGCAACGGGTTTATTTCCAGCTATCAAAGTATTCAGCAGTACGTTAACGGCATTTTAAAAGCAGTCGATGATCACCAACTAATCGCTCAACGTGAATATTACGGGACAGTTCGGCTGAAGCGCAGTGATAATGTCCGTGATCTCATATCTAAAGGCATCGCCTATCTGGAACTCAGAATTTATGATTTGGATCCATTCGCACCACTGGGCGTTTCCGAAGATGCCGTTGATTTGGTTCGGTTGATGTTTGCTTATTTCGTGAGTGAACGACCCTTTGATCTGAAAACGGCTGATGCAGATATTGAAAAGGCGGGTCTGAAAAATGATGCAGTTGCTTTGGAAAATCCATTAAGTATTAGTCAGTACCATGATGAAGCTGCGGAATTTATTGAGCGCTTGGAGAAATTCAGTTCTCAAGTTGTGATTCCTTTCAACGCGCAGCACCTGTGTTTCAAATTAACTGAAATGATTGACGATCCAGTGATGACACCCAGCGGTCGGCTGGTCAGTTGGCTTGGAGCTGATCCGAAGCCCATCTTCGAGCAGTTATTGAAATTCGCCAAAGGCTACCAGGATGATCTGATTCATAACCCAGCAATTGGGTTTGAGGCATTGAGCGCAGCTGATCAGCAGGAAATTATGGCAACCTTGAAGAAGGGAATTCCAGTACGAATTAAATCATGGTTCAAGTGAGACGAGCGTTTTAACTAAGTAATATGGCACAGCAAAAAAGGATGAGGCAAAAGCGCAAACTTTTGTTTCATCCTTTTTGAATAGCTGTTTATTTGTCGTCATCTTTCCAACGGCCACCGCCACCCAGACGCTCAACCATCTTGGGATCACGGTGATCAAAGAAGGCGGACTCCTTCATGTCCAAGCTTTGAATCAATTTCATTTCTTCATCAGTCAATTCAAAATCAAAAATGTCGATATTTTGTTCCATTCGTTCCTTATGAACTGATTTTGCCAAGGTGACAACGCCACGTTGATACAGCCAACGTAAGACGACTTGGCCGACGCCCTTGTTGTGATTACCGGCGATTCCACTCAACACATCATTGGTGAACAAACCGTGCTTTCCTTCAGCGAAAGGTGCCCAAGCTTCTGGTTGAGTGCCTAATTTACTCATCCATTCAAGTTCATCGGGCTGCTGGAACCAAGGATTTAATTCAACTTGGTTGACTTGAGGGATGACATCATTGTGTTGGGCAAGGTCAACAAACCGATCAGCGTTAAAATTGGAAATCCCGATGGCCCGGATCTTGCCTTCTTTTTGCAAATCTTCCATTGCCCGCCATGAGCCATAGACATCACCATATGGTTGGTGAATCAAATAAAGATCCAGATAGTCTAACTTGAGTTTGGTTAAGGCTTGTTCAAATTCCTTTTTGGTGGCGTCGTAACCGGTGTCACTCACCCAAACCTTCGTCGTGATGAAAAGTTGATCACGGGGGATGCCGGCTTCTTGAATCGCTTCGCCGACTTCGGCTTCATTTCCATAAGCCTGAGCGGTATCAATTAAGCGGTAACCTGCGGACAAGGCATCTAAAACGGCTTGCTTGGTACCGCCGTTTTCAATTTGAAAGACCCCAAAGCCAGTTGCTGGGATTTCAATGCCGTTATTTAATTTAAATATTGGTGTATTCATCTTTTATTTTTCTCCTTTATCATGTTTCAAAAATGGTTTCTTCCAGAGTTCCTCTGCGTTGTCTTTGTTCATTTCACCGGAATCAAATTTGGCGAGATGATCATCAAACGTGTCGATCTTATACTGAAGGAGGGCCTGGGTTTCCTTCATTTCTGCTAGCTTTTCATTCAGGGTGGTCAGCTGTTCGTGAAGAATATCCTTCTGTGCTGACCGGACAGCACCGCCTTTTCTGGCCAAGGTTGCAAATTCAATTAATGATTCAATCGAAAGGCCAGCGCCTCTCAGACTCTTAGCAAGATATATCCAGTTGAGATCATTAGTTTTGTATACCCGATAGCCGTTGTGGTCGCGTTCCACGGGAGGAATCACTCCGATTCGTTCATAATACCTGAGCGTATCGGTCGACACACCGAGCAATTCGGAAACTTTCTTACTGTTCAACTAACAAGCACCTCCGTTTCTTCACTTACAAATATACTTTAAACCATGGAGTGAACTCCATAGCAAGAAAAAATACTTAAATATCAATTTAATTTTCTGGCAAAACGGATATTTGATGATTGAACCAGTAAACTAGCTTTAAAAGGAGTGATTGCGGTATGTGTACGAGTGTAACTTTTCTATCTGAAACAGGGGACAACTTTCTGGCCCGGACGATGGATTTCGCGTTTGAATTGGATGGCCGTCCGGTTGTCATTCCCAGAAAGCAGCATTTTGCCAGTGATGCGACCGAGTCGGGATATGATACAGTCTATGGCTTTGTTGGCGCCGGGAGAAACCTTGGCAGCTATATTTTAGTTGACGGTGTGAATGAGAAGGGCCTGAGTGCTGCTGCGTTGTACTTCAGCGGCGAAGCAACCTATGCCAAACGACCCAAATTAAATCAAATTAACATTGCGCCTCACGAGGTGCTGAACTGGTTGCTGGGAAATGCGAGTGATTGTGAAGATGTTGGCAGACAACTGTCTCATCTTAATATCGTTGATGCCCCAATTAAGTTGCTTGGTAAGACAACCCCACTCCATTGGATCATTTCTGATCGGTCGGGTGCCTGCTACGTCTTGGAAGTGTTGGCAGACGGTATTCATTATCAAAAGAATCCGGTCGGTGTGATGACCAATAGTCCAGACTTTGGCTGGCATTTAAAGAACTTGAGTAACTATACAGAACTCAAGCCGACGCCACACCCTGTCCGATCATACAACGGACACGAGGTTGCCTCATTTGGACCTGGAAGTGGTGCGTTGGGGATGCCGGGTGATTATACCTCGGTCTCGCGGTTCATTCGAACGGTCTTCATGAGAGAATATACCGACCAGGTTTCCACGGAACAGACGGTCAACGAATTGAGTCACATTTTGAATTCAGTTGAGATCCCCAAGGGTGTGAAAATTAAGCAGGACGGCAGTGAGGACTACACACAGTATCGAGGGTACATGGATATGCAGAATCTGACGTATTATATGCAGCCATACGATAATCAAACAATTTATAAAGTGACCTTATCAGAAGAGTTACTCAATAAAAAGGCGCCAAGTGAATTTCCACTTGATCACCAACAAGCATATGAGCAGCTCTAAGTAGATAGTTACTCATAAAAATTTCAATCAAAAAATCGCCCGCCCATTCCAGTAATCGGAATGAGTGAGCGATTTTTTATCGACTGTGTACCTGTGATCAGTACCATCAGCCGTTATTTTCTAGTCTTATCTGCAACTACTTGGCTGCGGTCAATGAAGTCTTTAAATAACTTCCGTGAATCTTCAAAATGTTTATAGATATTTTCAGGATGCCACTGGACCGCCAAAATCTGGTCATTATCAACTGACTCGATTGCTTCAATCACTTGATCGTCTGCTCTGGCAGTGACTTTCAGGTAAGGTGCCACGTCCTTAACCGCCTGATGGTGTCTTGAGTTGACGTATGGCCGTTGACCCATGATGTCATTCAAACGGCTGTTAGGGTCAACTGTGACGTGATGAGATGGCATGTTGCCAGGGGCTTCTTGTGAATGCTTCAAGGTAGCGTGTAAATCTTGCGACAGATCTTGGTAGAGGGTCCCACCAAGACCAACGTTAATCAGCTGCATTCCGCGGCAAATCCCCATGATGGCTTTGCCCGCAGTCACTGATTGCTTCAAAAGTTCAATTTCAAATAAGTCGCGTTTCAGATAAGTCATACCCAGCTTCTGGAATGGTTCTTCACCATAGAAGGTGGGGTCGACGTCTGCGCCGCCTAGGAAACAGACGCCGTCAAACAGTGTCATATAATCGCGCACGTCTTCGGGATTGACACTTGGAAAAATAACAGGAACACCGCCAGATTTAACAATGGCTTCGATCGCTGGCCGCGGTGCAAAGGCCGCGTTTCGTTCATTAATGACATTGGTTGCCTCGGCAAGCGTGTCTGCAGGTAATGCGATTCTTGGGCGCAATAAAATCCCTCCTCAATAATTGGCTTTCAGTCTATTTGTGTTATTGTACTCCAAACTATTCAATTTACGTGATATTTTGATTGGTGTCAATCTAAAATTAAATTATTTATCGTCCTTAGCCTTGTCTGGCTCCCAACTGCCTTTAAATAATTCTTGCTTCAATTCAGTAGCGGAAAGTTTGGCTTTGCCTTCAAAGCCCTTGAATGGACGAATTGATTGAAGGGCAGATTGTTGGTAACGCTTGGCACGTTTGATGGCATATTCCTCTAAAGAGCCATCTTTTAAATGGGTGATGAGTTTGGCACTCGGTGTGGTGCGCGGATTTTCAACGCGATCCTGCAGATCTTGCAGTTCCTCTTGATATTCAGGCCCCAGTTGAATTCGATCAGCGTACATTTCCAAACTTTGTAAAAATGCCCGGGCATTGGCCTGGTATTTGGAAATATCATTTGGATGTTCTTCAGAAACCTCTTCGTTCATTTTGTCAGAACGGGCAATGACCTTTTCGACTTCTTCTGAATTCATAGCTGGTGACATAATGAAGTAGCTGGCCATTAACCGGAAAAACCTTAATGTATTGGTCCGAATACCAACTGAACTGCTGGGATCCAGGTCAAGCATTCTTAATTCCAGATAACTCACACCAGTTTTGGGAAGTTCGCGTAAGTGGCTATTACCTTTGAATCGAACCGCACCAGGGAATTCATAATCTGAAATAAGTTTGCCGTCAGCGACGCCTTTTTCAATCCGGTTAACATAGCGCTGGACATTGGTGTAATCGCCAGTAAATGGATTTCCGAATCCGTGGGAACTTTGACGAATACTCCGAATAGGGGCTTTTGGCCCTTTGCCAGGCTCGAAATAATTCGCTTCGGCGACTGGACTGGCACCGAACAGATATGTAATGACCCATCGATAACGTAAGAAGCCCTGAGCGATTTTGGCATACAAATAATTCTGTAAGTCGACCTTGGACTTGAAGCGGTCCCCCATGTTATCCAAAACCAAATCGAACACATGGGGATCGATACTTAAGTTGATATGCGCGCCACACGGTGTTCCTTGAGAAAAGCCGTGACGCTTCAACCATTCTTTCAAGTAAGCTTCCTTCTTGGGTCCCATCTTAGCGAGGGGAATCTTACTTTTGTCCTTGGGCAAACGCGGTGGCATTGATAATGGCCACAATAATTCACCGGGTGATAAAGCCGATCGCAAAGCATTGTTAATGCTGAATAAGTAGTGCATCGCGTCCAAGGCATGCGCTGCAGGTGGGGTAACGACTTCGGACATCGTTTCAAGAAAATCATTGGTAATCCATGGGTTGGTCTGCTCGTCACCGGCACCGGCTGGATAGGGCTCCTGACTCAAATTACCGTTTTCGTCGACTCGCTGCATTTCAATTTCAATCCCCATGGTAAAGTCCGAGGTCTTCGCAACAGCTTCGTTATCAAATATTAACTGACCAATTTCACTGAACATGGCATTCCTCCTAGTCTGATTGATTAAAATTTGATGATAATTGATGACAAAATACTAACACTATAATGCCTCATAAGCAATGCTAATAGTGTTATCTAACATAGATTTGTGCTAAAATTATTTTATTTAATTAATTTCTAATTTAGAGGTGGAATCATGAGTATCTTTGTCAAACTGGGTTGGTATTTCAAAAGGGAATGGAGAATCTACCTGGTTGGTTTATTTGGCCTGCTGCTGACGGCACTGGTCGGAATTGTTCCCCCACGGATCATCGGTAACTTGGTTGATTCAATCCATAATGGTAAATTAACAGTTAAATATCTCATGTTTTTGCTGATTGTATTGACGATTGTCTCGTTTGCTCAGTATGGTGCCCGTTATATGTGGCGGACAGCGATCTGGGGTGAAGCGGCAAAATTGGAAAAGGTCCTGCGAAATCGGTTGTTCTTTCACTACACCAGCATGGATCATGAGTTCTTCCAGCGATACCGAACTGGTGATTTGATGGCACATGCCACCAACGACTTATCCGCGATTCAACGGGTGGCCGGCGGTGGTATTTTGCAGTTCGCCGATTCAATGATTACTGGTGGTACCACGTTGATCGCCATGGTGACCTTGATTGATTGGCGACTAACCTTGATTGCTATTCTGCCGTTTCCATTGTTAGCAGTCATGTCACGCTACCTTGGAACTAAGATTCATTTTGCATTCAGAGACTCTCAAGCTGCTTTTTCACGACTGAATAATAAGGGTGAAGAAAGTATTACTGGCATTAAGGTCATTAAAGGATTGGGCCAGCAACAAGAAGATATGCAAGACTTCGACAACCAGGTTGCCAAAACGATTAAGATCAATCGACGGGTTAACTTGTTGGACTCACTTTTTGATCCTATGACAACCATGATCATCGCGCTTTCTTATGTGATCACGATTGTTTACGGTGGCTATTTGGTCACCAGTGGCGCAATTACGATTGGGTCACTGGTTTCGTTCGTCTCATACTTGGCAATGATGATCTGGCCGATGTTTGCGGTGGGGATGTTGTTCAACACCTTGGAACGTGGGAACGCCAGTTATGACCGGGTCATGGATTTGATTAACCAGCAGAGTAAAGTGATTGATGATCCGAATGGTGTGACCACAACACCAAAGGGTGAGATTGATTATGATGTTAAACGATTCTCATACCCTGGGGATAAACGGTTAGCACTGCAAAACATTGATTTCAAAGTGCCGGCTGGCAAAACGGTTGGTTTGGTTGGTAAAGTCGGTTCTGGTAAAAGTACGATTCTACGCTTAATTCTGCGTCAGTTTGACAATTATAAAGGCACCATCAAATTTGGCGGAATTGATATTAAGAAATATAAAATGGATGCCTTAATTCCAGCGATCGGCTATGTCCCACAGGATACTTTCCTGTTCTCACAAAGTATTCGCGAAAACATTCGATTTGCCCGTCCAGATGCGACTCAGGCAGAAGTTGAGCAAGCCGCTAAAAAAAGTGACCTGTATGACCAAATTCAGGCAATGCCTGACGGTTATGATACTGCCGTGGGTGAGGAAGGTATTTCTCTGTCTGGTGGTCAACGACAACGGCTGTCGATTGCCAGAGCGCTGTTGATTAATCCAGAGTTATTGATTTTGGATGATGCTTTGTCAGCGGTTGATGCCGAAACGGAAACCCAGATTCTTGAAAACTTGCACGCAGAGCGTTCAGATAAGACAACAATTATTTCTGCCCATCGATTGAGTTCGGTTATGAATGCGGATGAAATTTTAGTCATTGATGATGGTCAAATCGTTGAACGCGGGACTCACGATCAATTGATGACTCGTGGCGGCTGGTATCACGAAATGTTCGAGCGTCAGGAACTGGAAACCAAAGTGAAGGGAGGCAACAGCTAATGGCTGATTCATCAAAGCATCAATCGGCTTGGTCGAAATCAATTCCGGTTAAGCAGCAGATGCACATTATTGGGCGACTGTTCAAGTATGCTGCTCCCTATAAATGGTATTTCTACTTCTCGGTTTTGTTTGCGATTGCGGTTGCCGTTGTCAACATTCTCCTGCCTCGGATTATCCAGACCTTTATGGATAGTCATTTGGTAGTAGGGCATCCAGACTTTGAGATGATGTGGTTCTTCGCTGGGCTGTACTTCTTTGGTATGTTGGCCAAAGCGATGATGCAGTTTGCTCAGACTTACCTGTATGAAATGGGTGCTGAGTATATGCTCGAAAACACCAGACGGAAACTGTTTGCGAAATTGCACACTTTAGGGATGCGGTACTTTGACCAAACCCCAAGTGGCTCAATCCTCTCACGACTCACCAATGATACGATGGCGTTCGCAAACTTCTGGGCACTGTTCAGTAGTTTGGTGGTCACCATTTCAGCGATGATCTCATCATTTATTGCGATGTACTTGGCGGATGCCAAGATTGCGATGTGGCTACTGGTTTTTATGCCGTTTCTGTTTATGACGGTCTGGTACTACCAGCGATACAGTACCCGAGTTTATCGGCGGATGCGTGAACGGTTGAGTTTACTAAATGCAAAATTGGCAGAAGGAATTACTGGGATCAGTGTTGTTCAGCAGTTCCGCCAAGAAAAACGGATTAACCATGAATTTAGCGATACCAATGACCAGTATTACAATACGCGGCGAGCAATGATTCGCATTAACTCGCTGTTGCTCAACCCAATTATTAACTTGTTCTATGCTTTAGGAACTGTCTTGGTATTGGGGATGTTCGGTGTTCAGGGCCTTCATGGTTATGTGGCAGCCGGAATTATTTACGCGTTCGTCACTTACCTGTCCAACTTCTATAACCCAATGTCTGAAATGATGGATCGATTAAGCGATTTCCAAGATGGGGTCGTTGCCGGTTCGCGAGTATTGCGAATTATGGATGATCAAACCTATGAACCTCAGCAGCACGTCGATCCCAACGCAACGATCACGCGGGGTAAGATTGAATTTAGACATGTCACCTTCTCCTATGATGGTGAGAATGATGTCTTACATGATATTTCATTTGTCGCCGAACCCGGCCAGACAATTGCCTTGGTTGGTGAAACTGGGAGCGGTAAAACGTCGATGATCAATATTTTGATGCGTTTCTACGAATTTGGTGAAGGCGATATTCTGATTGACGATCGTGATATCCGCGATTATTCGATTCAAGAACTTCGTAAGAAAATGGGATTGGTTCTCCAAGAGCCCTTCATGTTCTATGGAACAGTTGCTTCTAACATCCGAATGTTCAATCAAGAAGTTACTGACGAAGAAGTTCACGAAGCCGCTAGATTTGTTCAAGCCGATCAATTTATTGAAGACTTGCCTGATCAGTACGACTCGCGGGTGATTGAACGTGGTGCCAGCTACTCTAGTGGTCAGCGGCAGTTGATTTCATTTGCCAGGACTTTGGTCACTGATCCGAAAATTCTGATTCTCGATGAGGCGACTGCCAACATCGATACGGAAACCGAACAAATCATTCAAACTGGTTTGGCAAAACTTCAAGAAGGCCGAACAACAATCGCTATTGCCCACCGATTGTCAACGATCCAAAACGCTGATTTGATTCTGGTCCTTGAAGCGGGACGGATTGTTGAACGCGGCACCAATGATCAGTTGTTGGCTAAGCATGGGTTTTATTATGATATGATTCAGTTGCAGAATTCGGCGCACCTTGATTAGATAAAAAAATGCACTTCGGAAATTAATCCGAAGTGCATTTTTTTATTATAGCATATAATTAATCAATTTGGATTTGTCCGTTATCTTCATGACTCTCTGCAGCCTTTGGTAACGTAATGGTCAATACACCATCAGTTACTTGAGCTGAGATGTTGTCGCGGTCGACACCAGGCAATTCGTAAGTTCTTGACATAACGCCATGACTACGTTCACTGGCAACGACACGGCCTTGCTCGTCCTTCTTCTCAGAATCACGTTCTTGGTCAATGCTCAATGCCAAATCGCCATGTTGGTATGCCAAGTGGATGTTCTTCTTATTAATGCCAGGGACATCAACTTTCATGATGTAGTCCTTGTCGTTTTCAGTAATGTCGGTCTTCAGATCACCATTAACCATGTAGTCGTTGTCTGCATCAGTTGGGCTGAAGAAACGACGTGCCAAAGTATCAAAGAAAGGATCCATTGCAAAACGGTTCATTAATTCATTTGCCATAATATCTATCTCCTTCGTTGATTATTAATAAGATTAATTAATAAGCGTCAAAGGTGGTGAAATGGGGTCTTTGAACCACGTTCCCCCAAACGAAGCTTTACTGAAGTTTCAAAAGCTAATTGCCTAAATCCCTATCCAACCACTCCAAAATCTGATTTAAAAATTAGTTAATGTCAATGTTTCCGGTTGTATCTTCGCTTTCAGTAACTTTTGGTAATGTGATATCAAGAACACCATTATCAATGTGGGCTGAAATGTTGTCGCGGTCGACACCAGGTAATTGATAGCTGCGTGACATAACACCGTGGCTGCGTTCACTAGCGATAACCTTGCCGTTTTCATCTTTTTGTTCAGTAGCATGTTCTTGGTTGATGTTAATTGAAAGAACGCCATCTTGATAATTCAAGTGAATGTTGTTCTTATCAACACCAGGAACATCAATCTTCAATGAATAGTCTTTATCGGTTTCGTTAATATCGGTCTTAAGGTCGCCAAAGTTCTCGTAATCCTTATCGAAATCAGAAGGGCTGAAGAAACGATGAGCCATACGATCAAAGAACGGATCCAAATCGAAACGATTCATTAATTCATTTGCCATAAATATCTATCTCCTTATTTTCGAAATTATGATTCAAGGTAACGGGGAACAACACTTCACTTTTTTTGTTCCTCCTTAACCTTTCATCTTCTATAATAATCAGTTTTGAAATGAATGCCAGCATTTAGCACTCGAATGTAGAGAGTGCTAAAAGTCGCTTCTTTAGACAAAAAATTATTCGAAGCAGCCATGGTTAGGTACGTTATAATGAGGGATGTTCAAAAGAATTTAAAAGTTTCTTTCCAGGTTGCCAAACGCAATGAATTACATAACTTCACTATGGTGTCAGAACCCGGGATTACTGAAAGATCCTTGAGTTGGTTGACAAATGCCGGCCACTCTCGAAGAACCATTAATGAGAAAAGCAGCCATGTTAAGATGCAGCAGACTGAACACTCTAAAAATTGTAATCGCCAACCAAAAAAGTAGCTATTTTGTAAAGAATCAGATAAACTTTTGAGTGACAGGAGGAACACTTATGAAGAAAAAAGTATTGATTAATTTACTAGTCATTGCCAGTGTTTCATTAGGAGCATTGGGATTAACAACGCTATCTGCATCTGCCAGCAACGTGAAGCGGGTGAGTTCTAGCTATATTAAAAAGAATGGCATTAAGCATCGTTTTTACAGATTAACTAAGAATACCAAGGCATTTATATACTATTACGTTAACGAACCAGGAGCCGTTCGGGATGCATTAACCCATCGTGCAAATATCATCATGCCTAAGGGAACAGTTATTGATTCTCAATTTACAGGTTCAAAGACTAGCAAAAAGGTACTTTACGGGACTGGTGTTGATCTTAGTTATACTTTAAAGTATAAGCTACTTGGTAAAAATCGTTTGGTTGGCGGGCCAACCTTTGCTATTAATTATTCTTCAAATACTGTGCGGATTAAGCGTCCAGGATACATGCTCCCATATGGCAATAATGTACTATATTCTGGCGGGTTAACTGGATTTTCACAGTTTGGAACATATGATAGTAACGCTGTTAAGCTGACTTCGGATGGTTATGTTGAATATTATAAGTATGCTAATCGGCGAGCTGCTGAAAATATTATAAGTGCTTACCAAAAGCAAACTATTCCAACCAGTTATGCTAAGATAAATCGTTCAGTTGTTAAAGGAAATGTGACGTATTTATATTATGGACATAAACTTAAGGGTGTTTCTGACAGCAAGGTTCGCACTAAGGGACATTATCAATATCGATTAGCTATTGCTAATCAGCACACACCTTACCGTTTAAATAATGATGCTTCAGCTAGCGTATACACAATCGGGAATCAGAATTTCTTTACTTTTGTAACGGGATCAAAAGAATAAAAAAGGAAGCTCGTATTGAGGGTATAGATCAGTAACCGGCGTGACAATAAATTTGAAATATAAGGAATTACCTAACTGCTTACGACTGCAAGTGTGAGCAGTTTTTTATGCGTAAAAAAGAGAGTGGTTCAGATAGAAGCCACTCCTTAAGCGCGGTATCATTGGGATGTGCTATGCGGAAGGAGTAAATGAATGAAGCTAGGTGAATGATCATGATCGATCGATTTTCAATAAAAAGTTCATTTGGAAAGCGATTTGGGTAGGTATCGGGACCGTTCTGATCTACCTACTATTCATACTCGCCGGTTTTGCCAGCAAACTATCCCCAGCGTTGCTTGATCAAAAGAATACGCCAACTGAGCAAGTTGACACGACAACAACACCCGCCTATAGTCCTAAAACCAATTTTCACTGGCCCACCAAGACAATCTCCTACTATATTACGAAGCAGACACCAGCACATTATCGAGCTGCCTGGATGCAGGCGGTGAAAGCTTGGAATGCGGTCGATGTTGTGAACCTGATTCCGGCGACTAGGTACAGCCAAGCTGACGTCATTTTGAGTGTGAAACAGTCTTATCACGAAGGTGGCGGTACCGTTGAAAATATCGCGGGTGGCGTTGTCGGCTATACCAGCGAAGCCTTTAGCCATGTGGATGGCGTGCCGTTATTTGTGGATCAAAATAAAAGCTATTTGATTATTGATTCGATGAAGCAAGCTCACTACGATTCGGTCAACGAACAGGCCAGCGTGGCAATGCATGAGCTGGGTCATGACTTGGGGTTGGAACATAGTGACAGTCCTCATTCAATCATGCAGGAGGCGGCACCGACTTATTTGTATAGTATTCCGGAAGTGGATGCGAAGCATTTGGCCCAGTTGTATGATGGGGTGCCGAAATGAGGGTATAAGAAAAGGATTGGATCCAATTTGGATTCAATCCCCTTATTTTTATGCGGCAAGTAAAATACCTAACGAATAGTGAATGATCATCGTGATAATACCAACGATAACGTTTCGAATAATGGCTGTTTTAACCAAACCGTTTCCGAGTCGGGCACTTAAGTAACCGGTTATTCCAACTGACAGACAAACCGCGAAGATGGTTGCCGGCCATTGAAAGGAGACTGGAGATAATGTCATCGCAACAAGTGGAAAGACACCACCAGCTGCAGCCGAAAACAGAGAAGAAAATGCGGCGTTCCAGGGGTTCATATAATGCCCCAATTGTAAATCATATTTGACGTTTACAATGGTTTCTAGTGGCTTTTTACTCATTAAATCTTTAGCGATTTTATTGGAAGTTTCCTTTGAAACTCCTTGATCAACATAATAATCAGAAATAACCTGGATATCAGTGTCATAATCGGTCTTTAAGAGTTGTTCTTCTTTTGCAACAACTGATTTTTCAGTATCCTTTTGGGTACTAACCGATGCATATTCTCCTGAAGCCATCGAAAACGCACAGGCAAGCAAATCGGCTAGCCCGGCGATAAAAATTGTAAATTGATTGGTTGTAGCCACGGCCACACTGAACAACACACCAACAACGGTTAAGATACCGTCGTTTGAACCTAAAACACCGGCTCGAAGCGTGTTCAGCTTTTCTTCCATGGTTTGTGATTCTTTATTATTTTTGGATTTAGCACTGTCCATGCCAGTTCCTCCCATCTATTAATGATTTATGAACCAATTAACGTTCCAATTGTGTAAGTGACCAACATGGTCAAAACGCCAGAAACGATGTTTCGAATCATCCCACGAGTCTTATTTGCATTTCCAAGTTGGGCAGCTGTGTATCCCGTTATTGCTAAGGCGATAATCACGGCAATGAAGGTTGCTGGAATTCGGATGGCTTTTGGGAACATTGTAATTGCTAATAGTGGTAGAATTGAACCTGTTGGAAATGAAACCATCGAAGCAATTGCGGCTGAGAGTGGGTTGGTATATTCACCAACGTTGAAGCCATACTTTTGACGGACAGTTGTTTTAACTGGATCTTTGGTCATCATTTCTTTAGTAGCCTGATGAGCCAGGTCAGTTGAGATACCATCACCCATGAGCTTATGCTGAACGGTGTTGAATTCATTATCATAAGCTGAATTTAATGCAGCTTTTTGAAGACTGATGGCATGTCGTTGTGAATCCTTTTGCGTATTAACAGAAACAAATTCACCCATTGCCATTGAAACAGTGCCGGCTAACATACCTGAAATACCAGAAATAAAAATGGCAAAATTACTTGATGTTGCCCCGGCAACACCGATAACAATACCGGCAACAGAGACGATGCCATCATTGGCACCCATTACTGAAGCTCGTAAAACATTTATTTTTTGAGAAAGCGATCTTTTTTTCGCCATTGTTTCACCTGCTTTGTAGTTTATAATCATTATCATCTAACGAAACTCATTCTACCCCTTTAGACCAGAAATGTAAATTAAAATTACTGCTATTACCGTCTTTTAGAATTTTAAAAGATTATCCATCAAAAGAAAGCGCTAATTTAGAATTGCTATCGAATAGTTAGTTTAAACTTAGGATTTGATAACGGAGGATAGGTACTTTGACGAATGAAGTTTTTGAACAACTAACTCATCATAGAAGTATTCGTGATTTTGAGAATCAAGCGTTGAACCCATCCCAAGTCACACAGTTAATTGATGCTGCCCAGCACGCGTCAACGAGTACTTTTTCTCAACAATACTCAATTATAAGTGTGACGGACGCCAACATTTTAAAACAGATTAGTAAGATTACCGGCCATAGTTGGATGCTAAATGCAGGACACTATTTTGTTATGGTGGCCGACCAATACAGAAATCTCAAGATTGCTGAACAAAATCATACCGACCCGTATATCCTGCATTCAACTGACAAATTCCTTGCCAGCGTTTTTGATGTGGCGATTGCGACTGAGAACATCATGGTGGCAGCCGAAAGTATGGGGCTTGGTGGGACCATTATGGGAAGCATCTTGAACAATCCGCAAAAAATGATTGAATTATTAAATTTACCTGAGATGACATTTCCGTTGTTGGGGATTGCTTTGGGTTATCCAAAAGACAAACCGGAACTAAAACCACGGCTTCCCAAAGCAGAGATGCATTTCGAAAACCAATACAATTTGGGTGCAAACTTTGGCCAGAAATTGGCTGAGTATAATCATCTGATAAGTCTTTATTATCAATCGCGTAGCACGAATGACAGATCAGAAACCTTCAGCCACCACATTGTTTCCGAATTAAGTAGGGATCATAACTTACGTTCAGATCTGTTTGCGATCATTCAAGCACAAGGGTTCATGACTCACTAAACAATTATTAGTAAAAATAGTTGACTTTTAAGGAATTAAACATTATCTTATTAGGTAATCGATTGACAGTCATTTGAATTTCACGATGTTGAAGAGAAGAGTAAGTTGTTGTCTTGCATAAAGCGACCGCTGATAGTGAAAGAGCGGGCAGACATAAGCTGAAAGTGCGCTCGGAGTTGTGATGTTTAATTAAATATGTATTCCAAACGAGGTATTTTGTCTTTAACAGAATACGAAAAAGGGTGGAACCACGGTAATTCGTCCCTGACAGCTGGCTATGCTAGTTGTCAGGGACGTTTTTGTGTTCAAATGACTGAACAAATTTTGTGAGGAGATGATTGAAGATGAGCAGCTGGACTATTATCCAACAAAGTTTGCCGATGTTTGGCAAAGGATTTGAATTGACCCTTTGGCTATCGTTCGTCGGTATTATTGGATCCATCATCGTTGGCATAATCGTTAGCCTGCTTCAATATTTCAATGTGCCGGGCCTCCATCAACTTGCATCGATCTATGTTGAAGTATCCAGGAACACGCCGTTGTTGATTCAGCTATTTTTCTTGTATTACGCGTTTCCGGTGATTGGCATTAAATTTAATGCTGAACTCTGTGGGATTATCGGATTGATCTTTCTTGGTGGTAGTTATATGGCCGAAGGATTCACCGGTGGTTTCAATGGCGTCTCCAAAGGTCAGCTGGAATCGGGTAAGGCAATCGGGTTAAGCCGTTGGCAGCTCGCCAGGTACATTGTGTTTCCACAAGGCTTTTCACTTAGTGTTCCGGCAATGGCTGCTAACATCATCTTCCTCATTAAGGAAACGTCGATCTTTACGGTCATTGCCATTCCGGAATTAACCAATACCGCTTTGGATCTGATCGGCATGTATTACCGCTCCAACGAGTACCTATTTGTACTGGTTGTTGGCTACGCGATCATTTTAATTCCGTTATCAATCATTTTGACTTTACTAGAAAAGAGGGTTCGCTATGGATCATTCGGGAATTAGTGTTTTATTCGAAGGAACCAATTTTGAGCGGTTGCTCGGTGGACTCTGGGTAACGGTCAAAATTGCGGCGGTGGCTTTAATTGTCGGCTTAATCTTAGGAATTGTTTTGGGTGTTTTACGGACTTTCAAAAATCGACCACTACGCGTTATTTTGCGGTTGTACTTGGAATTCTTCCGAATTGTGCCGACAGTTGTCCTGCTATTTTTGTTCTATTACATTTTGCCTCGCGAGATGAACTTCAATTTACCTGGAGATCAACTTGCAACCTTGGTGTTTGCCCTTTGGGTGGCCGCTGAAATGAGTGATATTGTCCGCGGTGCCTTAATATCCGTCCCGCAACATCAACGAGAATCCGGCAAAGCAATTGGCCTCAATCGTTATCAGTTGTACCGTTACGTATTGATCCCACAAGCCATCAGTTTGGAAATCCCGGCCACCATTAATTTGGCAACTCGGGTGATCAAGACAACTTCCTTGCTGATGTTGATTTCGGTGATGGATGTGATTAACATTGGCCAGCAAATCATTGAGGCGAATAACCACACGCATCCAACCGGCGTTTTCTGGGTTTATGGATTGATATTTCTATTCTATTTTTTAATTGATTATCCACTTTCTTGGTGGGCAAAGCGGTTAGAGAAGAAGAGATTGGAGCGGGCAAATGGTTGAGCAGATTTTACAAGTTGAACACTTAGAAAAGTATTATCAAAAGAAACATGTGCTGCATGACATTAATTTTCACGTTGATAAGGGTGAAGTGGTGACGTTATTAGGTCCATCCGGATCAGGTAAAAGTACGTTGATTCGCTGCTTAAACGGTTTGGAGGAATACCAACAGGGAACGATCACTTTCGAGGGGAAGCAGATTAACCCGACCGAGAAAAATTGGCAGCAGATTCGCCAAAAGATCGGGATGGTCTTTCAGAGTTACGACCTATTTCCAAATTTGACGGTGATGGATAATATCTTACTTGGCCCCACAAAGGTCCAAAAACAAGATAAATTTGCGGCCAAAAAGGAAGGCTTGGATTTACTGACCCGCGTTGGTCTGGAAGACTATGCCAATGCATATCCACGTCAGTTGTCCGGCGGGCAAAAGCAACGCGTCGCAATTGTTCGCGCACTGGCCCTTCATCCAGACTTCATGTTGTTTGATGAAGTGACGGCTTCTCTGGACCCGGAAATGGTCCGCGGCATTCTCAATATCATCCAGGATTTGGCCGATGTCGATCACATGACGATGATTGTTGTCACCCACGAGATGAACTTTGCTCAGCAGATTGCTGACCGAGTGATCTTCCTGGAAGATGGCCACATTTTGGAACAGACACCGTCAAAGCAGTTTTTCAGTGCACCACAAACCAAACGCGCACAAGAATTTTTAGACAGTATGGATTTCTAATATCGAGGAGGAAAATTTCATGAAGAAAAAATCATTCGCACGCATTATTGCTGTCGTCAGTGTCTTCGCTGCTTTATTACTGGTATTGACCGGGTGCGGTAACAGCAAGAAGTCGAGTTCAGAAAGTAATAACCCAAGTTCTGTTCAGCAGATTAAAAAGAACGGCACCATCCGGGTTGCAGTTTTCGGTGATTTACCCCCTTATGGCTGGGTGAACAAAGACGGCAAACGGGTTGGATATGATGTGACCCTTGCCCATCAAGTTGCCAAAGATCTTGGTGTGAAAGTGAAGTTCGTTCAAGTGAACGCCAATAACCGGGTGGACGCTTTGAACTCTAACAAGGTTGACTTAGTACTTGCCAACTTTACGGTCACCCCAGAACGGAAACAGGTGATTGATTTTGCCAAACCATACATGAAGGTTTCTGTTGGCGTTGTTTCACCTAAGAATAAGGCAATTACCAAGGCTAGCCAGTTACAGGGTAAGAACGTGATTGTCACCAAGGGAACCACTGCTGAGAACTACTTCACTTCCAAGCAGCCAAACGTGAAATTGCTGAAGTTTGATTCTAAGACTCAACAATTTAACGCTTTGAAGAATGGACGTGGTGTTGCCCTGGCTGACGATAACTCTTACTTGTATGCATGGTCCAAAGACAATCCTAGCTACACCGTTGGAATCAAGAGCATTGGACCTAAGTCTTATATTGCGCCAGCTGTTAAGAAGGGCAACAAGTCACTTCTTAACTGGACTAACAAAGAAATTGATAAGTTAACCAAGCAAAGCTTCTTCGTCAAGGATTACAACACTCAGTTGAAACCATACTTCGGTAAGGAAGTTAAACCATCAGATATTGTGTTACCAGTTAAATAGATTTCGACCAAGCAGTCAGGACTTTGGTTCTGGCTGTTTTTTTGATCCGAATCTGAAGATTAAAATTAGATTAGAGTTGACGAATGAATTCTAATATGGTTTAATGAATTCAACATTTCAGGAAAGGGATTATATCTATGAATACTCAACTTCAACAATTGAATGCCTATTATTACGGCTATGCATGGTTTAAGTAGCGCTCGTGAGATGCGGGCGCACAACGCGTTCGCGTCTAACCTGGTCAAAGTCGTAACTTTGTTGTTGCCAGCTAGACGCTAGAGTCTAGCCGGATGGGTATAATTTCTTAAGCGAGTATTTAAGAAAGCAGCCAGCTGGATTCTAATATCCGGCTGGCTTTTTATTTACTTACATACTTGGGAGAGTGATTATGATGACAAAATCAAATAAACGCAGACTATCAATGGCCTTATACCTGAACTACCTGGTTCATGGCATTGGACTGATTTTTAACTCAGAATATGCAGGCGCTTGGTGGCTTCTGGCATGTGCCGATCGCAACGGTTTCTTACGTGATTTCTGGAATCGGGATTGGGAAATTAATCGCCTACTTCTTGTTCGGCTACTTATCCGACCGATTTGGTCGGCGTAAACTAGTACTGACTGGCACTTTGAGCTACATGGTCTTCTTCATCGGCATTCCATTTACCCATAACATTGCCGTCGCCTACCTATTTGCGATTATTGCCGGGGTTGCCAATTCTGCTTTGGATTCGGGGACTTACCCCACATTCGTTGAAATGGGCGGCAATTCCAGCGCATCCAACGTCTTCATCAAAGCATTCATGAGTTTGGGAGAATTTATTTTACCACTGTTCATTGCCACCCTCGAAGCCCGTTCACTCTGGTTTGGCTGGTCATTTATCGGCGCTTTACTTGTATTGATTGTGAACCTGTTCGTTCTCCGAGGTGCTCATTTTCCCGACCGGAATCATACCGATGAGGCCTTCAGTGAGGCCCATCAATCGCTCTCCAAAGTTCGCAGAGTCATTGCCACAATTGCCCTTGCCTTGTACGGATACACTACTATGGCCATTATGATTCTCTTCACCCAGTGGATTAGTATGTTTGCGACCAATGATCTCGGATACAGCTCCCTGGTATCTCATGGCTTGCTGTCACTGTACAGTATCGGTTCGATTAGCGGTGTGATTGTCATGTTCATTCTATTAAAATTAAACTTTACAGAAACCAAATTATTAGTTGTCACCAACACAATTTCATTGATCGCCATCCTAACGGTTACCCATGCTTCGACCGTCATTATGACTTCGATTGCCTGCTTCGTCTTTGGATTTACCGCTGCGGGTGGGGTGATGCAAATCGCATTGAACGTCTTATTGAAAATGTTCCCGACTCACAAGGGCGTCATTACCGGAACTTACTTCACTTTCGGGAGTATTGCGACCTTTACCATTCCAATTCTGACTGGAATCTTATCGCAAACCAGCATTCAATCCGTCATGAATTTTGACGTTATGATTGGATTGGTTGGCACGGTACTGGTAATCGTAACTGCTTTGGCAATCGGTACCGGAAATGTCTTTGTTCACGCGGGACACTCCGTGATGTCAATGCTTCACGTGGGTGTTACGCCAGTTGGTCAGGGACAATCCAAAGATAACTAATTCTCGACAAAAAAGGAAACCACACGTTTGTGGTTTCCTTTTATTTTGTTTCGAAGGTTTTCATTTCTTTTCGTAAGTCGTCAATTCCAATTTGCCCAGGTGCTGAGGCACCACCAACGGTTGCAAAACTCATGACTGACCCAAACAACGGCGCGGTAATCCGTGAGATTTTTCCAAGGTCACCCATGGAAATGGCAATGATTGGAATTGTCATCTTTTCGGATTCAGTTGCCGTTGCCCGCATTATGGTAAGGACATCCTTGAACTTGGTGGGCATGGCCGCAACTTTTGCGATGTCTGCATTTTGATTCTCCATCCGGTTCAGCAAATGAGCAATTTCCACTTCCGTTGGGGTTGCCTGAAAATTGTGGGCACTCAAGACAACTTTGAGGTCATACTGATGGGCTCTGGAGATGAGCTTGCTGATAGCAGCGTCGCTGAAGTGGAGTTCGACGTCCAGCATGTCTGTCAGTTGATTCTCGATTAGTCGCTCATATAGGGACGTGTAGCCTGCTTCACTAAGTGCGGCCTCGCCGCCTTCACCAGTTGTTCTAAAAGTTGTTAAGAGGACAGTATCGGCCAGAATTTCACGTAGCTGATTATAAGTCGTTTGATACGCGTCAGTATTTAAGACGTCCTGATAGTAATCAATCCGCCATTCAATCACATCGGGATGGTGCGCGATTGCGTTTTTTGCTTGGATAATGATCTCTTCAGAGGTCCGACCGGTTATTGGCACTGCAATCTTGGTTGTTCCTGGTTGAAACGTTGTCTGTCGAACTGTCACTTTTCCAGTCATCCTGTAAAGCCTTCCTTCACTCTGGTGAATTTCTTGTCCCAATTCTACCAATCGTGCCTGATGACTGCAACGTCAAAAGAGAGTGCGAAAAAAGGCGTTTTGATCCCAGAATTTAAGGGAATAAATCAATTATTCCCGGTTCTGGAATGGTTGGTTTATCCCCTTAAATGGCCGGGATCAGCCGATTTGAGCACGTTTTTGCTAAGTAATAATGGAGTTATTAAAGAATGAGGCTGCGGCAAAAGTTTGCACTCTTGTCCCAGCCTCTTCGAATTGTCTAAAATCCGCGAAAATCGCCTCTACCGAAATACTGTAAGTTGGCTAAGAGTGGCTTTTGCATCAAAGTCGGTAGGGTGACAAATGTGTAGCCACGTTTCTTAAGTGATCGGATAATCTGTGGCACTGCCGCAACGGAGGTTGGATGAATGTCGTGCATTAAAATAATTGATCCGGGATGAGTAGTTGCCAGAACATGGTGAACCGTCTTTGGCGTGTTCAGATATGCCCAGTCCCGGGAGTCAACATTCCAACGAACGATCGGACGATCAAACAAGTTACCAACCCGACTGTTAACCGCTCCGTATGGCGGCCGAACGTATGATGGAATGGTTCCGGTTGCCTTGTATATAGCCGCGTCAGTCAATGCAATCTGGTGAGTTGCCTTTGCGCTAGAGAGGGTTGTCAAATCAGGATGATTCCAGGAGTGGTTGCCGATTTGGTTGCCGTATTTGAGAACCAAACGGCTGGTGCTTGGATAACGAATGACACTGCTGCCGACTTCAAAGAACGTGGCATGAACATTGTAATGTTTCAAAATCTTGAGTAATTTCGGAGTCAACGTCGGATCAGGACCATCGTCAAAAGTCAAACTAACCACCTTTTTGGGTGTCTTTGGTTTGACAAAATCGTACTTTGACGGCATGTATCGGTTCAAAATAATACCGCTGAGCTTACTGAGAGGAATTGCGACGTTCTTCACCCCGTATGAGTTCTTGACCAGGTGAATCGTTAGGTCAGTTTTGCTCAAGGTAAAGTTGTGTGCGGTCAGTCGTTTAGGCAAGGGCAGGTATACCAAATTTTGGACCTGTTTGCCGGTCAGTTTGTGATCTTCGGCCAATTGTGCCCGTGTCAACTGGCGAATCGTGCCCAGTCGATGAAGACTGTTGTTGGTAATTTTGCCATAGGTTAAAGTGGCAGCGGCATGGGCTTGTGATGAATGATTGCTAATACTGAATGTGAATAGTGATACTGCTGCGACACTTAACGTTAAAAAGACATGTTTGTTGATCATGATGATCACCCCAAATTACTTTCAAATTTTATCTCAATGTCATTTTCACATTGCAAATGAAGTAAGTCAATCAAACTTATTTTGAAATTTTTCAAAGGCTGTGGATCCTTGATGACATGGGGATGTCACTTGAAGATGAATCTCGAGAATGGCTCGAATTTTGCAAAGTGGTGTTGACAATCTTTCCAGGATTCGTTATTGTACATGACATTAGATATCGATGAGAAAGTGCTTAGAGAAATTGAAAAGTCGGTATTAAGAAATTCAAAGAGAGCGTCGTGATCTGTGAAGGCGTAATTTCTTAATTACTTAAAGTCAATTTTGAGCACGGTGATTCGCAAAGAGTCACTAGGGTGCGCCCAATACAGCGCCAACGTATACCGAGTCGACCGGTTGTACGCGAGAGGTGGAATTTATTCCACAATGAAGGTGGTACCGCGCTAAAGCGTCCTTTTAGAAGTTTAACTTCTGATTGGGCGCTTTTTGTGTTTCATGGACACAACACGGCTGTATCCTCATCGATATCAATACAAAATTATTGGAGGAATTGCTATGTTTAAGGATATCAGATTTACAGCCATGATTAGTGTCGTTATTGGATTTATGGCTGTCTTATTAAGCGGCTGTGCGTCGACAGCAGTTGGCGGAGGCGTGGGGAGCGCTGAGAAGGCCTTAAAAATAACGATTCCAGGTGAGCCATTAACCATTGATCCAACCAAATCGATTGAAACTAATGGTGGCGCGGTCATCGATCAAGTCAGTGAAGGAATTTATCGCCGGGATGCTGATAACAAAATTGCTGCGGGCGTGGTGGACCAAGTGGTGAAACCAACCGAGAACGGGACTAAGTACACGTTTAACATTAAAAAAGATGCCAAATGGCAAGATGGTTCAGCAATCAAGTCTGAAGATTTTGTCAATTCAATTGATCGCCAAGCTGATCCCAAGACCAAATCACAGCAGACAACGTCCATTCAATATATCGAAAATTTTGCTGCTGTTAATGATGGCAAAGCAGATCCCAGCAAACTCGGGATTCATGCAGTGAACGATCGGACATTCACAATTAAATTAACCAAACCGGTACCGTTCATGAATTATGAATTTACCAATTTCTATCCAATTCAAACGTCAGCGATTAAGAAATATGGCAGTCAATATGGTTCAAGTTCAGATAAGACCGTTGCCAATGGGGCATACGTCATCACAGGTTGGAACGGTACCAACGATTCGTGGAAATATGAAAAGAACAAGAATTATTGGGATGCTGAAAATGTCAAAATTCCTGAAATTGACGTGACGGTTGTCAAAGATAACAATACCGCCCAAAACATGTTCAATGGCGGACAGATCGATCTGACCAGCCTGACTGGCCAGTACGTCAAGCAGAATAAGAACAACAAGAATTTGGTCGTTACTGAAACCGGCCGGAACAATTACATTTACTTCAATGATAAGAAGAAGGTCACATCTAATGAGAATTTGAGAAAAGCTATCAGCATGGTGATTGATCAGGATCAACTCGCAAAAGACGTGTTGCAGGATGGCTCAATTGGCGCAAATAACATCGTGCCAAAGAACTACGCTAAAGATCCTAAGACTGGCGAAGACTTCACTTCTGAAATGGGTGATCAGGCGCCAACTGATACCGCTAAAGCTAAAGCCTATTGGACAAAGGCACAAAAGGAGATTGGTAAAGATAAGATCTCGCTTGATTTCCTGGTCGATGATACCGATACCGAAAAGAAATTGGCAGAATATGTTCAAGGCGCTGTTTCCAACAATTTGAAGGGTCTGACTATCAACATTGAATCTGTGCCTCATGCGACCCACGTCACTCGGGATTTCTCAACGGACTTTGATATTTGTACCGTTGGATGGGGCCCGGATTACCCGGATGCCCAAAACTTCTTGGATGGCATGCGCAGTAATAATACGATCAATTTCTCCAAATTTAAGGACGCCCAATATGATGAGTTGATGAATAAGGTTGACGACACCACCAAGTACGATGCCAACCAGCGTTGGGAATTTGAAAAGCAGGCAGATAAGCGATTGATGTCAATCGCAGCGGTTGCACCAACCTACCAAGCCTCACAGGCCCATTTGATCAGCAGTAAAGTTGGCGGTCTGAAGTGGGATGCAATGTCCGGTCAGTCTGGGAAGCTGCAGTATGCGTATTGGAAATAGCAGAGTGTGACGAGCAACGTTTTGACTCGGAGAGCTAAGGCTTCTCGGGTTGAAATCCCGACTTTAGATTTGAAGCCGAGAATCTTAGATCGCAGTGTCAGTTGCGTCGGAACACGTTTCGACAAAGTAACAGAAGAAAACCAAACCGAACCGAACCACACTTAAGGAGGTGGTTGCCATGGCATACCAGTTAACAAATCCAAATGATGTTCCATCCCAGTTAGTCCGCAACCAAGCATTTTACATCGAAAGGAAGATTTATTATGACAAAAATCAATTATACGAATGTCGCAATTTACAACCATGAGAAACAAAACTTTGTAGCCAACCAGCATATGGTGGTTGACACGGATACCGGTAAGATTGTCGAAGTTGGCAACGGCAGTTCCACCAACCAAGTCGTCGATGAAGTAACCGATATGCATGGTAGATATGTAATGCCGGGAATTATGAACGCACATACGCATATTACGAGTATTCCGACCTATTGGTGGAATGATGGCAAGGAGCAACGCCACTCAGATTCACGTGAATTTAATACGATGTTTGCCGTGAGAAACATGGCAGATGCGATTGACCACGGCGTTACCTATATTCGAAACGTGGGTGCTGCCTTCGACATTGATATTGAAGTTAAGAAAATGCAGGAGAAGGGCTGGATTAGAGGCCCCAAAGTGATGACTTCCGGCAAAGCATTTTCAATCACTGGTGGTCATGGATCAGGTGGCGGCTACGAAGTTGATGGGGTCGATGAAGTCAGAAAAGGTGTCCGTCAAGCAATGAAGAACGGTGTTGATAATATCAAGATGATGGTCACCGGCGGCGTCCTCAAGAATGGTGAAACACCTGATGATATACAATTTACACCAGAAGAGGCCAGAACTGCTGTTACTGAAGCCCATCATAAAGGTAAAACGGCGGCCGCTCATGCTCAGGGAAATGCCGGGGTGAAAGAAGCCGTTGAAGCCGGGTTTGATACGGTGGAACACGCCTTTGATATCGATGATGAGACCATCGCGATGATGAAGGAACACGGTACAGTGGTCGTACCAACCATGAACGCAATGTATGCCATTTATAAATATGGCAAGGATACCGTACCTGATTGGGCAAGAGAAAAAGTGATCGTCAATATTAAGAAGCATTTTGCCAGCATTACCAAGGCAGTCCAGTCAGGGATTCCAATCGCGATGGGCACTGACGCCGGGACACCTTACAACGGATTTAGAAATGAGAGTGCCTACGAAATGGAATTATACGTTGAGAAGGCCGGAATGACCCCTGCCCAGGCAATTGATTCAGCCACTATTAATTGTGCCAGAGCGATGCATGTTGATAATGAATATGGGCAAATTGTTGCAGGTAACTATGCCGATTTCATTTCAATGGAAGAAAATCCAATTAATGATATTAGTGTGATTCAACACGATAAAGATGTTTATCAAAATGGAACCAGAGTTCACGAACAGGCAGCTGCCAAGGTTAGTGAGCATCAGGAAGCCCCAAGTAAAGTCAGCGCAGCAATCTAGTAATAGTAATTAAAATCCTATGAGTAAATTATTAGGGTTGACGAATAATTTCTAATATGTTTTAATTAATACAACTTTTACGAGAGGAATTGATAACCATGACAAAGCAAATAACTGAAACTTCAGCCTATTATTTTGACTATGCCTACTTTAAGTAGTGTCCGCTTCGGGGCGGACGCAAATTTGAGCGTTCGCGTCCAAGTGGTGCAGAGTCAATGTTTTGTTGAGCCCACTAGACGTAATAGTCTGGCTGGGTGAGTTACCATTCTTTACGAATTTAGTAAACCAGCTGGATACCATATCTAGCTGGTTTTTTTCATGGAAATAAGGGGTGTTGATAATGACAAATAATATTCAGGATTCAACCGATAGTCAACGTGAAATTCAAGCTGCACGAGAATCAATTAACGATATCGATCACTCAATGGTTGATTTACTGCAAGAACGGTTTAAAACTTCCGCGCGGATTGGCCAGATCAAGGCAGATTCTCAAATGCCGGTGTTGGATGCCGATCGGGAGCAGCAAGTTCTCGACTCAGTCGGACAGCTCGATTCAGATGTGGAGACCCGTCAGTATCTACAAAACATTTTCCGAGAAATTTTAAAAAACTCACGTGACTACCAACACGAATTAATGCAAAAGGAGAACAAATGATGAATTACTTAACTGCTGGAGAATCTCATGGCCCACAATTAACAGGGATTATTGAAGGAATCCCTTCCGGGTTGCATTTGGATGTCGATGCCATCAATGCCCAACTCAAGAAACGTCAGGGAGGATACGGCCGCGGTAACCGCCAAAAAATTGAACACGATGAAGTAACCATTACCGGCGGTGTTCGTCATGGGATTACCCTTGGTTCACCAATTGCGATGGTCGTTCAAAATCGGGACCATGCCCACTGGAACGAGATCATGGATCCGGTGAGCCCAGAAACCCCTGAAAACACATTGAGAAAAGTTGAACGCCCACGTCCAGGCCATGCCGATTTGGTGGGTGGCATGAAGTATCGTCACGAGGATTTGAGAAATGTCTTGGAGCGTTCGTCTGCTCGAGAAACAGCCATTCGAGTTGCTATTGGCGCTGTCTGCAAGCAATTCTTGGAGCAGTTAGGCATTCAAATTGTTGGGTATGTCGAACAAATCGGCCAGATTTCTACTGATGAAAATCCTGAATTGGACGTTACCAAGATTGAAAATGAGATTGAACAAAATGATCTTAGAATCATCGACCAATCTAAAGTAGATTCGATTCACGATTTGATCGACCAGACCAAGCGTGACGGTGATACTTTGGGTGGCATTATTCGTGTAGTTGCGACCAACGTTCCTGCCGGTCTCGGCAGTTACATCAGCTGGGATACCAAGTTAGATGGTAAGCTTGCCGCAGCAGTCATGGGGGTTAACGCCATGAAGGGTGTTGAAATTGGTGATGGCTTCAAGGCTGCCGCGAGTTTTGGCAGTCAAGTGATGGATGAGATTGACTGGAACCAACAAGACGGCTTCTTCCGAAATACGGATCATCTGGGTGGTTTTGAAGGCGGCATGACTAACGGGATGCCAATTATCGTCAAAGCAGCTATGAAGCCGATTCCAACCCTGTACAAGCCACTTCAAAGTGTTGATATTCAGACCAAAGAAGTTAAAAAAGCCAACGTCGAGCGTTCTGATACCACGGCGATTGTGCCCGCATCAATTGTGATTGAAAGTGTCGTTGCCATTGAATTAGCCAAGGCATTAACTGACAAATTTGACGGTGATAATTTACAAAGGTTGCAAGAACAGCTCGCCCAATATCGTGACGAACTGAAAAAATTCTAGGAGGTTCCTATGGAAAAAGGCGAAACCAAATCAATTAAACAGCTCCAAGGAAATCTCCAAACTGGGCTCCAAGGCACATTAGCCGTTCCCGGTGACAAGAGCATTTCTCATCGTGGAATTATGTTCGGCGCCATTAGTGAAGGGACCACTGTCCTGCATCACTTCTTGACCGCCGAAGATTGTTTATCCACACTGAAGGCATTTCAACAGCTAGGGGTTCCAATCACCAGAGACGGCGATGTGGTGACCATTCAAGGTGTTGGGCTGCACGGTTTACAGCAACCGGAACAACCACTCGATATGGGTAACTCCGGCACCACCACTCGGCTGATCATGGGATTGTTAGCTGGGCAGGACTTCCCAACCGAATTAACGGGGGATGCTTCATTATCACAACGGCCAATGAAACGTGTCAGTGAACCATTGGCAGAAATGGGTGCCAATATTGAAGTGACTGATGGCCATCTGCCAGCAATCATCAACGGTGAAAAACTGCATGGCGTGGACTATCACTTAAAAGTTGCCAGTGCGCAAGTCAAAAGTGCGCTCATCTTAGCAGCACTGCAAGCTGAGGGCGATTCAATCCTGGTTGAAAAACAGCCAACCAGAAACCATACAGAAAAAATGCTGCGGGCGTTTGGGGCGGACATTGAGACTGAAGCAGACGACGTGACCATCACCGTTCATCCAGAACCACAGATGCACGGGATCACATTGAATGTGCCCGGTGATATGTCTTCAGCCGCCTTCTTTATGGTCGCCGCCAGCTTGGTTCCCAACTCTAAGGTAACTTTACGGAATGTGGGGATGAATGATACCAGGACCGGTTTATACTCCATTCTGAAACGAATGGGTGGCAAGATTAGTCTCTCTAATGAAGATAGTAGTGGTGAACCGACTGCTGATTTGACAATTGAATCTGCTGACTTGCAGCCAATTGAAATTGGTGCCGACGAGATTCCAGCAGTGATTGACGAATTACCGTTGGTTGCTTTATTAGCGGCCAAAGCAAACGGTATCAGTAAAATTACCGGTGCCGGCGAACTCCGGGTGAAAGAAACCGATCGGATTTCAGCAATCGTCGAAGAATTCCATAAATTAGGAATTGCCATTGAAGAACTGGACGATGGTTTTATCATTGACGGGCGCCAAACTTGGCACCTTGAAGATTCTCAACTGGATAGCCATGGGGATCATCGAATTGGCATGGTCATGGCGGTTGCCGCTCTTCTCGTGAAACAGCCAATGACTTTAGCCGGTGCTGATAGTATTAACATCTCCTATCCGGAATTCTTTGATGATTTGGCCACGTTGATATCGAGGTGAGTGCGGATGACGACAGTTCTAATTAGCGGACTTGGATTAATTGGCAGTTCAATTGCCCGAATTATTAAGGATGGGGATGCTGCCGTTACAATTCTTGGTAGTGATCCAGATGATGACAATGCCGACTTTTTACTGGAACATCAGATGATCGACTCGCGGGTCGCTTTCACAGATGGGGCGAAAAGCGCCGATGTGATCATCTTGGCTGGCCCAGTTTCAGTGATTCTGGATCAAATTGGTGAGTTAAGCCGGTTGTCTCTAAAGGATGGTGTCCTGGTGACGGATGTCGGTAGCACCAAGCAAGCCATTATGACTGCAGCCACGCGATTAACTCAAAAGGGGGTTGCCTTCATGGGTGGTCACCCGATGGCTGGATCGCATTTGACTGGGAGTCAAAACGGGACAGTGAACCTATTCAAGAATGCCAAATATTTTCTGGTAACTGGTTCACAAACTGAACGGCAACTTCGCGATTTTCAGAAACTATTAAAATCGGCAAATGTTGATTGGATAACTACATCGGCGCAAACCCATGACAAACTGGTTAGCGAACTAAGCCACGTGCCACATGCTGTGGCTGCAGCCTTGGTAAATAGTATCGCTGAGGGTTTGGCAGATGATCCGGTCGGGTTAAAAGCCGCAGCCGGTGGCTTCAAGAGCACCACCAGGATTGCTGCATCGAATCCTCAGATGTGGACGGCAATCATGATGAGCAATTCTGAAGTGGTTAGTAGGGAGCTGGCAGCGTTCCAACAGCAACTCAGTCAACTGGAACAAGCAATTAAAAGCCAAGACGAAGCAGCGATCTACGCGACCTTTGCCAAAGCACAGAAAACCAGACAGTCGCTGGATGATTAAGGAGAAAGCCTATGAAAGCAATATTGGTTGGATTTATGGGCAGCGGCAAAACTACCGTTGGCCACTTGTTAGCTCAAAAATTGAACATGCCTTATCACGACTTGGATGACATGATCGTTGAGCGAGCCGGGAAATCAATTAAGCAGATATTTGCGGATGATGGGGAGCTGGCCTTTAGAAACATGGAGCATGACGCGCTTGAAGCGGCTCTTGACGATGATGGCATTTTGGGAACTGGTGGCGGCACACCAATTCAGGCGGCCAACTTTGAAATGCTGAAGGCCAGTGACGTGCCGGTTGTTCTATTGGATGTCATGCCAGAAACAATCATTTCCCGACTTCAAAACGACACGGATCGACCTCTAGCCAAACAACTTGGACTGGATGGTCTGGTTGATTTAAAAGGACAACGTGACTTAAGATATGAACAGGTCAGTGATTTTCGAGTTGCCACAGATGACCTGACGCCATTAGAAGTTGTCGAGACAATTAATAAGAATTTATTCATCAAAATGTAGTTGTGGAGGGGTTTAGATGATTGATGGACATACAAAATTATTCGGTTTACTGGCACATCCGGCTGCACACAGCTTGTCACCGCTGATTCACAACACCAGCTTTAAAGTTACCGGCATCAATGGTGTTTATTTGGCGTTTGATGTCACATCTGATGGGCTTCCAGACAGTTTAGCAGCCATGCGTGCCATGAACATCGGCGGGTTTAATTTGTCGATGCCTTTGAAAACCGACGTCATTCCACTACTTGATGAAATTACGCCGCGAGCCGAGCGCTTGCAAGCCGTTAATACGGTGATTAATCGTGATGGCCGACTGGTTGGGGACAGCACAGATGGTCAGGGTTGGGTAGATTCGTTGAAGCAAGATGATATCACTATTGATGAGAAGGTTGTGACAGTACTGGGTTCTGGTGGTGCGGGTCGGGCAATCATTTCAGCTGCAGTTGATGCCGGTGCCCAGAAAGTCTATGTATTTAAGCGGACCAATGACATTTTTGAGTCTCGCAAGGAGCAGTTGGAGAGTTGGTCGGATGTAGTTGAAGTCTTGCCTTATGAAGATGAGTCGATGATTGCTCAAGCTTTTGATGAAAGTCAAATTGTCGCAAATTCCACGAATGTTGGCATGGCAGGTGATCAATCGACACCAGTCAGCAAAGCTGTCATTTCTCACCTGACTCCCCAGCACATTGTCACCGACGCCATTTACTTTCCACTTGAGACACCATTCATCCGTGCCGCCAAACAACAAGGCAGTCATACATACAACGGGATTGGGATGCTGGTTAATCAAGCTGCCGGTTCATTTTTGGAATGGACAGGTCAGCGGATGCCGGTTCAGCCGGTCATTGAAGCCGTTCATACAGCAGTTCAGCAGCGACAGCAAAGTTGACATGCCAAATTCCCGACAAGCAAATTGTTTTCGGTTATACTTAATGAAGTGCTTGAATTAAATACGAGATAACATTAGGGGAGCCATTTGGCTGAGACGGAACTTTGACGGACCCTTAGAACCTGATCTGGTTAGCGCCAGCGTAGGAAAGTGTTAAGCGAAGCGAAAAGCCTCCTTTTGTTATCAGACGAAAGGAGGCTTTTTATGCAGAGAAATATGACTTATAAGATGGTATTAACTGCGATCCTATCCGCAATTGGCGTGGTTGGCGGCAGTATGTTTGAATTTACGGTTGGTGTCGCCAAAGTTGCACCAATGCAGCATTTGATTAATTTGGTTTCCGGTGTCTTGGTTGGCCCGTGGTGGGCAGTTACCCAAGCATTTATCACTTCATTAATTCGGAATTTGTTGGGCACCGGAACGGTCCTAGCTTTTCCAGGGAGCATGATTGGGGCATTCTGTGTTGGGTGGTTATTTCAGAAAACCAACCAACTGATTATCGCCGCATTCGGTGAGTTGATTGGAACTGGGATCATTGGTGCGATTGTGGCTTACCCAATTGCCAGCTGGATGATGGGAACAACAGGGGCGATTTATCTGTTTATCCCCAGCTTCTTCTTGAGCGCCTTGGTTGGTGTTATCTTTGGTTACATCATATTGAAGAGTATTTGGAAACGAATTATTGTACCTCAACAACAAAAATTGGGAATTGATAAGAAATAGTCAATCCAGATTGAATGATTCTCGATAATGGAATTTTCCTGGGAGAATCGTTCTCACATGCCAAGTCCGAGGGAATTTGACCAACGTTTCGGCATGCAATACTGCCGCGTAACCAAGTTCTACTTTTGGCAACCAGATACTGGTCAGAGAAGGCGTTAGATACGATGCGAACTCCAAATCATCAAAGCTGACTAATTGCAGATCTTTTCCAGGGATGACATTGTGCTTGGCCAATCCCTTCATGACCCCAATTGCAAGCGGATCAGAAGCAACCAATAGACCATCAAGCTGATTACCATATTGATTCAATAGGTCGTCAGTTGCTTCCATCGACGCTTTAGTAGTCCAATTGGTTAATTTCATAATTGGCTGGTGACGATTGATGGTACACCACTGCTGGTAGCCTAAAGTACGGGCATCTTCAATGTTGTTACCAATACTGCCATCTAAATTGGTTTCGTGTCTTGATCCGCCGATGAAGCCGATCTTGTGACATTTTTGATTCATCTTTGTTAAGGCTTTATAAGTGTTTTCCACCAGATTAGTGTCCACGACATCCACAATGTCATCATCATAGCTGCCACCATCAACCACCACCACGTTTTGATTGAATTTCATGATTTCGTGGATGGCTTTTTTGGAAATGGTGCCAACAATTAAAATTGCGTCATAGTCCAAGAAATCTTTAGGTTCAATGCCCCCATCCATTCTGATGACGCGTTTGATATTAATGTTCTGGGATTCAGCCGCTTCATAAACCCCTCGGCGGAGAAAACGCCAGTACTCATCTCGAGTTTCTTCCTCAAGGGTTAAGGTGGTCATGAGCGCAAAATTCAACTGATTCTTGTCTGGCTTGGGTAACAGCGAGTATTTGTATCCGAGCTTGTCAGCTACTCGCCGGACCTTATCACGAGTTTCCTTGGCAACGTACTCACTTTTATCTGGGCTCAATGCCCGCGACACCGTTCCCGGAGAGACTTGTGCTAATTTGGAAATATCTTTAATTGTAGCCATGCATTATCACCCCTCAATTGATTCGATTTAAATCTCGTTAAACTCAATTAAAAGTTTTAATAAATATCTACGATGTTTTATTAAAACTAATTGACAATTTAACTGTAAACGTTTACATTACAGATAGCAATTATTTTTTAAAATTAATTTTTGGAGGCTTACATTTATGGCAAGTAATAGCAGTGTTACTACTGGTCGCAGAATTACTTCACGACTGTCGTACTCCTTTGGTGCGTTCGGTCATGACATGTTCTATGCGACATTATCCACATACTTTATTATGTTTGTCACCTCGCATTTGTTCGATAAGAGTGCTGGTGGACAAAATGATAAGATGATCTTTTATATCACTACGATTATTTCGCTTTTACGGTTTGTCGAATTAGCGATTGATCCATTTATTGGAAACACAATTGATAATACTGAAACCAAGTGGGGTCATTTTAAGCCTTGGATCCTTGCTGGTGGTACTATCGGTTCAATTACGTTAGCTATTTTATTCACTAACATGGGTGGTTTGAACCAATCCAACCCATTGCTTTACCTCTTAATCTTTGGTGTTTTGTATATCACCATGGATATCTTCTATTCATTTAAGGATGTTGGTTTCTGGTCAATGATCCCAGCCATTTCGTTTGATTCGGCAGAACGTGAAAAGACGGCTACCTTTGCCCGGGTTGGATCTAACATTGGTGCCAACATTGTTGGTGTTATCGTGATGCCATTGGTTGTCTTCTTCTCAGTCAATGCTAATCATGGCCAAGGTGACATGCGTGGCTGGTTTGCATTTGGTGCCATCATTGGGTTGATTTCCTGGTTATCAGCTGTGGTGGTTGCCATGGGAACCAAAGAAAATGATTCATTACTTCGGAAAAACACTGAGAAGACCCGGATGCGTGATGTGTTCAAGGTGTTGGGCAGAAACGACCAGTTGATGTGGTTATCATTAACTTATGGTCTGTACACTTCAGGAATTGCGATCACTAACTCACTTGAACTGTACTACTTCACTTACATTATGGGTAAGCCAGGCGAGTTCTCCGTATTGGCTTCATTGAACATGGTCATCGGAATCATTTCAGTTCTTTTATTCCCACCATTGGCTCAAAAATACAGTCGTCGAAACGTTTTCTTCCTATCTGTTGGGATCATGGCAATCTCACTGATCCTGTTCACATTTGCAGGGACCTCATTGCCACTTGTATTGCTTGCCGCAATTCTCTTCTATATTCCACAACCACTGATCTTCTTAGTTGTTTTGATGATCTTGAGTGATTCAGTTGAATACGGCCAGTTGAAGTTTGGTCACCGTGACGAATCACTAACCTTAGCTGTTCGGCCACTGCTTGATAAATTAGGTGGGGCGCTTTCCAACTGGGTTGTTGGTATCGCTGCTGTGCTTGCAGGAATGACTGCCGGCGCAACTGCTGGAGACATTACCCCGCATGGCCAAATGATTTTCAAATTATTCATGTTTGGTGTTCCTGCATTACTCATCTTGAGTGGAACCTTCATTTTCTTCAAGAAGGTTACCTTGGATGAAAAGGAACATGCCAAGATCGTTGATGAGCTTGAAAAGACTTGGAACGAGCATTTGGAAACCAATGGTGAAGAATCAATGGCTGACATTGTTAAAGATGTTGCCAAAGATACCACCTACACTGCTCCTATCAGCGGAACGATGATTGCTTTATCAGATGTTTCTGACAAGAACTTTGCTTCAGGAACTATGGGTAAAGGATTTGCCATCAAGCCATCAGATGGTAAGGTTTATGCCCCATTTGACGGAACTGTTGAAGCAACCTTCCCAACCCGTCATGCAATTGGTCTTCGTTCAGACAGCGGTATTTTAACGTTGATTCACATTGGAATTGGGACTGTTGAAATGCGTGGTACTGGATTTGTTCAATACGTTGATAAAGGGCAGCACGTTACCCAAGGTCAACAATTGATCGAATTCTGGGATCCAGCTATCAAGAAGGCCGGTCATGATGATACTGTCATGGTGGTTATTAACAACTACAAAGATATTAAAGACTTCAAGTATGTCACTGAATCAGGCGACGTTAACCATGGAGATGACTTGCTGACATTGTCCAAGCCTGAAGAAAAATCAGATGATACTGATCAGAAATAACGCTTAACAAAAACTGAAAAGGGATTGATAAACGTGGCAATTAGAATTGAAGATCAAAATCTTCTGTTTCATTTACAGACGGACCATACCAGCTACATCTTTCAAGTGATGGAAAACGGTGAACTTGGCCAGGTGTATTACGGCAAACGAGTTCATTCCAAGTCGTCATATGATAACCTGACGACCAGAGAATGGCATAACGCATCTGTTGCATTAAGCCTTCAGCAAAACGATTTTCAGCTGCAGACCATTAAGCAGGAATATGCCAGCCTGGGGAAAGGTGATTTCCGCTATCCTGCTTATCAAGTAACCCAAGCGAACGGCAGCCGGATTACTGAATTTAAGTATGAAAGTTACGAATTGGTTGACGGCAAGCGGCGACTAGCTGGACTGCCTTCAACGTTCGATGATGATAATGATGATGCCCAGACGTTGACCATCTCACTCAGAGATAAATTGTTGGGTTTAGTGCTTCATCTGAACTACACGATTTTTCCACATCAAGATGTGATTATCCGCAGTGCCGAGTTCCAGAACCAGGGCAATGAAAAATTAACCTTGAATTCCGCCGCCAGTGCTCAACTGGATTTGCCGGATGCTGATTATGATTTCATTCAATTCTCTGGGGCTTGGTCACGGGAACGACACATGATTAGAACTCATCTGCGTTCAGGCGTTCAAAGCATCAGTAGCCTGCGGGGGACTTCCAGTCACCAGCAGAATCCATTTATGATGTTGGCTCGTCCTAATACAGATGACGCCAGCGGCTCAGTCTTTGGCTTCAACTTGGTATACTCGGGTAATTTTGCCGATCAAATTCAAGTCGACCAGTATGATACCAGTCGGGTGATTGTGGGGATTAATCCAGCCGAATTTGCCTGGAACCTCAAGCCTGGTGATAAGTTTCAGACACCGGAAGCCGTTTTGAGCTATACCGATGCCGGTATGAACCAGTTGAGCCAACAAATGGGTGCCTTCTACCAGAATCATCTGGTTAACCAACGATTTGCACATGAAGAACGGCCAACCCTGATTAACAATTGGGAAGCTACTTTCATGGACTTCGATGAAAATAAGCTGCTTGATTTTGCCAAAACCGCCAAGAAATTGGGACTGGAAATGTTCGTGCTGGACGATGGCTGGTTTGGTCATCGGAATGCGGATAATAGTTCCTTGGGTGATTGGTTTGTCAATCAGCCAAAATTCCCGAGCGGCTTTGATAAGTTTGCCAACCAAATTCATGAACTGGGATTAAAGTTCGGGTTGTGGTTTGAACCGGAAATGATTTCAATCGATAGCGAATTGTATAAAGAACATCCAGATTGGCTGATTAATGCGCCTGGGCGTCATGCGTCACCAGAACGTCGCCAATTTGTCCTCGACATGACCCGTCCAGAAGTGGTTGATTATCTCTTTGATGCCATGAGCAAGATCATTGATATGACTAAACTCGATTACATCAAGTGGGATATGAACCGCAATATCACCGAGACTTATAGCAGTAAGTTGAGTGCCGATGATCAACTGGAGATGCCGCATCGATACATTCTCGGAGTTTACCAACTTTATGATCGACTGGTCAAAGCCTATCCGGATGTCCTGTTTGAATCCTGCTCATCAGGTGGTGGTCGCTTTGACTTGGGGATGATGTATTATGCGCCTCAAGCTTGGACCAGCGATGATACCGATGCCGTGGAACGAATGCTGATTCAGTTTGGCACCTCGTATGGTTACCCGCAAATGATGATGGGTGCCCATGTCTCAGCTGTCCCAAATGATCAAGTTGGTCGGATCACTTCACTGAAGACTCGCGCCAACGTTGCCTACTTCGGTGATTTCGGTTACGAATTGGATATCACCAAGATGTCCTCTGAAGAACAGCAGCAAGTCAAAGAGCAGACGGCATTCTATAATGAGCACCGCAAGTTGTTCCAGTTCGGGAAATTTTATCGAATCGAGAATCCATTTAAAAACGGCAACGTCATGAGCTGGGAAGTCGTTAGCGACGACAAACAGCACGCGATCGCTGCTCGTTACCAAATCTTGAATCGACCACATACCGGTTATATTCGTTTATATATTAAAGGACTTGATCCGGACACTAAGTACACAGTGAATGGTGGCAGTGAACAGTTCTACGGCGATGAACTGATGAACGCCGGATTGTTTGTGAGTGACATTCTTCATGAAACCCACGGAACTGGTCAATCGGCTGACTTTAATTCGAAATTATTTGTGATTGATGCTGTTAAATAATGCCAAAACAAAACGTTTTCCAACGTATTTTAATTGCCGTTGGGAAACGTTTTTTGCGTGATTTTCAAAATCCTACCTTTCTTATTCAGCCATAAAAGTTGTAGTATAGAAAGAGTGACTTTTATAAGAAAGAGGAGAAGATCTTGTCTAAACGCGATATCATGATTGTGACTTGCGCACTGTTGCTGTCAAACGCAATGAGTGGACTGGACAACACAACCATCAATACTGCATTACCAGCAATTATATCCGATCTCCACGGAATTGAATTAATGGGGTGGATTGTTGCCGTTTTCCTGCTCGGGACTGCGGTCAGCACCCCTTTATGGAGTAAATTGGGAGAGCACATTGGCAACAAGCGCAGCTACCAGTTGGCCGCTACCTTGTTTGTGATTGGCTCATTTCTTCAAGGGATGGCACCCAATATTGTTTTCCTGATTCTTGCCAGAACATTGATGGGAATTGGGAATGGGGGAACCGTTTCCCTCCCGTATATCATCTATGCCAGGATGTACAAGAATCCACGGAAACGAATGCAGGTTCTCGGCTTCGTTTCGGCCAGTTATAGTATGGCAACGATCATTGGGCCACTAGTTGGTGGTTACATCGTTGATACCTTCAGTTGGCATTGGGTGTTCTATCTAAATGTGCCGATTGGCTTAATCTCAATTATTTTGGTTCAGATTTATTACAAGGTCAGTCATGAAACTCGCCAAACCCAAGCGGTTGATTATCGAGGTGCGATCATGATGACAATTGGTTTGGTCAGCTTGTTGGCAGGAATTGAAATGATCGGCAATGCCAGCTTGATCTTGGTTCTCGCTGTGATTGCATTTGCAATTATTATCTTAATCGTCATGGCGGTACTGGAAGAAAACGTTGATGATCCAATTATTCCTAGTCGATTGTTTAGAAATCTACCTTTGATGATTGATTTTGTTTTGTTCACTCTGATCTGGGGCGCCTTCATCGCGTTTCTGATTTATAGTCCGATGTGGGCGCAGGGATTATTGGCAACCTCCGCCTTGATTGGTGGGGCCACACAGATTCCAGGTGCTTTTACGGATTTTATTGGGTCGGAAGCCGTTGCGCCAATGCGGAATTTCCTCACCCCACAACGCGTGATTGCGGCGGGAATCGTCATGCTGATGATATCGTTTATTATCATGGTCGTTTCCGGTGTGCAAACACCTTACTGGGTATTGTTGATCGCCGGGGCATTTGAAGGCTTCGGTAATGGTGCCTGTTTCAATGAATTACAGGTCAAGGTTCAACAGGATGCTAATCCGACTGATATTCCGATCGCGACGTCTTTTAGTTTCCTAATCCGGATGCTCAGTCAGACTTTTACCGCATCGATTTTTGGAATTATCATGAATAATGCGCTCCGTGATGGGGTTAACAAGTCTGGTGGTTCGATTACGATGAAAATGATGAACGAATTGAGTGATGCCTCCAGTAGTGGTGCATTGCCGCATCACCTGTTACCGCAGATGCGGATGATTTTGTATAATGGACTCCATAATATCATGTGGCTGTCGTTAATCTTGATGATCATTTCCCTGCTGATTAATATTTGGGCACAAAAGTTGGAACATGACAAGTTTGCGAAACAAACCAGCTAAACACAACAAAAAAGTCGCCATCAAAAACCAATTCACAAACTGGTTTTCGATGGCGACTTTTTCATTTGAAACTATTTCTTGGCAGTCAATGAAGCATCCTTAAACGTCGAAAGTGAAACATTCGCCGTTGCCAGACCATTGTCGCCAATTGCTTCTGCCTTGAAACTGACTCGGTCGCCTTCAGCGATGAACTGAAGCAATGGGTTGAAGTTCTTGGCACTGGTATCAATCTTGTAAACCTGATTATTGTTCTTCAGGATAAACAGCAGGCTGTCATCCGTTCGAACGACTCGGTTGATGGTACCGTTAACGGTCTTACCGGTTGGAATAGTTGCCGTGACACCAGTCTTGGCTTCAACTCGTTGTTCGAAGAGAGCCAAGGTGCTTTGGGCATCATCACCAATCGCGTAAGTGCCGCTTTGGTTATTCCCATCAGCCAGCAGGTAAACGTATTTCATAAATGAGTTATTATCCCGATCAAGCATCGAAACAACCCAAGTTGGATCACCATTAATTCTGTACAGCAGTGGCAAAGTCCCACGGTAGTTCTGTGGGTTGATATCCTGTTGCGCATATGAGATTGCTCGCTCAGGTGTCATGACGTTACCATGCTCACGATAGTAATGAAGGGTATTGGTCCGAGCATCGACGAACGTGTAACCCAGAATTGAGCTCTGGTGTTCGTTCACACTGGTCATTCCAGTGAAGTAGTAGACCCGACCCTTGTAAGCATATGGTGTCAGCTTGTCGCCACCTTCAGTTCCGGCAGTTGTGGGCTTCATAACACCACTATGACCACCAAAGCTGGTTGCGTTCCAGAAACCGTGACGATAACGGCCAAATAATGAAACTTCCTGACTCACAAATTCAGGTGTAACGGCGATATCAACGAACTTTGGGACCTTCTTAGGTGTGTATACTTTAACTTTACCGGTAATCGTGTTTAAAACAGCGACCTTATAGTGGCTGTAATCATAATTCCGGTTAATGTAGGAAATTGGTTTGGCTAAAGTCCGAACATAGTAAGGTGTTCCGTTGTCGTCAATTTCCAGTTGAGCAGTAGCACCAACCATTGAATAACCCAAGCTGTGGGCACTGATTCGACGGTCAGCATCATTGTTGAAGTAGGCACTTGGCGTGTACTTCATCGGTTTGGCGACAAATTTTGGATCGGCATTCTTGTCAGTAGCATTGGTTCTAAAGTAACCGGGTACTTTCAAATAATGAATGTAACGCCAGAAGCCACCTGAGAATTCAACTGGGGCAACGTAAACCATCTTGCCCTTGTACATTTGAACTCGCATGTGATTCAAATCATACACGTTGGAGTTCTTGAAACTGTTCAGTGAGTTGTTCATATCAGTTGAAATGGTCTGCGGTGCGTTAACCACTGGCGTTTCGGCACTGTTCTTGATGACTGGCATTGGGGCACCTTTAGTGTCATCGTTCATATCCGTTTGGATGGATTGAACGGCCGGACGGGGATTCATCTGGGTTACCAGAGAAGTGATACTTCCCAGGATAATGAAGACAACCACAGCGAGGACGACGACCATGGCGATTTTACCCAACCAGCCAAAGGCACCTGTGAATCGCTGGACAATCTGACCAATGATCCCGTCACCAGCTTGAGACGTTCGTGCAACCTCAGCATTTGGTGAATACAGGAATCGACGTAAAGCAGCGACGACGATCATTCCGAAGATGAACCACATCAGCCAGCCATCGATTAAGGATGGGTAAGCGAGATCCGGTAGATTAAAGTACGTATTGACATAACTTACGATGAACAATAGCACGATGGCTAAAGTCCCGTATGTGCGACCCCGGCGGTCTGCAATAACCAGCAGCCAGATAAATGGAATCAGTAAACCTGACAGCTTAACCAGGGTGATAAGTGCAAAATAACTAAGCATGAAATTTCTCCCTTCAATACTGTAAACGAGTTTGGGTATTAAGGATATTATACCTTACTCAACGCCCAACGCCTAACCGCTTTCAAACCTGTAATTCAGGAACTTGCCTGCACCATAAAATGACAAAAGCGTTGGAGCCGATGTGCGTCCTGACGACTGGTCCAATTTGGCCGACTTGGAAGCTGGCATTTGGATATTTTGGTTTAATTGAATCGCACCATTTTTGGACAGCAGGTAAATTGTTGGTACCAGTCATCATGACGTGCACCGGATAATCCAGTTTTTGATACTGGGTGTTGAATTCATCATCCAGGTACTTGAGGGCCTTTTTCATGGTGCGGATCTTGCCAATAGCCACAATTTGGTGCTGATCATTCAATGTTAATAGTGGTTTGATTCGAAGCAGGCCCCCAGCAAATGCAGCAGCGTTGGTCAATCGGCCGCCAGTGACCAGATTCTTTAGGTCATCCACGACAAAATATTCATCGATGGTGGCGCGAATATTGTCCAGATTTTGGATGATTTCCGCCATTTCTTTGCCCTGATGAGCTAACATTGACGCATATTTTACCAGGTATCCGAGTGGCTCAATGGTAATGTGTGAATCATACACGTGGACTTTCGCGTTCGAATACCCGCGGACGACAGTCTTGAGATTGTTAACGAAGCCGGTAATTCCAGCGGTTAAATGAATGCTCAAAATTTCATCATAGCCTTCGTTTACTAAATCATCGTACACTTTCAGCATCTCCATCGGTGTCGGTGGAGCAGTGGTTGGTAGTTTCTTCGCCTTTGTCAGCGCAGTGTAAAATTGATCATTGGTGATATCAATGCCCTCACGATAGGTCGTGCCATTCATGTTGACAACAATTGGGACGACCGTCACGTTGCCCATCCGGTTGACCTCGTCTTTAGAAAGACTGGCTGTGCTATCAGTGACGATTGCGATTTTGCTCATGGTTTCATCTCCAGATCTTTCTTATTATTAAATCGATTATAGCATATAGTGCGGTAGGCCATGCTGTATCTGGTAATGGGGTGGTAAGTCTGGCCAATTAGATTCCACCATTATGATAGAAATCTCATTTAAAAACGACGAAGAATGAGAATTAATCTGGAAATAAAAAATATTCATTGTTGATAATTCAAGAAGGTCGTCTTAATCTGTCTAACTAAGATTAACCACTGCACTGATAGCATGCTACCGCTTACTTAAAAAGTGGCATATGGAATTAAATACTTATCTCAAAATTCTTTTGTAAAATGGGTGTTGACATCTTCGCGTAACGATGTTTAAATGATAACAATTTCATTTTTATCATTTTGTTCTCATGCAATTATAATTATAGAAAAAGCGAGGTAATGCCAATGGATACAGAAGCAAATAAGCCAGCTGAAAAGCTGACGGTCAAAGATTACGTATACTTAGTTTCAGCAGGGGTTTCAAACGCCGTCCTAGTTATGTTAGGGGTCGGCCTTTTAACCCAAACCATTGCCAACTTCGTGAATTGGCCACAATTACATCAGGTCGGGGCAATTGCCCAATGGTTACTGGCGCCAGCATTCGGTGCCGCTGTTGCATCTCAATTAAAAACCAACACACTGGTCCTGTTTAGTTCCATGATCGCCTCAACCGTTGGTGCCAACGCCGTTTACTTCATTTCATCCGGCGTTCACGCAGCAACCGCTACTGGTAACCAAATGGCACAAGCAGCCGGAACCGGTGTCTTTACAACTGGTCAACCTATTAGTGCCGTTGCCGCTGGATTAATCGCTGCCTTAGTTGGTAAGTATTTAACTGGTAAGACGCCACTTGATATGATGTTAGTACCACTTGCTTCAACTTTAGTTGGTTCAATCGCCGGCTTAGGACTCGCAAGTGTCACCACGCCAGCGCTTAACTGGCTGAGTGCGTTCATCGCTCAATCAATGCAAGTTAACCCTGTTCTTGGTTCAATGGCCGTTGCCTTAGCTTGGTCACTCTTCTTGATGACGCCAGCATCGTCAGCTGCCTTGGCTGTTGCCGTTATGCTTGATCCATTGTCATCAGGGGCCGCATTGATCGGAACCACTGCCCAATTCGTAGGGTTCACGGTTATCTCATGGCGTCAAAATAACATTGGTGCCAACATTGCTCAAGGCTTCATCACACCAAAGGTTCAATTCCCGAACTTACTAGCAAATCCACGGCTGGCAATTCCTTCAATGACTGCCGCTGTGGTGGCTGCACCAATTGCAACCATGTTCTTTGGTTTCAAGGTACCATACACATTAGGTGGACTGGGCTTGAACTCATTCATCGCCCCACTTAACTTGGCATCAACCAACATGAACATGTTCGTTGCATACTTGGCAATGGGAATCGTTGTTCCAGCTATCATCTCAGTTGTGCTTTACAGAGTTCTTCTCGGCATGCACTGGGTTAAGGATCAACAACTGCATCTTGAAATCGTTTAGTTAATTATTACCTATATTAGTAATATAAAATCAATAACAAATGGAAGCCCTGGAGCTGGATTGCTCTGGGGCTTCTATTTTTGTACGTTGAAAATTGTGATCAAGAGGCATACACTTGTAGGCATGCTAAGTACAGACAATAGGAGGAAAAGATGAAAATTATCAAAAGTATCTTCAGCTGGATCCTGCCAATTGCGATTGGGCTGGGACTGGCACTGTTCCTCAAGACTTATATTATTTCACCGGTTCGAGTAGATGGGGATTCGATGATGCCCAATTTGCAGAATAACGAACACGTGGTGATTTTAAAAACCAGGCCAATCAAACGGCTGTCCGTGGTAGTGTTCAACGCATACAAATTGGCACCGGACACTCAGCCGAACACCGACTTTGTCAAGCGGGTGATTGGCGTGCCTGGCGATAAGATTGTTTATACGAAGACGGGTCACTTGTACGTGAATGGCAAGTACATTCAGCAGCCATTCATTTCCCACCAGCAGCAGACGACCGGAACTTTGAGTAATGTTGACGACAATGGTTTTAACCTGTCGATTCTCTCTAAGAAATGGCGTAAGGGCCAGCAAAACGCCGTGGTTCCTAAGGGCGAATACTTTGTCATGGGTGACAATCGAAATATCTCCTACGATAGTCGTTACTGGGGATTTGTGCCGAAATCGCACATGGAAGGCGTGGTGTACACGTTCCCGTGGGATTCGAAACGTGATGAGATTAATTCATATGCGTAATAAGGAGTGTGGCGAAAGGCGGTTATGCATAGGAAGCAGCCTTTCGGAACACGTTCTGGCTGTATAATAGCAAAAATGCAAAAGGGCTGTGAACAAAACGCAAGTTTTGTCACAGCTCTTTTTATTTGGATCACTTACTTGCCATTCAACTCACGGACTTGATCAATCAAGCCCAGAAATTCATTGGCTGCAGCACGGTAATCTTCAATGTTATCCCCGTATTCTTCATTGAAGCCTTCCAAACCACCAGCAACGAAGGCATATTCATAATCATATACTTTCTCATAGGCTGCGGTGAATTTTTGTAGTAGATCGTGGTGTTTGCCATCCAGCTGTAAGGCCATTTGAACCACGCGCACGTCAGTGTAACCCAGCTCGAACTGAATTGCCCAAGCTCGGATGAAGTCGTGCTGCGCCTCGATGTGGGCAAAGTGGTGCTGTGTATTCCAAGTTAATCGATCCAATGATTTGATAACGTCTAACATGTTATTACCTCCCCTAAAACAACAACAATCTATTAATCAGATTCATTGAACCGCGTTTTTGAGAGAAGGGCAAGTGATTCGACTTGGACCAAAAGTTGGACAAAACAAACAAGCACCCTCGGAGAATTCCACTCCAAGGGTGCTTGTCATTTCTAAAACGATTTTACTTAATCAATTGTGGTTGAAACACACCCATCACCGTATCTTGTGCAGTAAAGACTGGTACTTGATGGCTCAAGGCATTTGCAACCAACTGTTTTTGATCTGCTGTTTCGTCTTCTGAACTTAGGACGAAGGCGAGATCAGTTGGCCATTCCATTCCTTCGTGGTAGGTTTGAATACCGAAGCCACTCTCTTTTAATTGGCCAACCAAGCTGGCATTGTTGGCGTCAAATTCTGATAGCAGGACATCGCCACTCAAGTGATTTGTATCGATGTGGTAACTGTCGAACAGTGCGTTATGCAAAGCTTCCTGCAGGTTATCACCGGCACCGATGTCTTCACCAGTTGACTTCATTTCTGGACTCAACGCGGTTGGGGCACCCGGTAATTTGGCGAATGAGAAGACTGGCGCTTTAACATAAACCTTGGTTGGTTCTGGATGCAGACCAGGCTTTAAGCCGATCTCAGCCAATGATTTACCTAAGATTAACTGAGTTGCCAGCTGTGCCAAATGCAATTTCACGATTTTACTCATGAATGGCACAGTTCTGGAAGCCCGTGGGTTCACTTCGATAACGTATACTTCATCTGCGACAATGAATTGAATGTTCATCATGCCGACAGCGTGAACTTGTTTACCAATCTTAGTAGCGATGGCCACGATTTTTTCTTTCTGATCATCGGTCAGTGTCTGTGGTGGATACATGGCAATCGAGTCACCTGAATGAATCCCGGCACCTTCAAGATGTTCCATGATTCCAGGGACAAAGACTTCATTGCCATCACTGAGAATGTCGACTTCACATTCAGTTCCAGGGATGTATTGGTCAATCAGAATTGGTTCACCGTGACTGTTTTTAAGGGCAGGGATGAGGTATTCATTTAACTCATCATCGTTGTGAACAACCGCCATACCTTTACCACCGAGGACGAAACTTGGACGAACTAAGACTGGGTAACCCAGTTTGTTGGCAATTTCCAAGGCTTCTGGTGCGTTGGTTGCGGTGTTACCCTTTGGATGGGCAATATTTTGGTCGATTAACAGGTCTTCAAATTGGTGACGATCTTCGGTTTGTTCGATTCCGTGAAGGGAAGTTCCGAGGATTGAAACACCATGCTTGGTCAAATCTTCAGTCAGGTTGATGGCAGTTTGGCCGCCAAATTCAACGATGACGCCGATTGGCTGTTCCAAGTTGATGATGTTCATGACACTGTCGATCGTTAATGGTTCGAAGTACAACTTGTCAGAAATTGAAAAGTCGGTTGAAACGGTTTCTGGGTTATTGTTGATAATAATGGCATTGTATCCCGCAGCTTGAATCGCTTTGACACAGTGAACGGTTGCGTAATCGAATTCAACCCCTTGGCCGATTCGGATCGGGCCGGCACCGATAACTACGATGCTGTTGCCGAGTGGCTTACTCTCATTCTCATTACCAACTGTACTATAGTAGTAAGGCGTTGTGCTTTCGAATTCGGCGGCACAAGTATCAACCATCTTATAAACCAGATGTTGATCTTCCATCTTATCTAATTTAACTAATTCATCGTCAGTGGCGTGATGGATAGCTTTGATCATGGTATCGTTGAAGCCTAATTTACGAGCTTTCAAAACCATATCAGCACTGAGCAAACCGTCAGTCATCTGTTGTTGCATCTTGATGATGTTTTCGAGTTTGGATAAGAAATACATATCGATTTGAGTTGAACGATTGATTTGTTGAATAGTTGCACCTTTACCAATGGCGGCAAAGATTTCAAATAGACGATAATCAGTTGGTGTTTTGATCTTTTCAAGCAGGTCACCCATCGACATGTTTCGAGTATAAGTTGGAATCAGGTCGGTTTGCGCTTGTTGATCAAGTTCCAATGATTGAACTGCCTTAAGTAGCGACTCTTCAATGGTACTGCCGATTGCCATGACTTCTCCGGTGGCTTTCATCTGGGTTCCTAGTTTGCGATCTGCGTTTGTGAATTTATCGAAGGCAAAACGTGGGATCTTCGCAACGACGTAATCCAGAGCTGGTTCGAACATCGCAAACGTGGTTTGCGTTATTGGGTTCATGATTTCATCGAGGTTCAAACCAACCGCAATCTTAGCGGCAATCTTAGCGATTGGGTAACCAGTTGCTTTTGATGCCAAGGCTGATGAACGGCTGACACGTGGGTTGACTTCAATGACGTAGTAAGCTTCACTGTTCGGATCTTGAGCTAACTGAACATTGCAGCCGCCTTCGATCTTGAGGGCGTTGACGATGGTCAAGGAGGCGTCACGAAGTCGTTGATATTCCTTGTCGGTCAACGTTTGAGTTGGGGCAAAAACAATTGAGTCGCCGGTATGAATACCCACGGGGTCGAAGTTTTCCATTCCAGTCACGATGATTGAACTGCCATGATGATCACGCATGACTTCAAATTCAATTTCTTTGAAGCCGGCAATACTCTTTTCAACCAAACACTCGGTTGAAGGAGACATTGTTAAGCCACGGTTCAAAATGGTCTTCATTTCATCGTCATTGTGGGCAATCCCGCCACCAGTACCACCTAACGTGTATGCAGGACGAATGATAACCGGGTAGTCGATTTGGTGAGCAAAATCTATACCGTCTTGGAGGTCATAAACGGTCTTTGAATCAGGGATTGGCTGATGTAATTCTTGCATCAAGTCCTTGAATTTTTCACGGTCTTCGGCTTCGTTGATGGTCTGTAAGCTGGTACCCAGCAATTCAATTCCAAGTTCATCCAAGATACCGTCTTTACTGAGTTCAACGGCGAGGTTCAAACCAGTTTGGCCGCCTAAAGTTGGTAAGATGGCATCGGGATGTTCCTTTTTGATGATTTTCTTAAGGCTTGGAACCGTCAGTGGGTCCAAGTAAACTTTGTCGGCAATTTCGTCATCAGTCATGATGGTGGCTGGGTTGGAGTTCACCAAAATTACTGAGTAACCTTCTTCACGGAGACTTAAGCACGCCTGGCTGCCGGCGTAATCAAATTCTGCGGCTTGGCCAATGACTATTGGACCTGAGCCGATGATCAATACTTTTTTAATATCTTCTCTTTTTGGCATTAATGAACCCCTCCGTTTACGTGCATCATTTCGATAAAGTCGTCAAACAATTTGGTTGCATCGTGTGGGCCAGGTGCAGCTTCTGGATGGTATTGAACTGAGAATACCGGACGTCCAGGATAGCGCAGGCCTTCACACGTTTGGTCGTTGACTTCCAGTGCAGTTACCTCGAGTGGCGTGTCTTTAACGGAGTCAACATCCACCGCGTAACCATGGTTTTGTGAGGTGATGTAAATATCACCGGTAATTAAATTCTTAACTGGATGGTTGATTCCACGGTGACCAAACGTCATCTTGTAAGTTTTGGCGCCGTTAGCCAAAGCCAGAAGTTGATGTCCAAGGCAAATTCCGAATAGTGGGAAGTTGTCTTGAAGCTTTTGGATGACTGGCACAAAGTCGGAATAGTCGGTTGGATCGCCAGGGCCATTTGAAAGCAAAACGCCGGTTGGATGTAAGTTGACAATATCTTCAAATGTCGATTCAGGTGTTACGACAGTGACGTCTACGCCCGGACGCTGTAGTGACTTGACGATGTTATCTTTGACACCGAAGTCAACGACTACAACATGTTCAACATCTTTGGCGTCGCCAGCGGACAATGTAGCTGATTTGATGATTGATGCTTGGCGGTCTGCTTCTGGTTTCTCAACGATTGGTTGATTGGTCAGGCTGGCCTTCATTGTACCGTAGCGGCGAATAATCTTGGTTAACTGTCGGGTGTCAATCCCGCTGATTGCTGGAACCTTTGACTGCTTTAAGAAAGCATCGAGGCTGATAACGCTTTGGTAGTGAAATACTTGATCGGTCATTTCCTTAACGATGACCGCTGCTGCTTGAACGGTGTCTGATTGGTTGGTGCCCAGTGAAATTCCATAGTTGCCAATCAATGGATAGGTGAAGCTGATGATTTGATCCTTGTACGATGGATCGGTCAATGTTTCCTGATAGCCGGTCATGCTGGTGGTAAAGACAAGTTCACCGTCAATTTCGGCGCCTAAATCTCCACATGCTTCCCCGACGAAAACATCGCCATTTTCTAGAGTTAGATATTTTTTCATGTCCGAACCTCCTCAATTTGTTCCTCACAACGTCGTGACATTTACAGTTAACGCTTTTGATTATTTAAGATAGAAGTATTTTGGGTAAATGTCAAGCGAAAATATGCAATATTTGACGATATTCGGATAAATATGTACAAATAAAATACAATATGTATATTTATTAAATAACGACAAATGGCTTAAAATACCGCCCTTATAGATAAGTTAGTCGTCACTTTTAAATATATTCGAATTCTTGGATAAATAATCATTTTCAAAATTAATTTCACAAATAGACTTGTTTTTTGTCTCAAAATAGAATATGATTCTAAGTAATCAAACAGAACCTTTAACATTAACCCCGTGAGGTTAAGAAGGTATGGCGAATCTTGAGGACTACTCAGGGCTAACTAAAACCTCTTTACCGAACTCGGTGAAGAGGTTTTTTGTTACATATCACTTATTCTTATTGACGATTTAACTGTTCCCGTGAGAGCAAAACGTCCTGGAATGTGGTTCCCTACACATAAGGAGCGCTTTGCGAACATGGCAAGGCGCTTTTAATTTTAGGAGGAAATCACAATGATGCAGATTACTAAACCGGTAAGTTTCGAAAATGTTGTAAGTATGGAAGACCTTTCAACCGAAGATGTTTTATCATTTATCCATGAAGCACAGGATTTCAAGACCGGAAAGCAGATTGAGTTAAAACGGCCAGTATATGCCGCCAACCTTTTCTTTGAAAGCAGCACAAGGACCCACACCAGCTTTGAAATGGCTGAACGTAAATTAGGACTTCAAGTTGTCAACTTTGATCCTTCAAACAGTTCATTAAGCAAGGGTGAATCAATGAGTGACACGGTTAAGACATTCCAAGCAATAGGCGTTGACTTGGTTGCCATCCGTGATAAGAAGAATGAATACTACAAAGACTTAATCGCTGATCCAAACGTTCACGTTGGAATTGCTAACGGGGGCGACGGTTCAGGACAACATCCATCACAATCATTACTTGATATGATGACTATATATGAAGAGTTTGGTCATTTTGAAGGTTTGAAAGTTGCCATTGTTGGTGACTTGACTCATTCACGAGTTGCTCGTTCAAACATGGAAGTTTTGACCATGCTTGGTGCCCATGTCTACTTTGGCGGACCAAAGAAATGGTACACAGAAGAATTTGCCAAGTACGGCGAATGGATGCCAATCGATGATTTAGTAGAAGAAATGGACGTTATGATGTTCCTGCGGGTTCAACACGAACGAATCGCTGATGATGAAAACGGCAGTTTCTCAGCTGAAAAGTACCACGCTCAATATGGTTTGACTGCAGAACGTGAATCAAGAATGCCACAACGTTCAATCATCATGCATCCAGCTCCAGTTAACCGCGGTGTTGAAATCGCTGACGAATTGGTTGAATGCGACAAATCACGCATCTTCGAACAAATGCACAATGGTGTCTTTGTCCGCATGGCAATCATGACCAGCATGCTTCGCAACCGCGACCTTATCAAGGAAGAATATTAATCACGAGGAGAATGTTAACTGATGAAACGCATAATTGCTAACGGACAGGTACTTGATCAGGGAGAATTAGTTAAACGCGATATTTTAATTGAGAACGGTAATGTTGCAGAAATTGCACCATCAATTCCAGCCGATGGGGTTGATGAAGTGATTGATGCCAAGGGGAACTTTGTCAGTTCCGGGTTGATCGATGTGCATGTGCATTACCGTCAACCAGGACAGGAGCAAAAAGAAACCATCAAAACTGGCAGTATGGCTGCAGCCCATGGTGGATTTACCACCGTGTGTGCAATGCCAAATGTGACCCCCGCACCAGACTCGGTTAATAATATAGAAGCTTTAATTAAATTGAACCATACTGATGGTGTTGTTCATATTAAGCAATATGCGACAATCACGACTAATCGTGGTGGTGATGAATTAGTTGATTTTAAAGCTCTCAAGGATGCCGGCGCCTTTGCATTTAGTAACGATGGCAACGGAATTCAAAAGAGCAGCACCATGTATGAAGCAATGCAACAAGCTGCCAAGCTCAATATGGCCATTGTTGAACATGTTCAAGATGATGCGCTGACTTACGGTGGTGTTTTGAATGGTGGAGCTGCCAAGCGCCTGGGGATGAAAGAAATGCCTTGGGTCAGTGAGACTGCTCAAGTTGCCAGAGATGTCATCCTTGCTGAAGCAACTGGCGTGCACTACCATGTGTGCCATGCTTCATCTAAACATACCGTGAACGTGATCCGAGCTGCTAAACAGGCCGGCATTAACGTTACCGCGGAAGTATCGCCTCACCATCTGCTTTTGTCAGATGCAAACATAAAAGAAGACAATTCAATGTACAAAATGAACCCACCTTTGCGCGGAGAGGATGATCGGCAAGCATTGATCGAAGGCTTGCTTGATGGCACCATTGATATGATTGCCACTGATCATGCCCCGCACACCAAGGCAGATAAGGACCAGTCAATTGCCACGGCATCCTTTGGAATTACTGGCAGTGAAACGGCATTTAGTATGCTGTATACCAGATTTGTGAAGACTGGCCGGTTCACATTGTCTCAGTTAATTAATTGGATGACCAAGCAACCGGCATCTGTCTTTAATATGAAGGGTGCAGGCACGTTGGCGGCCGGTCAGCCGGCTGATATTGCGATCTTCGATTTGAAAGACGAACACGAAATCAAGGAAAGCGACTATTTATCCAAGGGTAAGAATTCACCATTTACGGGTGAAACCGTGTATGGCGGCACTGTGATGACTTTAGTTGATGGTGAAATCGTTTATCAGAAATAAGAATATAAAATGAAAAAGCTGCAGTTCATCGAGACTCCTAACTCGATGGACTGCAGCTTTGTTGTTATTTGAGAAACATCATGTAATAGCCGACGGACGAAACCGCTTGAGCTGTGTTGACTTTACCAGCCTTGATCCAATCAACGACTTGTGTGAGAGGCACCAGTTCACTATTCACGAATTCGTCTTTATCAAAATGGCGTTCAACGCGTTCACTGAGATCAAATTTAATCAACATCAGGTCCGCAAATTGGTCCATGAAGCCTTCAGACGATGTGATTCGGGTCATTTTAGTCACCGATTTGGCAACATACCCGGTTTCTTCACGCAACTCTCGAGCAGCTGCCTGTTCACTGGTTTCACCAGGATTAACAATTCCAGCGGGCAATGAAACCGAGTCACCATTCACACCAGCCCGATATTCACTGCTCATGACAACCTGGTCATCTGAAGAGATCGCTAGAATGGTAATTGTGGGATCGGTTTTAATGAGATCCCGTTCAACTTTCAGCCCGTCCGGGGTTTGAATGTGTAATTGATCAACGGCGAAAACGCGACCGGTGTAAACATTTTTACGGTCGAGAATTTTTCCGGGTTGATGCCATGTTTTGAACAATTGATTATCTCCTTTGATGAAGCAAACGCTTTGTGTTACCTCATTTATATTATATCTGGGGTCATCACCAAGTCAAAAGTATTCGTTAACTAGTCATCTTGATCCCAACGATACTAACCAGCAACAGTATCACAAATCCCCAAGTGATCGGTGAAATTTTGTCACCAAATAAAATGATTCCGGCAATCACGGTTCCCACGGCGCCAATTCCCGTCCACACTGGATAGGCAATACTCAAAGGCAATGTTTTCGTGGCGTGGGCAAGCAAAAAGAAGCTGATCAGCATGCCGACGATTGTGACGATTGATGGCATCAAGTTGGTGAATCCATGACTGTATTTCATAGCAGTGGCCCATACAACCTCAAAAATTCCTGCAATCACTAAAAATACCCAATTCATAAAAATCCTCCTAAAGAAAAAGGGCACCCCTTGCAATTCCTTCTATGACCTAACGGAATTGTAAAAAGTACCTAAAGTTGCTGCCCGGTGGCAGTCGAATATCAAGTTGCTATTAGTGTAGCACACTTAAATTTGAAAGTGAATTTGTGACTCTATTTTTTGACGCCCAGTTTCTTCTCCAATGCCTTTGTTAGCAGTTGAGAAAAATTCAAATTGGATTCGATTCCTTTTTCATTTAGATAATTTGGGATGTTGACGGTTTTTTTGACAGGATGCGAGTCGTGTTGGCGTCGATAGGCACTCACATTCACATCCACCAAAGTTGCCAATTCATCTGGCTCAGTTTTAGGCAAATCATAGACTGATTCAGGGACTGGATCGCCATCGTCCATTAAATCCATTACTTTGAGGCCAATGAAATCGCGGCCCATTTCAATTGAATTCTCAATGGATGTCCCTTGTGTGTAACCATTTAATGCTGGAATTTTAACAAGGTAGGGAACCTCCTTATCTTTGGGATCCTTGGTAATAATGATTGGATAGACAATTTTTGTATCTTTCATAATAACCTCCAAATGTCTGCTCATTGCAATTTATGCTTCCGGATCAGATCTCGGGCAAGAAATTCGTTGATGTTGGGGTGCCTTGGAATGACTTGCATTTATTTTATACGTGCATTATACGTAGGTCAAGCAATCATCTTGATTATGAAACAAGCAAAATGATGATCTATAGTATTAATTACGCGGAAAGTGCTTAAATTATCTGTCACCACACAAAAAAGTGGCCGACATTCGCCAGTCACTCTTTCTAAATATTAAATTTACTTCTGCAAAACTCGTACTCGATACACTGCATCAATCTTACTCAATCGGTCAACCAATTTGTGGGCTTCCTCGTTCTTCAAATCATCCAAGTCAACGATGGTATAAGCAACGTCCATACGAGCAGCGTTACTCATACTCTCGATGTTAATGTCGGCGTCTGCCAGCAAAGTGGCAATTTGACCAACCATGTTTGGGATGTTTTGATGAATTAATGTCAAACGATAAGGCGTGGTAAATGGCACTTGAAGGTTGGGCAGGTTTACTGAATTCTTGATATTTCCGGTTTCCAAATAGGTCATGATCGTATCCGCACCTTGAGTGGCACCATTTGCCTCGGCTTCCAAGGTTGAGCCGCCGATGTGAGGGGTAACGACCACATCATCACGGTTCAACAAGATATTTTCACCAAAATCAGTATAGTAGGTTCGAATCTTCCGAGCGTCTAAATACTCGACTGCGGCATCATTATCAACAATGCCATCACGCGAATAGTTAAACAGCTTGACCCCGTCTTTCATAATTTCCATTTGTTCAGGACCGATTAAACCAGTCGTTTCTTCGTTCTTGGGTACGTGAACCGTCACGTAATCAGCTTTTTGGAGGGCCTCACCAAGGGTTGCTGCCCGGGTAATGGTGGTTGAAATGTGCCATGCAGCATCGGCTGATAAATAGGGATCGTAGCCAATGACTTTCATGCCAAGAGCACTGGCAGCATTGGCAACCAATGAGCCAACATGGCCGACACCGATGACAGCTAAAGTTCTGCCTGTCAGTTCTGTCCCTTTAAACTTAGTCTTGTCCTTTTCAGTTCGCAGAGAAATGTCCGCTCCGCTGTTGTGAGCGGCATAATCGGCTGCGGCAAATAAATTTCTTGATGATGCGATTAATAATGCAATGATCAATTCCTTAACCGCGTTGGCGTTACTGCCGGGGGTGTTAAAGACAGCAGTTCCATTCTGAGTGGCCTGTTCCAAAGGAATGTTGTTAAAGCCAGCACCGGCACGGGCAATGACCTTCAGACTCTTTGGAAATTTCTGCTCATGGAGATTGACCGAGCGAATCAGATAAGCGTCGGCATCGTCAGTTTTGTTAATTTGATAGTTGTCAGTGAACCGATCTAAACCGGCCTGGGCAATGGCATTGTATGTTTTTACTTGATACATGTGAGTTCCTCCTAATGTTGTTTTTCAAAATTGTGTAAGAAATCAACCAGTGCTTGGACGCCGGCTAATGGCATCGCGTTATAAAGGCTGGCCCGTAGACCACCAACGCTTCGGTGGCCTTTTAGATTCATCAAGCCGGCCTCCGTGGCAGAGGTGACTGCTTGTTTATCCAAATCAGCGTCACCGGTGGTGAATGGAATGTTGGTTAACGAACGATCGGATTTTTTGATGTGGTTGGCAAATAGCTTGGAATCGTCCAGAAAATCATATAGTAGGGATGCTTTTTGCTGATTAACTTTTTGAATGCCAGCAATGCCGCCTTGTTCCTTAAGCCATTTCAATACCAAGCCAGTTGCGTAGATATTGAAGACGGGTGGGGTATTAAACATCGAATTTTTCTTAACAAACAAACTGTAATTGAGGATACTTGGAATATGTTCAACTGGTTTGACCAGGTCATCGCGGACGATGACCAGTGTGACCCCAGCTGGCCCCAAGTTCTTTTGGACACCGCCGAATATCAAGCCAAAGTCGGCTACGTTGTATTCTTCAGCCATGAAATTGGATGATAAATCACCCACCAGCGTGACATCGCCGTGTTCAGGTATCGTGTGATAAGCGGTGCCTTCAATGGTGTTGTTGGTGGTGATATGCAGGTAATCGTAATCACTTGCAGAAATTGGCTTGTCATATTGAGGGAGAGCTTGGTAATGCTGATCCTTGGTGGAATCTAAGACATCTACTTGATAACCAAGATTAGTGGCTTCATCTCCAGCTCGGGTTGCCCAATGACCACTGTCCAGCAGGGCAATCCGTTTGTGGGTGGTTGCTAAATTCATTGGTACCGCCGCAAACTGACCAGTTCCACCGCCTTGGAAAAATAGAACGTGATAATTATTTGGGACGTGCATCAGGTCTCTGACATCCTGCTCAGCTGCGTTGATAATGTCATCGAATAGTGCGGAGCGATGAGAAATCTCCATGATGCTCATACCACTGTCGTTAATAGAAGGCAGTTCAGCTTGAATCTGCTTGATTACTGGATCTGGGAGGGTTGCTGGACCCGCCGCAAAATTATAGATAGTCATTACCAAAACTCCTTTATATAAATTACAAAGCCAACAAGCAAAAAAGCTCCCACAGACTAGACTGTGAGAGCTTCAAACTTCCGTTATTAGCGGTCTCACAGCGATGAAGAGTGTACATTTCATCTATGCAAGGCCTTTTGTAAAATCATGCGTCTCAAAAGATGGCCCACACAGATGTGACTGTGGACCAGGAGGATGATGCAGTTGTTGTATAACCAGCTAAATTGACGTTCATATGAACAACCTCCATTTCTTATAACTAAAATCTAACAGAACTCACAGATAAAAGCAACACCAATTTTGAATCATTTTCCGCGATGATGATTGCAAGTGCCTAAATAACATGGTAAATTCAATGAATAATAGATTGTGATTGGGAGGCAAGTTGATGACTGAATTTTATTTTGTACGGCATGGACAAACGGCCGCAAACGCCGCTGGGCTTAAGCAGGGGACAATTAATACCGAAATTACATACTTATCGGAAACTGGTAAGCAACAAGCGGAAAGTTTGCGAAAAGGTTTCGATATATCGTTTGCGGATCAAATCATTGCCAGCCCGTTGCAGCGGACTATTGATACCGCAAACGTTCTGAATCAGAGCGCGAACTTACCGATAACTTATGACAAACGGCTTCTCGAAATCTCTTACGGCAAATGGGATGGCGAGAAGAATGCCGATTTGATGGCGAAGTATCCCGAATTGTTCGATCACACACTGAACGATGTCTTCCCCAGTTATGCGTCTGTTGCTGATGGAGAGACTTTTGAACACGTGATTGATCGCGTCGATGCCTTCATGCAGGACGTCGCTCACAAGTACCCTGATCAAAAAATCATTCTGGTCACCCACGGGTTTACGATTAAAGCTGCTGTATTGGCATCGGTTGGTCGCCCGAAAAATATGATGGTTGTTGAAGAACCGGATAATACCAGTGTCACCCGAATTACCAGAGACGTTTCAAGCAAAACTTATTATTTGCGGTACTATAACCGTGTCGTGAATTCTCATTTTTGACAAATGTTTGACAAACGAATTCTAATCATTTATATTTGTTCCAACAAGTAACGAAAGAGGAGGAAGCCATTCATGCAAATGTCAGCTGCTAAAATGATGTGTTGTTCAATGTGTCAAGCTCAGGTTAGCGCTGATCGTGGCTTCTTTGGTAAACGATTCATACTTGAAAGACAGACTGTGGGCTAGGACTTTGCAGCCATTCTCTCAAGAATTATGAACGCCAAGAGTGCCTCATTTCAGCGTCATTGCTGAAGTGAGGCACTCTTTTTGTATATTCGGGTATCAAATCAAACTCTTTCATTTAATAAGTTAAAAGGTGGCGGTTGCAGTGTGTAGTCAGATGTTGATCAAAGTGAAAATAATCAATTAAAATTCTTTGGAGGAATGATTCATGCGAAAATTCAGATCACTTTTATTGTTAGCCTTAACAACCGTTTTAGTCGTGACATTAGCCGCCTGCGGCAAGTCAGCAACCAAATCCAACAGTCAAAAACAAACGTTAAACTTGAGCACAACCGCACCTTTGGACACCATCGACATTTCCAAGTCGACCGGTTACGGCCAAACTGGAAACGTTTTTGAAAGCTTCTACCGTTTGGGAAAAGATGGTAAGCCAACACCGGGGCTTGCTAAGAGCGGGAAAGTTTCCAAGGATGGCAAGACCTGGACATTTAAACTGCGCAACGCCAAATGGAGTAACGGTGACAAGATCACCGCGCAAGACTTTGTTTATTCATGGCGACGAACTTTGAAACCAAGCACCAAGTCGACTTATGCTTACTTATTCAGTGGGATCAAGAATGCTGATCAGGTGAATGCTGGTAAGCTTTCACCAAATAAAATTGGCATCAAGGCATTGAATGACAAGACGGTCCAAATCCAACTTGAGAAGCCGATTGCATACTTCAAAGTCCTGATGGCTTACCCATTATTTGGCCCTCAGAACCAAAAAGTCGTCGACAAATATGGCAAGAAGTATGGCACTAATTCCAAGTACATGGTCTATTCAGGACCATTCAAAATTCAAAATTGGAACGGAACTGGCAATAAGTGGCAATTTGTGAAGAACAATCAGTATTGGGATAAAGGGGTTGTTAAACTGAGTAAGATTAACTACACTGTGGTTTCCAGTCCAACCACAGGACTTGAGCTATATCAACAAGGCAAACTTGATCTGACACCACTTTCAAATGAGCAGGTTAAGCATTACAAGGGCGAGAAGCAATTTCAACAGTATCCATATTCGTATATTGGTTATCTGAAATACAACTTCAAGGATGCCTCGCAAGCTAAACGCGAAGCAATGAGTAACAAGGATATCCGTCTCGCAATCTCATTAGCCATCGATCGCCAGCAATTAACTAAAAAGGTGCTTGGTGACGGGTCCGATACACCAACCGGTTTTGTGGCCTCCGGACTCGCCAAGAATCCTAAGACCAGTGAAGACTTTGCGAAGGAACAGTCGGTGCCAAATACCGTTGATTACAACGTGAAGCTGGCTAAACAGCACTGGGAAAAAGGTTTGAAGGCATTGGGGACCAAGAAGATTACTTTAACGATCACCGCTTCCAACGATGATCCAACCAGCAATCCGATTACTCAGTACATGAAGTCGGAACTGCAACGTGATTTGCCCGGCTTCAAGCTGGATATCAGAAATGTGCCAAGTCAAGTCGCCAATCAGGAAGTTTTGAAGGGTGACTTTGACCTCTCACTTTCCGGCTGGGGTGCTGACTTCAACGATCCAATTTCCTTCTTACAGATTCCAGAAACCGGTACTGCATACAATAGTGGCAAGTACAGCAACGCTGCTTATGACAAGCTGATTAAGCAGGCTCAAAATCAAGATGCTAACAACGCTGATAAACGTTGGGACGACTTGGTTAAAGCCGCTCAGCTGTTCAATGCCGATCAAGGGATGACACCACTGTATCAGCAAGTGACATCATACCTGCAGAAGCCGAGTGTTCAAGGCGTGATTCATAACACTGCTGGAACTCAGTGGAGTTATAAGTATGCTTATATGAAATAATGATGAATGCAAGATGATCCTTACAACATGACGGTTGCAAGGATCATTTTTGTGCCGAAATATTTTTGGGATGGGGATAATTTGATAAACGGGGTTATAAAATGAGAAAATCATGACAAATTCAGTCATAATCATGTTAAACTCATTTCAACAAATACTTTTGAGGTGATAATAGATGACAAGAAAAATTGGTGTTATAGGAATGGGTCACGTTGGTTCAACTGCAGCCCATTACATTGTGGCAAACGGTTTTGCAGATGATTTGGTACTGATCGATATCAATGAGGATAAAGTGAAGGCCGATGCGATTGACTTTGAAGATGCAATGTCGAATCTGCCTGTCCACACCAACATTACAGTGAACGATTATTCTGCGCTGAAGGATGCAGACGTGATTATTTCAGCACTAGGTAATATTAAACTCCAAGATAATCCAAATGACGATCGTTTCGCCGAACTGCCATTTACCAGCAAAGCGGTCAAATCCGTCGCCCAAAAGATCAAAGATTCCGGCTTCAATGGCATTATTGTGGCAATCACCAATCCCGTGGATGTCATCACATCAATTTATCAACAGATCACCGGTCTGCCTAAGAAACATGTGATTGGCACTGGTACCCTGCTGGATTCCTCACGGATGAAGCGGGCAGTTGCAGAAGAATTAAATTTGGACCCTCGTTCTGTCACTGGTTTTAACTTAGGCGAGCATGGAAACTCACAATTTACTGCTTGGTCAACTGTCCGGGTCTTGAGTCATCCAATTACGGAAATCGCAAAAGGACGCGACTTAGACTTGAATGCGTTGGACAAGGCAGCAAGAGAAGGCGGCTTCAACGTCTTTCATGGCAAGAAATATACGAACTACGGTGTCGCCACTGCTGCTGTGCGTTTAGCAAACACGGTTATGAGCGATGCTCGAACGGAATTAGCTGTCTCGAACTACCGTGAAGAGCTGGGAACCTACTTATCATATCCGGCAGTTGTTGGCCGAGACGGCATTGTTGAACAGGTTCAGCTTGATTTAACTGATGAAGAGAAGAAGAAGCTTCAGATTTCAGCTGATTACATTAAAACAAAGTTTAAAGAATCAATGGAATAATCTTTAAAGGCCAGTGGGATGAGCAATCATCCAACTGGCCTTTTTGGTACAAAAAAGTAACCCCCGGCACCGAAGTACCAGCGGTTAAAATCTATTTATCTAACTCGAATTGTTAATATACTTATATTATAACTCGCAAAATTCGATCTGTCAACGTTGCCAGTAAAATAGTTTCCAGTTTGACACAGTGGCATGTTCAGCCTAAAATTGAGCCACTAAATCACGATTGGAGCAATAAATTTTGCCAAGTTACGAAGAAGTGTTTAATTCAAATCGTTATAATTCTCCCGAATATCGCAGCTTAAATTATTCCTATCAAGAGAAAATGGCCGAACTTTTCTCCCATCGACGAATCGACTTCCCGGCCAAAAAGCTGCAATTTGAAATTGAGACTGTTAAAATCACCAGTACGATGAGTCAGCAGCACTATTTGAAGCTCCAAAGCTTTGTGGAATCATTTCCTGTGAAACAGCGTCGTGGCCAAGCACCGGTCACAGGTAAGGATGCTTATCAAAGCATCATTTTGTATCACGATTACCGGTTGTTTGATTCGACGCAATACGTGGTTCGAAGTCCGCTGGGATTTGGCTACACCGTTAGTCAATTCTTCGCCGTCACAAGTGAACCAGCAGGTGGTCGAAATCATGATATTCAAGTGACATTGACGATCAATCCTAACCGGTTCTTAAATGTACCTGAAGAGCCATTAATTGATTTGATTATTGAACAGGTCCTACCATTATTGGTCTCACCAAAAATTTCCGAGATGACCTTCACCTTGGATATGCCGTTGATCATGAATAATTTTCGTGTCCAAATGGGTGGCGAAGCTGGGACCAAACAGCAGATTACGCAAAAATTGAATTCACATCAGGAATATGAATTAAATAGAGTAGAGTACACAGATCCGCAGGGGACTCGCAAGTTGACAGTGTATGACAAATTTCAATCACTCTTGGACAACCAACTTCTGGTGACTGATACCGACTATCTTTCGGCACGAGAGCCCGAATACTATCGCGATCAGGTGGGCGAACGGCAATTTCTCACTCGAATTGGCTTGACGGTTTCAACACCAAATGCGGTCATGCGTTACATGAAAAATCACGAGTGGCTGATGCGCGATGTTTCCATTGAATATCGCGATAATAGTGGTGTTCCCAGGTTTGCCGGCACCGAGTACGCGACCGATGGAAAAGACTTCCGTCGATCTTTTAACCGGATGCTGACGTATCGGCTGAAGGAGGTCCAAAAGCGCGCCCGGCAGCTGCCTTATTTGTCAGATGACATTTGGCGGAATACCCTGTCTTAAAATTTGAGAAAATCTCATTAAATGAAAATTCACTGTTGAGCTGACATCTAAAAGTGTTATGCTATTGTCATTAAAAATTTTTGAGGTGATTGAATGACAAGAAAAATTGGTGTTATTGGAATGGGTAGTGTTGGCTCAACGGTGGCTCATTACATAGTATCTGGCGGCTTTGCGGATGATTTAGTTTTGATTGACGTAAATGAGAAAAAGGTTAAAGCCGATGCGTTAGATTTTGAAGATGCCATGGCTAACTTGCCGACACATACAAATATCGTGGTGAATGATTATAGTGAATTAGCTGATGCAGACATCATTATCTCTGCAATCGGTAAGCTTCAGCTGCAACGCGACAATCCCAGCAATGATCGTTTCGTTGAGTATCCATTTACTCAGAAGGCTGCTGCTTCAGTTGCTGGTAAGATTAAGGATTCCGGGTTTAATGGCATTTTGATCGTGATTACTAACCCAGTTGACGCGATCACGTCAATTTACCAGGCGGTGACCGGCTTACCAAAAAAGCACGTCATCGGAACTGGTACCTTGCTGGATTCATCACGAATGAAACGAGCCGTTGCGAAGAAATTAAACATCGATCCCCGTTCTGTTTCAGGTTACAACTTAGGTGAACATGGGAATTCACAGTTTACTGCTTGGTCTACGGTTCGCGTCTTAGGCAAACCGATTACTGATTTAGCTGATAAAGAAGGCCTTGATCTCGATAAAATTGATGAAGATGCCCGTATGGGCGGCTTCGTCGTCTTCCGTGGCAAAGGGTACACTAACTATGCGATTGCCAGTGCGGCAGTTCGCCTAGCCAATGTCGTGTTAAATGATGCGAGAACTGAATTACCAGTTTCCAATTATCGTGAGGAACTCGATTCATACCTTTCATACCCGGCAATCGTTGGGCGTGACGGGATTGTCCAACAACTCCAACTTGACTTAACAGATGAGGAACTCAAGAAGCTGCAAAACTGTGCCAACATTATTAAAGAGAAGTTTGAAGAATCAAAGGCGAAAGATTTCGCCACAGAATAGGCTCCAACACATAGAATATTTAGAAATATCCATTCATAGATGTATATCGTATTAAAAATTGTGAGAATATAATTTCTCACAATTTTTTTGTGATCTTTTTGGGACAACTATATTATAATGAAACTATGCTTTATACGTAATGATTAACAAATCAATATTCTGTTATATTTCTGAGGGGGAAAATGCAGTTGCTAAGAAGATTCATGACTTTTTTTGCTGTGCTAATTTTCGCTGGCACGGCTGATTTTTTGTTCAATCCAAGCGATACTTACGCTAAACATGTAAATAATATCAAGGTTCAAAGCATTTCGCGGATCCATTCTCATGCGTATGCAGTTAAAAAACATGCCAAGCTGTATACAGGTGTTAGTTTTAAGCACTATATCCCTGCCAAACACTATTTAAGAACTGTCTGGTATCGAGAACGGCTTGCCAAATTGACTGTTAACGGGAAAAAGAAATCCGCATTTCAACTTCGTAGTGCCAATAATAAATATACATATTGGGTATTTCATTCACAGGTTAAAGGGATTGCCTGCAAGTCATTTAAAATTGCTTTACCAGCAGCTGGAAAACGATTTGTCCATAAACGGATTGGCGTCTTTGGTGACTCCATTCCCTCAGGCTGGGATGGCTATCACTTTTACCTCAACGATTCGTATCCAGACTGGACGCGAAAGTATTTGGGATCCCAACCCAAGCTGCAAAATGAAGCTGTTCCCAATGCTCAAATTGTTGGCCATGAGTATCGATATGTTGGTGGAAAGTACAATAAAATTGTGCCTAGAGATATAAGTGTTGTGCTTAAACATAATCGAAAGAGAATTAAGTCCATGAACATCATTTTCGTTCACGCTGGCACCAATGATTATACCAACTGGTCAGGAGCCGGCAGCTTGACGAACGTTTCTCGGCATTTATATCAAGAGATTAGATATATACGAAAAGCAAATCCCAAGGCAAAGGTATATGGAATCCTGCCAATATCCAGATTTGGGAACTATGGTCAAAATTGCGGTAACTTGCCGAATATGTACGGTTATACGCTTAATCAATTAAGACGAGTTGAAGCGGCAATTTACAAAAGCCTTGGGGCAACCGTTGTGGACTTTGATCGGATTGCTCCAGGCGTCATAACTGCAGCCAATCGGACGATGACTTTACAGGATCATAAAATTCACCCCACCACCCGGACTGCACAAAAGCTGGGCTATTATTTGGCCAAGTGGTTAATCAGATAGTAGTCTATTTATGAACTTGGAGAGGATATTTGCTGTATATTATGAGTAAATAGTGTGAGGGGTGAGCTCATGAACAAAGGACGAGTCGAAGCGTTCACGGATGCTGTACTAGCAATTATTTTAACGATTATGATTTTGGAATTTAAAACGCCGGAATCATTTGCGATCAGTGCAATTTTGGATCAGGTCCCTTATTTAATTTCGTATGCAATTGGGTATTTATTTATCGGGGTGGCCTGGTACAACCATCACTATATGTTTTCGAAGACCAGGTGGATCAGTCGAAATGTTTACTGGGCAAACAACTTTTGGATGTTTGCAACGTCATTTTTGCCGGTGGCAACGGCTTGGGTCGGCAAAGGATTGAACCAACAGGGACCCGAGACCTTTTACTTTTTGGTCTATATGCTTTGGTCGATGGCCTATTTCATCCTCTCTCTCATGCTGGTGAAGGCTAACGAAAAAGGCCATCGGCCAGAAGCTGCTCAGAGCATTCGGTCAATGGTCATTTATCGATTTATGAGTAATTGGAAATGGGTCGGTCTTCAGATTATTGCGTCGATTGTTGTCCTTATCTATTTTCCGGCCCTTCAAATGGTCATTGTCTCGTTATTGATCATTTTTGTTGGCGCCCGATTTAACAAAGACAGCGATCAGTTATTTAACTAATGCATAATCAGCGTGTAAATCCAGTATCCAAGGAAGCCAACACACAAACTTAATGAGCCAAAAATCATGATTTGAACGGCGCAGACAAAGGTTTTCGTTTTAATCTGTTCGTGGTTAAAGATCAATGATTCCTTGATGATCAGTGGCACTGCCAATAAGATTGAGAACAGTGCCAGCGGGAACACGCCGCCGTACATGGCGTAGAATACCAGGAGAACTGCCAGGACATTGGCAGCGTTGAACATCAATAGGGCATTTTTGACACCGATGTAATGGACAATTGTCCAACGGTGGTTAACTTCATCTTCCTGGGCATCACAAATGTTATTAGCGAGCATAATGTTGGCGATCCAGAAGAACAGCGGCGACGATGCTAGCAAAATTTGTCCCAACAGGGATGCATTCCAAGTAAACATCTGATAAGAATTTACGTAGACCGAGATCAGGGTGATCATGACACCCATCGCAAATCCCGAAGCAACCTCACCATATGGTGTACTGGAAATTGGATGTGGACCTGAAGAATACATAATTCCGATGGCAAAGCAAATCAAGCCCATCCATAGTAATGGCAAGCCAACTTGGAAGACCAGGTAAATGCCAATCAATGCGGATGGCACCACCATCCCGACAATTAACGTGCGAATCAGGTTCAGCGAGATGTTCTCGCGGCCGATAATGTTGGTGCCGGTCTTCCACTCATCTGCGCTGGAGTGCATATAATCGTTATAGTTATCCAATGTGTCCACGGTCATGTTGAATAATAGCATGGCAATAAAAAAGAGCGCAGCGTATAAGCCATTTGCCGATCCCAGCACGTACCAGCTGAAGAATAATCCCGTGAAGAACGGGAAAATGCTGGCTGCTTTGGCTCTCAGCTCGACTAGCTCAGTAAAAGTTGATAAACTCATCTTGACCTCCAAAATTTAAATAATTTCAAAAACATACACTAATTATAACAAAGGAGCAGGAAAATGAGCCTGACAAATAAAACCCCGGAAACAAAAGTTGAATCGCTATTTGATCAAATCGCTGATAACTATGACGGCATGAACTCGTTGATTAGTTTGGGGAACCACAAGCATTGGCGAAAATTGGTCATGAAACAGCTTAATGTTCAACCCGGCAGCTTTGCGATTGATGTTTGTTGCGGGACCGGTGACTGGACGATTGCTCTGGCAAGAGCCGTTGGCCCATCCGGTCAGGTGATTGGCTTGGATTTCAGTGAAGAAATGCTGAAGATCGCCGAGAAGAAAGTGGCTGCTGCCGGGTTACGTGATCGGGTGACGTTGGTGAAGGGGGATGCAATGCATTTGCCTTACGATGACAATCAGTTTGACCTGGCAACGATTGGTTTTGGGCTCCGCAACGTTCCGGATGCGGATCAAGTGTTACACGAAATGACCAGAGTCATCCACGATCAGGGGCGGGTTGCCTGCTTAGAAACTTCAAAGCCGACTAACCCAATTATCAAATTGGGTTGGCGGGCCTATTTCAATTTGGTGCCAATTATGGCAAAGCTGACAGTCAATAAATATCAGGAATATTCATATTTACAGCGAACCACGGCAGAATTTGTGTCGGCCGCAAAATTAGTTGAGATGTTTCAAAACGCCGGCCTCACTGATGTTAGCTATCGCCAATTCACCTTTGGGGCAGCCGCATTTCACCTTGGCACCAAGCACGCATAAAATTCCCCTTGATTCACAAGATTAAAAACGTTATCATATGTTTAACATATTCTAAGGAGTTTTTAATTATGAAAAATAATTCAAACATCCAAATGAATAGTTGTCGATATTACTTTTGGTTTTTCCGAGTGTGATCTGTGGATAAGCCAAAAGCATTTCGTAATGCAATTTAAAGGCCGCACAGATCACTGAGTTGACTGTGCGGGATTATACCTATGGTGGGTCCTCACAGTCAGTCCGTTGACTTTGGGGACCCATATTTTTTAGGAGGAGAACACAATGAGTAAATTATCAGACAGAATGAACAAACGGGTGGCAGCTTTAACCCCAGCAGCAATTTTGACTTTCAACCAGAAGATTTCGGCGATTCCAGATATCGTCAAACTAACTTTGGGTGAACCGGACTTTAACACGCCAGAGCACGTTAAGCAGGCAGCCATCAAAGCCATTGATGACAATGAAAGTCACTACACCAACTCGAGAGGAACTGAAGGTTTGCGCCAAGCAGCCGCCCATTTCCTGAATGCCAAGTACGGCTTGAATTACGATCCTGACAAACAGGTCATCATGACTGCAGGGGCCACTGGTGCGATTTACGCTGCACTGACGGCCATGATCAACCCTGGTGATACAGTTATCGTGCCAACGCCAATCTTCCCGTTGTACGTGCCGATTTTGATGCTGGCCGGTGCCAAGCCGATTTTCGTAGACACCTCTGATAATGGCTTTGTTCTCTCACCAGAAAAATTATCCGCTGCGATTGATGCCAACAAGGACACTGTCAAAGCAGTCATTCTGAACTTTCCTAACAACCCAACCGGTGTTACATACCATAAGGATGACCTACAGAAGTTGGCTGACGTGATTTCAAAACACGACATTATTTGTTTGAGTGATGAAATATACAGTGAGTTAACCTATGACGGCACCCACGTTTCGATGGGGTCGATTCTGCCAGAACAAACCTTAGTTATGAACGGGGTTTCCAAATCACACGCCATGACTGGCTGGAGAGTCGGTATGATCTGCGGCCCTGAAGATATTATTAATGAAATCGCCAAGGTGAGTGAATTTACAATTACATCACTCACCACCAACGCCCAGGCCGCCGCTGAAGAGGCCTTCAAGAATGGTATGGACGATGCGTTACCAATGAAGGCCGAATATATGAAACGTCGCGACATCCTGGTAGCTGGGTTGGAAAAGGCCGGTTTCAGCTGTCCGAACCCCAATGGCGCGTTCTACGTCTTCGCCAAAATTCCAGCTGGTTTGAACCAAAATAGTGAGGAATTCTGCTACGACCTGGCCAAAGAAGCTAAAGTAGCCTTAATTCCAGGCTCATACTTCCTGCCAGGCGGTGAAGGATATGTCCGGATCAGTTACGCTGCCAGCGAAGAAAATATCCAAGAAGCAGTTAGTCGCATTCAAAAATACGTCGATAAACAATCAGTCAAATAAAAGGGAGCTTGAATTATTTTGAAAATTTTAATGTACAATGTCCGACCAGATGAACAAAAGCCACTGGATGGCTGGGTTAAGAAAAATGGTGTTCAAGTGGATACCAACTCGGTACCACTGAGCGCTGACACTGTGGACCTTGCCAAAGGATATGATGGCATCGTGATCCAGCAACACGGACCAATTTCAGACCCAGTAATTTACGAAAAGCTCCATTCATTTGGGATCAAGCAACTCACCTTGCGGATCACTGGTTTTGAAATTGTTGACTTGGATCAAGCTAAGAAAAATGACTTGATTGTCACCAATGTACCAGCTTATTCACCACGTTCAGTGAGTGAATTGGTATTAGCCGACGTCATGGGCTTGCTCAGACATATTGGTGAAGTTGGCGAACGCGAAAAGCATGGCGATTTCAGTTGGAAGGGTGTTGAAGCCCGAGAAATTCATACATTGACTGTTGGAATTATCGGTGCTGGTAAAATCGGTAGCGCCGTTGCCCGGATTTTCAGAGCGCTGGGTGCCACAGTCATTGCGGCCGATCCGATTCATCGACCAGAGTTGAACGATACTTTGACTTATGTTGATCATGATACAGTTTTCAAAACGGCTGATATCGTGACGATGCATACCCCGTTGACGGATGAAACCAACCAGATGATTAACGCCGACGTCTTCAAAAAGATGAAGCCATCTGCAATTTTCATCAACTGTTCACGAGGCCAGGTTGTCGACACGGGCGCATTAGTTGCTGCTCTTGAAAATCAGGAAATTTCTGCGGCGGCCATCGATACTTTTGAAGGTGAAAACACCATCGTTGGCCAGGATTTGACTGGCAAACAAATTGATAACGATAACTTGAAGAAGTTATTGGCAATGCCAAATGTCAACGTGACACCCCACATTGGTTTCTACACTGAAGTTGCCGTTCGGAACATGGTTGAAATTGCCTTGAACGATGTTGTCACCATTTTAAATGGTCAAAAGAGTCCCCACGAAGTAGGAGAATAATATGAATCTAACAGCGGAATCATCAACACGGCTGAGTGGCCGTGACCTCATCATGAATACACTAAACGGGCTGTCGATTGGGATCATTGTCGCACTTGTCCCTGGCGCCTTGCTTAATCAATTATTAAAGGCTTTGCTTCCGGTGTTTCCACAGGCTGCTTTCTTTCTGACTTTGACTGGCATGGCGGCTGTCTTGATGGCGCCAATCAGTGCCGTCTGTGTTGGCATGATGGCGGGATTTTCACCGATTCAAACGTCATCACTGGCATTGGCTGCGATTGCCGGTGCTGGTAACTTTCAGCTGAGGGGTGCGACATACACTGTCGCTGGCAGTGGTGACGTGATTAATATCGCCATCACCATTATGATCGGGTACCTGATCATTGCTTTGCTTGGCCAAACTTTGAAAGCTTATACCATCTTGTTGATTCCATTACTGGTGTTAATCATCGCTGGTGGTATTGGAGTCCTCACCTTGAAACCAGTTGGTCAATTGACTCAGCTGATCGGGATGGGAATTGAACAGCTCACACAGCTGCAGCCGATTGTGATGGGCGTCTTGATCGGAATGGTATTTGCCGTTCTAATTGTGTCACCGATCTCATCAGTTGGGATTGCAGCTGCGATTGGGATTAATGGTGTGGCTGCCGGATCAGCCAATTTAGGAATCGTCGCCGCCAGTTTTGCTTTAGCCATTTATGGCTGGCGAGTGAACTCAGTTGGCACCTCGTTGGCCCACTTTTTGGGGTCACCGAAAATGCAGATGGCAAATATTTTATCCAGACCAAAGCTCATCGTTCCAGTTACGTTAAATGCCGGCATTATGGGCGGACTGGGTGCTTTGTTCGGAGTGGCCGGCACACCAATGTCCGCTGGGTTTGGTTTTGCCGGGCTGATTGGTCCAATTGCTGCAGTTAACGGCTATGGCGCTGCTAACTTATTGAATATTGGGTTGGTAACCTTGCTGTTCTTCGTGATTCCAATTGCGTTGGGGATTGCCAGCAATTATTTGTTTAACTCGCGATTTGATTATTTTGATAGTCGGGATTTTGAGTTGGATTATTCTTAGGATAATTAATAGATGTAAAAAGTCCGCCGAGTGGGCGGACTTTTTTGTATGATCATTTTTTAATTTAGTGGTTTTATTTGGAACAGGATATTTGATTGAGGTCTTCTCCTCTATAGCCGAAACGTGTTCCGACGCAACTGACACGGAGATCTAAGCCACTTTGATTCAAATCCAAATGCGGGATTTAAATCAAAGCGACCTTAGCTCTCCGTGTCAAACCGTTGCTCGTCACACTCTAAATCTGACCCCACGCATCCGCCGCAATCGTTGGGAACAATGTTACTAATCGTTCCAGCTGGGCGGGTTCAAACTTGAACACAATGGCTGGCAGTAAAGCATTGATGGCATCCTCTGCCTGATCACTGATTTCTGTAGCGCCAACCAAATGGTTTTGCTTATCGTAAACCAGTGTGTTGTCACCAATTTCTTCCTTGGTAACTTGGCGGTACCAGTCATTCGGCAAATGATTTTCTTTGGTATTCAAACCGTTCTTCTTAGCGTCTTCAACCGAAACACCGACCTTCGCAATTCTAGGTGACGTAAAGACAACCGATGGAATCTCTGGGTAGTCGATTGGATCAGTGGTGTCCCCTGCGAAAGTATGCATTAAGTAAGTCGATTCAAAGATCGCCGTTGGGGTGAGCTTGGGTTGATCCTTGTCGATCACATCACCTGAAGCATAAATGTTATCGATGTTGGTTTTCAGGTGATCGTTTACTTTGATGCCTTTTTCGCTATAATCAACACCGACTTTATCCAAGCCGACATCGTCAACGTTTGGTACTCGGCCGGTGGCGTCCAAAATCCAGTTCGTCTTTACTTGGCCACCATCGTAGTTAACGATGAAATTACTGCCGTCTTCTTCAAAACTGGTGACTTTGGCATTGCTGATAAAGTCAACGCCACGAGATTTCAAGTCAGCGACAATTTGATCAACGTATGGTTGGTAGAATTTTCTCAGAATCTTGTCGCCATGTGTGATAACGGTGACTTTAGCACCAGCAGCGTTAGCGATTGTCGCAAACTCCATGCTGATGTAGCCGGCGCCGATGATCGTGATGTTGGCTGGCAAATGAGTAAGATTCATGAAATCGGCACTATCATGAGCGAGCTCAGTACCAGGGATGTCCAAACGGTGTGGATGCTGACCGGTTGAAATGACAATGTTTTCGGCTGTTTTTGCGTCACCGTCAACAACGACCGTGTGCGCATCTTGGAAAGTGCCGTGACCCTTGATGATATCGATGTTAACAGACTTCATCAAGCCACCGATCATGTCAGGTAAGCCTTCGATAACTTCCTGCTTGTGTTTTTCGTTGGCGGTCCAGTTGATTGCCAGGTCGCCGTTGACGATCCCCTGCATTTTCTCAGTTAAACGAGTTAATGCAACTGGGGCATCCAACGTAATTTTGGCGTTACAGCCACGGTTGGGACAGGTGCCGCCGATTAAACCGGATTCGATAACGCCGACCTTTTTGCCGCGCGCTGCCAGCGGAATGGCTCCGTCAAAGGTGCCGTGACCGCTACCAATATATAAGACGTCATAATCATAATTTGCCATAAAATATTCCTCCCATTAAGTTGCTCGGAAAACGATTACACTTGAACTACTCAAAGCGTAACCTGTAAACAAATTGTGTGCAACGAATTGGTTTGAAAATTTTCGGTGGCGGGAAAATGTCTATGTACGGAATCCGTCAAAATGGCTATACTTAAAGCAAATAAGAGGAGCTGATCGTATGCGGAGAAAAGACCGAGAAGTAACCAACATTAATGAAATCAAGCAAATTTTAAAAGATTCTCACGTAATTCATAGTGGGTTTAGAACCGATGATTATCCTTATGTAGTGCCAACCAACTTCGGCTACGAGTTCGATGATGATAACCAATTAACTTTATACATTCACGGCGCACCAGTCGGCACCAAGCGTGAATTGATCAAAAAAGATGGTCGGATGGGCTTTGCGATTGATGACGGTGGTCAACTGATGGTGCCAAAGGATCCCAAGCAAAATACGCCAAGCTTTGCCTATCGCAGTGTGATGGGGTATGGGGATGCAGAATTGGTTGATGATCCAGCGGTCAAGAAGCATGCCCTCCAAGTCGTTTTGGCACACGAAACTGGTCAGAAATTGAGTGACTTTGATGTGCCTGAGAAGACAATTGAGTATGTTGGGATTATTAAGATTACTGTGAAGTCGTTTACCGCGAAAGTGCATGGCGGGAACGATCCGGAATTTAAGTAGTAAAAAGCATTGACCAAGTTTGAGGTCAATGCTTTATTTTTTGTCGTTATCATTTTTTTGCGCTTCACGTTTCCAAAACCAACCAGGAATTGAAATCAGGACACCCATTGCGACTGGAATGAGACTATAAATTAACGCCCCAGTGGAATGGTCGCCGCTCCACCACATGAAGTAGCATACACCAAGGATCGAGATGATTAATCCACAGAACGGAACGGTAATTGTTAGATAGTGGATCATTCGGTCGCGGAGTTGCTGCATGGTCATTGAAATCATCTCCTTACAATTGTATGTATTCTACCCCCCCTGAAAAAATGTGCAATGGTATATACATTCATAGTCTTTCGTTCTATCATGATGGTAACGGTTCCAGAACTAACGGATATGAAAGAAGGTTCATCTATGTTTTTTATTGATACGTCAAGAAATGGCAAGCCTGTCTATGATCCGATTGTGAATCAGTCGTTGGATAACTATTTGGTCAATGATTTGAAGCTTCCTGGTCACGGATTAATTATGTATGTTAACCAACCGGCAGTGATTGTCGGGGTTAATCAGAATGCCTATGCCGAAGTGAATATGCCTTATTTGAAAGAAAAGGGCATCAAATTAGTTCGCCGGACTTCAGGTGGTGGTGCGGTTTATCACGATTATGGCAATATTATTTTTGAAAATATTGTGATTAATGACGACGAGCACTTTGGTGATTTCAAATACTTTGCGCAACCGATTATTGATGCATTGCATGACATGGGTGCCACAGATGCTGAAATGCGTGGGCGTAATGATATGGTCATCGGCAACCAGAAGTTTTCTGGCATGACGATGTTCAAGGTTGGCCAATCATACGCTGCCGGCGGGACGCTAATGTTTGATTTGGCAATGGATGTCGCCACTAAGGTGCTGACACCTGAGAAAGATAAATTGGAATCTAAGGGCGTCAAGTCAGTTGAAAGCCGAGTCACTAACGTTAAGCCATTCTTAAAACCAGAATTCCAGAAGTTGGATATTGAAGGCTTTAAGAAGGCATTATTGCTCAGACTGTTTAATGCCAAATCATTGGACGATATTGAGACCTATCATCTAAACGACCACGACTGGTCTATCATCGACGAACGGTTGAAGGGTAAATACGATACTGATGAGTGGAACTATGGGAAGAACCCTGGTTTCGATTACTATGTTTCTAAGCATTACGACATCGGAACGATTAGCTTCAATTATTCGCTGAGTGATAATCAGATTTCTGATATTAAAATCTATGGTGACTTCATCACTGGCGGTGATATTTCCGTTATTGAAAAGGCATTGAATGGCGTTGATCTCAGTAAAGATGCTTTGGTCGATGCTTTGAGTAAGGTTGATATTAAGGCTAATCTTGGGGATGTTTCGGCTGATGAGTTGGCGGACTTGTTGCTGGAGAAGACTAAGATTGGTTAGATAAAAATTATTGTTGAAGAGTTAAAAATAAACAATCAGGCTCCCAGAGAATTAAGTGCGAAATCTTATCTGGGAGCCTGTTTGTTTATTTTTTTGAATTTTTGAATGTCATAGGCCAACTTCCTTCTCAAACTCCTCTCTGGTTGTGATGTGAGAGGAGCCCTTGGCATCTTTAACTAATTTTTTCCATGCGCCACTCAAAGCTTTTTTGCGTTTTGTAAATTCTTTCGGAACTTGATCTTCTGGAACTTTATCTTTGACGATATCCTTTAAAATGTCTTCATCAAAGTTGAAAAAATCATCGTCGTCTTTGACAAATTCATAAAAAATCCCATCAGGGGTCAACTTTGGTTTCACAGTTACACCTGGGCCGATATTAAATTTGCTGGGAACTGTTAACATAATTGAGTTGCCTTGTTTGCGGGTTTGAGTTTCCAATTCAATCACCTCTAATGTCTTTACTTGTAATTACATTATAAATGTCATGATTAGTAATTACAACCATTCAGTTCGAGCTAATCCGTTGACCACACCTGCTTATTCGTGGTTAAATATACCGTCATAAGGAATTCGACAAGTTACCGGGGGTGGGCATATGAAGCAGGCACCAAGTCATGACAACGAGGAAGTTCAGGGTGGGGTCACCATGATGGGGATGTTCAAATTTGTCTTTGGAACGGTCCTCAAACGGCCGTGGATCCTAATTGTGAACGTCGTTGTTCTCACAGTTTTGTCGTTGATGGATTTTTTATTACCACAATTCAACCAATACATTATTGATCACGTTATTCCAAATAAAAGCACTGCTCAGCTGGTAATTGTTGTGGGATTATTGCTGCTGACAGTGACAATTTCCGGCATTTTTACTTATGTTTCCACCTATTACATGGGGGTTATGAGTCAAGGTGCCATTACCAATCTGCGAAACCAACTCTATCAATACCTGATTCGACTGGACACTCACTTCTTTGAGTCCAGCAAGACGGGGGATTTGATGGTTCGGTTGACGTCTGATATTAACAACCTGCAGAACCTCATTTCGCCAAACATGCTGTCGTTGATTGGCAGTATTTTCACGTTTATCGGGGTTCTGGGCTTTGTCTTCTTTGTCAATTGGGAAATGGCGTTGGCTGTGAGTTTAACCTTCCCACTGATTTTCCTGGTTGTGCGTATTTTTAGAACCCGAATTCGGGAATCCTATCGCAAAGCCCGCCAATCCCAAGCATTGATGACCAATCAGCTCCAAAACACCTTGACCCAAATCCAGTTAATCAAGAGTTATACCACTGAAGACTTGGAATCAAGTCGCTTTGATAAATTGGCCAACATGAACAAAGATAATATTATTGAAGCTACCAAGAACCAAGCGATTTTCTCGCCACTTGTGACTTTTATTGAGTACCTTGGAACGGCGATTGTGTTGTTCCTCGGAACTCTGTTCGTTTTCAAAAATCAGCTGACAGTTGGACAATTGGTCGCTTATTTGAGCTATGTCGGCATTTTACAAAGTCCAATTAGTGCGTTTTCAAGATTGCTCAATCAATTCCAGCAGTCACTGGTTTCATATGGCCGGATTGTCAGCATCATGGGCTTAAAACCGTCTATTGTTGATGAAAAAGGCGCTGTTGCATTTCCGCAGATCAAGTCTGGGGTTAAATTCGATCACGTTACGTTTTCATACGCATCCGATGAGCCACAATCACCGCATAAATCAGCTATTCAGGATGTCACATTTGATATTCCGTTTGGCAAAACGACTGCCCTGGTAGGCCACTCTGGTGCCGGTAAATCAACGATTACTGATTTGCTGGATCGCTTGTACGACGTTAATAGCGGTCAGATTTACTTTGATGGCATTCCCATCAACCATATCAAGTTGAAGTCGTTGAGGCAGAATATCGCAATTGTCTCGCAGGATATCTTCATTATTGATGGGACCATTTCAGATAATATCCGTTACGGGACGCCTGGTGCCACTGAAGACCAACTTTGGGAAGTTGCCAAGTTGGCTGACATTGATGATTTTATTAAAGGGTTGCCCAATCAGATGAAGACCCAAGTTGGCGAACGAGGAATTCGTTTGTCAGGTGGTCAAAAGCAGCGGATTGCGATTGCCCGAGCGTTGCTGAAGGATGCCCAGATTGTGGTCCTTGATGAAGCCACCGCCTCACTGGATAATGAGTCCGAAAAGACGATTCAGCATGCGCTGGAGAACTTGATGGAGCAACGAACTTCACTGGTCATTGCCCATCGATTGTCGACCATTCACAACGCCGATCAGATTTTGGTGGTGGATGACGGTAAGATTGTTGAGCGCGGGACGCATGCTGAGTTGATGAATGAGGACGGATATTACAAGCAGCTTTATGAAGCTCAGTTTGAATAGTTTGTTTTAGCAGCTGTGGATTATTAATTCATGGCTGCTTTTTTGTTTAATATGTGTGAATATTTGATAAAAAAGAAAAACCCGACTCAGCATTATACTGTGTCGGGACCTTCTCAATTCGATAACCACTGCAATAGACGAGCTAAAGCCTTAGCGAACGGTCGAACCGTCTTTTCATAATTGTAATATATAATATTGTGAAGTCTCAGTCAATTTAATCCTTTAATTCTCTCATCAAACACCAATATTGTTATTATTTGATATTGACACACCATCTATCTCCCTTTATGCTTGAATTATCAAATGAGATGAATTTTTATACAATGAGGGAACTCGCATGGAGGTTCGAAATGAGAAAAGTTGAGTATTTCATTGGTGGCTGTGCAGCCATCGTTTTACTATTGGCAGGTTGTGGTAAAAAGGAGTCGGCAGAGAACTCAGGAAATTTGAAGTCAAACATGGCTACTAAACAAGTCGTTAACTGGTCTGAAACTGAAGATCTAACGACTTTGGATCCTTCCAAATTGACTCAGCCAATCGACATTACAATGGTTGGGAATACGAATGAAGGTCTGTTCCGATTGGGAAAGAACCATAAGTTGTTGCCAGGAATTGCGACTAAGATGAGTGAATCGTCAAACGGAAAGGTTTATACATTCAATCTTCGAAAGAATGCCAAGTGGAGCAATGGTGACCCTGTAACTGCCCATGATTTTGAATATAGCTGGAAGCGGACCATTAATCCTAAAACCGCATCACAATATGGCTATATTTTTGATGGGATTAAGAACGCCAATAAGATTCAAGTTAACAAAGCTAAGCCGAGTGCGCTTGGTGTGAAGGCTCTCGGAGATCATCAGCTGCAGGTTACACTCGAGCGACCGATTCCATACTTCAAACTGCTAATGGCATTTCCGTTATTCTTCCCACAAAATCAAAAGGCGGTTGAAAAGTATGGAAAGGCATATGGAACATCCGCTTCTAAAATGGTGTACGACGGTCCATTTAAGATGAAGGGCTGGACTGGAACAAATGAAAAGTGGACATTAACAGCCAACAAAAATTATTGGGATAAGAAACACGTCTACCTTGAAAAGATTAATGATCAAGTCGTTAAAGATCCTTCAACGATGTACAACATGTATCAAGGAAACCAGTTAGACGTTGCTACGTTATCGGGAACACAAGTTAAGAATGAATTAAACAACAAAGATATGCACCTTTTGAAAGATTCACGAATTTTCTATTTGGAATTTAACCAGAGAACTCGACCATCATTTAAGAATAAGGCTTTACGTCAGGCATTTTCATACGCCATGGATCGTCAATCATTCACTAAGAACGTTCTGGCAGATGGATCTGCACCGGCACAAGGGTTTGTGACGCAAGGGTTGGCAAATAATCCAAAGACCGGAGAGGACTTTACTAAGGAAGCTAAACAGGGTAATAAAGGTTTGGAGTACAACCCAACAAAGGCCAAAGCAAAGTATAAACAAGCTTTGAAAGAATTGAATAAAAAGTCACTGCACTTGGAGGTGCTATGCGGTGATAGTACTGCTGCAAAACATTCTGCCGCATATGTTCAAGGCCAACTTGAAAAGATCTTACCAAATTTGAAGATTGATGTTTCATCAGTACCTCTGAAATCACTGATTCAGCGGCAAACTCATCACCAATTTGATTTCTTCGTCTCAAACTGGGGTGCCGACTATTCTGATCCATATACATTCTTGCAAGTATTACAGTCGAACAATACCTTTAACGAAGGCGGCTGGACAAACAAGAGCTATGATAAGTTAGTCAAAAAATCCGCTTCAACAGATGCAACAGATCCACAAAAACGTTGGCAAGATATGATTGACGCTTCAAGAGTCATTATGTCAGACCAAGGAGTTGCACCACTGTATCAAGCTACCATTCCACAAATGAGAAAATCAAAGATCAAGGGTATTGTATATAACAGTGCTGGATTGTCATTTAATTTAAAAGGGATGTATGTTGCCAAATAATCACTCATGAAGGTCCAAAAACAAAACCAGTTTTGTTTTTGGACCTTTTAGTTTACACTTAACATAAATACAGAAAATGGGTGACTAGTAATGAAGACAATTTATGATTATCAAGAAACTGAAATGAGCGGCAAGACCATTGACTTAAGCGAGTTCAAGGACAAGGTCGTCATAATTGTAAACACTGCCAGCAAATGCGGCCTTGCACCTCAACTGGAAGGCCTGGAAGAATTATATAAGAAGTATCATGATGAGGGTTTAGTGATTCTCGGCCTGCCTTCAAATCAGTTTCATCAAGAATTAGCTACTGATGAAGAAGCTGATGATTACTGCCGGATTCACTACGGTGTGACCTTCCCGATGACCAAGCGGGTTGCGGTGAACGGGGATAACGAGGATCCGTTATTTGCCCATCTTAAAGAAGAATCCGGCCATGGCAAAATCAAATGGAATTACACCAAGTTCCTGATTGGCAAAGATGGCAAGCTGATTCATCGATATGCGCCAATTACCAAGCCGGAATCGATGGAAGAAGCCATCTACACCGCACTTAACAAGAAATCCGTCTTATAAGAAGGTGGAAAGTTGAATTCTACCTATTTCAAAGCAACGATTCGCGAAATAACTTACTCTTGGGGTAAGTTTATTTCGATTGTCCTGATCATCCTGCTGGGCTCATTGCTCTATGTGGGTATTCGGGCGACTGGACCTGATTTGGACAACTCTGCCGACAAATACTTTGCCCAGCAGAATCTCGGCGACCTGAATGTGACGTCCACTTTGGGACTGACCAATAAGGACTTGAATTTGGTGCGTCATGACAAAAATATCCAAACTGTCGAGCCAAGCCATATGGTTACTGTGAAGAAGTCGCAGAACCAGGTTGTCCAAGTCTATTCCTATTCAAAGGCAGCTAAATTGAACAAGTTAAAAGTTGTCTCAGGAAAGCTTCCAACTAAGGCAAACCAGATTGTCCTGGACGCAAAGGCCAAGTCAGATGGCTACAAACTTGGGCAAACATATACCTTGCCTAAAACGGATGGCTTAAAAGGGCAATCGTTCAAAATTGTCGGCTTTGTGAATTCACCGTTATTCGTCAGTTCAACCGATCGCGGCACCACCAACGTCGGGAGTGGCGAGGTGGACTATTTTGCCTATACACCTCAACAGGTATTCAATCAAAAAGCGTATGCAACGCTGGCAGTGCGATTCAACAACACCGCTGATTTAATTGCTGGCACGAGTCAATATAACAAGCAGGTCAATCATGATCAGGCCCAACTGGAAAACCGATTGAATGCAAGACCGGAGCAGCGGCGGGCCGAATTGATTGGACCAGAGCTTACTAAGGTCAATCAACAACTGACCAAACTTCAAAAACAAGCCAAGCAACTCCAATCTGTACCGAGTCAATACCAGTCTGCGACCACAAAAGCTGCTGCCAAGAAGCTTGATGCAGGCATTGCCAAACTTCAAGCGGCCAAAACACAGCTCCAAAAGACTCCCCGGGCTACATATTTGTACAATGATCGAACTGCTAACGTCGGTTACCAGGACTATTTTGACGAGTCCAAGAGTATCGCGGCCATCGCGGTGATCTTCCCAGGATTCTTCCTGTTCATTGCCGTTTTGATCACGTTTACGACAATTTCTCGAATGATTGAGAAGAACCGACGGGAAATCGGTTTGATGCGGGCCCTCGGATATACCAAAGGGTTTATTTCGATGAAATACGTGATTTATTCAGTCTTGGCGGGTGTACTAGGCTCAATTGCCGGTGGCATTCTGGGGACCATGACGCTGCCGAAGTTCATCTTTAGCATGCTCAGTAACAATAATCTGACCCAGTATGCAGGCGTGATTCCATGGGCATTTATTGTTGAAGCGATCATCGCCGGCCTCGTTGCCACTCTGGGAAGTGCGACGGTTGTACTGATCATTAATCTGCGCGAAAAACCAACCGAGTTGATGCGTGAGCGGGCACCAAAAGCCGGCAAGCGAATTCTCATGGAACGGATCAAACCCCTATGGAACCGCATGAATTTCAACCAAAAAGTCAGCTACCGGAATCTCTTCCGATACAAAACTCGGATGATCATGACGATTGTCGGGATTGCGGGATGTACCGGGTTGATGCTGGCGGGATTTGGGATTCGAGATTCAGTCAACGATTTGATTCCTGACCAATTTAACCAAGTTCAGCACTACCAGGGAATCGTGACTTTGTCTGATTCGGGTAAACAGGTTCATGACAAAAATATTAGCGCTCAAAAGTCAGCGATGGTCCAATCGATTACCGTTTCCCCAACTAAAGGGACTAAACGAAACGCGACGGTTACAATGGTTGCGCCGAAATCAACTGCTCATTTTAGCAAATACGTTTCACTGACCAGTGCCAAGACTGGCAAAGCACAAAAACTGACCAACTCAGGGGTGATCATTACCGAGAAGCTGGCCACTGATATGCATGCCAAAAAGGGAACAAAATTGTCTGCCAAGCTTGGTAATAAATTGCTTAAGGTCCGAGTTGCCGGCGTTACTAAGAACTATGCCGGCCACTATATGTATTTGACGTCTAAATACTTCAATCAAGTCTCAACAACTAAATACGCACCGACGTCACGGCTTCTCAAGCTCAAGAGTGAATCTGCCAGCCACCGTCACCAGACTAGTAGAAATCTGCTGAAACAATCAGGGGTTCTTAATGTGACCTATCCAAGGTACGCCAGCAGCTCGCTGGGGACAGTTGGTCTGAGCTCCGTTGTTCTGATCTTCATCGCGTTGTCTGCTGCTCTGGGTCTGGTAGTCTTGTACAACCTCACCAATGTCAACATTTCCGAACGAATGCGGGAACTCTCGACGATCAAAGTGCTCGGGTTTTATGACAATGAAGTGACAGCGTACGTTGCTCGAGAAAATGTGGTGTTGACGCTTGCCGGAATTGTCTTTGGCTGGTTTATTGGGCTGATACTCCATCATTTCATCATGATCAAAGCCCAGACAGGGGCGATCCTGTTCCCACTGACGGTGCATTATCCAGGGTATATCTGGTCGGCAGTACTGACGGCCTGCTTCAGCTTGGTGGTCGGTGTCATCACGCATTATAAGTTAAAGAATATTGATATGTTGGATTCGTTGTCGTCATCGGAGTAATCTGATTCAGAAAATATTCAGTATGGGTATCATTTTTTAACGTACTCAAACAAATCGGATTCTGGCAAACATTGGCTGTTTCAAAACCAATCTTACCGGGATCTGGTTTGTTTTTTTAATCATTACCTTTTATACATAAAAACCATTTACTTTTGTTAACCAAAAGGCTAATATTGAATGTATCGGAACTTTACGAAATCTTAAGAATCATTAATTTCTGAGGGGGAATTGTATGAGGTTCATTAAGACATTTATTTGCTTTGTCCTTTTTTTGACATTATTTGTCGTCGCTAAAGCACCTATTGATGCCCACGCCAAATATCATGTTTATTATCAACGTTCATCGGCACTGCACAAAGGTAGTCTACGGAATTTGAATAATTCAAAAGTTCACTACGTCAAAGTGCCTAAAAAGTACTATCATGTCGCCCACACTGGGATCGAACACGAAATTGCTTCGGAACGAGGTAAAAAAGTCAAATTCCACACCCGTTACATTTTGCCGCTGCCTGGTAAAGATGGCCAACGTTGGGGCAACCCACAATCGATTGCCATGAACGGGAAAAGTTATATGTACATCGTTTATTGCCCAACCAACTTACATAATCGTGGCAGAATTGTCCGGTTTAACATCAAGAAGCTGGACGCGATGGGAATTCGTTTGCATCCAAAAGAATTGCGGGATGCCTATCATAAGCACCATGGCAAATATTCCAAGACACAGAAGAAGATTCATACTTACATCAAAGTTGGCCCAATGTTTACCACCGGCCACGGTCAATCTTTAGCATATAATTGGAAGAATCACGGCTTGTACATGTGGCGTGACAAGGAAAAGGCACCAAGGGTTCCCGTCAGCAACTGGGGATACATTCAACATATCAAGGCGTCGACTTTACGGCCGGATCATGCAATTCGTTTCCGACTTTCCAGTCATGGCACGTCAGTCCCTGGTGGCCATGATTTAACCTTTGATAAATACGGCAACGCCTACTTCTGGTCATTTCCAGGTTGGGGTGCCTATATCTTCAAAGGAAAGATTCACGCGCACTCAGTTCATTTTCGGTTGACGCATCAAGTCCTAAAGCATTTACCGGGAACCAGAATTCAAAGTATGGGCTATAACCCAATTCGCAAACGGTTATTGATGATGTCGGATGCCTCGATTGCTAGTTTTCCAGCTAAGCGATTGGACGGGCATGGTCACCTAACCAACCATAGTTTTGAGTGGACACAGTTTGGCCCCAAACGTGAATTTGAGGGAATCGCGTATGATGGTTCATCTCGCGGCAACCTGCTGGTCAATCACTGTCCAGAGGTATTGCAAGCTGATCGGTCATATTAAATATTTAGTATTTATTTTTCGAAATTAAGTTGTACAATAATGTTATATCAATATATCAAATGAAGTATCTGGAGGGGTATTATGAAATTTGGTAAGTTATCTGTGGGAATTGCAACAGCAGTATTGTTGAGTACATCGTTTGTGGGGACGGTTGATGCTGCAACGATCGTTCAGCATAGCAACGCAATCAGCCAGTATTCTGGCTCAAGCTTGCGTTTGCTAAATAATAGCAAGGTTCAATTTGTGAAGGCAGGTAGTTATGGCTGGTCCAAGAATCCAAGCGGCAGCGAAACCATTAAGAGTATTCGCGGCACTAAGTGGACGTTAAAGACCAAGTACCTATTGCCAACGACCCATGCTGCACTGGGTAAATCCAGCCGGGATCTCACTAATCCTCAAGCATCAGCACTCGCTGGGAAATACCTGTTCGTGCTTTATGCACCACATCAATTTCATGGCAAAGGCTTTGTTGTTCGTTATAACAAGAGCACCCTTGACCATATGAGCTTCAGCAAAGCCCAATCGTCTTTGAACAAGAGTACCGCTGGTATGAAGGTCGGACCAATGTTCAATGTTGGTCATGGTCAATCATTGGCATACAATAAGAAACAGCACTCAATCTGGATGTGGCGTGATCGAGCCGACATGAAGCCGACTGCCTGGTCAACCATTCAACGGATCAGTATGTCATCATTGAAGCCTAATAGGGCAATCAAGTTCCACATGAATAATCGGGGTGCGATGGTACCTGCCGGACATGATCTGACATTTGATAATTCCGGTAACGCATACTGGTGGGGAATTTCTGGTGGTCATGTCAAGATTTACAAAGGTAAGTTGGGTAGCCGTTCAATCCACGTTCGTTTGGCAAAACAGATGCTGAGAAAGCAAACTGGAACCCATCAACAGGCCATGGGTTATAACCCTCATAATGGTCGGTTGTACTTGGTTTCTGACGATTCCATTCAGACTCTTCCGGCACGTAAATTGAATGGTCGCGGCAGCTTGCGTCCAAGTGACATCAAGTACACTCGCTTCAATTCACACCGTGAGTTTGAAAGCATGATTTTTGATTCGACTGGTCATGCAATGCTGTTGTCGAACAGAAATCCAGAACTTTTGAGATCAACTACTCGTTATTAAGCAATAATCGGAACCGCAAATGGCCTTACACGGCTGTTATGCGGTTCTTTTAAGCTCTATTGTTGACACGGTGTCACTTATGGACTATACTCGATTCATAGATTAATGACACAGTGTCATACAAGGAGAATAAATATGGTATCGACAACATTTACTAACTTAACCGATGAGAAGCAGACCAAAATCCGGCAAGCTTTATTGAAAGAATTTTCTGAAGAACCGTTGGCTACCGCACAAGTCGCTCCAATTGTGAAAACAGCAGGAATTGCCCGCGGTGCTTTTTATAAGTATTTTGATGATTTGACCGATGCCTACAAATATTTGTATGGCGTTGCGATGAGAGATATTCATAGTGAGATTAACAATGAAACCGGTGGCGCGTTTGAACCGCAGTTTTATCTGGATCAAGTGGATGCATTCGTTGAAGGTGCCCGCGACAGCCAATATTTTGGACTGATTAAAATGCATTTGATGAAAAATGAGTCGCTGATTTCACAGGGAAGCGTGGATCCCAAGACAGTGACTGCACCAGAGTGGGCAACGATGATTTTAAGCCACGAGGCTATCAAGCAAATCATTGTTAATCCAGACACGCAGCGGGAAGTTATGAGTAAGTTATCGGATGCATTGAACTTGCTAGCAGGAAAGGGGAACGCATAATGTATTTAGCACTAAAAGAAATTCGACACGAAAAATTGCGATACGGACTGATCATCTCAATGGTTGCCCTGATCGCATACTTAATTTTTATTTTAACCAGTTTGGCATTTGGACTGGCTGGGGAAAACACTCAGGCCATTAATTCTTGGGACGCGAAGAGCATCGTCTTGAACAAGGATTCCAATATTAGTTTGACGCAGTCCTTGATCACCAAAGATCAGGCTAAGGATGCCAAGTTATCCTCCAAAGAGGCGGTGATTGGCTCCACACTAGTTGTTGCCAAACATAAGGGTAAAGAAAAGATTTCAGCATCGTTTATCGGTGCGCGGAAGTCACAATTTATCATTAAAGATCTGAAATTGACATCCGGTCATAAAGCTCGCACCAATCACCAAATCGTGGTTGACGAGAAATTTAAAACGGATGGCTATAAGCTAGGTGATAAAGTGACTTTGAATTCATTCAAAGATAAATACGAGATTGTCGGCTTCACCAAGAATGCCAAATTGAACGTGGCGCCTGTTGCATATGGGACCATGACAACTTGGAAATATTTACGGGGGATGCCCAACGCACCGGTTTCCGGCAGCGCGATTGTTTCGAAGAACGCTAAATACAACGCTCATAGTTCACATTTGAAGACCTATTCAATGAATAAGTTCATCTCCAAGCTTCCTGGATATTCAGCTGAGAATACTACCTTTGGCTTCATGATTGGGTTCTTAATGATTATTTCGTTAGTTTTGATTGCGGTGTTCTTGTACATTTTGACGATGCAAGCATTACCAACGTACGCTGTTTTGCGGGCTCAGGGAATTCCAGCTCGGGCACTAGTTTCTACCATCACCAATCAGTCATTAATTTTGATGGCCTCGGGTGTGATTATCGGTGGCGCATTAGCGGCGATGACCGGATGGCTGTTGCCGGTTGGTGTCCCGATGGCGTTCAACATTCCAGTTCTTCTCTGGATTTCACTCGGTTTGATGATTATGGGAGTGATTGGTGCAGCCATTCCAGCCCAAAAGATTGCAACCGTCGACCCTGTTAGTGTAATTGGAGGTTAATCATGTCAGTTATTGAATTGAAGAATATTAATAAATACTTTGGTACCGGAATTAGCCGGGTCCATGTCTTGCAGGACATCAATTTTGCGGCCGACCGCGGTCAGTTGATTTTAGTTGTTGGGCCATCTGGATCCGGTAAGAGTACCTTCTTAACAATTGCCGGCGGCCTGCAGACACCAACGTCTGGGTCAGTCGAAGTTGAAGGTAAACCGGTGGAAAAATTGTCTAAAGCGCAACGTGATAAATTGAGATTGAACCAAGTTGGCTTTGTGCTTCAATCGTATAACTTGGTGCCATATTTAAAGGTCAGAGAACAATTTGAATTCGTTGATAAAATTAAGAAACAAGGGACTTTGAACAAACCTGAGTTGGCTGATCTGTTGAAGCAACTGGGGATATCTGAACTAGTCGACAAATTCCCAGGTGAACTGTCAGGCGGCCAAACACAGCGAGTAGCGATTGCCAGGGCATTGTATGCCAACCCAGACATTGTCTTGGCCGATGAACCGACAGCGGCCTTGGATAGTGAAAAGGTTATGGAAGTCGGTAAATTGTTTAAGGAGCTGGCAGAAACCAGAAACAAGGCAGTTGTGGTGGTCACCCATGATACTCGGCTGCTGGAATATGCGGACAAGGTGTATGAGATTATGGATGGAAAAATGAAGAGTGCGACAAAGCCCGCTTAGACCCGGTGTATAAACAAGAATCCCGCATTAATGAACAAAATACGTTCATCAATGCGGGATTCTTGTTTATACGTTAGGGGCTGGGCTGTCGAAGCACGTTTCCGCTAGATGACAGTGAAAACACTGGTTTGGATAAAGCGGAAGAAGCTGGCTTGATGAGCACGTTTTTGCTATATAGCAGTAAAAACGCGGATTTGATTGTGGCTTTACATCCGAGACACTTTCCACACCCATTTTCATTGACTAATCCCAAAAAATTATGTACTAAAATTGTAATAACGCAAGCAAAAGATCACTAAAAAAGGGAACCCATTCAACGGGTTCCCTTTTCTGTATGCTATAACACATTATCCAAAGATTTCTTCTCCAGACTCGTAAGTGTTACCACACTTGTACTAGTGAGGATGTTAGTCGAAGCAATTTCTACCTGCCATGTTTGAATCCGATTTCCACCGTGAAGCGGCGTTGCGGTGGCAACCAACTTGCCACTGGATACCGGCATCAAATGTTGTGTCGAGATGTTGACGCCAACAGCATAATGATCATTATCCACAAGCTGATTTGCCCCAATCGAAGCAGCGGTTTCAGCTAGAACTGAATTAATTCCGCCATGGACAATCCCATATGGTTGCTTGGCGGAATCGGTTACCTGTAGTGATATAATAACTTTAGTTTTGCTGAGGGAAACAGTTTGGATCCCAAGTAAATCAATTAAATTAGACAAAATTTTCACACTCCATTTTTGAAAGGATAGGAACTTATGACTTCAGTTAAGTGGCAGTCTGTTAAAGACTACAATGAGATTATTTTTGAACGAGCAGATAAAATCGCTAAAATTACCATGAATCGACCGGAGAAGATGAACGCGTTCACGCCGGTCACTATTCAAGAGATGATTGACGCGTTTAATATCTGTCGTGATGATAGCACAATTGGCGTAATAATTCTAACTGGTGCAGGTGACAAGGCGTTTTCATCAGGCGGCGATCAAGGTGTTCGTGGAAATGGTGGTTACGTTGGGCCGGATCACATTGCCCGCTTGAATGTGCTGGATCTGCAACATCTGATTCGCATTATTCCTAAGCCGGTGATTGCGATGGTTAAAGGCTGGTCAGTTGGTGGTGGTAATATTCTCCAGCTGGTTTGTGATTTGACGATTGCTGCCGACAATGCCCAATTTGGCCAAACAGGTCCGAAAGTTGGCAGCTTTGATGCTGGATATGGTTCTGGCTATTTGGCGCGGGTAATTGGTCATAAGCGCGCCAAAGAAGTCTGGTTCTTGAATCATTTTTACAGTGCAGAAGAAGCTTTTCAAATGAATTGGATTAACAAAGTTGTTCCACTAGCAGAAATTGAGTCCGCAACCCTTGATTGGTGTAATGAGATTCTGCAGAAATCACCGACCGCATTGCGATTTATCAAAGCAGCGATGAATGCAGACACCGATGGATTGGCAGGCTTGCAACAACTTGGTGGTGATGCGACCATGCTGTTTTATACGACTGACGAAGGTAAAGAGGGCCGGGATGCGTTTAATGAAAAACGGCAACCCGACTTCGATCAGTTCCCTAAGTTTCCTTAAAGAGGTTAGTGCAATTGGATAATTGGATTTTAAAGCAGGGTGAATTAGCGCCAAATCGGATTGCAGTTGATGATGGGCAGACCCAGTTGACTTTCTTAGAACTCAACCAGCGGACTGAAGCGCTGGCTAGTCAATTGGATCAAGCTGGTGCTTTGAATAGCGAACGGGTTGCCATTCTTACTCAGAATTCACTCGATGGCTATTTATTTGCCATGGCCATACTTGGGTCCGGGCGAACAATTGTCTGGATTAACTGGCGTTTGAGTGATGACGAAATTAAGCGCCAGCTGGATGATAGCAAACCCAGTGTCTGTTTGGTTGACGACGCATTGTGGCGTGACAGCTTTGATGATGGATTTATAAAGTTTACTGAAATCCGGAAAATTCAAGCAAAAGGGCATCCATTGGTGTCGGAATTTAACAAGAATGATGTCGCTAGTATTATGTATACTTCTGGAACCACTGGGCAGCCGAAAGGTGTCATGCAGACGTTTGGCAACCACCTGGCTTCAGCAATGGCTTCCGCTTTAAACCTTGGATTGACCTCACAAGACGAATGGCTTTGCGCGGTGCCGATTTTTCACATCAGTGGTTTTTCGATTATGATGCGTGGCCTCATTTATGGAATGACAGTTCGATTGGTATCACATTTTGAACCAACGCGCGTTGACCAGATTTTGACAACCGAGCCAGTGTCGACAATCTCAGTGGTGCCGTACATGCTGAAAAAGTTGTTGGCCTTGCGAGAGAAAAATCGGATTCAATATAATGCCAACTTTAGGTGCATGCTGCTGGGTGGCGGCCCAATCGATCGGCAAACTTTAGCTCTCTGTCAAAAGTATCAAATCCCAGTCGTCCAATCATATGGGATGACTGAAACTTGCTCGCAAATTGTGGCCCTAAACTACGAAGATGCCGAAAATCGTATTGGCTCGGTCGGCAAACCGCTTTTCTTGACCCAACTGAAGCTCGCTAAGAATCATGAAATATTGCTCAAAACGCCGGCATTAACCAAAGGATACCTGAACCGTCCAACCGCACTTGCTAACAAGCAAACAGCGGATGGCTGGTATTGTACCGGCGATATTGGCCATTTTGACGATGAAAATTTTCTATACGTTGATGGTCGAATCGACGACATGATTATTTCTGGCGGGGAGAATGTCTTTCCCGATGAAATTGAAGCTGTCTATCTCACCAGACCAGACGTTGACGAAATTGCCGTGGTGGGGATCGATAACCCAGAGTGGGGCCAGACACCAGTGGCGTTTGTGGTGAGTCACCGCAAAGTGTCACCGCAAGCTTTGATTGACTTTGGCCGTCAGAAACTCGCTCATTACAAGGTGCCACGACAATTCATCCAAGTTGATCATTTACCAATGAATGCCGGCGGCAAAATTCAACGTTTCAAACTAAAACATCTTTTATAATCGATTTCAAATTCCTCAACTATGAGTAAACCATTTTACTCAGTTGAGGATTTTTTTGTCCAAAACCCAAGTAAAACGCTTTTACAGCAACATCGTGTAACGTGTTAACAAAGGTGGAACAAAGTACATCGTTGTTCTGACGCGGTCTATCACGCCTCAAACTATTTATTTTAGCGCTTACATGCTTTATATTTAGAGACGTAAAGAAATACTCGAGAATTTCTTGGAACAAACGACAAACAAACTTTAGGAGATGCGAATTATGAAACGAGACTTTATCGATACTAACACATACACACGAGACGAAATTCAATACTTGATCAACTTGGGCTTACAAATCAAACGCGACATTAAGAATGGCAACTATCCCGACTTATTATCACACCGCACATTAGGAATGATTTTCGAAGAGTCATCTACTCGAACCCGAGTATCATTTGAAACAGCTATGACGCAACTTGGCGGCCACGCTCAATATTTAGCACCAGGTCAGATTCACTTAGGTTCAGCTGAAAGCGAATCGCTTGGCGACACAGCCATTGTTCTCTCACGCTTAGTTGATATCTTGATGGCCAGAGTTGCAAAACACTCAACTGTTCAGAAGTTGGCTGAAACCGCCACTGTTCCAGTTCTCAACGGTATGAGCGATTACAACCATCCAACTCAAGAAATTGGCGACATTATCACCATGGCAGAACATTTGCCAGCCGGCAAGAAGTTAAGCGACTGCAAGGTTGTCTTCGTCGGTGATGCCACTCAGGTTTGCGTTTCATTGATGTTCATCGCTTCAAAGATGGGAATGAAATTTGTTCAATTCGGACCAAAGGGTTACCAAATTAAGCCAGAAACTTTGGAAATTGGTAAGAAGAACGCTGAAGTATCCGGCGGTAGCGTTGAAATCACTGAAGATGCTGACGCAGCCATGAAAGATGCCGACTTTGTCTATACTGACGTATGGTACGGTTTGTACGAAGCACCACTTTCATACGACGAAAGAATGAAGATCTTCTATCCTAAGTACCAGGTTAACGATGACCTGATGAGCAAGGGAACCAGCCATACAATGTTCATGCACTGCTTGCCAGCTAACCGTGGTGAAGAAGTCACTGACAGCGTGATTGACTCACCACATTCAATCGCCTGGGATGAAGCTGAAAACCGTTTGACTGCTATGAGAGCACTCCTGGTTTACTTGATGGCACCACGAATGAACTACACCGAAAAACAATTGGATGATCTCAACGATCCTAAATTGAAATCGATGATCTTAAACTTAGTTGACGACACCACTCATTAATCGGGTTGCAACGATAGTTTGTGAAGGTGAAAGAAATGCAAAAAGAGAAAAAATTTAGATTATTTGATGCCGTGCTGATGTCGGTGGTTGTTGTTCTGGTTGTTGAGTCAGTGGCACCTGCGGCAGCAATTGGGCCTTCGCAGTTCTTCTGGTGGGCACTTCTGTTAATATTCTTCTTCCTGCCTTACGGATTGATTTCTGCAGAGCTTGGAACCACCTATGATGGGGATGGCGGAATTTATGATTGGGTCAGAAAAGCCTTTGGTCGCCGATGGGGTGGTCGAGCTGCTTGGCTGTACTGGATTAACTTTCCGATTTGGATGGCCAGTCTGGCAGTCTTGTTTACCGGGGTGATTGGCCAAGTCTTCCCAGTTCATTTTGGGACTTGGACGAACGTCCTTATCCAGCTGGTATTCATTGGAATCGTCACATTGATTTCTTCGTACCCAGTCGCTGACAGTAAATGGATTCTGAACTTAGCTGCCATTGCCAAAGTAATCATTATGGTCAGCTTAGGGGCTTTAGGAATCTATGTCGCTATGACCAAGGGTGTTGCAAGCAACTTCACTGTGAAAACGATGTTGCCACAAATGGATGTTAAGAGTCTGGGCTATATCTCAGTGATTCTGTTCAACTTCTTGGGCTTTGAAGTGGTTACTTCCATGGCCAGTGAAATGCCTAATCCGAAGAAACAAATTCCCCAAGCAATTATCTGGGGTGGCATCTTGATCGCTGTCTTCTATGTCTTTGCCGCATTCGGCATGGGCGTGGCAATTCCAAGCAGTGAGCTTTCAACTTCAAGTGGTTTGATGGAAAGTATCTTACTGTTAATCGGTGGTAACAACTGGTTCGTTATTTTGATCGCGTTGTTATTCATGTATACTTTAGCTGCCAACCTAATTTCCTGGTCAGCCGGCGTGAATTACGTTGCTTCATATGCGGCCAAAAATCATGATTTACCAAAGATCTTTGGTATCGAAAGCAAGAAGACTGGCCTACCAACCGGCGCCAACCTACTTAACGGCGGGATTGCTGCAATCTTGGTTGTCATTTCACCACTGATCCCTAATCAAAATGTTTTCTGGGCATTCTTCTCACTGAACGTCGTTGCTTTGCTGGGTTCATACTTACTGATGTTCCCATCATTCTGGAAACTGCGGAAGAGCGATCCTAATACGGAGCGACCATTCAAAGTGCCCGGTAACCATTTGATGATTAACTTAATGACTTGGATTCCGGTTGCTTTGCTGGCAATTACGACCATTCTTTCAGCATTCCCACTCAATGGCAGTGCCGAGGAAATGAACACTAAGATTCCAATTTTAATTGGAACAATTATCACAATATTACTTGGTGAGGTCTGCATCAGAGTTGCTGAAAAGGATCATCCGCTGAAGAAAAAGGCCAAAGCGAGCAGTCACCACACAGAAGAAATCTTAAGCAAGAACTAATTCACACAAGAGGAGCAAAATACGATGAAAACTTTACAATCATCACCTAAAAAAGACGGTTACAGGATGCCTGGCGAGTTTGAACATCACAAGGGTGTCTACATTCTCTGGCCAGAACGTCCAGATAACTGGCGAAATGGCGCTAAACCAGCCCAACACACATTTGTGAATGTTGCGAAAGCGATTTCTCAATTCGAGCATGTTACCGTTGGCGTTTCTGACGCCCAGTATGCAAATGCCCGCCACATGTTGCCTGACGAAGTAGAAGTTGTTGAAATGTCCAGCGATGATTCATGGATCCGTGACTGCGGGCCAACATTTGTCACCAATGACGATGGCGACCTTCGCGGAGTTGACTGGACTTTCAATGCATGGGGTGGCCTGGTAGATGGTTTATACTTCCCATGGGATAAAGATGACCGGGTTGCTCAAAAAGTGACTGAATTGGAACATGCTGACCGTTATCGATTGGATGATTTCATTCTGGAAGGCGGCTCCATTCATGTTGATGGCGAAGGCACTTTAATCACCACCGAAGAATGCCTGCTTTCAGAGGGTCGAAATTCACAATTATCCAAAGAACAGATTGAAAATGTCCTCAAAGAATATCTCAATTTGGATAAAGTTATCTGGCTCAAGCGTGGGATCTATTTGGATGAAACCAACGGCCACGTTGATAATATCGCCAATTTTGTGAAGCCTGGTGTGGTTGCGCTGGCCTGGACTGATGACAAGAACGATCCTCAATATGAAATTTCAAAAGAAAACTATGACATTTTAAGCAATGCGACTGACGCACGCGGTCGAAAGATTCAAGTCGAAAAATTATATGTACCAAAACCAGTGACAATCACCAAAGAAGAAAGTGAAGGCGTTGACGCAGTTGACGGGACCTTACCACGTAAGGAAGGCGACCGTCTGGCAGCCAGTTATGTGAACTACTACACCGCAAATGGCGGCATTGTCTTCCCAACATTTGGTGATCCAAACGATGCCAAAGCTGAAGAAACTCTGCAACGGTTGTACCCTGACCGAAAGATTGTCGGTGTTCCTGCCCGTGAAATTTTACTTGGCGGCGGAAATATTCACTGCATCACCCAACAAGTGCCAGCTGGCAGATAGGAGGAACTTTCAATGGCTAAAATTGTTGTTGCAGTAGGTGGAAACGCGATCCTTTCAAAGGACGCCTCAGCCGAAGCGCAAATGAAAGCAGTTAAAAAGACTGCCAAAGAGTTAGTTAAATTTATCAAGAATGGTGATCAATTGATCATTACCCATGGAAATGGCCCTCAAGTCGGCAACTTATTGCTTCAGCAAAATGCTGCCGACAGTGAAGCCAACCCGGCAATGCCACTCGACACGTGTGGTGCGATGACCCAAGGCAGCATCGGCTATTGGTTCCAAAATGCCATGAAAGAAGAACTCCTGGATAGTGGTATCGATAAAGATGTCATGGCGATTGTGACCCAGACGATTGTCGATGAAAATGATCCGGCATTTGAAAATCCATCCAAGCCGATTGGCCCATTCTATAAGGAAGCTGATCTCCCCGAACTTAAATCGATGCATCCGGATTGGGACGTCATCGAGGATTCAGGTCGTGGCTATCGACGAGTTGTGCCATCACCAAAACCTTTGGAAATCAATGAATATGCGGCGATTAAGAAAGTTGTCGATGCCGGCATCGTGCCAATTGTTTCTGGTGGCGGTGGCATCCCGGTTGTCCGCAAAGGAAATCGTTTGATTGGCAAAGAAGCCGTTATCGACAAAGATTTCAGTGCTTCAAAGATTGCCCAATTAATCGACGCTGACAAATTGATTATCCTGACTTCAGCCGGTGGCGTTTATTATAACTACGGCAAGCCTGATCAGGTTGAATTAAAGGAAGTCGGCATTGACGACATTCAAAAGCACATCGATGCCAATGAGTTCGCCAAAGGCAGTATGATGCCTAAGGTTCAAGCTGCGGTCGCATTTGTCCGCAATACCGGTAACCCAGCTGTCATCGGTGATTTGGAAGATGTTCAACAGATTATCGAAGGCAATGAAGGCACCACGATTGTGAAGCATGCTGTTCCTGCAGCGGTTAAATAACGAAAATGTGACGAGGCTTGAGCGAAAATTTCATTTTGCTTGATCCTCGTTTTTATTTTAAATAACTGTTGTTGCAATGTTGTTAGTGCTTACACTAATTAAATGTTATTATTGAACGAGAAAATATCGAGGTGAATTATGAAAATAAAGAACACAACTCCACAACAGGATCAATACAGTGTGGCACCCGAATGGCACCGGCATCAGCAGGCCTACATGATGTGGCCGGAACGCACCGACAACTGGCGGGATGGGGCCAAACCGGCTCAAAAGGTATTCGCAGAAGTGGCTGCCAAAATCAGCAAGTACGAACCCTTAACGATGCTGGTCTCTCGTAAGCAATACGAGCATGCCCTTCATGCCATGCCGGAAGCAGTTCGGGTGGTCGAAATGAGTTATAACGATTCATGGATGCGCGATGTTGGACCAACTTATTTGGTCAATCCACAAAACGGAGTTCGATCAGTCAGCTGGCAGTTCAATGCTTGGGGCGGTTTGGTGGATGGTCTCTACTTCCCTTGGGATCAGGATAACCTGGTGTCGGAAAAAGTGAGTGATCTGGATCGAATTGATCATTATGATGTCGACTTTGTCTTGGAAGGCTCTGCTTACCAGACAGATGGCGAGGGGACTTTGATTGCCACCGAGGAATCGGTTTTGTCTGAGGGACGTAATGGCCAGATTGAAAAAGCCACAGTTGAAGCCATCTTTAAAAAATATCTGAACGTGACTAAAATCATTTGGCTCGAACGCGGTTATTTTATGGATGAAACCAACGGCGACGTTGATAACATGGTTAACTTTGTCCGGCCTGGGGAAGTGGCCCTCACTTGGACTGAAGATGAGTCGGATCCGATGTATGAAATCTGTCATGAAGCTTTGGCGATATTAGAAAAAGTAACCGATGCGCAGGGGCGTCACTTAAAGATTTATCGAGTTCAGATGCCAAAACCACTGCTCATCACTAAAGCAGAAAGTGAAGGCGTTGACCCAGTTAACGGGCGATTACCACGTTATGAAGGCGACCGGTTGATGGCAACTTATATCAACTGTTATTTAGCGAATGGTGCCGTGATTTTACCAGTCTTTGGTGATGAACACGATGAGGCGGCAATTAGTCAGTATCAGGCCATTTTCCCAGACAGAACCATTGAACCCGTGTATGCACGTGAATTACTGCTTGGTGGCGGGGACATCCACTCGATTGTCCTTGGCGTGCCGGATTAGGGGATTCTTATGAACTTTTTTGAGATTATCAAACCTTACGTTGAAAAACTAAATAAAAACGAATACGGATTACTCGATTATGTCATCAAAAATATGGATCAGATTCAAAATAAGAGTATTCGAGAAATTGCGGCCGCCTGCTATGTTTCAACGACGACCTTTTTGCGCTTCGTCAGAAAAATTGGCTTCTCTGGTTATAGCGAATTCAGTACCGTCATCAAATACACCGTGTTGAACAGTGATCAACACGATGACAAGGCGGAACCATTTGTTGAAGAACAAACGCAATACCGCAACGAGTATCTCAAGAACATTGAGGAGACTGTCCGGGTATTGGATGAGCGTAAATTATTGAAGATATGTAAGGCTTTGGATCATCAGCCGAAACTGTACTTTTTTGCCAAAGGTTTCAGTAAATATTCTGCAGAATATATTGAGTATTTGTACACCCTCAATGGCTTTATTGTGATCTTTCCCAAGAACCATGAGCAGCGTCGATTAGCTTATCGAAATGTGAAACATGATGACGTAATCTTTGTTTTTGATTACGAGGGTGAGGATGATGAGCTGATTCAAATCATCCAAAACCTCCAGAGTCAAAAAGAGTATGCCATGTTGGTGTCCGTCACCGGAGCCAATAACAATACGATTCAGAACATGAGTGATGAAAATCTGTATTTATTCACCGATGAGTTAAAAGTCAGCGGCGTGGATATGACATCGCATGTTTCGCTGATTGTGATTATGGAACTGTTGCTATATCAATTTATGGAATATGAAAAATTAAATAAATCCTAAAAAAATCCAAGCAGCTGGCATTGTAACCAGTTGCTTGGATTTATTTTTGCTGCTCTAGTTCTTCTTTTCTTCAAACAACACGCGCTTCTTCAGCTTTGGTGAATATTTCATCAGCTTCAGACGATCTGGGTTGTTCCGACGATTCTTAGATGTTAAATATTCTTCGCCGGTTTCTTTATTACGCATTACAACGTGAATTCGCATGATTTCCCTCCTAGTTCGAAAATGGTAATTGTTACTGTTACAAATATAATGCAATTAGAATATTTGTCAACTAACCGTGGTTCGATTGGCCGCTCACCAGTCAAATTCTTCGCTATAAATTTGGCCGGCCATGACACCATGTCGGCGCAATTCGCGTTTCCAGTGGCGCATCATTTTACTTGGCCCGCCGATCAGAAAAAGTGTGTTTCGCTGCCAATCATTGGGCAGACTTCGCAGAACTTCCGAGATACCAAAACGACCGACTTGTTGCGCAATTTGGAAATGCTCGCGGTTTTGCCAGTTTTTGAATTTATCCCCATATATTAGATCGGCTTCTCTGTGAGCGGTGTAGAACATGCGGATATTTCGGTTGGGATGAGCGTCCACTACCGATAAGAGGGGCACAACGCCGATACCACCAGCCAGGATGACGATGTTGGTATCTTGTGGCTGATTACTCAGGAAAGTGTCGTAACGGCCGTAGCCACCCGTAAATTTAACCTGAGTGCCATCCGGAACACCATCCAGCGACCGGGTAAAGTCGCCATCGCCTCGAATCGCGAGGACAATGTTCTTTGAATCAGTTGGTGAATTGACCAGGGAAAAGGGGTGGAGCTCCCTCAAACCTTTGATAGTTGGGAAGGACATAAACACATAGTCGCCGGGAAGCAACGTTACTTTCGCGTCATCATTTGGACGAATCGTCAGTTCGCGGATGTTGTCGGCGATCTCTATATTTTTAGTCAATGTGCCACGGAAGGACCCCTTAGTGTTAGTGACCTTTGCCCAGACATATGCAACCAACACAAAGCCGCTATAAGCATAGAACCAAATCATGAACGGCGTGATTGCCACAACATAGTTAATCAAAATCACGTGAATGAATACCAGCACTGTGGCAACCAGCGTTAATCGATGAATCCAGATGGAATATTCATGTTTAAAGAGGGGCTCCAACCATTTCTTAATTATCCCAATGAAGGGGACTCGACTGGTTAACCAACCTGCCATAAAAATCAATGAATAGGCCAGGATTCCTAATAGCAACCAATACGCCCAATTTCCGGTTGTTTTGATCCAGCCCATTGATTCGGTTTCACTTTGATGGAGGTAGATCAGATAAATGGCGGCAATGCTCAGAATGCCATGAATGACATACATATCAGGAAGGCCAATGAGCCGATCCAGCCATTTTGGCCGGGTGCTTAAATAAATGGCAACCAGCATCCAAGAGTAAGCAATTGCGCCAAAATAAATCGCCTGAAATTCATCGGCATAGTCAGCCGGCAGACCCACCGCCAGCGTCTGAATCAATGGCAATGGAATGACGAATAAGATGAACATCCAAGTTAACCCTAATGCGTAATTGTGATGTTTAATCATGATTGCATGACCCCACTCTCAAATGCCACGGATCCCATCTGCTCATCAACGAAAACGCCGCTTAAGTGATGACGCTCGATTAAATGGATAAAGGTCGCAGTTCCTGCAGCAATCCCCGCGGTTGCCCAAACATCGGCTGCTACTAGGCTGTCACTGATGATTGTCACTTGCCTAATCGTGCTGGGGGTGTGTTTGATATGTTCCCCGCGTCGATTGAATCCCGAGGTGGCGACACCCTGATCGGTTAACCGATATTTACCGATGATCATGGTGTCGTCAAACGGATCCTCGATGCCAACATCCCATGTAAACCCTGAATGAGGATCGGTGGCGGCCATGATATCCCCACCACCATTTAACGAGACGCCAACAATGGCTGGGTCCGCCAGCAATGGCCGCAGACGATGATTGAAAATTGATTGAATTGCCCAGCCTTTAACCAGTCCGGTCGGGTCGTACTTGCCATTAAAATACGGATCAAAGTCGCCCTCTGTCTGATTCTTGGCGATTTCTGCGAGTGAATAGACAGTCGCAAAACTTTCGGATTCAAGCAACGCTCCAGGGTCGCCTTCTTGGAACCTAGAAACCAATGAGTCGGGTCTGAATGTCGAAAAGTCTTGATCGACATGAATGAGGTCCTTCTCAATGGCACCGGTGATTTCTTGAAAGATCTGTTGAAATCCGGGGATCTCATCTTTGAGTGCCAGACGAATTGAGAAAGGAATCGTCATCTGATTAATGACGCTGGTCTGTAAACGATACCGAGTTGTTTGCATGTTCATCACCCTCAGTTAGCTTGCTGGTTTTGGGATTCGTTGCTTCTTTTGGCTTGGTTCAAAGCATTTTGAAGTGAGGCTTTGAATCCCTTGTAAGTGACGGTTGCCCCGGAAACGTGGGTAATATTGGCACTTTGGGCTTTCACTGCTTCAGATTCATACGTCGGCAGGGCCCGTTTATTCAGTCGCCTGGAGTAATCTTCTGAATTTGGTGATTTGAGAACGGAGACATAAGTGAGCTTGCCATTTTGAATGGTTGCTCTGACTTGAACGTGTCCCCATTCGGTGCTGACACTTCGACCAGTGTAGATACCATTTAGGTACTGGCCAGTCTTGGATTTGGCTGGTGCCGTCTTTTTGGTGCTACTGGATGCTGATTCATCGGCTCTTTTGGTCGACAGGTGCCGTGGGCCGTTAAAGAATACGATGTAGCCATCGATTATCATTGAAATTCCAATTGCAATAGAGAGAAACAAGCCAATGATTTTTTTCATAATTGTCTTCACCAAACCTTTCAAATAAAGGCCAGAAATTATTTTCACCAGGATTATATGCCCATTTATATGAAAACGCTATCAACTAATCCCACTGGAATTATAATTTATCAATAACTTTGACGATTCTTAAGATGTGGGGCAAAGAAAAATGACCAACTCAGAATTTCTTCCTAATTGGTCATGAGTACAGTAATTTTTCAATTAACTTTCAAGTGGTGCTTGGTTGCCTACCGGGCTTGTCTGATGATCAATTCGAGCTCGGAGTGCCCATAAAATGGTCACGGTGTCGACAACTTCTTGGAACATGGCGCCAATGATTGCGGGGATGACGCCAAAGCTGGCAATCAGCATCAGAATCGTACAAATGGCGATCCCAATCAGAACTGATTGCTTGGCGACGTTCATTGTATCCTCGGAAATGGTGACGGCCTTGCTGACTAAGGATAAGTCATCTTTTAAGACAACTGCGTCGGCTGATTCACTGGCCGCAGTTGCCCCGTGGGCTCCCATTGCGATGCCGACATCTGCTGTTGCAAGAGATGGGGCATCGTTGACGCCATCGCCAACCATCACAACTGGTCGGTGTTTTTTATCGACTTGTTTGATGACATCAATTTTTTCTTGCGGCAGACGTTCTGCATATACTTTATCAATGTCCACTCGGTCGGCAATCTCTTCGGCAATTGGTTTTCGATCACCAGAGATCATCATAATCTGACTGGCACCATGGGCGTGGAGACTATCCATGACGGCTTTAGCCTCAGGACGTAATTCGTCAGAAAATGACACGTAACCAACGTAATGACCGTCAACTGAAACGTAGACAGTGGTTTGGTCCAAGGTGTTGATGGGGTCATCAGAGACAAATGATGCCTTACCGACTTTCACCGTTTGACCATTGATTGTGGCCTGAACGCCTTTGGCGGTGGTTTCAATCACGTTGGTTGCGGTTGGAATATTGTTCGGAATCGCTGCAACTAATGAGCGGGCCAAGATGTGGCTGGACTGCTGCTCAGTGCCTGCAGCCAATGCCAGAACCTGATCTTTGGTATAACCATCAACTGCGTACACTTGGTTAACGGTCAAATGACCCTTGGTGATCGTGCCAGTTTTGTCGAATGCAAAAGTTTTAGCGTTGGCAAGTTTTTCAATAATCGTTCCACTTTTGACGATAATTCCATTTCGACTGGCACGACTCATGCCGGATACCAATGCAATTGGTGCGGCTAAAATGAGTGGGCAAGGGGAAGCAACCACGAGGACTTCAGCGAATCGGACCGGGTCTCCTGATACATACCAGGCAACCCCCGCTATAATGTAAGCTAAAATAGTAAATGGCGCCGCGTATCGGTCGGCCATTCGAACAAAGTGGGCCGGGGTACTCTCGGCTTGTTTAACCAGTCGGATGATGTTTTGGTACTGGCTGTCATCTGCGGTTTTGTCGGCAATCATATTGAATGAGGAATCACCGTTGATTGCACCGGACATTACCGTGCCGCCGACGCCTTTATCAATTGGGCGTGATTCGCCGGTCAATGAGGCTTCATCGATGGTGGTCGTTCCTTCGGTGATCGTACCGTCGACGGGGATGACTTCGCCAGGTTTCACGACAATGCGGTTGCCAACTTTGACTTGGTCAATTTCGACGTCGATAATTCTATCGTCAGTCATTAAGTGAGCAGACTGAGGCGAATTTTCCAGGAGGGATTGTAATTCAGAATTTGCTTTGTTGGCAGCGTAATCCTCGAGAGTATCGCCACCGGTCAGCATCAGTAGCACAATCAAAGCAGCCCAGTATTCGCCAACCGCGATGGTCGCGATCACCGCGGTAATTGCCAGCAGGTCAACGCCAAATTTACCTGAACGCAATGTTTTGACCATATCAATGAACATCAGCAGGGCAATTAAGGATCCGACCGATGAAATGAGGATTTGCGTGTACAAGGGCTGATTGAGAATGAATTGCAAAACGATGGCAATTCCAGCCACAATCAAGACACCAAGCAAACGCGTGTAGTTGGTAAGTTTACTCATAAGTCACGCCTCCAATTACAATTATTTTCTATCTAGACTATAACAGTTCTAAACTAGGAAAGCTAATTTCAGCTTTTGAGGATTGGAGGAGGTTTATCCTATAAAAAAATTCTCGAGGATTTCCTCAAGAATTCGGATTGATTATTGTTTTAAATTCAGGGTAACCAAAGTATAGTTGGTGACCACGTTGTTAGTGTGATGCTGCGCGGCGTGTCCCCGCTTTTTTACCGTCACTGCGGTGTGAACTGTTGACTGAGCTTTCTGATAGCCGGTCACAATGAGCTTGGTCCCACCCGCCATCAAATATTCTTTCTCCCCGACGTTGGTTGAAATTGGATCAATGTAGGCACCGTGGTTGCCGGCAGGTAAATTGATTTTTAAGACGATGTGTTGACTAGAGAAACCAAGGGCAATCATCTGGCTCAACGTGGAAGACGAGTATGCAGCGTCTTGATAAGATCTGCCAATTTTAACTGCGTGATTGCTCAGGGATTTTTTTACCCCAATTGCTGAAGTTCCCCGGTAAATGGTGATGGGACTGGGTAAGGTGAACGTGCGAATCCCAGCATTGATTTTAGTGATACTATCCGATACCTTTTTGGCCGCATGGTGTTGTGGTGTTCTTAATGCAGTATTGATTTTGGTATAACCTTCATTGGTATAGTACCGAATGGCTTTGATTTGAGATTTCTTCAAGCTGCTCGACCACTTTTTAGAGGCTGATGAAAGTCGTTTGGCTGTTTGTGAATTATTCTTGACGCCAGTCGTATTATAGACAACTGACTTCGGGTTGTTCAAAAGGTACTTTTGTTTTTTACCTTGGAGCGATACAACGACTCCTTGACCTGAACGGGCGTGATTTTGAATGGCTAACACAGCGTTTTTAGGGATGGTGAGTGTGCGGTGACTCACTGGCTTCCCAGCCGAAAGCTTATAAAGCTTGGCGGGCTTTCGAGTTACCAGAAAATGTCGACCAATATTTTTGAGTTTTACATGGTACGATGTTGAAACGCGGGTGGTCGTATGACCATCCACTTCGGTTTTGACCGAATTTGCACTGGCTGGCATCTGAACTGTTAAGCCGATCATAGCAGTTACTACCAGAATTGGTAGTCGTAGTTTTAGCATCCTAACCCATCCCTTCAAAATGTTATGCCACATTTTACACTGATTACGCAGCATTTCAAGTGATGCTCGCGAGGATGGGAATGGTTTAAGTGAGATTTGTACACAAAAAGTGGCCTGCTTTTATTTTGAAAGCAGGCCGCCATTTTGACAAAGCACTCTATTATTTTGAAAGTTTACTCAAAGTATCGAAATCTTCATCCGACAATTTTACGTTTGCTGCAGCGACATTATCTTCCAAATGTTCGATTGAGCTGGTCCCGGGAATTGGTAGAATATTTGGTGAGCGTTTCAGCAGCCAAGCCAAAGCAATTTGAGCTTCGGAAACATTATATTTCTTGGCAATTGCACTTAATGGGCTGTCAGCACCAACGAGTTTTCCGGTATCCAATGGGAACCATGGAACAAAGGCCATATGCTGGCTCTCTGCGTAATCTACAACGTCATCGTCACCATGATTAGAGACATTGTAGAGGTTCTCAATGGCGTCAATTTTAGCGTATTTCTGAGCTTCCTTAATTTGGTCAACTGTCACTTGGCTCAAGCCAATGTGCTTGATTTTCCCTTCATCTTGCATCTTCTTAAGTTCACCAACTTGCTCAGCAACTGGGAAGTGACTGTCAATTCGGTGAAGGAAGACGAGATCCTCATGATCGATTCCAAGGGTCATCATAGAAACTTCGACCTGCTGACGAAGGTAGTTTGGTTCTCCATGTGGTGTCCAGATACCAGGTCCTTGACGGGTTTGACCAACTTTATCAGAAATAAAGATGTTGTCACGGTTGGCCGCACCTTTCAAGCCTTCTGCTAAATAGCGGTCGGCAAACCATGGGCCGTATGAATCCGCAGTATCAAAGAAATTAATTCCTAGTTCCGTTGCACGCGTTACTACATCAGCAGCCTTGGCAGGGTCAGCATAAGGTCCCCATGTTCCTTTGCCAGTCAGCTGCATGGTGCCATAACCCAGACGGTTCACAATAAATTGATCATCAAATTTGTAAGTTCCAGAATTTGCTGCATTTAATTCAGTCATCAATTCCACTTCTTTCTGATGAATAATTTGGTACATGTATATTTTCAAACCAGAATTGACGAATGTCAATCAGACCGTCCAAAAGATTGAAAATGAGGTGAAAGCAGGCCGGAAAACTGGAAAATTTGATTTGAAAACCTCAAACAACTTGAAAATATTGTATACTAACCTTGATGATTAAGAAATATTATAAACTGGCTTTTTAAATATAAATAGAGGGTGATCGAATGGCTGCAAAGTATTACGGGGTCATCATGGTTAATGTCCAAGGATTGGAACTATTAATTGTGAACCTAAAGAATCTCAAGCCAATTGAACACGTCAAAAAAGATATTAATCTTGGCGACGATGTTTATCAGGACCAACCAGTTAAATACGAATCAGTGAGCCGAGTTTCTGAAGCACTGACAGGTTTTATTCAAATCTTAAATGACTATGGCGTTACAAACTACAAGCTTTTTGGAAGTAGTGCCTTGTCTCAAGCTATGAATTCGGATTTTATTGCTGATCAATTGTTCCTACACACTGGCCTGAATATTGAGTGGCTTTCTTCTAGTGAAGAAACTTTTTTCAGAAATCAAAATATTTCCACCGAATTAAAAAATGATGCAGAGACAGAAAACAGTAGTAAGCAAACAATCTTTCTGGTAGGAATTACCTCTGGTGATACCACAATTACAGAATTCTATAAAGGTAAATTTTTTGATTCCACCAGTTTTGCGTTAGGCCCCATTAAAATTGCGGAGGACTTACAAAGTTTACGTGAGACGGCCCCAAATTCGATTGGCTTGTTAAATGACTACATTGATTCGAAGCTAAACGATTTTTATATTGGTAATCCAGCGAGTGTCGTTAAAAATCAACTTCCCAATAAGATCATTTTATTAGGATCTTTGCCCATGCAATCATTGGTTCAAAATTACAAAGGGGACAGTAGTAAAACAATCAGCACAGATGATTTTACCAGCTTGGTAGATGATTTGGTGGATGCTTCCGATCAATATTTGATTGAAAAGCTTCAAGTTAGCCCTGACTATATTCCTATGGTCTTACCAGAATTGTTGCTAACGCGGCGAATCCTGAGATTGACAAATGCCAATGAAATTGGTTTTTCTGATTCTGGAGTGGTTGATGGGCTCGTTAACCAAGAAGCGTTTGAACAGGGTTATTCAAAACGAGATTTTACACCTGAAATTATCCAAATGGCTTTGAACTTGTCGAAACATTATGACGTCGAGCCAATTCATCGAGACTTGGTGACAAAGTTTTCGTTACATCTTTTCGATCAATTAAAGCCGCTGCATCAACTTGGCCGACGTGAACGAATCTTGCTGCAGGTTGCCTCGATTCTTCATGATACAGGTAACTATGTTGGTATTCACGAGCATTATCTGCATTCCGAATATATCATTCTTCATTCAGAGATTATCGGTTTATCGAAGGATGACATTCGAGTAATTGCTGCTATCGCGCGGTATCACAGTTCAACGACACCTAATGAAGATTTGATTCACTTCCAGCACATATCCGCAGAAAGTAGACGATTGATCGCCAAGCTGGCAGCAATTCTCCGCCTGGCTGATGCTTTGGATGATGACCGGCAGCAAAAGATCAAGAAGATTTCAGTTTCGATCAAGGAATCCAAGGTTGTCATTACTGTGTTTAGTAATGCAAACTTGGCTTATGAAAACTGGATTTTTAACACGAAGAGTCATTTCTTCACTGAAGCTTATGGTTACCAAGCAGTTCTCAAACAAAGGGGTGTAAAAGCGAAATGACAGACAAAATTGATTTCAAAAATCCCAAATATTATAACAACCGGGAACTCAGCTGGCTGGATTTCAACGAACGTGTTTTAGACGAAGCCCGCGACAAAAATAATCCCCTACTGGAACGTGTGAAGTTTCTAGGGATTACGCAAAGCAACCTGGATGAATGGGTCATGGTTCGAGTGGCATCACTGGCTAAACTGGTTGAGGTTAAATGGGACGGTCGGGATTCATCCGGCCGTACAGCTGAAGAACAGCTGCGGGATGTGAACGTTAAGGCTCATGAAATGTTGATTCGGCAATATAGTACGTTGAACCGGTCGCTGATGCCAGCATTAAATCAAGTGGGCATTCATCTGCTAAAAGTTGGCGATTTGAGTCCGGAACAATATCAGTTTATCAAAGGGTATTTTCATGATGAACTCTACCCAGTCTTAACGCCAATGGCCGATGACAGTTCACGACCATTTCCATTCATTAATAATGATTCTCTGAATCTTTCACTTCGATTGAATAAAAAAGAAGATGAGAATGGCAAGACACTTTATGCGACCTTACAAGTCCCAAGTATTTTCTCTCGGGTGATTAAATTACCTGGCGGAGACAACGACTTCATTTTGATTGAAGATATTATTAAGCAATTTGTTGATCAATTATTTATTAACTACACCATTAAAGAAGTTTCTGTCTTCCGGGTTATCCGAGATATGGATTTGGATGTTGCTGAAGAGGATACTTCCGATCTACTCAAAAAAGTTCAGCAGCAATTGAAGCTCCGTGAACACGGGCAAGTCATTCGGTTGGAAGTTGATTCAACCATTAGCAATAAGCTTCGCAAGCGTTTGGTCAAGGAACTTCAAACAGCCGAGGATTCGGTATATGAAGTTAATGGGCCATTGGATTTGACCTTTATGAGTAAATTAGCCGGTAAGGTAACTGGTCATGATGACTTGAAATACCGACCATACACACCCTATCAACCAGAGGCGTTGAATTCAGATCATAATATTTTTGATGCGATCCAGCAGCACGATTGGCTGATGCAGCACCCTTACGACAAATTTGATTCCGTGGTTGAATTTATCCGCCAGGCATCAATTGATACTGAAGTCTTGGCCATCAAGATGACCTTGTACCGAGTTTCCGGTGATTCACCAATCATCAAATACCTTGGTCGAGCTGCTCAAAATGGTAAGCAGGTAACTGTTTTAGTCGAGGTTAAGGCCCGATTTGACGAGGAAAATAACGTTCATTGGGCTCGTCAGCTTGAAAAGATGGGCTGTCATGTCATTTATGGCTTGGTTGGGTTGAAAACCCATTCCAAGCTGTCATTAGTCGTTCGGCGTGAAGAAAATGGGATTCGCCGTTACGTTCACATGGGAACCGGTAACTATAACGATGTGACCGCCCACTTCTACACCGATTTGGGATTGTTGACTTGCAATACCGATATTGGTATTGATGTCACCAACATTTTTAACATGTTGTCCGGTTATTCACGGCCACCATATTTCCATCAGCTGCACATTTCACCAAACGGCATTCGGGAGTTTATCACCGAACGATTGAATGAGTCGATCAAGTACGCCGAAGCAGGACGTCCAGTCCATGTTCAAATGAAAATGAACTCACTGTCTGATCAAGAAATGATTGCCAAGTTATACGAAGCTTCTCATGCCGGTGTCAAAGTTGATTTGATTGTCCGAGGAATCTGCTGTCTTAAGACAGGGATCAAGGATGTTAGTGAGAATATTACCGTCCATTCAATTGTCGGTCGCTTTCTTGAACACAGTCGAATTTATATGTTTAATTTCGATGGCGATCAACAAGTGTTCCTTGCAAGTGCAGATTTGATGACCCGAAACTTGAATCGACGAGTTGAACAGCTTTTCCCAGTTCTTCAGCCTGATCTAGCGCAGAGAGTGGTGGATATCTTTACCACAATGTGGAATGATAATGTTAAGACTCGAACGATGGATAAAGACGGAGTATACAAACGAGTTGATCGCAGAGGTCGCGAGCCGTTGGACTCTCAAGCCTATTTTGCAGCGCAAGCCACCAAATTGGCGAAAGCTCAACAGAGCGAATCACGGCCAAAAGGTGGCGCTCAGTTCCAACCAATGATGAGCCCACAGAATCAACCCGATCCGTTAAATGATGAAGATGGGGGAGACGCAGACTAATGGAAAATTTTGCGGTAATTGATTTAGGCTCTAACTCAGTTCGAATGACAATTAGCAGGATTAGCAACGATGGTACTTACGACACAGTTGCAGAAGAAAAACAGTATGTCCGTTTGTCAGAGAATATGGGTGCTGAAAAAATTCTCCAACCAGATGCAATTGAGCGGACAATCGAGGCCCTAAAAGGCTTCAAGGAAATCTATTCTAAACTCGATCACCTGACTATCAGGGCTGTTGCAACGGCGGCTGTTCGCCAAGCGACTAACCAAAAACAATTCTTAAAGCGAGTGAAGAGTGACATTGGCATTGACTTAGAGGTCATTTCAGGTACTAGAGAAGCCTATTACGATTATGTGGGTGTCAGTGAAACCTTGCCAGCTACTAATGGCGTCATTATTGACACTGGTGGTGCCAGCGCGGAAATTATCCTAGTTCAAAATGGGAAGGTCAGCAACCTCATCAGCATTCCAATTGGGTCAGTGACCTTATCGTCTAAATTTGATCTGGCTGACGAAGTTTCTGCAACTGAAGTGTTCAAAGCGATGATCTTCGTGAACAAAATTTTCCAAAGTGTCTGGTGGCTCCGAAATGGTTTGAACCTGCCAATTATTGGCTTGGGCGGTAGTAATCGAACCTTGGCTAAAATCAATCGCCGCTTTAACAATCTATTAAATACTAACGACATTCACGGATACCAACTGCGGGATGATTCAATCAATGAAACTTTCGAAAAAATTATCAGTATGAACCGTGAAGAACGCAAAAAAGTTCCTGGTATTAACAAAGAACGAGCAGACATCATCGTTGGTGGTTTGATTCCCGTCATTCTCCTGATGAATTATCTGGATTCAGACCGGATTATGTTCTCAACTAGCGGTTTGCGTGAAGGAATTTTATTTGAAAGATTACATGATATTATTCAGACTAATATCAAGAAAAAAGAACAATCATAATTCAAAAATGGAAGCCTCAAATTTGAGAGCTTCCATTTTTGTGTTCCAAGATATTTATTTAATTGGTTTAGTATCCGTTCCACTTAATCGTTCAAAAAACAGTAAATGCTTCTGTGAGAACCAATCGATCAACAAGTCGACGAGCACCAACAATAAGAAGAATGACAGGATCAATACCCAGTGCAAAATATTATCCAGCTGTGATGTAGGGGCGGTGCCGGTCATGTCCAGTAAGCGACCGATTACCTCATACAGACCACCGATAACCCCATAACCGAACAAATTACGGACCAGAATTCTGATCCAGCTGGCATTTTGACCTTGAAGATCGACGATTCGGATGCCAACCAGCCGCATACCAATCGTTCGTTGGGTAAACAGTTCGAAGCCGAGAATGAAGACTACGAAGCAAATGGCAGTTCCAATCCAATCAGGTTTTAAGAAAATACCAAACACTGAGCTGACAATGCTGATGATAATCCAATCAACTGCCAACGCTGCAATTCTTCTAACAGGTGAAACATTCCGGCTGAGTGCCATGGTCCGGGTGGTGACGTCCTGCTTGGTTGGCAGAATTGGCGACAGGATCTTCGCACCCCAGGCACCGATAATACCACCAGTTGTGTTTAACAACAGATCGTCGACATCGAACAGACGATAAGGTCGTGGGTAGATGCCGTAAAGTCCCGAAATTTGAGTTAACTCAAAGAACAATGACAGACAAAAGCTGAACAGAATCGTTTGTTTCCATGAACGCTGGAAATAATAGTGCATGTAAAAACCAAATGGCACGGTTAAGAAGATGTTAAAGACCGGCTGAATCACAGTCGGGGCTTTTAATGCGGCGACCCAAGTTCCCGGATGGGTCAGCGAAAACGGATTGTATTTGATAAATTCCGTCACAAACGTAAACGGTACAAAGTTGTGTGTCGGCGTGGTTAGATGGCGGACAAAAGACTGTGATGGCAATGGTAGAATCGTCAGGAAGTAAGCACACAGCATGTAGAACACAAAGGTGTAAATCATGAAGATGCTCCACTTCGGCAACGCACCGTATCGATGATAACTAAATAACAGAATGGGTAAGGTGATTAAAATGGCTAACATTGGAAAAATAATGGCTGCAGTATAAATAACGTGAATATATGATGACATGAGGTTCTCCTAAGTTCTTTATTTAATTGGGGTCATGGGGACAAATGCGACCGTGAGACCCATGATGATTGCTAATAAAATGATGCCAATGAAGATGGCGATATTCCAACGCTTGTTCATGACTAAGAATGCCAAGTGTTCGCGAATAACCGCATTTGGCAGGAAATAAAATGGTGTTGGTGCACCGACGCCGGTCGCATCAAATTTTAATTTGCGGGCATAAATGCCGGCGCGTAGTGTGTGATAGTTGTTGCTGACGAAAATCACTTTACTGTCAGTCTTACCGCTGTCTTTTTCGATGATCTGGCGGGAAAACTGGAGGTTTTCTTTGGTGTTGACGGATTTGTTTTCAATCAAGGTATCCGTTTCAGGCACGCCATGTTCAACCGCATATTTCTGCATCGCTTCACCTTCTGGCAGGAGTTCGTCACCGCCTTGGCCGCCAGAAAATATCAGCTTGGGATGCTTGCCGGTTTCGGCAATCTCTTCGTGGTAGAACTGAATCCCTTTGTTGATTCGATTTCCCAGCAGTCGACCGACTTTATAACCATCGATCAACCCACTGCCTAAGACAATGATGTAATCCTTATCTTTCTTGGGAAAGTATAGCCGATACAAAATGATCGATGAAATGGTATTCCATACGGTCAGCATCACGTACCCGATCAATAGGGTCAAAAAGGTTGTCGCAAATGCCTGCAGCCAAGCTGGGCCGAACTGAGGGTTAAAGAAGAATAGGATATCGACGCCAACCACGCCAACTCCCGCAATCAAAGTGAGCGAACTGCTTAAGCTATATCCTTCGCGCCGCCAGACAATAAATGCATTGATGAAGAAAAAGACAAAGCTGAGGGTTAATCCCAAAAAGACGATGATTGATACAAGTGCGATCAACAGACTAAAACCGATGACCCAAAAACGGTTATTATAGATAGAAATCAGTTGAATGAAAAGGATCAGCATGACTAACAGGGAAAGGTTGGCCCAGACCCCGAGCAGCAGTGAATTCCGTCGTTTAATCAAATATGTAGAAAACAGGCTGAGCAATCCGACCAATAAAATGGCTGTTGGTATCAAAATAGACATAGACATAGACATAGACATAGACATAGGCAACCCTCCCAGGCAATAAAATGAATAATTAATGAACACATTATCTATAATACCAGAAAAAAAGAAGCTCGCGGTAATTCAAACCGTTCAGCTTCTATTATTTGTTGTTTAATTTTCTTCACGCAGTGACTCCCGATTCAGCATTTTCCAACATCACATCCAGTAATGCTTTTCTAGCCGCTCTGGGCAGGAAACTCCGGATGTTTTCTTCGCTAAAGCCTACCTGAAGCTGTCGGTCGTTAAAAATCAGTGGCCGACGGATCAAATCCTGATGCTCAACCATCAAGTCAATTAGCTGGGAAATTCGTAAGTTGTCAAAATTAACTTTGAGTTTCTTGTAACTGATGCATCGGGTCGAGATGAGGTCTTCAGTCCCATTTTCAGATAAACGCAGAATCTGTTTGAGTTCGTCGTGGGTTAAAGGGTGTTTGGAGATGTCTCTTTCATTGAATGGAATATCATGATCGAGTAACCATCTTTTTGCCCGCCGGCACGAGGAACTGCTGGGTGCTACATATAAGTTGAGCATAGTTGCCATCTCCTTAAAAGACTTCGACGACAATTGGATTGATGTGCTGGCCATCAATCTCTCCCCACTGTTATATTATCATAGTTATAACCAAAGTCAAATACCCAGCATAAGAATGTCATTAATAGAATACCGTTATATCGGGCTTTTTAACGGCCACTAAAATGTTAAGTAATCTTTAACATTTAGGGCCTGAAATTTCAATTTTAGCGTTTTTCTTAAGCCTCTGAACAATCACCCGAAAAATGACTGGATTTAAGCTTCGATTAAGTTGGCACGGGTAATCTATAAACAATCAAACGAGAAAGAAGGGATGCACCAAGTTATCTCAATGGTTAATGCGAATTGAGAATCGCAGCCAAGTCTTAATCGTTGATTAGAAGAAAGTCTCCTCCAAGTTATCTTTCTTCAAGCAAATAGTGTTCACTAGGTATAAATGAAAGGAAGTCGTTGAATGAATCGGAAAAGAATTTACTATACGTCGGGAATCGCTGCTACAGCAGTTGTCTTGATGATTGTGAGTCGAATGACCCATCGCCCGCGTTTGAATTACATTGGCAATTAGACCAGCTCATCTCCTCCAAGTTGAATGGTCACATCAAAATAGCTGTGTCATCTAATCGTTCAAGCCGATTACGTTGACACAGCTATTTTTTATTGATTTGCAGTTTGTTTAGCCAAATCTGCCGCCGCAAAGACTGACTTGGTTTCATCCCAAATCCGTTTAGCAATTTTTGATTTGTTCATTGTATAAAGATGAATGCCATCAACACCCTGGGAAACCAAGTCGATGATTTGGTCGACCGCAAAGGCGATGCCGGCATCTAACATCGCTTCTTCACTATTTTGGTACCGGTCCATGATGGCCGCAAACTTCTTAGGAATTGGGACGCCGGAAATTTGGGTGATCCGTTCAATTTGATTTTTGTTGGTGCAGGGCATGATCCCCGCTTCAATGGGCACGTGAATGCCAGCAATTTCGGTCTTTTCTTTGAAATCATAAAATGCTTGATTGTCAAAGAATAACTGACTGATCAGGTGGTCAGCGCCGGCATCGACTTTTTCTTTTAAATGGGTGATATCGTCCACGAAGTCCGGGGCCTCAGTGTGACAGTTGGGATAACACGCGCTGGCAATGCTAAAATCTGGGCGTTGTTCGTGGACAAATTGAACCAGTTCATTGGCATGATTGAAATCACCCGCTGGTTCTTTGCCAGGAATCTTATCCCCTCTGAGTGCCAAAATGTTCTTCACGTTGATACTATCCAAACGATCAAGTAATGCCAACACTTCAGACTTGGTTTGATACAAACCAGGAACATGAGAGATCGCCGGAATATTCAGTTTGTTTTGAATTATATTGGCAATCTCCACGGTTCCGTCGCAATGCTCAGTTCCCCCGGCCCCCAAAGTGACCGAAATAAAATCAGGGTTGATTGACTGCAGCCGTTTAAGAGTTGGCAGGATTGCATCAGTGGGTGAGCTTTTCTTGGGTGGAAAGACTTCCAGCGAAAAGACGGTTTTAGTTTTAAATAACGCCGTTAGGCTCATTGATCTCACTCCTAACCTTCTTGGTGGCATCCACGATGTTCTTCAGACTTTCAAACGATTCTTCTTCAGAACGGGTCTTCAAGCCACAGTCCGGGTTGATCCAAACTTTTTCAACTGGTAATTTGGCAACCAATTGCTTAATCAAACCTTCAACCTCTTGTTCGGACGGAATTCGTGGTGAATGAATGTCGTAAACTCCGGGCCCGACTTCGGTCTGGAATTTGGCGGCAACTAGTTGATCGATCAAAGTAAAATCAGCACGTGATGCTTCAAAGGAAATCACATCGGCATCCAATGCATCGATTGCTTTAATGATGTCGCCAAATTCGCTGTAGCACATATGCGTGTGGATTTGCGTGCTTGGTTGAACTTTGCTGTGAACGAGTCGGAAGGCTGGAACTGCCCAGTCGAGGTATTCAGAATACCAATTTGATTTTCTTAATGGCAGGTTTTCACGCAAGGCTGGTTCGTCGATTTGGATAATCTTAATATCGTGTTTTTCCAAGTCGAGGACTTCATCTTGAAGTGCCAGGGCAATCTGCGTAACGGATTCTTTAGGGGCGACATCTTCACGTGGAAATGACCAGTTGAAGATCGTAACCGGCCCTGTCAGCATACCTTTCATTGGCTTGTCGGTAAGGTTCTTGGCAAAGACTGAAGCAGCAACGGTAATCGGAGCGGTTCGGCTAATGTCACCCCAGATGATTGGTGGCTTGACGCCTCGTGTGCCGTATGATTGAACCCAGCCATTTTGAGTGAAGACAAATCCGTCTAATTTTTCGCCAAAGTATTCTACCATGTCGTTTCGCTCATATTCGCCGTGGACCAACACATCCAAACCGATTTTTTCTTGAATTTTGACGATTCGACGAATTTTATCTTCATTGAACTTGTCGTATTCTTCTTGAGTGATTTCACCTTTGCGAAGCTTGGATCGATTTTGACGAACGTCCTTGGTCTGTGGGAATGAGCCAATCGTGGTGGTTGGCAAAATTGGTAAGTTGAATTCTTTCTTTTGAATCTTTTCCCGTTCAGCGCGTGCAGGTAAACGGGTATAGTCTGCGTCAGTCAAGCTTGAAATTCGGTCATGAACCGCTTCATTGAAGGGATGCTTGACGTTGCGGAAGAGCGCGTCGTTTTTGTCCAAAGCGGCTTTGCCATCGGCTTCATCGTGATAGATTGAATCAAGTTCTTTGATTTCAGCGAGCTTTTCAATAGCGAAAGCCAAATGCTGCTTGACGTCTGACGGTACCTTGGTTTCATCTTCCGCGGTATATGGCACGTGGAGCAGGGAAGCCGAGCTGCTTAAGACAACTTTTGCATCAGTATTGAGACTGTTTAGCAAGTCGATGGTCTTGGCATAATGGTTGCGCCAGATGTTCTTGCCATTAACGACGCCCGCGAAGAGCACTTTGTCAGCTGGAAAACCATTTTGTTTAACCAGTTCCAAGTTGTACTTACCTTCAACAAAGTCCAAGCCGATGCCATCAAAATCGAGGCTGGTGACATCATTGTAAATATCTCGGATATCGCCAAAATAGTTTTGCAGGAGAATTTTAGCAGACCCTTTAGCTGCCAGAATGCCTTGGTATAACTTGTCGAATAATGATTTTTCTGCGGAATCGACATCGAAGCTGAGTGCGGGTTCGTCGATTTGAATCCAGTCAACTCCCTGCTGGTTAAGACGCTTGATGACAGCAGAGTAGGCGCTGATTAAGGCATCGACAAAGTCATTTGGCGTCGTGCCATCGATGAAGCGGCTGAGTTTTAAGAGGGTGTAAGGACCGGTAATGACAGCCTTGGTGTTGATGCCCAACTTAAGGGCTTCGTCAACCTCGTCGAACAATTTGGCCCCAACGAGTTTGATATCAGTTGATTTTGAAAATTCTGGGACAATGTAATGGTAATTGGTGTTGAACCATTTCTTCATTGGTAAAGCTTTGACAGTTTCAGAGCCGTTTTGGTAGCCACGGGCTTGAGCGAAATATTCGTCAAGAGGTGAAAGGTGCAGTGCCTTGTATCGGTCGGGAATGATGTTCAAAAGATTGGCAGTGTCCAAGACGCCGTCAAAGAATGAGAAGTCACCGACAGGAATCAGGTCGATGCCGGCAGCTTGTTGTGCTTGCCAATGGTTCTTGCGGATCTCATAAGCGGTTTTAAGTAATTCAGATTGGTCAATTTTATTTTTCCAGTAATGTTCGGTAGCAAATTTTAATTCACGATGATGACCAATGCGTGGAAAGCCGATGATGGTTGTTGTCATAGTGGTAACCTCCTAGGTTAGAGTGCGACCCAAGCCGGTTAGCTCCTGAGCATTTATTTAACAATGAGTTTTGATGCGGTTTGTGCATCGAGGCTCATTGTTGGATAAAGCGGAGGGAGCTGGCTTGGGGAGCACGTTTCAGCAGTAGTAGTAAAAACGAAAAGCAAAGCAATGGAAATCTAAATCACATGTCTTTCATAAGGATCATTCGAAATCCCCTCATCCAAGATCTTCTTACTCCATTCCTTAGCTGAGAATAATGAATGATCGCGGTAGTTCCCACAGCTGTATTTATCAACGCCAGGAACATCCTTCCATTCAACTTTGTTGGCAATTTCTTCGAGTGAACCCTTCAAAGCTTCAGCAACTTCGGTAGTGCTGTGCTCACCCCAAGTAATCAAATGAAAACCCGTGCGACATCCAAACGGTGAACAGTCAATCACGCCATCCAGACGGTCACGGAGCAGGCTGGCAAATAAATGCTCGATTGTATGCAGTCCGGCAGTTGGAATTGCGGTTTCGTTTGGTTGGGTTAATCGTAAGTCAAAATTTGAAACAACATCCCCCTTAGAACCGGTTTCAGTTGTAATTAAACGAACGTATGGTGCTTTAACCTTTGTGTGATCCAATGTAAAACTTTCAACTTTTGCCATAAATAATCTATCTCCCTATAATTTTAATTTGTCTTTAATGCTAGCATTGTCATCAGAATTTATAGAAACAAAAAAACATTCGTCCCTCACATCAGAATTAATCTGATCGAGGGGCGAATGTTTCGCTTTACCACCCTGAATTTGTATTGATTTCGCAACCAACACCTCTGAAAGTACCAAACTACGATACTCGGCGATGTAACGGTCGCACCCGGGGTTCAAGCGTTAACTTGAAACCGCTATTCAGAGTTCATGTTCGTTAGCTTATGAACCATCCTTTTTCACCAACCGGATTCTCTAAGGGTTCGTTCGCTAATTACTCTTCTCTTCAGAGCTTTAATTTACTAGCATTAAAATTTAATGATAATAATAGTCGTAGTTCTAATGATTGTCAACAGAATAACAAAAATAAATTATTTTTCCGGTGACAGACCTTTCACCAAAAACTCGACGGCTTGGTCAATCGCAGTGTCCAAATCGAATTTTCGATCAAACAAAATAATTTGGGCACCGAAGCCGGCACCGATCGAAAGAACGTACTCCAAAATTCTCGATGTGTCCCAGTCAACCAAGAGATGACGTTTTTTGAGTTTATCGATCACATTGGGAATGGTGGTTGTGAGCACGCGCTTAACTGGGATAACCAATTCTGATAATAATTGGGGATCGTTGGCTGCCTGCATGAATAGAATTTTGATAATCTGCTTGTTTTCTGTCGCAAAGGTGAGTCGGTTTTTCAAAGTGGGTCTCAAGAAATCGGCCAGACTGTCATACTTGAACTGATTCAGATCTTCTGAGAACTCCTTGGCAGCGCGTGGAATGGTCTTCGAAAATAATGGTTGAACGACGGCTTGGAGTAATTGTTCCTTGGTTTTGAACCGTTTATAAACTGTCCCTTGGCTAACACCGGCTTTGTCAGCAATGTCAGCGGTGGTTGTTGCTTCAAAGCCTTTGGATGCAAATAGTTCCAAGCAGGCTTTCAGGACCTGCTTTTGTTTTTGTGGTAAATCTTTGGTGGAATCAATATCTTCCGAATAAAACGATTGAATTGTCGTTGAAGCCATGTCTGTCACCTACACTTTCCGATATTTGCGCATTCCAATCATATTCAAAATGATGAATACTAGTAAGAATGCCAGTATAGCAGAAAATTGTGGGATGACGGCGGAAAAACTGGCTTGCTTTTGGATGACGTCAGTTAATGCACTGGCACCGTAGTACAGCGGCATAATGTGGGCAATTACCTGCAGCCAGCCGGCCATGTTGGCAACTGGGATCAAACCTGAGAAGAAGATCTGTGGAATAACGACGATCGGGATGAACTGAACCATTTGAAATTCCGATGCGGCAAAGGTTGAAACAAATAGTCCCATCGAAAGCGCGACCATCGCCAAGGCGAAACAGATCAGGAGTACGACCCAGATGCTGCCGAGAATGGAGATGCTCAATACATAGATACAGAACAGTACGATAACGGCAGTTTGAATGATCGCAACAGCCCCATAGCCAGTCAGGTAACCGTAAATGATTTCACTTCGTTTAACTGGTGTTGCCAGTAGACGATCCAAGGTCCGCGAATTCCGTTCATTCAAAAGTGAAATCCCAGAAATCAGGAAAACAAAGAAGAACACCATGAATCCCAAGAAAACAGGCAACATAGTTGTGAAGAATGACGAATCACTCTTTCCATAGAGATAATGTTGGGTTAATTTCAGATTAGTCGGTTTTTGCATATTCTTTTGTGCCGATGGCGCTGGAATCTGACTGCTCATTGTCGACGGCAGTTGTTTCTTAATTTGCTGGAGTTGAGCTTGCATCTTTATCAAGCCGGTTTTGGACTTCTTCGTCGCGGTAACCAATTGTTTCATTTGAACTTTGATTAAGGCCATTTGAACTGATTTTTTGATGATAGCTGTTTTACTTTGATCGGCATTTTGATAGGTCACGGTGAGCTTGCCGTCAGTTTTTTTGATAAAGCCGGCGTAATCTTTGTCCCGAATCGTTTTCTTTGCCGACACGTCTGAAGTCATCTTATGAATCTTGATGTGTTTGTTATCAATTGTTTTGACCAATGAGCTTGAGACGTTATAGGTGCCGATGTCGGCAACCGTGTTGGTGTTGGACTGAAACAGAAAATACATCAGTGACAAGATGAACAGGGGAGCGACGAACATCAACGCGAGTGTTCGCTTATCACGAAACATTTCAACAAAGATTCGCTTAGTTATTGTTAGAATTCTCATTTGATTTCCCCGCTTTCAAGAAGACTTGTTCCAAATTATCAACGTTGTATTCTTTTTCCAAACTGGCTGGTGAACCGTGGGTGATAATGTGGCCCTCACGAATCATTAAGAGCTCGTCACACTCGGCGGCATCCTCCATTACATGAGTGGTGATGATAATGGATTTGCCATCTTTGGCGTATTTCCTGAGTTCATCCCAAATCTGGCGACGCAACTCCGGGTCAATCCCGACAGTGGGCTCATCCAATACCAACAGATCTGGATCTTGAATCAAACTGATTGCCAAGGATAATCGGCGTTTCATTCCTCCAGAATAATTGCTAACTCGCTTGCCCAAATCCTGGTTCAGGTTAACGACACCGGCGGTATATTCGATTCGCTCATTGAGTTGGTCTTTCTTAACGCCAAACAATTGAGCAAAGAATTTGAGATTTTCGCGGCCGGTCAAGCTCTCATACAACGCATCGTCTTGAGCCATAAAGCCAATTCGTTGTAAAACTTGGCGGTTAGGCATTCGGTTGCCGAAGATGGTAACTTTGCCATCGTCCGGCTGCTCCATGCCCATGATGTTTTTAATAATCGTGGTCTTGCCGGCACCCGATGGGCCAATCAAGCCGAGAATTTCATGAGCCGATGCTGTTAAATTAACGTCGTGTAAAATGCGCTTTTTATTGAAACTCTTATCTACGTGAGTCACTGTTACGACTGCATCCATAATGATTCCTCCTCTTTGTGAGTGAGTGCTAACTCATTTACAAATCAAGTATACATCATCAAAAGTGAGTGTCAACTCACAAATTGCATTTTTTTCGTGCCTCACGTATAATGACATTAAAATTTAGTCCTTTAAATAGTCCAGCGAGTCTGTCAAGGAAGCCATTAATGAATGTTGTTTTTACCAGCAATAGTCTGGATAAAGATGCACTTCGACTCTGTCTGAGACGAAGTGCATCTTTTTAATATTTAAAGGATAACAAGGAGATCTATCATGGAAGACAAAAGTTTCGGTCGCGTTGAATCAATCTCCAAGGAACATCGGCACCAATCATATTGGGACATGTTTGCGACTTGGGTGGGTGCCAACGCGAATAACGGTACTTGGTATGTTGGCGGCGTGATCGCTGCCTGTGGGTTCGCAACTGCTTCGACAACATTAATTATCGTGGGTGTCATTACATATTTTTTGCTGGCATTGTCTGGTTATATGGGATACAAGACTGGGTTGCCGGCAATGGCGTTGACTCGAGCTTCATTTGGACTCAAGGGAAGCTTCCTGCCATCAGTCATTAACATTGTTCAGTTTATTGGTTGGGCAGCCGTGAACACTTTTATTGCAGCCACTTCGATTAGTTATATTCTCCATGACGTCTTAGGCTGGCCGGTCTATGGCAAATCTGGTGGTCTCAAGGGATTGATTTCCGGAATTATCGTCATGAGTATTTTGCATCTGCTTAGTATTTCAATGGGTGAAAAATCAGTCCGAATCATCGAGCGGATCGGGATTATTCTTGTTTTCATCTTAGTCATCTGGGAATCGATTGTTGTCTTTCAAAACGTGTCATTATCAGAAATTGTTTCCTGGCATGCACCTGCTGCGCTGAAGATGACGCCCGGACAAGCCGTTGACGTTTTGGCTGCCTTCAACTTGGCTTGGGTAACGGCTGCCAGCGACTTTACTCGTTTTTCTAAAAAGCGTTCCAGTTCGACTTGGGCACCATTCTTCGGGGCTAATCTTGGTTTAATTTGGTTTGCGATGATTGGAATTATTTCAACAATTGCCACAGCCATTACCCTGAATCATTTTGACGCTAACAATTCAGATCCATCAACGATTGCCAGCAAGCTAGGTTTGGGGGTCTTGGCAATGCTGGTCATCATCATTACCAGTACCACTGCCAACGCCGTTAATTTGATGTCAGCCGGATCGGCATTGACGAATATGACCAAGCGATTGTCACTCACTTTCAGTATTGTGCTCGTCACAATTGTGGCCGTATTTGTGACCTTTATTCCGATCTTTTATTCCACATTCTTGAACGTTTTCACCGCATTCCTGGATGGAATTGGGATGTTCTTAGGACCTGAAATCGCTATTTTCTTGACCGACTTCTACATTGTTGCCAAACGGAAATATCATGTTGACCATTTTGCCTCACGAACCGGGAAATATTGGTATACTGGTGGCATTAACTGGATTGCGTTTGCTTCATGGTTGATCGCTGTCCTGGCATACGGATATATTAAAACGGTGGCCGTTTTGGCCAATTCAGTTGGGGCAACTTTTATTTCAATGCTGATTGCGGCAGTGATTTATTTGGTTGTCAGCCGAATGGCAAATCACGGCCAGCTTCAGGAGGATTAGAGTGGCAACCATTACAAAACAAACATTGTCTTTGGATGATGTCGAACCGGACAATGAATATCTCAATTGTACGTTTACCGTTTCAAACGAATTGATTCGGATTAACGATGTCGTGTTTGATCACTGCAAATTTGAACAGAGCAATTTTGACCGTAGTGACTGGGGCTATGTCGAATTCAAGGGATGTGACTTTTTGAACGCCACATTTCATAAAAGCTATCTGTCCAACTGCAAGTTCACCAATGTACAGCTGATGGGCGCAGACCTTTCAATGGAAACGTTGGTTAAAAAATGTCAGTTTCATGATTCCAATCTGCATTACGCCAACTTCAGCGAAACGAAGATGGAAGACAGCTTTTTTGTCGACTGCAATTTGGTCGAAAGCAGCTTCCAAGCGGTCACTGTTAAAAAAGAGTTGGCCTTTAATAATTGTGAAATCAACCAGATTGACTTTTTGGATACTCACATGAAGGGAATTGACTTGTCAAAAGCGACTTTTGACGATTTGATTGTTAATCCGGAATTGATCAAAGGCCTAAAGATTAACCCTTGGCAAGCCGGCCAGATTGTCGCAATGCTGGGGGTCATTGTTGAAGATTAAGGCAATTTAACGATTTTATGAATTCACCAAATTTCAAACGGTTGCTGATGATATAATAATCACTCAGGGCAATTTCGAGTTGAAAGGGGTGGTGTAACGATGAATAAATTTCCAATCAGGATGACGTTTTTTTATCAGCTTCATCCAGCTGCTGCGGCAGTTTATTTTTTGGAAGTCATCATTGCACTGCTCCTTTTTAATCATGTCGCAGTCGCCATTGCAGGGCTTGTCGGGCTGACAATGACTTCCCTGATGTATCTTGGCAAGTCGACCGTTTGGCGGCAATTCAAAATGAATTTGATTTTGTTTATCACAATTGTGTTATTTAATTGTCTGTTGAATCAGCGTTTTGGCCCAATTCTTTGGCAATTGCCACTTGGTTCACTAACGTTTAAATTAACCTTACCAGCCTTGACCTATGGGATTGTCATGGGGTTGATGTTAGTGGAGATGCTGATGATATTTAATTTATTGAATGCCATTTTACCGGCAAATAAACTGGTTTATGTATTTTCACCGGTCGCCCCCAAACTGGGTTTATTGGTCGTCATCTCTACCAACTTAGTCAAAGCGTTTGTGAGGAATTTTCACCAGTTGTCCATGCTGCAGAAGACCCGGAACGTTGATCTGGCGGTAGGCTCAGTTTCTGTTCGGGTGAAAAATGGTGGCCGGCTTCTGCAGATTTTGCTGGAAGATTCACTGGCTTCAGGGATGGAAACAGCCAGGTTAATGGATGCCCGCGGCTTTGGGGCTGCCAAGCGAACTCATTATCATACATATCGTTGGCAGGGAACCGACTGGCTCTATTTACTTTGGGCAGGGGCTATTTTTACAGGAATTGTAGCTGCCAGAGTCAATCAGATTGGCTGGTCGGGGTCGGTTAGACAATTCACTGCATTTTGGCAGGGCGGTGACATTTTAGTGGTAGGACTACTTTCATTACTGTTGATCTTGCCGTTGCTTGCTGAAGGAGTTTATCGTTTATGCACGAATTAATTAAAGTCGATCATCTGACATTTGCATATCCCGATCAAACAACGCCAGTCATTGATGGCGTTGATTTGGTGATTAACCGCGGCGACTTTGTCGTGATCGCCGGGGCAACTGGGAGTGGCAAGACGACTTTGGTTAATCATTTTAAGAAGGAATTGGCACCTAATGGTCAGCGCCAGGGGAAAGTATTGATTCATCAGCAACCAATCAGTGATTTATCGAAACTGGAAAGTGCCAAAACGGTGGGGTATGTTGGTCAAAATCCCGCCACTCAGCCGATTATGCCGACTGTTATTGATGAACTAGCTTTTTCTCTGGAAAATGTGGGTGAACCCAGCGCTGAAATTGAACGGCGCATCGCTGAACTGGCTAATTATCTCGGCTTGGATCAGCTGTTGCATCAACCTATCGAAGCCTTGTCCGGCGGTCAGCTGCAACTTGTTAATCTGGCATCCGTCTTAATTTTGAGGCCAGAAGTGATTTTGTTGGATGAGCCGACTGCACAATTGGATCCGTTATCAACCCAACATTTTTTTGAAGTGCTGGCTCGAATTCATGATGAATTAGGCATTACGATTGTCTTGACTGAGCACAACCTTGGCAGTGTTTTGGCACTGGCGAACCGACTCATTTTACTTCAAAATCACCAGATTGCTTATGATGGCCAACCACGTTTCGGGTTGACCAAGATGGTTGATGATTCAAAGTTAAAATATTTTGTTCCACAAGTTTCACAGATCTTTTTAGGGACAGATTCTCACCTTGACAACTTACCGATTTCAGTTGCTGAAGGGCAGGCTGCTATTCGAGATTGGAAGTTGAGGTTTAATGGTGACTTTGAGCAAAATGAACAGACTGATTTGACGGCTTCGATTTTGACAGCAACCGATCTGACTTTTTCTTTCGACCATCAACAAAATGTGATTGATCACTTGGACCTGGATCTCAAAGCGGGTGATTGGCTTTCAATTGTCGGTAAAAATGGTTCTGGAAAATCAACATTACTCAGTATTCTTGCTGGACTGCGAGTGCCTCAGCATGGTAAGGCTAAGTATGATGGACAGGTGGTTTGGAAAATGGCCACTCTTAAACGAAATCAACGGATTTCCTTCTTATCCCAAACACCAACTTTGCAATTTGGGGCCTCAACCGTTGGGGAAGAACTCACCCGCCAGGCACAAGCACTTCAGCTAGATTTTCCTGATAAACAGGTTAAAATGATGATTGACCGCCTGAATCTCACCTCGGTGATCAACCAGAGCCCATTTGATCTGAGTGGCGGTCAGCAGCAGTTGCTTGGTGTCGCGTTAGCATTACTGGCAGAACCCGATCTACTCATTTTAGACGAGCCGACGAAAGGATTGGATCCTTATACCAAGCATTTCTTGGGACGGCTTCTTCACGAAATTAACGCCAATGGGACGACCATTTTAGTTGCCAGTCATGATATGGCATTTTGTGCGACCAATTCCAAACACTGTGCATTTATGTTTGACGGCCACTTGAACACCGTTCTACCAACCAGAGCCTTTTTCGCTGACAACTTTTTTTTCACGACACCAGTGAACCGGTTGTTGCGCAATCAAGTACCACAGGCGATTCTGCCAAGGGATGTTAAATTAGTTTCAGAAGGGACGAGTCCAGATGTTCAATAAATCAAAGGCGGTATATTTGAGTCGCTTAATGCTCGTCTTTATTTTGATTGCGGTATTCTTGATGCTCATGATGCTCCTGCGCAATAAACACTATTTGCTTTTTAGCTTCATGATCTTGCTGTGCAGCATTCTGCCGGCATACTGGCGATTTGAAACGCAGCCGCTGACGACTCAGACGATGATGTTTGTTGCCATTTTAGTTGCCTTAGCAGTGATTGGCCGAGTGCCATTTGCCTCAATCCCTGGGGTTCAGGCAGCCAGCTTTGTGATTATTCTTGGCGGCATTTCCCTTGGACCGGAGTTGGGATTTGTGACCGGTGCAACGACTGCATTAGTTTCCAACATGTTTCTGGGCCAAGGCCCATGGACACCGTGGCAAATGTTTGCTTGGGGGCTGATGGGGTTGAGCGCTGGCTTTATTGGGATGACCAAGCTGCGAAAAAGTTTAGTGTTTATGATTATTTTTGCTGGCCTTTGGGGCTTCTTCTTCGGTTGGATCATGGACCTGTGGTACGCCTTGGCTTATGTATCGCCGATCACACCCAAAAGCTTTATCCTCGCGTTTGTCAGCAGTTTTTTGTTCGATCTGAGCCACGCCATTTCCAATGTGGTTTTAATCGGATTGCTTTATCGTTCATGGGGAAAATTATTTATGCGATTGGATCGAAAATACAATTTCTTGCCAACAAAATAAAATCAAAGGATGGATTAAATTATGAAATCAATGAAGAAAGTCATTACTTTATCAGTGACCGGCCTATTATTAGCTGGAGCAGCTGCGCCACTGACAACAGTCCATGCTGCAAGTGTTAAAACTGCTTCGACTGCTTATCAAAAATCAAAGACTAAGGCTAGTTATAGTTATGCCAAAAAGATGTTGGCGAAGAACCGGACCGGCTTCTCCGGTAAAACAAGTTACATATTTAGTAAGAAGACTTATCCAACCAGCGGGGCAGTTTATGGCTACTCAGACTTCTTGTTGGGACTGAAGGGATTGGGCTATAAGTTTACCAAGGCACAGCGGACAAAGGTCGCCAACAGCCTTGTATTGAATCGTAAGAGCACGCCGGCCGATCTCGCTACGGCAGTCATTGCTACCAGGGCAGTTGGTTTGAATCCCCAGAAGTTACATCAGACAGGTGCCAAAACGACTTTGAACCTGGTGAGCGCTTTGTACCATCGTTCAATGATTAAGCAAACAGTGAATGTCCAAAGTCAGGCATTAATTGCTTTATCAACCGGCTCATACAAGCGACCGGGCAACGCGAAATTCTCAAAAACCAGTTTAAGCAGTGCCATCGTTAAAAACCAATTAAGCAACAACGGTTGGGCTTATGATAACCAGGTTGCCAACGCCGATAGCGATACGACTGCGATGGCAGTGACGGCACTTGCTCGTAGTAAGTCGACGAGTGCCACCGTGACTTCGGCAATCGCTAAGGGTCAGGCCTACCTGAAAGATGCCGTTTATCCAAGTGGGGCCTTTGGTTATGCGTACAAAGGCAAAACGTTCCCGAATGCTAACTCAACGGCCGAAGCAATCATTGCATTTTCAACCAAGCAGAATACGGTTAAATTGGTCAATGGTTACTTTAAGTCTGGTCAGACCACTTCTCCAATGCGTGCCATGTTAGGGTATGTACGTTCAACCGGTTCAATCAAAGGTGCCACAACCCAAACTTTGGGTGTCGGGCAGGTTCATTTGGCAAATGCCGCATATCGCCAAGCCTTGAAACACCGCTCAGTTTATTCAATTAACTAAGATTAAAGGATGAGTTTATGAAAAAAGCAATTGGAATTGTCATTGGGGTTATTTTGGTGTTGGGATTGGCGTTCGGCGTCCGAGAGGTTGTCGCCAATCGTGCACAGCAACATGCCCGAACTGAGAAAGTTGCCAAAATGGATTCGGGGAGCCAGCCTAAAGTCACAACAAGCTCAACGGCATCAAGTCAGAAGCCGAAGACTAAAAAGTCGACGACTAAGAAGTCACAATCACACCAGCCGACCGCTAACAAAAGGGCCAAAAGTCTCAATACTGCAAGCCCTTCAGCAACCAGCAGTTCTCACAAAAAGTCGGCGGGCACCCACCCGGTTTCAAGTGCCAAGCAGACATCAAGCGTCACGCCCAGGCACAGTTCGAAGAAAGCTCAGGCAAAGCAAAAAGCCTCACCCAAATATACTGGTAAGGCCTACTTAAAAGTTTCTGGATATAAAAAGTTGTTCTATTCTGGTAATTTGCACATTACGAAGAAGACCACTGCGTTTACGCTGTTGCAACAGACAAATCTAAAGATTACCTACACCAGCAGCCCGGCTATTTATGTCAGTGCCATTAATGGCTTAAAGGAAAATGACATTAAAGTCGGCAGCGGTTGGATGTATTCGGTGAATGGCAAATATGTTGATAAATCTGCCGGGGATAAGTTGATTAAACCGGGAGATAAGGTACATTGGTATTTTACGGTTCAGGGATTTAAATAATATATTTTAAATAAGAATCAGCTTCAAAGACGTTTTTGCCTTTGAGGCTGATTTTATTTTGTCAGATACATTTGCCGAAGCAACTGAACATCGTGTTTCGACAGCCTCATTTCATGGCTGAGATAATGTTTCATCGACCCTGAGCGATGATAAACGGCGGCATAGGCGGCATTAAGATATGCCGCATGGGCGGTTTTGGATCGCTTGAGATTCACCAATACTTTGCGATTGTGGGTATAATGCTTCATTTGTTTGTATTCTTTTGTGGTCGTTGCTTTCAAATATTTATTCGAAGCGAGATAGTTCTTCATGATTGTGGCTTTTGGAATTCCCAGACTCGACAGGATTAACATGGTCGCAATCCCAGTGCGGTCTTTACCATAGGTGCAGTGATATAGGACGGCACCAGATTTTTGCTTGAGCAAATAGTTGAACATTGCCCTGTAAGCTTTGACACTGTGGGATTGAAGAACCATCTTTTGATAAAATAATTCCATGTTATTCGGCTGTTTCGCCGCTAACTGGGCGGCATATTGCGAGGTGGTGTGGACCCCAAAATTTGGATCAGACATCACACTTAACCGGTGATAGTGACTGCCAGTCAGCTTTTTATCAGGAGCTTGATGGATTTCGCCAATGGAACGAAAATCCAAAACAACTTTGACATGGTGCTGTTTATTCAAGACCCATTTATCATGATGACTGAGTTTGGTGAGGGCTGCCGATCGAATGAGTCGACCCGAACGAATCCTTTGCCCATTTTTTGCCCGAATACCACCGAGGTCGCAGGTATTAGGGATAGCGCTCAGTTTGATGTGGGTTCCAAGTGGGGGAGTAGCAGCCGAGGGCATAATGGCTAGCCAGCTGCTCATAAACACGGTTGAAATTAGTGTTAAATTGATTTCTTTAAGCAATGATCTCATCACGTCACCCCCCCAACAATCATTATATGTCTATCGGATAAAGATCACAGATATTTCTGAATCTGGTCCAAGTCAGCTTGATGTTTATTCGCGGATTCGTCTTCTGCATGCATGACCGGATCAAACCCATCCCGATTCAAATCGATTACGTCAACAGTGTGGCCTTGCGCCGGTAAATATTCAATTGTTGAGCAACCGCAACACTGTAACTTTGGTTGTGGGGTTCACTACTATGACGGGCTGTCAGCATGTAAGGATGATCGAATACAAGTACATAGTTCATATAAATACCTCTTTTCAAGTTAGTGTTATTTTACTTTTCAAAATGTATTCCGAGGAATACAATTAGTATAAACAGATGCACTAAAGTGCCAATATGTATTCCGAGGAATTTAAAATGAAAAAGAAAAATTCAATTGAACTCATCAAAGAACAATTAGAAGCTTTCAGAAGTCATGATGTCGATGCTTCTATCTTGGACGCAATCAAACATAACGATCAACTTGATGCCGATGTCGTCACCAGTTTAACAATCAGTGATCTTCACATCATGCGGGCTGCAGCCAGAGATAATGGTGTGAAAATCTCTGCGATTGTCGACCAAGTCGCATTGACGCAAGGGGCAGTTTCCAAAATTGTTAATAAGCTTGCAGCCAAAGGACTTGTGGAAAAATTTCATCAATCTAATAATAAAAAAGATACCTTTGTAAAACTAACGACAACCGGTCAGATAATCAACCAAATTCATTCTGATTATCATGAACGAGAAGAAGCTCAACTGGCTAAATTTGCTGATGACTATTCCAAAACTGACTTGGAGACCATTGCGACATTTATGGCTCAACTCAATATAATTCGTGAAAAAAATGAGAAATAACGGTAACCGTTTTCTTCCTTGCTATGCCAAAACTCCTTATCTATCACTTATAAAATCAAAGTTAGGTTTGCCAAAAATATAGATTTACAACGGTAAAAACTATGCTAGAATAAGCTTTGTACAAAACATAAGGAGGTACTTTGATGCCAAAGGAAAAACAACCAAAGAAGCAGCATTTGATTCATTATGCAAATGGTCCTTCGTTGGAAGAAATTAATGGAACAATTGAAGTTCCAAAGGGACGCGGATTCTGGAAAACACTATTTATGTATTCAGGACCTGGTGCATTAGTTGCCGTTGGATACATGGATCCAGGTAACTGGTCAACTTCAATTACTGGTGGTCAAAATTTTGAATACCTATTAATGTCTGTTATCTTACTATCGAGTTTAATTGCCATGTTATTGCAATATATGGCGGCTAAACTGGGTATTGTGTCTCAGATGGATTTAGCACAAGCAATTCGTGCCAGAACCAGTAAAACACTTGGAATTGTGTTATGGATCTTAACCGAGTTAGCTATTATGGCGACCGATATTGCGGAAGTTATTGGTGCCGCGATTGCCCTTTATCTTCTGTTCCATATTCCACTAGTGTATGCCGTATTTATTACCGTATTTGATGTCTTACTTCTGCTATTATTGACTAAAGTTGGTTTTAGAAAAATTGAAGCCATCGTTGTCTGCTTGATCCTGGTAATTCTGTTCGTCTTCATTTATGAAGTCGCTTTGTCAGAACCAAACTTTGGTGCAATGTTCAAGGGCTTGATTCCTACTGGTGAAACTTTCTCCAGTGCACACCACGTTAACGGTGATACACCATTAACCGGTGCCTTAGGTATCATTGGTGCTACTGTTATGCCCCATAACTTGTACCTGCATTCAGCAATTTCTCAAACTCGTAAAGTTGACCACAATGATCAAGAAGATGTTGCACGTACTGTTCGTTTTTCAACTTGGGATTCAAACATCCAGTTGTCATTCGCATGGGTTATCAACTCACTTCTGTTAGTTATGGGTGTTGCTGTGTTCAAGACTGGTGCTGTTAAGGATCCATCATTCTTCGGATTGTTTGACGCTTTGTCAAACACTTCAATGTTGAGTAACGGTATCTTAATTGCAGTTGCCAAATCAGGAATTCTTTCAATTTTGTTTGCTGTTGCTTTACTGGCATCAGGTCAAAATTCAACTATTACTGGTACTTTAACTGGTCAAGTTATTATGGAAGGTTTCATCCACATGAAGATGCCATTATGGCTTCGTCGTTTGGTTACTCGTTTGATTTCTGTTATCCCTGTTCTGATTTGTGTTGCTATGACAAGTGGTGAATCACCAATTAGGCAACATGAGGCGTTGAACACGTTAATGAATAACTCTCAGGTCTTCCTGGCATTCGCTTTACCATTCTCAATGCTTCCATTGCTGATGATGACCGATAATGCTAAAGAAATGGGAGATCGTTTCAAGAACACACTTTGGGTTAAGGTACTTGGCTGGATCTCAGTATTGGCTTTGACATTCCTTAACATGAAGGGACTTCCTGACAACATTACAAGTTTCTTTGGTGATAATCCTTCTGCAGGCCAAGTTTCACTTGCTCATACCATTGCTTATGTAATTATCGTTGCAATTGTTGCTTTGCTTCTCTGGACCATGTATGACATGTTCTCAAGCAGAAACAAGATGCCTCAACGTTTCGAAACAACTGCTGAGCATTATGATGAAAGTAAAAAGGATAAAGAGTAAGATATAGTCAGAAGGAGGGTCAGATTAGATGCAAAATGATAATACTCCACATACAAGATTTCATAGAATTTTAGTTGGTGTTGATGATTCACCTGATGCACAATTAGCATTCCGTTATGCGATTTCACAAGCTCGCCAATCAGATGCTCATTTATTCATTACTTCAATTTTGGAAGACGATAAGGTTAACGTGTTTCAAGCATTGAATAAGGATTTTGTTCATGGTGAACGTTCTGCACTTGCAAAGCATATTGAGGAATATCGCCAATTAGCTTTGCGTGCAGGTGTTAAGGAAGTTGATACGATTATTGATGAGGGAGATCCTGGTGAGACCATCGTTAAACAGGTTATCCCTGCTACCAATGCTGATTTGTTAATTATCGGTTCGCTTTCTAAAACTGGCGTTCGGAAATACTTTGGCTCACAAGCTGCATATATGTCTAAGTATGCTCCGATCTCAGTTATGACTGTGCGTTAAAATTATCAACAAACTACTGTTGTACAAGAATTAAGTGTTCGTAATCAAAAACAGGATCGGAAATCTTATTTCCGATCCTGTTTTCGTAAATGTATATATAGGGGGGAACTCATCTTGGAATTAACAGAGAAAAGCCGGAAATGGTTTGTTGCCACTTTACTGCTTGGAACATTTACTATGTCGATTAGTCAGTCGTCATTGTCGACGGCTTATCCGACATTTATGAAGTATTTTAATTTACCAGCGAGTACCATTGCTTGGCTAACTACAGGGTTCATGTTGATCATGTCGGTGGTTATGCCATTGTCACCCTGGTTGATGAAGAATTTTAAGTTTAAGCCATTATATTTGTCACTATTGGTGAACTTCGTTGTCGGAACACTGATTATTATTTGGGCACCTAATTTTCTGATAATGATGCTTGGACGCCTGATGGAAGGATTCAGTGTGGGTGTTTTATTCCCATCTTATCAGTCAATCATTCTTGAGATCACTCCAGCTGATCACCGTGGGTCTGTCATGGGGACTGTCGGATTAGTTATGGGATCTGCTCTAGCGGTTGGACCAATTATCTCTGGTGTCCTGTTGCAGTTCTTTCCTTGGGAAGCAATTTTTGCGTTTTTCCTGATTACGTTGACTGTGGTCTTTTTGCTTGCACTCAAGACTGTTATTAGTCCACTGAAGATTGAGTCGACCCGATTCGACTTTATTTCTGTTTTCATGTCGCTTGGGATCATTGGCTTGCTGTACTTTATCAATGAGATCTCGCATATGACGGCTACCAGTTACTTCAACTGGGGAATTCTGATTGTGTCGCTCATTCTTTTGACTCTGTTTGTTCGTCGTCAGTTGAAAATGCCACAACCATTGCTACGACTGGACATTCTTTCAATTACTAACTTTGACCTAGGGGTTGCACTGACTTCACTGTCATACATGTCATTGATTACAGTCACAATTATTATGCCTTTGTATTATCAACAAGTGCTGGGGTTAACTCCTCTGTGGTCAGGATTATCACTGGTTCCGGCTGCGGCAATTCTGTCATGGCTCAACCGGCGTAGCGGTCGTTTAGCTGACCGAATTGGTTTTAAGCCGGTCATCATGATTGGCTTTGGCTTATTCATCGTAGGATGGGCTGCATTGTTAGTATTGTCCGGCCTTAAAAGTATCTGGATTGCCGTTATTTGCTCAATCATTATTGAGTCCGGAAATGCATTTGCAATGATGCCGGCGACGACGTTGGGTGCGAACTCGTTAACCAATGATTTGATCCCTCATGGGTCCTCAATTATTGCCACGATTCGACAAATTATGGGGTCAACGGCGATTGTGATTGCGACAGTTGTTCTAGGTAATCGTAACTTTAACGCTGTCTTCCTTACTTTTCTTATCTTGGAAATTATTGCCATCTTCTTGGTATTTATGATCAAAGATACTAAGAGGGATCCGGCTGAAGCTTAATTATGCTCTTGTGAAATATAAGTAGTTTTCATAAGACACACATATACACTATTGACCTGATTAACCATTTTGAAAATCACAATGCATTTGGTTGTAACTGTTTTCATGACATGATATTCTATATTTGGATGTTGAAATGTCTGTTTGATTTATGACGTTGCAGATTTATCCAAATTTTAGGAGGTTATATAATGGCATATCGTACAGTTAATCCTTACAACAATGAAGTTGTAAAGGAGTATCCATTTGCTACCGAGGATGAGTTGCAGTCTGCATTGGCAACTGGTCACGATTTATATGAATCAATGAAGAAACAAGATATTTCTGAGAGAGCTAAGATCCTTCACAATGTTGCCGCAAAGTTGCGTGAGCACTCAGATGAATTAGCTGAGGCCTGCACGGTCGACATGGGTAAATTGATTGGCGAATCAAAAGGTGAAGTTGAGCTTGTTGCCATCATCGCCGATTGGTTCGCAGATCATGGTGAAGATTTATTGAAGCCCGAAAAGATCGATACCATCGCAACCGGTGATGCTGAAATTCAACATCACGCAACTGGTGTTGTCATGATGGTTGAACCATGGAACTTCCCTTACTATCAAATTATGCGTGTATTTGCACCTAACTTCATGGTAGGAAACCCAATGATCTTAAAGCACGCTGCCAATACACCAACTTCAGCTAAAATGTTTGCTGACGTGGTTGCTGAAGCTGGCGCACCAAAAGGCGCATTGACCAACCTCTTCCTTTCATACGATCAGGTTACTGAAGCAATTGATGATCCTCGTGTTCAAGGTGTCGCTTTAACTGGTTCTGAACGTGGCGGTACAGCCGTTGCCGGAGCTGCTGGTAAAGCACTCAAGAAGAACACAATGGAACTTGGCGGTATGGATCCATTCATCGTATTGGGTGATGCTAATATGGATGACGTCAACGATATTGCATGGCGTGCACGGATTTACAATGACGGCCAAGTATGTACTTCATCCAAGCGATTCATCGTCATGGACAATGTTTACGATGAATTCGTTGATAATTTGAAGAAGAAGTTTGCTGCTTTGAAGCCTGGCGATCCAATGGACCCTAAGACTACTTTAGCTCCAATGAATACTGAGAAATCAAAGAACAAACTTCAAAAGCAATTGGACGACGCGATCGCCGCTGGTGCCAAAGTTGTTTATGGTAATGAACACATCGACTTACCAGGTCAATTCTTCATGCCAACAATTTTGACTGATATTTCTAAAGATAACCCAGCATACAGCGAAGAAATGTTTGGCCCAATCGCTGCTGTTTACAAGGTTCACAGTGAGCAAGAAGCAATTGATCTTGCTAACGACAACCCTTATGGACTTGGCGGAATCGTCTTTGCCGGCGATGCTGATCACGGTGCCGAAGTTGCATCACAAATCGAAACTGGCATGGTATTTGTTAACAACTTTATGTCAACATTACCTGAGTTACCATTCGGTGGTGTTAAACTTTCAGGTTACGGCCGTGAAATGAGTCACATCGGTCAGATGGCCTTTGTTAACGAACAGTTGATCGTTAAGACCGACAAGCCTAACATGGGTAACCTTGCTGGTGGATTGGTTGCAGTTGATCCAGAAGAATAATTACAAGATAAATAGATTTTAAAAATCGTCAATCACATTTCGTGGTTGACGATTTTTTCGTACTATGATGATTTGGGTACCATGACATTCAAAAAGTTTTTCTTAATTGCCACCGTAATTGGAAGTGACATTGCCGGATCCCCATCAATTCTTGCTTGAATATCACGTTTTGATAAGTTTTCGATTTTAACGGTTTTAGTTTTAAAGTAACGTACTCCTTTGGCATTTTTCAGATTGCCGGTGATGAAATATCTCAAGTAGGTGAGCAACTTCATTGGGGTAAAGCTCTTTAACAGAAACACGTGGAGGGTGTCGTCATCATACGATGCCTCGGGGTTAAAGGCAATGAAGCCGCCAACGGAGTTAGTCGTCGTAATCAGGAGAATTTGTGCCCGCAAGACTTCTGAACGGTCGTTGGCGGTCACTTTTAACTTATAGGAACGGTTGGTAAATAATTCCTTGAATCCCTTGATCAAATAAACGATTTTACCAAACTTTTTCTTCTCATCATCCTTGACGTTTCGAGCGATGTCCGCCAAACGGCCAAGCGTCAGACTACTGACCATCGGTGTTTCACCAACAGCTCCCAGGTCAACGGCTGCCGGCGTCCCATCCAGCAGGTTATTAATGGCTTGATCAGTATTGAGTGGGATGTTCAGTGCTCGAGCAAAATTGTTGATGGTACCGCCAGGAATAATGCCCAGTGGAATTGATTTTCCCGCTTTTAGAAAGCCTTCGCAAGCGGTATTGATAGAGCCATCACCCCCAATTGTGATGAGGCAATTATATTTCTCGGTTGACTTTTGTGCCTGCTCGACCGCATCGTCACGGGATTTGGTCTTAGAGAGTGTGACGGTCTTACCGTTGTTTTCCAACAAAGCCTTGGCGTGCTGGGCAATTGTTTCATTATCACTTTTACCTGCATTGCCATTATAAATAATTAAATAATTTTTCATGTTGCACCTCCTCGTGGTAATGATTCGGATGACAACTTTATTATATTACGATTTGTCCCCGAGGTCGTTTTTGGGGATTATGGTTAGTGATCCATTCATAACCGGCGAGGTCGCATCAACCGTGTGGGGATCAGTGAAGATTTTGAGGAATTTCATAAAACTTTCAGCGGTGTTTTGCTCATTCAAATCTTTGAGTGGCAGCCAGTAGTTTTTACCTTCTTCAGATTGCTTGAGTTCGCCAGAAAAATCATTGGTTCTGTATAGAAAACCCACACGACGATAGGCTGGTTTGTCATTGAACCATTCGACAGTTCCACATGACTCCAGGTTCTTTACGGTTAGCCCAGTTTCTTCCAAAACTTCGCGAACCATGCCATCATATAAGCTTTCACCTTTTTCAACGTGACCCCCAGGAAAGGTGTGACCAAATTTCCATGCCACGTCGGTTTTATCTTCGATCAGAACCTCCTTGGTCTGTTCGTTATAAATCATACACATATTCACTAGTTCGATTGCTTCGGTTCTTGAGTATGTCATTTGGCGGCCTCCCGACTAACTTCTTCATTAACACTAAATTGTGGCGTGACTTGGAGTTCCTGAATGCGTTTTTCTCCCCATTCATACATTTGATTGGCAATCGGCATTAGAGATTGACCGAGAGCCGTGATTTCGTATGTCACTTTTGTCCGTGGACCTGATTCAACATGGCGGGTGATCAACTCATCTTCTTCCATTTCTCGAAGCTGGTTGGTCAACACTTTGTGAGTGACTTTGGGCAGCAACCGCATCAGTTCATTGAACCGGTAGGCACCGTCAGTTCCCAGGTAAAATAAGATAACCAGTTTCCATTTGCCACTGAACATCGATAACGTTAGTTCCTTGGAGCAGTTGTAGTCACCATTTTTCAAACGATCTTTAACATCTTTTCTGACAATATCGGTCATCATATCCCTCCAAATTTTGACGCACCTCAAAGTGCGTTATTGTATCATTTTGATACCTAGTATAAAGTAGATAGTATGTTGGAACAAGAAAGGATGAATTTGATGAGTAAAGTAGCAGTAATCGTCACTAATGACGTAGAAGATATTGAATACACTTCACCTGTTGAGGCACTTAAGAATGCAGGTCATGAGGTTGTTACGATTGAAAATGCTGCCGGCAATCAAATTGTTGGTAAGCACGGGACTGAATTGAAGGCTGATAAGGGAATTGGTGATGTTAAGCCCGATGACTTTGATGGTTTACTGATTCCTGGTGGCTTCTCACCTGATCAATTGAGAGCAGACGATCGGTTTGTCGACTTTGTTAAAACCTTCTTGATTGATGACAAACCCACTTTTGCGATTTGCCACGGCCCACAACTCTTCATTCAAACCGGACTGACAGCAGGTCGGACAATGACTGCTTATCTGACGGTTCGCCCAGACCTGTACTATGCAGGCGCTCGGGTTAAGGATCAGTCGGTTGTCGTTGACCGTAACCTGGTTACGAGTCGAACACCTGATGATTTGGATGACTTTAATGGCGCCATGCTGGATGTTTTGAAGAAGTAAATTTGAATATTTTAATATGAAAAGAGCCCCGAATTCCATCAATCGAATTCGGGGCTCAAATTTTATTGTGCGTTATGAATGTTTATTTCAGTGCAAATGAGGATCTTTATTGGTGTCCAGTCCGCCAAGTTGTCCTCTAAATTCTTTCGAATACAAGTTCAAATCTGATCTGTAAGCATCGAGGTTGTCGCTCATGTCAACGGTGTAGTCAACTTCCTCACCGTGTTCACCTTTGTCCAGCCCGAGCTTTTCTTCTTTACGATCAACCCGCATTGGCATAACCAAACTCAGTAATTTGATAATGATTGATGCAGCGATCGTAACGAAGATGATCGTAGCGAGTGTGGCAATGATCTGAACGGTAATTTGATGCCAACCGCCACCATAGAAGGCGCCGTTATGAGCAACAATTGGGTTAACAGCTTTTGTCGCAAACAATCCAGTTGCAATACTACCAACGATCCCACTGACACCGTGACAGCCAAAGGCATCCAAGGCATCATCAACACCAATCCGGTCTTTCAAATAGTTAACGAAGAAGTAACTGGCGAAGGTTGAGAACATTCCGATCCAAAACGAACCGGCGATGGTTACAAACCCACAGGCAGGTGTGATTCCAACCAACCCACAAAGGGTACCGGTACAAACACCGACCAGGGTTGGTTTACCGTTGATGATCATGTCGAGAATCATCCAAGTAACCATTGCAGTACCAGTTGACATGGTGGTCGTGATGGTTGCTTGAGCGGCGATGTTATCAACGCCCAAAGCTGAACCAGCATTGAAGCCATACCAGCCGATCCACAAGATGGTTGCGCCAAGCAGTACCCAAGGCAAATTGTAGTGGGTGTGGGGGATGTCACCAAATTTAACTCGTTTACCCAAGAAGGCTGACAAGACAAATGCAGTAACACCAGCGTTAATATGAACAACCGTTCCACCGGCGAAGTCAAGAACACCCATTCCATAAAGAATTCCATGTGGGCTCCAAACCAAATGAACCATTGGATAGTAAATGATGATTGACCAGAGAATCAAGAACACCAATAAGAAGTTGAACTTAATTCGGCCAACCACAGCCCCAACGAATAATGCAGGGGTAATAATAGCAAACATCATTTCAAAAACTGCGAAAATCCCAGTTGGAATCTTGGTTGCCGTCAGTGAACTGAGATCAATGCCATTCATGAAGAAATTCTTCACGGTGCCGACAACGCCACTAATATCACCTGAGAATGATAGTGAATAACCAATTACGATCCAAAGAACAATCGCCACACCAGTCATAATAAAGACTGACAGCATCGTGTTAACAACGTTTCGCTTTGAAACCAGGCCCCCATAGAAAAATGCCAATCCGGGAGTCATGAATAATACCAAAATACTGGACAAAATCATGAACGAAGTATTTGCAGCATTCATAACATCGCTTCCTTCTCTTTTAATGTCATAAATTCTAACATCATCTTTTTGAAACGTCCAGCATTTTTTGAAATTGGTTAGAAAATTAGAGACTAGCTTATCTAAATGGAAACGGTGACAATCCACACATATAGCCACTTATTTTGAAGCTGGTTTATCTGAAAAAACTTTAATTTGCGAATTGGTCTATGTAATTAAAGATGACATAGTTCGGCTTAGGAAACGTTAGGTTACGAAACATTTCTCGTTGTATATTTTGATGAGCTAAAAGACTCGATTGTTTCCTTATGCGTATTAAGAGATGTCTGTTTTGTTTACCAGATGTATTGCTTTATCTGTTTCCTTGACGTCTTGTAACCGTTATCATGAACACATAATCAACTACGAACAATTGCGATGAGAAATGTCATGGTGGATGATGCTATGTTTCATTAATGAACAACGATTTAATTTTAGAGATGAAACTTGGTAGTGAAATTTGACTTATATTTTGAACCTGGAATGAAGGAGAAAGTAATGAAAAGACGATTTGAACTTGAAAAGTCAACTAATAATGACGCGATTCTTACTAAACTTGCGGTTACAAATGGTGACGGCAATTTTGATTTTGGCACGAGTAAATCTAAAGAAAAGCGTGATGGCAAAGGCTATTACCAACTTGGGGATATCAACATTTCGTTAAGAACCATTTTTAATCCCTGGGATACCTATCGGACTGCTTTTGATGAGGATCTGACGGATTGCCCGCTTGATGTATCGCGTGAGTGGCAAACTGCTACAGATGGGACTGAAACGATATTTACAATCAAACTAACGAATCCTACTAAGGAAGAATACGAAGTAGGCGGGTTAGGTGTTCCATTGGTTTTTAATCAGATTCTGACTGATAACACTTTGGATGAAAGTCATCAAAACTGTGTTTTTTCGGATCCATATATTGGAAATGATGCCGGTTATGTGCAAGTCACTCGTTTAAGCGGGGATGAGCCGACATTATTGGTTACGCCAGGAAAGAATGCCCATTTCGAAGCTTATCGTCCATTGAATGATGACAAGACGCCTCGAAGAGTCACGTTTGAAGGCTTTTATGAATGGACAATTTTTTCTTTTGCATATGCTGAAAGCGACTGGTTCGATCAAAAACATTGGAATAAGCCAACGTCCTTAATTTTAAAGCCAGGAGACAGTCAGGAGTTCTCACTTCGATTTACAGTCATTGACAGTCAGGCCGATGTTCCACAAGAACTTCATCGCTTAGGCATGCCAGTGGTTGACAGTGTTCCGGGTTATACAATTCACGGAACTGAAACCGCCCATCTAACGGTTGACTCAAAAAGTCCAGTTTCTTCGATTAAAGTTTCACCAGCCAACGCTTTGGATCTCTATAAAGCCGGCGATGGTTCATATAAGCTCGCTGGTACTGGCGATTACTATGGTTATGCAGATGTCTTAATTCAATATCAAGACGGCACACGCCAGACGATTAACTATTTTGTGTTGGACGCTGCCAACACAGCGGTTAAAAAATTAGCTGATTTTCACGTAAAAAACCAGTGGCTTGAAGATGATGACAAGTATGGACGGAAGCACGCATTTATGACTTATGACCGGGATGCCAAGCAGAAGGTTTTGAGTGAACGGCGAACGTTTATTTCTGGCGTATCCGATGAAGTCGGCGCCGGGCCCAACTTATTGATGGCAGCTAAGAATTTGTTGATGCCAGACAAGCACCAGGTTCATTTGCTGGAAGAGTACGTTGATGATGTTCTATGGGGCAAATTGCAGAATAAAGAAGACTATTCTATCCGCGCAAGCCTTTACTACACTGATGAAAATTCTCCTTACAGTTGGGCATCATGGGACAAGTCCCGATCTGAGGAAACTTGGCGAGCATATAATTATCCTCACCAAGCAACAATCTATTGGATTATGTACCGTTTAGCCAGAAATTACGATGGGTTGGTCACCAATCATGACTGGCAGTGGTATTTGGAACACGCTTACCAGACTGTGATGGCAATGCACAAGTTTGCGACCAAAGATAAGTTTATGTATTTGGAACAATTTGGCCTCATGGTTGGAAGTGCCCATCTGTGGATTTTGAAAGATTTGGAGTATGAAGGCTGGAACGAAAAAGCCGAAAGTTACGAAGAATATATGCGTTTGCGTTATACCATTTGGGCAAGCCTGAAGTACCCGTATGGTAGCGAAATGCCTTGGGATTCGACAGGACAAGAAGAAATCTATGTGTGGTGTGATTATTTTGGCGACATGGGGAAAGCTAAGCAGACTGTCGATGCCGTCAAAGCATATACACCATCAATTCCAAACTGGGGTTATAACGGCGCTGCCCGTCGATATTTTGATTCGGCGGTATATGGTAAACGTGAAGAAATGGGACGCTTGTTTGGTCACTACGGTTCGCCTTTAAATGCCATTCCACTTCTGATGAGCTATAAAGAGCATCATTCAGATGATTTATACCTGCTGAAAGTGGGCTATGCTGCTTCGACCAGTGCTTTGACAACGATCAACCCAGACGGTTTTGGATCAATGGGATACTTGGCTAATCCTGATGTGATGGACTTTGAGCCTTATACAGGTGATTATGGCCAATCATTCTATGGGTATATGCATGAAGCTGGGCAATTTGTCCATTTTGATCCTCAAGCTGGGTGGTTGTCATTCGGTGGGGAAGTTGAAGTGGATGGCAGTACAATTGTCGTGACTCCAACAGACGCCTTTCACAGAAGACTGTTTATCCACGGTGAGAACGGCGATCTTGAAATCAAGTCTGAGACTGCGCCAATCAAGAACGCTCTTTATGATCTTGACGAAGGAAAAGTGATCATCAATTTTGCGGAACCCGGTGTTACACCCAAACATCTTAGAGTTCAGGTATCTACAAATCTTCACCCGGTTCAAGATGGTTCATTGATTCGTGGTGCATATGAATTTGATGCATTTACCAGGCAGTTGACATTTAAACTCTAATATAGTGAATATGAAATCAAAACGAGTGCTGGACAAAATTTTCTTTTTGCCCAGTTCTCGTTTTGTTTTGCAAAATATTTTCAACACTTAATCAAGTTCATTAATTGCATCTGGAATTGGCTCGTTTCCAGTGCTCATTTCAATCACTTCTTTAATGCCTGCATGATTCTCAACCAGGCCAATTAGGACATCGGCAACATTATCGATGCTGTTTTCGTTGGTACTGTACGCACCTAAAGTGACCTTGCCAGAGCCGGTCTTTTCGACTAAAGCGGTTGGTTGGAGGATGGTGTATTCCAAATCAGTATTGTGCATCAGCCATTCATCGGCATAATATTTGGCAATCAAGTAATTCTCCAGTGGTGAGTCATCGAATTCACCGGGTGACAATGAACCCTTTGAGCTCAGCATGACAAAGCGGTTGATCTCTTTTTCTTCAGCTGCCTGCATGACCTTAACCGCACCATGGAGATCGATTCTCAGCAAATCTTTGCCACCAGAACCGGCAACGAAGAGAATGGCGTCAGCCTCAGGCAATGTTTCTTTGATGTCATCCATATCGGCAGTTAAGTCAATTTTAAAGGGCGTCACGTTGTCAGCTGCTGGCACCTTTTCTGGATGACGGGCACCTGCATACACCTCATCTTTGGGACTTTTGGCGAGCTTTGCCACAACGTTCGAACCAACTCGGCCGGTCGCACCAATCACGATAATTTTCATTTTGGAATCCTCCCTTACTCTTATTACTTCAATTATGGTTGATATAAGAGCGGAATGCAAAAGAAAAATTCAAACTTGATCCAAGTCAATTCTTTTCCAGCCCATTCCCCATATACTTAAGTCATCAATTAAGAAATGGAGCGGGAAATTATGAAATTTCAACGATACATTAATCAACATACAAATCAAATTACACTGGCAACCGCCATTTTAATTGGGGTGGGCCTGCTTGGCAAAGTGATTAACAGCGACTTGATCTACACGGTTTCCTTCATCGTCGCTTCGATCATTTCCGGCACCCCGATTATCCTCAGGGCAATTTCAGCATTAAGATTTAAAACCATTAGTATTGAACTGCTGGTTAGTATTGCTGTGATTGGGGCTTTCATTATCGGTGAATATAACGAATCAGCGATTGTGACCTTCCTATTCTTGTTCGGAACCTTTTTGGAAGATAAGACCTTGGCAAAAACGCGTCACTCAATCAAAGATTTGACTGAAATGGCACCAACCACTGCCCTCGTGATTGGAGAGGACGGCGAGACTGAAGAAACCGACGTCGACTTTGTCGATGTTGACGACATGGTACTGGTTAAAGCTGGCGGTCAGATCCCGGTTGATGGGGAAATTGTCGATGGATCCGGTCACATTAATGAAGCCAGCATTACTGGAGAATCCAAATTGGTTACCAAACAAGCCGGTGACCAAGTATACTCCGGCACGATCCTGGACAACGGTACGGTAAAAGTTCGAGCTACCAAAGTCGGCGACGATACCACCTTTGGCAAGATCGTTGAATTGGTTGAGGATGCCCAGGACACTAAGTCCCCAGCAGAAAAGTTTATTGATAAATTTGCCACTTATTACACCCCGGCAGTTCTGATCATTGCCCTGGTTGTTGGACTGATTACTAAAGATTTCCGATTAGCCATTACCGTTCTGGTACTGGGTTGCCCAGGGGCATTGGTGATTGGTGCGCCGGTTTCAAACGTTGCTGGAATTGGTAATGGTGCCAAGAATGGCGTCCTGATTAAAGGCGGCGAAGTGATGAATACCTTTGCCAACGTTGATACTCTTGTGTTCGATAAGACAGGAACCTTAACTGAAGGTAAAACGGCTGTGACTGCAATCAAGGATTATTCAAACGATCAATTGGGACTCCAAATTGCCGCTGCGATTGAAAAACAGTCCGATCATCCATTAGCTCAGGCGGTGGTCAGTTTTACCAACGATCATCAGATCGGCTTTGATCATATTCAAGTGAACAGCGCCGACACTATTAAGGGCCGTGGCGTCAAAGCGACCGCGGATGGCCAACCAGTGTTGATTGGTAACTTGAGAATGATGAATGACGAACAGATTTCACTGACTAAACAGCAGCAAGCTGACTTGGAACAGATTCAAAATCAGGGTAGTTCCACCGTGATCGTTGCGTTCAACGGCCAAGTGCAGGCAATCTTTGGTATCTCGGACGTGATCCGTCAAGGGGTTAAAGAAAGCCTGGCGCAGCTCAAATCATTGGGCATCCAGAAAACGGTCATGCTGACAGGAGACAATCTGCAGACGGCGAATGCCGTGGCCGAACAGATTGGCATTGATGAAGTTCATGCGGAGCTGTTGCCGGAACAAAAGGTCCAATATGTGAAACAGTTCCAGCAGGAAGGTCATAAAGTTGCCTTCGTTGGTGATGGGATCAACGATAGTCCGTCACTGGTTACCGCCGATATCGGCATTGCCATGGGCAGCGGGACCGATGTTGCGGTTGAAACTTCTGATGTTGTTCTGATGTCGTCTGGATTTAACGAATTAATTCATGCATACGGTTTATCCAAGAAGACCGTCATGAACACTAAGGAAAATATCGTGATCGCTATTGGAACGGTTGCCGCATTGCTGGTTGGCTTGATTTTCGGCTTCATTTACATGGCGAGTGGAATGTTTGTCCACGAAGCCAGCATCCTGGTCGTCATTTTCAATGCGATGAGATTAATTAATTATCGACCAAAGATGCCAAAACTTGACGCAGATCAATTATCTGTCAGTGAATACGATTTATCATTAAAGCAGTAAAAGAGATGGAGGTCATTATTATGAGTAAAGCAATTCTACAATTAGACGCATTGTCATGCCCGTCATGCATGCAAAAAATTCAAGGCGCATTGGAAAAACAAGATGGTGTTGAAAACGTTAAAGTCTTGTTCAACGCCGCCAAAGTCAAAACCGACTTCGATGGCGACAAGATTTCCGCCGATAAATTGTCCGACACTGTGACCGATTTAGGCTATGAAGTTCAATCAATGAAAGTGAAATAGGTGAAGAATATGACAACAGCAACTCCAGGAAAATTATTTGAAGCAGAAGTAAAACAAGCAGATATCGATCATCACACCCCAACTGCCGGTGCGATGACCGGCCACATCGTTGCCAATTTGGTTGTCTTATCAGACAAGCTCCAGATGGCAAAGTGGTATGTGAAGGGGATGCAGGCTGAACAGCTTAAAGGTTTGTTTGGTAAATTGCTGAGCCAGGCATATTCACAAAAAGATGCCTTGGGCACGGTTTTGATTGATGAAGCATTGGTGACACCAAGTACTCAAAAAGAGTTTGGTGAATACGCCATGCTTGAAGAAAATGGCCAGAACAAATATGAATCTGCAGAGTGGATTGTGAATGATCTGGTACATGATTATGACACCGAGAACATGTTTGTGACCCGGGCCATCAAGCTGGCAGAAAAAGAAGATCGGCCAGTTTTAGCACAACATTTAGTTGGTTTGTTACGAGATAACAACCATAACATTGCGACTCTTCAAGCTTTACTTGGCAAGACGCCACGTGAAGGATTGGATGAGGAAGACGACGAAGATTAATTTATAGCTTTAATTGAATAAGTAGATGAAAAAAGTTCCGAAGCAAAATTGCCTCGGAACTTTTTTGTTTAAATTCGATTTTACCAGAGATATTCAACCGGATTCTTAATATATTTATCATATACGTCACGGACAATCTGCATCTGCTCATCTGTGAATGCAGGCAACTCAGCAGCAGTTGTGTTGCGCTCAATTTGAGTTGGATTGCTTGCACCAGGGATGACAGCAGAAACGGCATCGTACATGAGGATGAAGCGCAATGCCATTCCGGCAAGGTTCTCGGTTCCCAAACGTTGCTTCAATTCATCGGCCGCTTTGACACCGGTCAGGTAATCGACACCGGAGAAAGTTTCCCCTTTATCGAATTGTTCGCCATGACGATTGGTCGTTCGATGGTCCTCTGGAGCAAATTTGGTATCAGCCGTGTATTTTCCTGTCAGCAAACCGCTTGCCAAGGGAACCCGGGCTAAGATGCCGACATTGTTCTTCTTGGCCAGATCGAAGAATAAATCAGCTGGACGAAGACGGAACATGTTGAAGATAATTTCAACGGTCGAAATATCATAGCTCAATGCTTTGATCCCTTCTTCAACTCGTTCAACACTAACACCATAGTTTTGAATTTTGCCGGCTTTCTTGAGCTTGTCCATTTCAAAGAAAGTTTCTGGCATATAGTAGTTCATCATTGGTGGGCAGTGCAGTAGAACCATGTCCAGTGAATCGGTACCCATGTTTTTAAGTGACTCATCAACGTAACGGTCAAGATGAGCTGGATCAAAGTGCTTAATATCTAACGGCACTTCTTTACGACCAATTTTAGTGGTGTAGTGAACATCAGGATGATTCTTGATGAATTCACCCACCGCTTTTTCGCTTTGGCCATCTTGATAACCATCAGCGGTATCAAAGAAGTTGACACCACGGTCGTAAGCTTCCTCAAGTGTGTCGCGGGCATCTTTAGGATCGAATGGGGTTCCCCATTTACCACCCAACTGCCAAGTACCAAGTGAGACTTCGCTGACCTTGAAGCCTGTTTTACCAAGTGTTCTGAATTCCATAATTGTGCCTCCAAATAAACATTTTAATACCTTTATCATAACATTTTCCGGCTCATAGTTGGGCGAGCGAGCAAACCAAGAACCTGACTCATTATTGAAAAAAGTCAACAATCGATTATGAAAATGCACAAAATCCGTAAATTAATTAAATAATTTTGGTAAAACGAGTCATATACCGTTTTAAACACGAACATTAACGTTGACTTACATCACGAGGGCAAGTATATTATAGACACTAAATAAATTTGAAAAGGTGAGTGGTTGGAATGGCAAACGTTGTCGGTGTGGCAATGGGATCAATTTCTGATTGGCCAACGATGAAACTGGCTTGTGAACAACTTGAAAATCTTGGAATCCCTTATGAGAAGCATGTTATCTCAGCTCATCGGATGCCGGATGAACTTCAAGAATTTGGCAAGACGGCCCGTGACAAGGGATTGAAAGTCATCATTGCAGGTGCTGGTGGGGCTGCTCATTTACCAGGAATGATTGCAGCAAACACGACGCTTCCCGTCATTGGGGTACCGATGAAAACACGAACATTAAATGGTGTTGACTCATTACTCTCAATTGTCCAAATGCCATTCGGAGCTCCAGTTGCCACCGTCAGTATCGGTGAAGCCGGCGCCAAGAACGCGGCTTTACTGGCAGCTCAAATTTTAGGAACGACTGATTCAGCAGTGGCTGACAAGCTGGCTGATTTAAAAGAAACTCAAAGAGTGGAGGCCAAAAACAGTGAGCAGCAGTTCGATTAAAACGATTTTGCCACCAGCTACCATCGGGATTGTTGGCGGCGGTCAATTAGGCCAGATGATGGCCTTGATTGCCAAGTCGATGGGATACCACGTTGGGATTCTTGACCCGACACCACATGCGCCGGCTGGACAAGTTGCCGATTTCCAAATTGTCGCCGAGTATGACGACGTTGATTCTTTAATGAAGTTAGCCGAACAGAGTGATGTTTTAACCTATGAATTTGAAAACGTCGATGAGGACTCACTTTTAAAAGCTAAGAAAGTCGTGGAATTGCCACAAGGTGTCAATTTACTTCATATTACAGGCCACCGATTGAATGAAAAGAACTTCATTAAAGATTGTGGCATTCCAGTAACCAAATTCGCTGCAGTTACTGATGAGGTTTCACTGAAGAAGGCCATTGAAACAGTTGGTTATCCAGCGATCCTCAAAACGGTTTCCGGCGGCTACGATGGTCACGGTCAGATGGATATCAACTCTGCTGATGATATTGACAAAGCAGCCGAACTTTACACGAAAGCAGAATGTATCTTGGAAGCCCGTCAAGATTTCATCGCTGAAGCATCTGTGATGGTAACTCGGGATCTTAACGGTAAGGTTATTACCTTCCCGTTGGTTGAAAATCGCCACAAGAATCACATTCTTCACACGACAATTGCCCCAGGCAGGTTTTCCAAGGCAGTCCATGCCAAAGCTAAACAGTATGCTGAAACAATTGCTAACCGGCTTGATTTATACGGGGTCCTTGGAATCGAACTATTTGTCATCGATGATCAGGATGTCATGGTTAACGAACTGGCACCCCGCCCACATAACTCCGGTCACTATACGATCGAAGCCTGCAACATCTCTCAATTTGAAGCTCACATAAGAAGTATCTGCGGTCTGCCAATTCCAGAAATTGTCCAAGAAAAGCCCGCAGTGATGCGTAACCTATTAGGCACTGATTTAACGCTTGCCCGTAATCTACTTAAGGATCATCCTGAGTGGCATTTCCACGATTACGGCAAGGCGGAGATTCGACCACAACGTAAGATGGGCCACGTTACCGTCGTTGGTGACGACATTGACCAGTTACTGAAATCAACAGACATGCTAAAGGGAGAAAACTAAAATGACTGAAATTGTGAAAAAAGATTTGTTGTATAAAGGTAAAGCTAAGGAAATGTACACGACCAACGATCCAGATACGATGTGGGTTCACTACATGGATCAAGTAACTGCTTTTAACGGTAAGAAAAAGGTTCAAATGGCAGGTAAGGGCCAAACCAACTGTGAAATTTCAGCTCTGATCTTCAAAGATCTTGCCAACCATGGCATTAAGAACCATTTCATCAAACAAATTGATTCCAACAATCAACTCGTTAAACGCGTTAAGATCATTCCACTTGAAACTGTTGTTCGTAACTTTGCTTCTGGGAGTTTTGAAAAGAAATTTGCTGTTAAGCATTTAATGAAATTCGACAAACCGGTTCAAGAATTCTTCTATAAGAGTGATGAATTAGATGATCCATTCATTAATGATTTCCAAGCAGAAGCATTGAACGTTGCAACTGAAGATCAAATGAATCAAATGCGTGCCATTGCCCTTAAAGTGAACGACCGCCTTAAAGAAATCTTTTCAGAAATGAACGTCGACTTGGTTGATTTCAAAGTTGAATTCGGAATTGATTCCGACAACCAATTAATCTTAGCTGATGAAATTTCACCAGACAGCTGCCGTTTGATTGACCGCGATACTAAGAAGTCACTTGATAAAGATGTCTTTAGAAAAGGCTTGGGCGCTTTGGTGCCAGTCTATAAAGAAATTCTCGGTCGCCTTGAAAAAGTGGAGGATGTTAAATAATGGCTCTTGCAAAAGTTTACGTGAACTACAAAAAATCAATCCTAAACCCGGAAGCCGAAGCTGTTCATAAGGCATTGAAACGTCTGGGATACAGCGATGTGGAAGATGTTAAATTAGGAAAATATTTTGAATTAACTGTTGCTGATGGCAAAACAAAAGCTGAACTTGACGCTGAAATCAACGAAATTTGTGACAAGCTGCTTGCCAACTACAACATGGAAAATTACCATTACGAGATCGTTGAAACGGAGGCTGCCCAATGAAATTTGCTGTCCTTGCTTTTCCAGGATCCAACTGCGAAATGGATCTCTACAATGCAATCAAAGATATCATCAAAGAAGATGTTGAACTGGTTTCTTACAAGCATGATTCACTTGCCGGTTTTGACGCTGTTCTGATTCCTGGTGGTTTCTCATATGGTGACTACTTACGAAGCGGTGCCATTGCCCGCTTCTCGCCGATTATTCCTGCATTACAGGATTTTGCGAAGAGTGGTAAACCGGTTCTGGGAATTTGCAACGGATTTCAAATTCTGACTGAGGCTGGCTTGTTACCAGGAAGTCTGCAGAAGAATGTTTCAGCTAAATTTATCTGCAAGACTGAACCATTGGTTGTTAATAATAACCACTCAATGTTTAGTTCCGAATACAAAGCCGGTCAATTGATCGACTTACCAATTGCCCACGGTGATGGTAATTACTACTGTGACCAAGCAACATTGCGGGACTTGGTTGCCAATGACCAAATTGTTTTCAAATATCAAAACAATCCAAACGGGAGTGTTGATAACATTGCCGGTATTACTAATAAACAAGGAAATGTGCTTGGAATGATGCCTCATCCTGAACGAGCTGTTGAAGCAGTTTTAGGTTCAGACGATGGGAAGGGAGTCTTCCAGTCGATCGTTAATCACATTAAAAGTCGAGGGGTAATCTATGAATAGTGTAATGGATCAAACAACTGAAGCGACACCGGAACAAATTCGCGACAACAAGTTATACCAATCAATGGGTTTAACTGATCACGAATACGGTTTGATTAAAGATGACGTTTTGCATCGGCTACCTAATTACACCGAAGTCGGGCTATTTTCCGGAATGTGGAGCGAGCATTGTTCATATAAGAATTCCAAACCGGTTCTCAAGAAGTTCTTCACTAAAGGCAAGCATGTTGTTAAAGGACCTGGTGAAGGTGCCGGAATTATCGATATTGGTGATAACCAAGGCGTTGTGTTCAAAGCCGAAAGTCATAACCATCCTTCTGCAGTTGAACCTTTCCAAGGCGCAACTACGGGTGTTGGTGGTATTTTACGAGACATCTTCTCAATGGGTGCTCGACCAATTGCCAGCATGGATAGCCTAAGATTTGCTGAACCAAAGACTGATGCTGACAAGTACTTCATTCAACAGATTGTCGCCGGCATTAGTGCTTACGGTAACTGTATCGGAATCCCAACTGTGGGTGGTGACACCGCATTCGACGATGCCTATGCCCACAATCCACTGGTTAATGTAATGTCAGTTGGGCTGATGGATCTCGATAAGATTGAAGTCGGGGCTGCTGCCGGAGTTGGCAACAGTATTATCTACGTTGGCCATAAGACCGGTCGTGATGGAATTAACGGTGCTTCATTTGCTTCTTTCCAATTCGATTCAGAACATGAAAGTCAACGGTCAGCCGTTCAAGTCGGTGATCCATTTGAAGAAAAATTGGTGATGGAAGCCTGCCTTGACGTGATCAACAATCACTCAGACGCTTTAGTCGGTATCCAAGATATGGGTGCCGCCGGACTGGTATCATCTTCTGCAGAAATGGGCTCTAAAGCTGGTGGTAACGGAATGGAACTGAACCTTGATTTGGTTCCTCAACGTGAAGCCGGCATGTCCGCCTTTGAACTGATGCTTTCCGAATCACAAGAACGGATGCTCTTATGTGTTAAAGCCGGTCACGAAGATGAAGTATTAAAAGTCTTCGCTGATCATGGTGTTAATGCAGTTGTCATTGGTCATGTGACTGAAGGCCATAATTACAAGCTCATGCATCACGGTAAATTGGTTGCAGATGTTCCAGTTGATTCATTAGCATCACAAGCACCTGTCTATCACCGTGAATCAGAAATGCCTGAACATTTAAAGAATGTCGATACAAACCAGTATCAACCAAAAATTACCAATCCAACCGAGACTTTAAAAGAAATGTTGAGCCAATTAACAATTGCTTCCAAAGAAAGTATCTATGAAACATACGATACTCAAGTTCAGACTAATACGATTGTTGCACCTGGTTCAGATGCAGCCGTTGTCCGGGTTCGTCATTATGACAAAGCCTTGGCAATCACAACGGATGTGAATGGCCGTTACCTTTACTTGAACCCTCGAGAAGGCGGCGCTATGGCGGTTGCTGAAGCAGCCCGAAACATTGTGGCATCAGGAGCTGTTCCGCTGGGAATTACCGACTGCTTGAACTTTGGTAACCCTGAAAAGCCTGATCAATTCTATGAATTGGATCAAGCAGTTATGGGAATGACAGAAGCTTGTGAAAAGTTTGAAGCACCGGTTATTTCCGGAAATGTTTCATTGAATAACGAATACGATAATATTCCAATCTACCCAACTCCAATGGTCGGCATGGTTGGATTAATCAAGGGCTTGGATCACATTACAACTCAAGACTTTAAGCACGCTGACGACGTAGTTTACGTTGTCGGCAAGACTGAACCAGGTTTCAATGGTTCACAAATTCAAAAGATGCAAACCGGTCAGATTTCCGGCAAGCTCTTCGACTTTGATTTAGATTATGAAGTTAAAATTCAAAAATTAGTAACTGCTGCTATTCAACAAAAGTTATTGAACTCAGCTCATGATATTTCCGAAGGTGGTTTAATTACAGCCATTGCCGAAAGTACATTTGGCAATCAACTCGGAGTTGATTTGACCGCTGACTTAACCGTCGCCGACTTCTTCTCCGAAAGTCAATCACGATTCATTGTTTCAGTACCACAAGAAAAGCAAGCCGAATTTGAACAATTAGTTGGAAATGACGCACAAAAGCTTGGAAAGGTAGTCGATGACAATCACCTATTTGTCCAAGCCAACGATGGTTACTTTGATCTTGATGTAGATAAAGCGTTTGGTATTTGGAAAGGGGCATTGCCATGCCGTCTGAAGTAAAAAGTTTAAATGAAGAATGTGGGATCTTTGGCGTTTGGGGAACTCCCGACGCTGCTAAACTGACCTACATCGGCCTATTTGCTCTTCAACACCGTGGCCAAGAAGGTGCTGGAATTACCGTTAATAATGATGGCCATTTGACCACCAAACGTGGCTTTGGCCTGTTAACCGACGTTTTTGATTCACCAAGCGCCGTTGATGAAATGACTGGGCAAGCAGCAATCGGCCACGTTCGTTACTCAACCGCCGGCAGCAATCTGCTGGAGAATATTCAGCCACTGCCATTTAATTTTAGTGATACTCAATTTGCCCTTGCACATAATGGAAACTTGACCAACGCCATTTCAATTCGAAAGAATTTGGAAGATCGCGGTGCGATTTATCACTCAAGTTCTGATACAGAAAATTTGATGCACTTGATTCGATTGAGCCAAGAGGATAACTTGGACGATCAAATGAAGGAAGCCCTGAACATCATCAAAGGTGGCTTTGCCTACCTGGTAATGACTAAGGACCGGTTATATGCCGCTCTTGATCCAAATGGTTTTCGACCATTAGTTGTTGGCCAACTGCCCAACGGCGCTTACGTTGTCTGCAGTGAAACCTGTGCGTTGGACGCGGTTGGTGCTGAATTCAAATTTGATGTTCAGCCGGGTCAACTGATCAAGATTGATGCTTCTGGTATCACGGTTGATAAATACACTGATGATACGCAGTTAGCAATTTGCTCAATGGAATTCATCTACTTTGCTCGTCCCGACTCTGATATTTACGGAGTTAACGTTCATTCCGCCAGAAAGCGGATGGGTGCCAGATTGGCACAAGAACAGCCAGTTGAAAATGCCGACATGGTCATTGGGGTTCCCAATTCATCACTGTCCGCTGCAATGGGCTACGCCGAAGAATCTGGTTTACCTTATGAAATGGGACTGGTAAAGAATCAGTATTCTGCCAGAACCTTCATCGAACCAACTCAAGCACTTCGGGAACAAGGCGTTAACATGAAGCTTTCCGCAGTGAAGGGTGTGGTTCGGGGTAAGAACCTAGTCTTGGTTGATGATTCAATTGTTCGTGGGACGACAAGTCGCCGGATTGTTAAATTGTTGAAGGACGCCGGCGCTGCTTCCGTTCATCTTCGGATTGCTTCACCACCACTGCGTTACCCATGCTTTTATGGGATTGACATTCAACATGTCCGCGAATTAATCGCTGCCAATAAGACGATCGAACAAATGCGTGAAATCTTCGGTGCAGATTCATTGGGCTTCCTCAGTGTTCAAGGGGTCGTTGATTCTGTTAACTTGAAGACTGATGCACCTAACAAAGGTCTTTGTGTCGCATACTTTGACGGCAAATACCCAACACCACTTTATGATTACGAAGAAGAGTACGATCGTGACCAAGCTCAACTACAATCAATGAGATGAGGTAATTTGGATGGACGCCTATAAAAAGGCCGGCGTTGATATTAACGCTGGTTACAAGTTAGTCGATGATATTAAGAATTTATCTAAGAATAGTGACCTTGGTTCTTTCGGTGGCTTGTTTCCCTTATCACTTGGGACTTACAAGAACCCAGTCCTGGTTTCTGGCACCGATGGTGTCGGAACCAAACTGCTGATTGCGATTAAAGCCAATCTTCACAAAACAATCGGGATTGATTTGGTTGCAATGTGTGTCAATGATGTGTTGGCACAAGGCGCGAAACCACTGTTCTTCTTGGATTATCTGGGTGTTGGCCACTTGGATAATGAAAAGGCCAAGGACATCTTATCTGGTGTCGTTGAAGGTGTTTCACAGGCTCAAGCCAAATTGGTTGGTGGTGAAACTGCCGAGATGCCTGATATGTATACCCATGGTCACTACGATTTAGCCGGTTTTGCGGTTGGAATTGCCGATCAATCCAAGCTGTTAAACTCAGATAACTTACGAGAAGGCGATGTGCTGTTGGGACTTGCTTCTAATGGCCTTCATTCCAACGGATTCAGCTTGGTTCGGGATATCTTGTTTAAGCAGAACTCCTATTCATTGAATGATCAGCTTTCAGGATGTGACCTTGATTTGAAACATGAACTTTTGCGTCCAACCAAGATCTATGTCAAATCAGTTCTCCCATTGATTGAACAGGGAAAGATTGTTTCAATCGCCCATATAACAGGTGGCGGTTTGCCAGAGAACGTTGCCAGAATCTTACCGGACAATCTTTCCGCAGAATTCAATTATGGCAGTTGGCAAGTGCCGGCGATCATGACCAACTTGCAGGAAATTGGCAATTTGTCATTCGATGATATGAAGCATACTTTCAACTTAGGCCTTGGTATGGTCATTGCGGTCCATCCTGATGATGCCGCGAGTGTCCAAGAACAATTGGAAGCTGCCGGGGAAACCGTTTCTCAAGTCGGCAAGCTCATTTCTGGTGACAAACAAGTAATCATTCGAAAGGATCAGCAATGAAATCTGACGTAAAAAACATAGCGATATTTGCCTCCGGTGAGGGAACCAACTTCACTGCGTTGACTGAATCTTTCAAAAAAGAAGAATTACCACTCAACGTTAAACTGTTGGTTTGTGATCACAAAAATGTTCACGTCCTTGACCGGGCACATAAAGAATCTGTTCCAACCTTTGTGATTAATTTCAAAGATTATCCCGATAAGGCTGCTGCTGAGACAGTGATTGCCAAGAAACTCGAAGACGAGCAGATTGATTTCATTATTTTGGCAGGGTATATGCGCATCATTGGACCAACATTGCTGGCGAAATATGAAGGCAAAATTATCAATATTCATCCAGCACTGCTACCGAAGTTCCCTGGGCGTCATGGGATTGAAGATGCCTTTGAAGCTGGTGTTGATACCACTGGTGTCACGGTCCACTGGGTTGATTCAGGAATTGATTCCGGAAAAATCATTGCCCAGCGAGAAGTCCCAGTTCATAAGGACGACAAGTTGAGCGATCTTGAACAGCGGATTCACGCGACTGAACATGTATTATATCCAAGCGTTGTCAAACAATTATTAGAAAGAGGAGAAATTTAATGTCTAGAAGAGCCCTTTTAAGTGTTTCTGATAAAAGTAATTTGGTTGATTTTGCTAAACAATTAAAGGATTTGGATTTTGAAATCGTTTCGACCGGCGGTACTAAAAAAGCGCTGGAAGATGCCGGCGTCGAAGTTACCGGTGTTGAAGAAGTGACCGGTTTTCCAGAAATGCTGGATGGCCGAGTTAAGACCCTTCATCCAAAGATTCATGCCGGAATCCTTGCTAAACGTGACGATCCAGACCATATGAAACAATTAAAAGATGCTGGCATTACACCAATTGATTTGGTTGCAGTTAACCTGTATCCATTCAAGCAGACCATTGAAAAACCAGAAACAACTCAAGCGGAAGCCATCGAACAAATTGATATTGGTGGTCCTTCAATGCTTCGAGCTGCTGCAAAGAATTTTGCGGGTGTGCTGACGGTTGTTGATCCTGCTGACTACCAACCAGTCATTGATGCTCTCAAAGAACATAAAGATGACGCTGATTTCAGAAAGCATTTGGCTGCCAAAGTATTCCGTCACACCGCAGCTTACGATGCCTTGATTTCTAATTATTTGACCGACGAAGAGTTCCCTGAAAAATTAACTTTGACATACGAGAAGCAACAATCACTGCGTTATGGCGAAAACAGTCACCAAAAGGCTGCTTTCTATCGCAAAGCATTGCCTTCAAAATTATCAATTATTCCTAACCAACTTCATGGTAAAGAGTTGTCATATAACAACATCAAGGATGCCAACGCTGCCTTGAATATGGTTGCTGAATTTGACCAACCAACTGTTATTGCCATGAAGCACATGAATCCATGTGGTGTCGGTGTCGCTGATACAATTGAAAAGGCTTGGGATGAGGCCTATGAATCAGATCCAATGTCAATCTTTGGTGGCATTATTGCTGTGAACCGAGAGATCGATGCAGCAACTGCCGAAAAGATGCATAAGATTTTCTTGGAAATCGTCATTGCCCCTTCATACACTGATGAAGCATTTGAAATTCTTGCCAAAAAGAAGAATATTCGTTTGCTCAAGGCTGATTTGAGTCATCGTGATGAACCAGACCGTTTTGAAGAAATCACTGTTAGCGGCGGAATGCTCATTCAAGAAAGTGACCACGAAATTGATCAAATCCCTGACTTCAAAGTTGTGACTAAAGTTCAACCAACTGAACAACAATTGAAGGCATTGCAATTTGGCCAACACGTTGTCAAACATGTGAAGAGTAATGCGGTTGTTGTTACCACCGATACGAAGACTTTGGGTGTCGGCATGGGCCAACCTAACCGGATTGACTCAGCCAAGATTGCCATCCAAAAGGCAATGCCGAAGGACGGCTATGAAAATGCCATTATGGCATCGGATGCTTTCTTCCCAATGGATGACTGTGTGGAATATGCAGCAAAGCATGATATCAAAGCAATTATCCAACCAGGTGGCAGTATCAAGGATAAGGATTCAATTGCCATGGCTGATAAGTTTGGAATTGCCATGGTGATGACAGGGGTTAGACATTTCAGACATTAGAAGCAGAGTGCGACAAGCAACGGGTGATGCGGTTTCTAAGGGTACTTTGGCTGAAACCCCGGGCTTGGGGTTTGAGTCAAAGTGCACTTAGAAGTTAGCATCAGTTGCGTCGGAGCACGTTTCGGCTAGGATGCCTAAGCTATCAAAGTGATCAAGTCATCAAAACGAATCCACAAACTAAATCCACAAACGAAAAAACGCAAAACAAGGCTGCTCGCCAGCCTTCATACATAGAAAAAATAACGACCAAAAAAGGAGATCTCATCATGGCAAATGTTCTGGTTATCGGTTCCGGTGCACGTGAACATGCAATCGCAGCAACAATGTTAAAGAGTCCACAGGTTGAAAATGTTTATTGTGCCCCAGGCAATCCGGGGATGAAGAAGGACAATATTCATACTGTGGATATCGATGAGATGGATTTTCCCAGTTTGGTTGAATTTGCAAAAGAACATCTTGTTGATTTGACGTTTGTCGGCCCAGAAGTCCCACTTTCCAAAGGGATTGTCGATGCGTTTATTGCTGCCCGACTGCGAGTGTTCGGACCTGATGAATCAGCTGCTCGGCTTGAAAGCGATAAAACTTTTGCTAAAGGATTCATGGCCAGAAATAATATTCCAACCGCTAAATTTCAAACTTTTACTGATTTTGCAGCAGCTAAGAGCTATGCTGAAGAATTGTCGCTACCACTGGTTGTTAAAGAGAATGGTTTGGCGGCCGGCAAGGGCGTCACCATCGTCAAAGATGCCGCTGATCTGGATGTGACAATCAAAACGGCATTAGACAAATCTGGAGAAATCTTGATTGAGGAATTTCTTGAAGGCGAAGAGTTCTCACTGATGTTATTTGTAGGCGGTGACAAGAAAGTCATCTTTCCGATTTCTCAGGATCACAAAAAGATTTATGAAGGCGAGACCGGTCCTAATACTGGTGGCATGGGTGCCTATTCGCCAGTGCCACATATCACCCAAGACGTGTTGGACGCCACTGTTCACCAAATTGTCAACCCAACCATGGCTGGGCTTGCCAAGGAAGACTTGGAATTTGCTGGAGTCATTTACATTGGTTGTATGCTTACCAAGCAAGGGCCCAAAGTGATTGAATACAACTTGCGACTGGGTGATCCTGAAACGCAGGTATTGTTACCACAACTTAAGAGTGATTTCTATCAAATGACTTCTGACTTGATTAACCGCAAAATGCCTGATGTTCAGTGGCAGTCCGATGAATTTTACTTGGGAGTTGTTGTCTCTGCACCTGGTTACCCAACCTCACCAAAGCAGCATATTGCCTTGCCGGAAGACTTACCTGGCAACGTGTTCTATGCTGGAGTGACTGAAGAAGCGGGTAAGCTGTACAGTTCAGGTGGTCGAATTTTCACTCTGTATAATCACGCATCGACACTCGAATGTGCTCAGGCAAAGGTATATGCCGAGCTTAGCCGACTTGATTTGTCTGGATTCTATTATCGGAAGGATATTGGGTTTAGAGATCTTTAATTTAATGATGAACAATTGAGCGTCTACCAATAGTAGGCGTCTTTTTTATACTATATTTTAATTTGTAAGATTATTTCTGTGAGAAGATGGTTACCGCAGGAATAAGCTAACAGCACTTGTAAGAGAAGTTGCACAAGGCATAGTTGCCACATCATCAAATATCTAACCAAATATTAATGTTTACTTAATATCCTAACCATTTTATAATAATAAATAAATAATTGAGGAGGTACTTTCATGGACGATAATCAACATACATATACTAAAGATTGTAAGTGGGTGTATATCACTGCTTTAATTGCACTTTTAGCGGTTGTTACGACGTTTCGACCAGCATTTGCAAGCGACTCGAGTGTTTCCGGTGTGTCGACAAGCGAAGTTACTGGCGATTTAGCTGTTCGGCCCTTTCAGCTGGGTGATACCACGATCAACCAACATAATGCAAATCATTATGAAACGACTCATTTTAACTTTTATTGGGGTAACTCTGATAATGCCACTAAAGTAACCCCATCATATTTAAAGGAAGCCGGAACCCTAATGGAACAGATTTGGCAAGTATATATTGGTGAAATGAAAATGACACCACCTGTATACGCAATTAATAAGCCATACAGTCAACAACAACCATATAAAATCAATGTTTTACTAATTGACACTGGGTTTAAGAACCTGCAACAAGGCTGGGCATATGCAGATCGTGATTCACAATCCTATCCATACTTTGTGGCCCAAGTGGCTGCCTTAACGCCTAACAAAGACTGGTGGGGTTCCGCCGTTCCTCATGAATTTGGCCATGATGTCCAGTTTGCTCAAGGTAATAATAGTTGGAATGACGGTGACTATTTGCGTCCATGGTATGAAGCTGTCGCAAACTGGTTCCGGGAAGAATATGCATATAGTGATATCTACAGAAATTCAGGGAATCATTTAGGAACTTCATTAAGTGAAATGTATCTTAGAGCAACTATGTTCACCCCCGTTAATGGACGTGCGTTTTATGAAGCTTGGCCATTATTACTGTTCTTGCAACATAACCCGGACCACCTTGATATGCCAACTGATTTGATGAAAGTTCTATTAACAAATGGCGACAAGAGCAATCCAAATCAAACCTTTTATCAAATATTGAGAGCCAATACACCTAAAGTTAATCAAAAAACGCTTTTTGGTGACTTTGCCAGTCGAGTTGCCAGTCTTGAGTGGGCAGGCTCAGCAACACATTCTTATTCTCCTAAGACTTTGTATCAAACGGCCTTGCAGAAGTTATTCAAGAATCGAAACTTATATTGGCAGCAATTTTACACACAAATGAATAAGGTATCCAAAACGGTGACTTCATATAAGGTTCCAAATGAACGAGCTCCGCAAGGAAATGCTTTTAACGTGATCCAACTCCATCCGAACTTTAAAAAGGGACAATTTAGTACTTATGTTGCTGTAAAATTAAATGGCTTATCACATAAGGCTGGAGCAGATTGGCGTGCAAGATTGATCGTTCAGCCCAAAGATGGGTCAGCAGCAAAATATTCGTCACTATTTAAAAGTGGTCAAACCAGATCGATCAAGATTAATGTAAATGACAAAATATATTTGAGTGTTGCTGCAACGCCAAGTACTCAAGATATTGACGATAATACATTTGGGCTTTCCATTGATAGCGAAAAGTTTGCCGAAATGAATCATCCATACAATACAAAGGCTCGTTATCCTTATCAAATTCGATTGAAGAATGCGACGCCAGCAACACGGCCAACCACCTCAACCAGAAAAATTAAGGGCCATTACACGAAACAGGGTGGTTTTGTTGCTGATACCGCATCAGTTGCTAAAACGGTTAAGGTATACAAAGGCAGTGCTGTGTTGGGGCAATCCCGAGTTAACGGTCATGTTGTGATGACGGGTCACGTGGTTGTTCGCGATAAGGCCACAGTGAGTGATGGTGTTCATTTATCAGGCCATGCTTTAGTTGAAGGAAGTTCCAAGCTGACAAACAAGGCAAAAGTTGAGGACTATGGAATCGTTGATGGACACGCTACTGTGTCTGGAAATGCGGAGATCTCAAAGTTGGCAATCGTTAAAGATGATGCTCATGTTAGTGATCATGCAGTTGTAACGGATAGCGCTCTTGTTTCAGGCAACTATTCTGTATTAGATCACGCCCGAATGCAAGGGATTGCAATTGGTGGCGGCGGTACAGGTAAATCGGAAAGTGGTCTTTCTGGAAGCGCCAAAGCAACGGGCGATTTCTTCGATGATAGCGGTTATTTAGTTCAAGCCGGGACGTTGTCAGGCTATGAAGTGGTTTCAACTTCATTAGATCAATATCAAAATGGCTATATTAATTCCCAAAATGCGACCAAATAAATTATTGCTACACAAAGGATTGCGAAATGATACCAAAATTCTTTAATAATTAAATGCAGATAAAAACGAGCATCCATATTGGACGCTCGTTTTTATTGTGAGATTATTTTTTTCGAAGAAATACTAAATTCGTATCAGTCGAGTCGGATTTCGAAAATTCATAATTTGGGGAGTCAAAAGTCTTTAAGTCCGCAACTCTGGTAATCTGATTTTCTGCCATAAACCGGACCATTTCGCCTCGAGCCATTTTTGCAAAGGTGGCCCGGGTCTTGATTTGGCCATCAACTACATGGCCGAAAGTGATGTTAATGAATTGATCATTCGGCGTCAGAAACTTGGTGACCGTTTTGGAATACTCTTGGGAGGCCAGATTGATGATTGGACCATCATTGACAAGCGTTTTGTAGATTCGATCACCCCAGTATTCGTACATGTTTTTGGCTGGTGGAATTGCCAGGCGAGTATCCATATCAAAGCGATAGGGGGCAACGCCGTCAAATGGCTTCAAAACTCCATAAAAGCCAGACAGAATGCGCAAATTACTTTGCAGATACTTCAATGCATCCTCACTCAACAGGTCGGGTGCCATATACTGGTACTGAATGCCCGAAAAACACAGGATAGCCGGTGTTAGTCGATGCTGCAGGTCAATGTGTTGCAGCTGGTCATAACTTGCCTGAATCAGCTTCTCACTGGCATGCCAGAGTTTCTTTAACTGCTCATAATCCAGCTGTCGCAATGCCTGTAAAATTTCAGTTGACTGATCGAGGTAAACCGGCATTCCTTGAACATCAAAGTCGTCTTGGTTCACGATCATTTTCTTCGCGGGTGAGATAATAATTTTCATCGTTAATCATTCTCGTTCAGCCAGTGATCGAGCACGCCAATAAATTCGTCGTGCTGATCCAATAGAGCCAGATGACGGCTATTGGCAAATAGGTGCCACTTGGCATTGGGGATGTGATCGTACACGGTTTTGGCAATCAGTGGCGTGCAAAGATCATCAGTCCCATTTGTTACTAAGACCGGCACGTGAATATTCTTCAAGTCATCGGTCACGTCAAAGTCACTAATCGTCCCATTTTCCGTAAATTCGTTGGGGCCTTCTGCGATCAAGCTGGCTTTCTTACCATTGGTTGGGCGACGAAGGGGTTCCGGTGAATTTTCATCTGGATCATCCCAACAGTAACGTTCCATGTAACGGTCATTGGCGGCTAAATATTTGGGACCACTGAAATCACCGGTCCGTTCAGCTTCCGCGATGGCTTGTCGATCTTCATAGCTGAGATATTTGATGAGACGATGTTGTTCAGCAATCCATAATTTGATGGATGAAGGAGAGCCGTCGATCATGACACTTTTGACGCCCTCTTGGCTGTAATGGGTGAGGTACAGCATTTCCAGCATCCCACCCCATGATTGGCCCAGCATATGGACTTCATCTAGGTGAAGGTATTTTCTGAGGGCGATCAACTCTTCTGCCCAAGTTTCCTTAACATAAATGGATTCATCATCAGGAATCGACGATTTGCCACAGCCGACTTGGTCGTACATGATCAGTTGGCGGCCGGTCTCGGCATAGTCATCCAGTAATTCAAAATAGTTATGAGAAGAGCCTGGTCCTCCATGAATCAGTAATAACGGTGCCTTGCCGGGTGTCTTTTCGCCGACAATTCGATAATAAGTTTTGTAGCCTTGAAAGGGCATGTAGCCTTCTTCAATTTTCATGTAATCATCGAGTCCTTTCTGTATGAAAATGTTTGATTGACATAAATTATACGCCAGTTGGTACTGAATTATTAGAGAGTTTATCATAATATAGACAAATAAAGGCCACGTACACTTTAGCACGTGGCCTCAAACAGTCCAATTTTAGTCGTTAATTAATTTTTCTCTGAGCTGATCAACCGAAGTATAAATTTCATCCGGATTGATTTTCTCAAGCTCTTTTGTCTTGGCATTAATTGACCAAGCAGCGGAATAACACTTGATGCCAGCTTCATTGCAGGCAACGACGTCGGTTGGGGCATCGCCTATGTATGCCATGTCCTCTTTTGTGACGCCAAATTGTTTGATCACATCACCGAACTGCTTAGCCTTAATGGAACCATCAGGAGAACCGGACAGAACCGGGGAGAAGGAATCTGTTAATCCCAAAGAATCCAGGCTAACTTGAAGACTCTGCTCACCCTTACCGGTAATCATTGGGGTGATCACATCACGCTCGTGCAGCTCCTTGATGAGCTTTTCGATTCCTTCAAATGGGTGGCGCAATTGTAGATGTGCACGACGATAGTTTTCATGAAAACTCTGTAACACTTCGTCGGAATAATCGGGAATCAGCTCCTTGAGCATCCCAACTTCATTTGCTCCAAAAGTGGCTAGGATGACCTGGTTGCTAATCCATTTGCCAGTATAATCATGAACAGTCCTTCTAAATGAATCAAAGATAACCGGGAAAGTCTCGGCGACCGTTCCATCCATATCAAACGCAATAATTTTTTCCATTACTATTTTTGACCTACCTTTCGAAGTACATGACAAGGATTACCCACTGCAACAACGCCTGCCGGAATGTCTTTTGTGACAACGCTGCCACCGCCAATTGAGCCAAGATGATCTTGTAGTAACTGGAATCGTTCAGCTGAATCGGCATAACCTGTGCGGTTGTATTCCTGCAAGAATTGGTTGGCAATTGCCTTTTGTTTTTTGAAGTAGGGATCGTGGGCATCGTATAATTCACAATTCTGGCATTTCTCTAATTCAGTTGTCACAGCAGGGTCTCCTTAATGAGTCTATATAACCATTATCTGCCTATATAGGTATTTATTCAAATGAATAAATAAGTGAGTGGGATCAGCCGATGATTCCACGTTATGGCTAGGTAATATGAATGAGCTCAAAAAGAGGTCCAGACAAAGTAGTATTGTCTCGACCTCTTTGAAAATTATCAATAAATTATGCGCGTTTTAAACTCATTTTCTTCAGTCCTGGCAATGTAATCATTGTGATGAAGCTGATGACATAGAGAACTGACAGGAAGCCCATAACGACGGTCAATGAGTAGTTATCCATCAGGATACCGATGACAACTGATGAAAAGCCTCCAACCGCACGGCCAATGTTAACGATCACGTTATTGGCAGTTGAACGGATCTCAGTTGGATAAAGTCGGCTGATGACCGCACCGTAACCGCCAAACATTCCGTTTGAGAAGAAGCCAACAATTGCACCAATGATGAGCAGTGAAATCGTGTTGTGCGCTAAAGTGATGGTGAAGACCATCGCAGCCGAAGCGATTAAGAAGATTCCAAATGCTCGACGTGGTCCGAAGTAATCAAGAATTGAGCCAAACGTCATCATCCCCAAACTCATTCCGACGATTGTGGCAATCATCCATAGTGATGATCCCGAAACATTTAAATTGAGTTGCTTTTGAACGATGATTGGCAACCAGTTCATCAAGCCGAAGTAGCCGGCAATTTGAACTGTGGTCATGATCATCAAAGCAAAACTTTGATAGGCTAATTTGGGTGAACTGAACATGTATTTGAAGACGGCGCTGGTAGTTGATTCTTTCTTCTCTGCTTCAACTTTCTTGGCTTCAACGAATTCTTGGGTTTCACTCAAGTGTCGACGAACGAAGTAAGTTAAGACAACTGGGACAATTCCAACCAGGAAGAGTGCGTGCCAGCCCAAATGTGGGATGACGATTGCTGCGGTGATGGCAGCCAAGATGGCACCAATCTGACCGCCAATTGCGGCAACTGATGTCATTTTGCCGATTTGATTCTTGTGGAATGATTCGGCAATCATTGAAATGCCGACACCATATTCACCACCGGCACCAATTCCTGCCAAGAATCGAAGTATGTAAATCAAGGTGATGTTATTGGCGAATGCCATCATTGCGGTAGCAAACGCAAAGATGAAGATCGTGTAGGTAAATGTTTTAACCCGGCCGAAACGGTCACCGATCAAGCCAAACATAATGCCGCCAAACAACATTCCCAAGTTCGTGATCGACCCAATCAATCCAGCAGCGCCACCGCTGAGATGAAGTTCGCCAATCATTGAACTCATTGCAAAAGATAAAAATAGCACATCCATATTTTCTAGCGCGAATCCAGAACTGGTAGAAGCAATTACCCATTTCTGATTCTTCGTAAAAGTATGGCTGTGCGTAAGTGTGTTTGTATTTTCCATGTTCGTTCCTCCAAATGAATGCTCGCTGACATTCTTTATTTTTGCTGTTCACATTATTACATGGATGTACTGGGAATGCAAGGAGGTTAATTAAGGATATCGGTGATTGTTTGCTTAGCTTGGACAAAGGAGGGTGTATCAAGTAGGCTCACAAATTCTGCATGACGACTTTGAAAATCATAAGTAAAAAATTGAAGTGGATTCACAAACCCATCAATCTTTTCGTTATTAACTCTGATTAGAAAGCCACTTTCACGTAACGAGTTGTTCACTGCATGGGTTATTGGGGCAACAACTACCAAGTGAGTCATTCGACTGTATCCTTGGTTGCTTAAAACCAGAGCAGGTCGTCGTTTCCTAATTTCATGGCCGACGGATGGATCGAAATCAATGTAGATGATGTCTTGCTGATTTGGGATATATGGTCTAATCCTTGGGGATTTCTCTGCCAACTAATTTACCCCCAAATTCTTCTTGTTGTTTTAAATCGTGTGATTTTATGAACGCTTCATTGTGGAATGGATTGTCATGCTTTGGGACATAAACAATTACACCATCTCTACCCTGAAAAACATCAAACTCGTGCGCAATTGGTTTGATATCATTTGGTACAGTTAAGGTGTTCGAATTGCCAACTTTGCGAATTTTAACTGACATGGGTATCACTTCCTTCTTTCGTATACATGAAGTATACACAGAGTGCACCTGATGTTCAACAAATACGATCATTAAGTTTCACTTGAACAACCTGGTCCAACGTGATAAAGTTATAAACAAATAAAAGAGCTTTAATTTGGTTCAGAGAGGCCAAAAGCGGACGACAAAATAATCCAAGAGTCCGTGATTTTGCAGGGATTAGTGCAGCGATGTGCTGAATTCTGCAGTCTCGGGCTCTTTTTATGCAATCAACCAGGAGGGTAATTATGCGAGGACCGTTAATTGTATCACTTGATGTTTGGAATCGAGAAGGCTTGTTCAAGATTATTGACCAGTTTCCAACGGACGAGGGCATGACCGTCAAAATCGGCATGGAGCTGTTTTATGGAGAGGGTCCTGAAATTGTGAAGGAACTGCTCAACAAAGGTTTCAAAATATTCTTGGATCTCAAGCTGCAAGATATTCCCAACACCGTTAAGATGGGCATGATGCAAATCGGTCGGATGGGCGTTACCTATACAACAGTTCATGCACTGGGTGGTTCGGAAATGATTGCCGCCGCCAAAGAAGGCTTGGAACTCGGCAGTGAAGAGGCTGGTGTTCCAACGCCCAAACTGCTCGCTGTGACGGAATTGACTTCAATCACTGAGGATGCTCTGGAAAACGAACAGAACTGTAAATTAGACATGGTTAACCAAGTGGTTTCACTCGCTAAATTAGCCAAAAGATCCGGTGCCGATGGGGTTATTACCTCACCACTGGAAGTCAGTTCATTGAAGGAACAAGTTGGTGATGACTTCCTATATGTTACCCCTGGAATTCGACCAGCCAACTTCCCCAAGGATGACCAGTCACGGACCGCAACCCCTAAGCAAGCTGCTGAATATGGCAGCTCCGCTTTAGTAGTCGGTCGGCCAATTATTCGAGCCGAAGACCCAGTTGCCGCATATCACAAAATGTTGGAGGAATGGAATTATGCAAACTAATCAAATTATTCAATCACTGATTGATAACCAAATTGTCAGTATCAACCTTGAGAAGCCATTTAGGTATGCCAGTGGCATCCTATCACCAATTTATACCGATTTCAGATTAACGATTTCCATTCCGTCATTGAGAGATATGATTGCCGATGGTTTGGCTGAAAATATCAAGGAAAATTATCCGGATGCTACCGTCATTGGTGGTGTCGCAACCGCCGGGATTCCACATGCTGCCTGGGTTGCAGAGCGTTTGAACCTGCCATTGATTTATGTCCGGGCCAAACCAAAGGATCACGGCGCTGGTAAGCAGATTGAAGGTCGGATTACCAAGGATGACAAAGTTGTTTTGATTGATGATTTAATTTCAACCGGTGGTAGCGTCTTGGGTGCCGTCAAAGCGGTTCGCAACGAAGGTGTCAACGTGATTGGGGTGGCTTCAGTATTTACATACGGCCTTCCAGACGCTGACAAGAATTTCGCCGATGCCGACACGAAGTTGGTACCACTGCTCAGTTATGCAGACCTGATTGCACAAGGCCATAAAGAAAATAAATTCTCAGATGAAGAATATTCACGTTTATCAACTTGGCACAAAGCCCCTTGGGACTGGACAAAACGGGAGGAAGCAAATGCAAAATAATATCTCACTCGCCTCACACATTGGCGATTACCAATTCGATAACTTACTGTTAAATGCTGCTGGCGTTCGCTGCTCAACCACCGATGAACTCAACAAGACATTGGACTCAATGGCTGGTGGCTGTGTGACTAAGAGTGCCACTCCAGAAGAACGGGCCGGTAATGAAAGCCCACGGATGAAGCCTTTACCACTTGGAAGCATTAATTCAATGGGATTGCCTAACCATGGTATTGATTATTATTTGAAATTTGCTGAAGAGAACCAAGGTAAAAACGGCAAGCAGGTCATTTTATCAATTGCCGGCTTATCAATCGATCAAAATATCGAGATGCTTAAGAAGGTTCAAGAGAGTTCATTCAGCGGCTTAACTGAATTGAACCTCTCATGCCCAAACGTTAAAGGTAAATCTCAAGTGGGTTATGATTTTGACGCTGTTCGCGACGTTTTGACGTCAACATTCAAATTCTTCAAGAAGCCACTTGGCTTGAAGCTGCCACCATACTTTGATTTCAACCAATTTAACGGCATTGCTGAAGTTCTAAACGACTTCCCAATTACCTACATCAACGTTATCAATTCAATTGGTAATGGGCTGGTGGTTGATCCTGAAACCGAATCAGTTGTTATCAAACCAAAGGGCGGTTTTGGCGGTCTGGGTGGCGACTACGTCAAGCCAACTGCATTGGCCAACGTCCGCGCACTCCGTCAGCGTTTGAACCCAGAGATTTCGATCATTGGGACTGGCGGTATTAAGTCAGGGATGGATGTTTTCGAACATGTCCTCTGTGGTGCTAATTTGGTTCAAATCGGAACGGCATTTGGGTATGAAGGTACACCAATTTTCGAACGGATTTCTAAAGAATTAAAAGAAATCATGGATAAAAAAGGTTACAAGACTCTGGATGATTTCAGAGGGAAATTAAAGACAATCTAAATAAAAATTCCAGCCAATTTGGCTGGAATTTTTTTATTATTTCATTGTATATCCACCATCTGCAGTAAATTCTTGCCCGGTTACGTAACTCGCTTCATCAGATGCCAGGAAGTTAACGAGGTTTGCGAGTTCTTCTGGTTTACCAAATCTGCCCATTGGAATTTCTTTTAGACTTGCTTCGTTCTGCTCGTCTGGAATGTCATTTAAGATTGGCGTTTGGACGACCCCTGGGTGAACCGAATTGACTCGAATATGATCACCGACCAGATCAAGTGCGGCATCTTTTGTCATTCCACGAACAGCATATTTGCTGGCACCATATGCAATTGAGATTGGCATGGCGACTAATCCTCCGATAGACGAAATATTGACAATTGAACCGGATCCAGCTTTTCTCATGGATGGGAGTACATATTTCATACCATAGAAGACAGAGTATTGATTGATTTTGATGACCTTATCGTATTCTTCTGGTGTAATTTCATCAATGGGTTTCATGATGCCGATTCCTGCGTTGTTGACGAGCACATTAATGTTGCCAAATTTTGATTCTCCTTCACTGACGACTCGTTTCCAATCGTCAACCGAGGATACATCTTGCTTGAAGAAAACACTATTTTCTCCAAGTTCTTGTTGAACCTTCTTGCCATTTTCTTCATTAAGATCAGTAATAATGACTTTTGCACCATGGTCAACAAAATTCTTTGCAAATGCTTTTCCCAGTCCACTTGCGGCTCCAGTGATAATTGCAACTTTATTTGTTAAATCTGCCATAATATAACCTCCTTGAGAAACTTTTGATTACGCCCCCAAGAATACCACGTAAACGTTTTCAACTACATGATTATGATTCTAACGATGAGGTGAAATCATTCTGCGTTACAATTAACGTAATCACATTTTCGAAAGGAGTCATCACATGCCAACAACCAAACTACCAGATCACATCGAAGTCATCGGTGGAAAAGTGAACAACTTAAAGAATATTAACGTCAATATCCCTCTACATAAATTTGTCGCAATCTCGGGCTTGTCGGGTTCCGGGAAATCGTCACTGGCCATGGGAATCCTATATTCAGAAGGTGCCCGCCGTTATCTTGATTCACTGGCAACCTACACTCGGCGACGGATTAGTCAGGTTGGCCGAGCCAACGTTGATTCTGTCACGCATATTCCGTCCGCTTTGGCGCTGCGTCAACGACCAACAGTTCCTGACGCCCGTTCGACAGTGGGGACAATGACTGAGATTTTCAACGTCCTCAGATTGATGTACTCGCGGTTAGGCTCACCCAAGTGTCCGAATGGTCATCAGGTTCCACCAACAATCAAAATTGCTGAAGCGATGGATGTCATGGGGACTCAAATGGGTGTGATTACCTGTCCAACTTGTGGCGTGAAATTCCATGCGTTTGGGGCAGAAGATTTTGCCTTTAATTCCGATGGGGCCTGCCCGACTTGCCAAGGACTGGGAATTACCAAGCAAATTGACCCGGACACCTTGATTGGCGATGAAACCAAAACCATTCGGGATGGCGCAGTGGCAGCTTGGCGAACACCTGGACGTAATTTTATGCCGATTGTTGCCCAAGCTGCCGGTGTCCGGATTGATGTACCGTACAACCAATTGACTGACAAAGAAAAGCAAATGGTTCTTCACGGGGAACAGAAACATTACGCCATCGACATTCCAAGCAAGAACGGCCGGGTTTTTCACATGGATAATGCCCTTTATGAGAACGCCTATAACGCCATCGAGGACAGCATGGCCACCACCAAGAGTGAAATTGCATTGAAACGGCTCAATCGATTTTACCGGTTCTTCACTTGCCCAATGTGTCATGGCACTCGAATGAACCCTAATCGTTTGGGCCAGTTAATTGATGGGATGAATATTGCCGAAGCCAGTCATATGCCAATCGGCCAGCTGCCAGAATTTGTGGAACGAATCAAAAAATGGCTGCCAGCTAATATGCAAAAATTGGCGAAAAATCTCACTACAGAATTATTAAACCAAACTCAGCCGTTGCTTGATCTTGGACTGGATTATTTAACCATGGATCGGGCTGGTGCCTCATTATCAACCGGTGAACTCCAACGGATTCAGCTGGGGCGGACTTTGAGAACCCAAACCACCGGTGTGCTATACGTGTTGGATGAACCTTCAGTTGGTCTACATCCTGACAATGTATCCGGATTAATTAAAATTTTCCATCAGTTAGTTGAGCAGGGCAACTCACTTGTGGTTGTCGACCACGAAACATCGATTATTAATGCTGCAGATTATATTATTGAAATCGGTCCCGGCTCTGGCGTTAATGGCGGTGAAGTCATTGATCAGGGAACGCCTGCCCAAATTCGGCAAAGTTCTCATTCACTGATTGGACCATTTTTAACTGGAAAAGCACAGTTGATTACTCGAGAAGTGTCTACAGCTGACGTATTCGCCAAAGGATCAGTTACGTTGACGATTAATCATCGGTTTAATTTGAACAACGTCACTGCGGACTTTCCAATTAATCGTTTAATCGCTGTGACTGGTTTCTCGGGTGCTGGGAAAACGACTTTGGTGCTGGATGGTCTATTGGATGCGTTTAAAGCAACCTTCCACCGCCATACGTTACCAAGTTATATTGATAAATTCGAGCCGAATAAAATGAAACACATTGTCAGCGTGGATGCGACACCCGTTGGCAAAAACGCTCGGTCAACCCTAGCCACATACACCAATATTATGGACAATTTACGAAAAAAGTTTGCTCAATTACCCGATGCGAAGAAGCATCATTACACGCCAAGTTATTTTTCTTACAATAATAAGCAAGGCGCCTGCCCAACTTGTGGCGGGACTGGGGAAATTTCCTTGGATATCCAGTATCTGCCGGACATGGTGGAAACTTGTCCAACCTGTCGCGGCAAACGATTTAATCAAGACATCTTGAAGATCAAGTGGAACGGCAAGTCGATTGCTGATGTTTTGGATTATGATGTTGATCACGCCATCGACCTCTTTAAAGATGATGAGTCGATTTTAAAAACCTTGCAGGTTCTTCAGCAAATGGGTCTTGGCTACCTACATCTGGGTGAAGCCACACCAAGCCTTTCTGGTGGTGAAGCACAACGGCTCAAGCTGACTTCGCATATGAAGAGTCGCCAAAACGACACACTGTTTATCTTTGATGAACCGACAGTCGGCTTACATCCCCTCGACGTTCACGTATTGTTAAAAGTCTTCTCCCAATTGATTTACCAAGGGGCAACCGTGTTAATGATCACCCATGATTTGGATTTAATGGCCAACGCTGACTATTTGATCGATATGGGACCACGTGGTGGGGATCAAGGCGGCCGCATCGTTGCCAAAGGTAGGCCACGGGATTTGGTTAAAGACCCACAGAGTTTGACGACCAAATATTTAGCGGAACATTTTAAAAAGTTCGATCAAAACAATCCCAAATAAATGTGAAGGAGGGACACCATGACTGATTGTGTCTTAGGCATTGATCTTGGCACCAGCGCTGTTAAGGTCACTGCAGTCACCAAAGCTGGCAACTTGATTGCGCAAGAACAGATGGATTTTCCGATCAGCCAGCCAAAACCTGGCTATGCCGAACAGGACCCGGAAGATTGGGTCAGCGCCACAACTGTTGCGATCGTCCGGCTCATTTTAAAAGATCAGATACTTCCTGAACAGATTATTGGTCTGAGTTATTCAGGTCAGATGCACGGGTTGGTTTTACTGGATCAAAATAATCGCGTCTTGCGTCCGGCAATGCTTTGGAATGATACGCGTTCGACTCCCCAACGTGAAGAGATCATGGCGAGGATGGGCAAGCGGTTTGTTGAGATTACACATAACCAACCCCTGGAAGGTTTTACTTTACCCAAATTATTATGGGTCAAAGAAAATCAGCCGGAAATATTTAAGCAGGCAACAACGATGCTGCTGCCAAAAGATTACTTACGTTTCCGGATGACTGGCAAGCTGGCAATCGATTATTCGGATGCCACTGGGACCGTGATGCTGGACGTTGATCGGCAGCAATGGAGCCAGGAAATCCTTGACGCCTTCGACATTCCTGCAAGCCTTTGCCCCCCGCTGGTTCGTTCAATTGACGAAACCGGCAATATTGATCAATGGTATGCAGAATATTCCGGATTATCAACAGGCACCAAGACGTTTGCTGGTGGAGCGGACAACGCTTGCGGGGCCGTTGGTGCCGGAATTGATGGGCCAACCAAGGTCCTTTCAAGTATTGGTACTTCTGGTGTGATTCTAAAGTATGAGCCAAAAAAGGAAACTAATTATAACGGTGTCATTCAGTATGAAGATTACGCCATTCCCAATACTTACTATTCAATGGGGGTTACACTGGCCGCCGGGTATTCTCTGAATTGGTTTAAGAAAACATTTGCCGATAACGAAGATTTTACCGAAGTGGTTCAAAGTGCCGAAAAATCAACCGTTGGCGCAAATGGTCTGTTATTCGCCCCATACATCGTGGGTGAACGGGCACCTTATGCAGATGCCGATATTCGAGGAAGCTTCATCGGGATTGATGGCATTCATCGACGGTACGACTTTGTTCGAGCTGTTCTTGAAGGAATTATCTTCTCTTTCAGAGACATTCTTGATCTGTATAAAGAGAAGGGCAGTCGGTTCGACACGGTTGTTTCCATCGGTGGTGGCGCCAAGAGTCCGCTGTGGCAGCAGATTCAAGCCAACATTTTTAACGTAAAAGTGATCTCGCTTCAAAATGAGCAGGGCCCAGGTCTGGGCGCCGCGATGCTGGCCGCGGTCGGCATTGGTTGGTACCATGATATCTCTGAATGTTCAAAGGTCTTTGTTCAGTTCAAAGATGTCTTCCTGCCAGAACCTGAAAATGTGAAAAAATACCAAAAGCTTCATCAGATCTATCGAAAAATTTATCCTAGCACAAAAGAAATAACTCATGATTTGGTAGATTTCCGACGAGATACCAGCCGTTAGCATCGTTTGATAGGACATCAGATAAATGATGGCCTATTTTTTGTTCAAAATTAGTGACATCGTGTCACCTATATGCTATTCTTAACTCATCAATAAAAATAACACGATGTCACTACACAAAAACGGAGGATCATATTATGAACATTAAATTAATTGCAGCAATTATCACTATTTCTATGGCACTGGTTTTTTACACGATTGGGGTTTTCTCAGAGCGAAAGGCTGGTTCCCTCAAGCTGAAACAAATCTTATTCTTCGGACTAGGGCTGGTATTTGATACCACTGGGACGACCATCATGTCTTCAATTGCCAGTTCATCGACTGCCGCAACACCCGAACTGCACCTGGTCACTGGGGCAGCGGCAATCGCGTTAATGGCATTTCACTTTCTCTGGGCAGCATATGTTTTGTGGTTGGGCAGCAGCAAATCAAAGACCAATTTCCATAAGTTCAGCTTGATGGTCTGGATATTCTGGCTCATTCCATATGTAGCTGGCTTGGTTATGGGGATGACAAGTTAATCTGCGCACAAAAAAACTCGCTCAAATTGGGCGAGTTTTTGTAACTTAGTTTTTAATTATTGTCCGCATCTGCGAATGCCATACTGCGTTGATGCAAGTAGGTAACGCCACCGAAGACAACGGTCCAGATGATTGCACCAACCGCACCAATGATGTCTTGTGGGATGAAGAACAAGGTCACAAAGATAATGGCGAAGAAGGCAATTGTCAGTGGACTGGTGAAGTTGTACCAAGGCATCTTGAAGCCGTTTGGCAGGAAGTCGCTGGATTCTCGATACTTGCGGTGAGCGATCATTGCCAAGGCGTACACGATGATGTACATGTCGTTGGATGAGCCGGCCACAATGGTAAAGACTGAGGCCGTGGCGTTGGTTAAACTCATCAGAGGGGTAATTAGTAAGCAAAGTGCTGAAAAGGTAATGGCAGCTGCTGGGACACCATTCTTGGAAATCTTTGCGAAGTGGCGGTTCATGAAGCTGTCCTTTGGTGTTTCAGTTGCCAGCTGGTAGAAGTGACGGCCAGCCGAGAAGATGAAACTGTTGAGTGAGGATGAAGCGGACGTTAATACGACGAAGTTGATCACAGCGGCTGCAGCGGGGAACCCAGCTAATTTGAATACCTGAACGAATGGGCTGCTGGCTGGGGTTAAATGAGTCCAAGGGATGATTCCCATAATCACAATTAAGGCACCGAAGTAGAAGATCAAGATCTTCAGCAAAGTTTCGTTAACGGCTTTTTTGATGATTTTATGTGGTGTTTCCGCTTCACCAATTGTGATTGAAACAAATTCGATTCCTTGAAAGGCGAAGAACACCATTGGAAATGCTGAGATGAAGCTCAGTCCGCCATGTGGGAACATAGTGAAGTTTTGGAAGATGTTTTGAACTGAGGCGTGACCAAGTGGTGTCACTGAGTGGCTGAACATCATGAAGAGACCAGTGACAATTAATGCAACAATGGCGACAATTTTGATCAAGGCGAACCAGAATTCGGCTTCACCAAACACTTTGGCAGCGATCAAATTGACGGCCGCCAAGGTTCCCAAGAAGACCAGCTGAATGATCCACGATGGAATATTGGGGAACCAGAACTGGACATATGTAGAGATGGCAGTAATTTCGGCCATGGCACAAAATGACAATCCCAACCAGTAGGTCCAACCGGTGAAATGGCCAACGGTGGGGCCTAAGTAACGGGTGATGAACGAAACAAAGGTGTGTTGCGATGGATCTGAATAAAGCATCTCACCAATGGCTCTCATCATTAAGAAGAAAAAGATACCTAATACTAAATAAACTAATAATATGGATGGACCTGTTTTACTAATCGTGGTCCCGGAACCTAAGAATAACCCGGTTCCAATCGTGCCCCCGATGGCAATCATCTGGACGTTACGGTTGCTTAATGATCGCATTGTACCGTCGGCGTTTTCGGTTACTTCTGTTTTTTGCATAAAAAAATCTTCCTCTCTGTGAAATGGTAGATTGAATTAGAGGCCTCTAATTAATTTGCCATTATACTAACACCACCGTGTCCAAATTCGATGGTTTTGCGAGGAAGATTTCAGATGATTTTGTATTTCTAAAGAATTTTTCATGAAAATAAGGCAGAAATCACGTTTTGCCTATGAAAACAAAATATTTTTTCACCTGGTGATCAGGCGTCGTCCTCAGGTAATTTGAGTGGGCGAGGGCCAATATTTGTTGTAAAAGCAACGTTTGTATGACTATAGCCGAAGTCTTTCAAGGACGCATTGAACTCGTTTAATTCAGTCATCGTCTTGTAGAATACTTTCAATTGAACTGAGGCGTCCCCTGTGATGTAGTTGCATTCTACTACGTTGGGAATTTTTGAGATGAATTCGACAAATCGCGGCATTTCTGTATAACTGACATCGATTCTGACGAAGGCTTTGATCAGGTAACCCAACTTTTCGTAATTGACATTGGCAGTGTAACCATTGATAAATCCGCGATTCTCAAGGTTCTGAATTCGAACGGATGCCGACGGAGCGGAAATGAAACATTTTTCAGCGATGCTCTTCACGGAAGCCCGGCCGTCTTCTTGGATGATATTTAAAATTTTGCGATCTAATTTGTCCATTCGAGTTCTCCTTAAAAATATTTTGCGTACATTATACCATTGCTTTGCAAGAGAAAATGAAATGAGCATTTGATTATAATTGCCACATACAAGATTAATCGCTATAATGAATTTTGTATCTAAAATTCGAATTTAGTAAGGATCTTGAAAAATCATGACAAAATCTGCAACACCACAATGGAAGAAAAACATGTGGGCGCTTTGGTTTGGCAATTTTGCGACTGGTGCCGGAGCGAGTATGTCGATGCCGTTTCTTCCGTTATTCATCAGTACGATGGGGAACTTTCCCAAGTGGGAATTAACCTTATATGCCGGGCTCGCATTTTCCGGCGTCTTTTTAAGTCAGGCGATTGTTTCACCGTTATGGGGCAATTTGGCGGATAAGACTGGTCGCAAACCCATGCTGCTGCGGGCAGCGATTGGGATGACAATCAGTGCGACATTGACTGGTTTGTCGCCAAATGTGTGGTTCCTGATTATCATTCGTTTTATTCAGGGAACTTTCTCTGGATACATTAACAATGCGTATGCGTTAATTGCCAGCGAAGTGCCAACCAAAGACAGCGGCAAAACCATGGGAACTTTGACCACTGGAAATGTCGGTGGTCAGTTGATTGGCCCGATTATCGGTGGTTATTTATCGGGGATATTTGGTTATCGATTGCCATTCTATATGTTTGGTTTCATGATGTTCCTGGCATCACTGTCAACTTGGTTCTTTGTTAAAGAAGATTTCACACCGATTAAAAAAGGTGCCAAGACTGGGATGAGGGACGCCTTCAAGGGGATCGTCCACAAACGAGTTGTTTGGGCAATGATCATTTCTTCAATGCTGGTCATGGCTGCCACAACTTCAATTAACCCGATTATTAGTTTGTTTGTCAAAGAGTTGATGCATAATCACGGGAACATCGCCTTTACCAGTGGGGTGATCGCGGCACTGCCCGGGATCGCGACAATCTTTGTTGCCCCGTCGCTCGGGAGACTTGGTGATCATATTGGACCGCAAAAGATTTTGCTGGTTGGCCTGCTTTTCTCTGCGGTTATATACTTTCCAATGTTTTTCACTGCAGGAGTTGTCATGCTGGGCATTCTGCGTTTCTTGATCGGAATTGCCAACGCAGCATTATTGCCAATCACGCAGACCGTGATGACGCTGGAAGCACCGGCCAGATCAGTCAGCCGAATTTTTAGTTATAATCAGTCCTTCCAGGCAATGGGTGCCGTTGTTGGGCCAATGTTGGCTTCAGGCGTTGCCGGAATTTTGGACTATCGATATGTATTTTTGATGACGACCTTGCTTGTGGTTGTGAACATTATCGTGGTTGTTGTGGCTTATAAGAAGGACAATGTTAATGTTGTCGATATTTCTAATTCTTAAATTGTGTGGAGCATTCCTGTTTGGGGGATGCTCCCTTTTTGTCGGTTCAAAAATACGCTGGATGAGCGTCTAACTGGTATAATTGAGTCGTTAATAAGTCCAAGTTCTTTCTGTTATATTGGGGGGTTATGTTATGGGGAGTAATGATTTGGATAAGAAAATTACTTTCGGATTATTTAGTTATCTGTTGAGTTTTATTGTGGTAATGTTATTTGGCATTGCTTTTGTATCACCAAATGTTAATGCTGATATACAGGCACCTGCAATCAATAATGGTACAAGTACTTACTCACAAAATAATATTAATTTACAAAAATTGAATGGAAATGCGAACCAACAATATGGTGTTCGATTCCAATTTAATAATGATTCTTCGATGTACACGGCACCAGGAACACCATTTTTTCAAGCCGCAATTTTTAATATTGATGACTATTCTAGTAATTCTGATGGTACCAGCAATCTCAGTGAACAAATTGTGTTAAAAAATACCGACACAAATTCAATGAATGTAGACTTGAAGGTTTACATTCCATCTGGGGTTGCGGAAAATGCTCAGTGGCCTGCTGTTCGATATGCTAATTCCAAGGCAACAACACCAACTGGATCCGGAAGCACGGATGCCATAACCCAGACTTATTTATCTAAGAGTGGCCAACCATGGACAGATAGCTCTTCACAAGACGATTGGGCAAATACTGGTGAGGTGGATCTTAAAGGATCTTTACGACCAAACCATGAATATGTCCTGAATCTCCCGTTGAAGATTATAAACATAAGTAACATGAACGTTTACAATATGGGACTTTATATGCAAACCACAGCTACAGATCAGTATGGGAAAAACACTGGATTATATGGTGTATGGGCAAAGCCGGTTGAATCCATGGCTGACTTTGTTGGCGTTGGTAAACCAGTCGGCATAGTTCTCAAAGAAGATACTGGTAAAAAAGCTAGTGATAATCAGCCAATATACAAGTACCCACTTGCTGACGATGTTGAAACTAATGCACCTACTGTGTCATTAAATCGTGACTATTATGATATTAATAACTCGTTCTGGAATGATCAAATGGATTATATGTATACGACAACGAGTATTGGAATTAATGCATCCAAGCTGCCAACGAAAGATGGAAAGGAGTCACTTGTAAGTTACTTGAATCAAAATGGCTACAGTTTACCTTGGCCAGATCCATGGAACCCAACAGTTCGATTGCATGAAGTATTTCCTCATGGACTGTCAGCTTCAAATAATATTCATGTTGAACCTACTCCTAATTCTGGGACCGGTATTTCAATCCAAGTTATTAAAGTTATTGATGCCAATAACGTTTCGGTGCCATTGGGTGGTAAGTGGGATCCTTATGCTAATGTCAAAATTTGGAATCCCAAGTCTGATTACCAGTCAACTACACTTAGTTCGTCTGATGTAAAAAACAATGTGACAGTTACTGGTAACGTGGATACAAGTAAAGCTGGATATTATTCTGTAACTTATCATTACACAGCTCACTATCCAAGTTTGCCAGATGTTCAATTATCAAAGACTATCACCGTTACTGTTGGAAATCCTAATCCGGTAAATCCAGTGAATCCAACACCAAATCCATCTCCGACCCCAGCCCCAACTAATCCCAACTGGAATCCATCCACACCAAACACTCCAAATGGAACGGGATTACCAAACTATGCGGCTGTCAAAGGTGATGCAATATATGCAACCAAACGTATTTACATGTACAAGAATCCGACCTTCAAAAAATCACAACGGATCGCAACTTATCCAAAGGCCAAACGAGTTAACCGACCAATGTTTGTTGTGATCGGCTATGATCGCTCAAATGGTGGTGCGTTACGATACAAGGTTCGCGATGTTAATCATGGTAAGAAGAGTGCAGGCAAGATTGGCTACATTACTGCTAACCGAAAGTATGTTGTAAATGTCTACTATCAATCCACAAAGTTCAATCAGACAATCACGATTATCAGTAAGAATGGCGTTCATGCTTACAAGAACGAAAATCTTACTGGGAAAACGAAGACATACAAACTTGGCACTCACCTGAAGGTTAAGAAAATAATTCGTCACAACTTAACGACGCGGTATCAACTGAAGAATGGTTACTATGTCACTACTAATAAAAAGTTGGTCATTCAAGGAAAATACTAAGCATGTGTAACAAAATAAGAATACTTTCAAAGTTGGCGCTCATCGAGCACCAACTTTTTATTTCCTAATAATTACAACCGCAAGTCGATTTGGTTAATTCAGCCAAGAATGGTACCATATCAAATTTCAAAATGGTAACATTTACTTAATACGAATTTGTCCGACAGAAAGTTTATGGGGAGTGAATTTCATGATTTTGAGTTTGAAAAAATCATTTTATTTTGGCATGGCAGTTGCATCTATGATTGCCACAACTGGCTTTGCAACCACCAATGCCAGTGCAAGATCATACGCTAGAATTACATCAAATCAGGTCATGCAGACTGCACCGCAGAACCGCAACGTCACGACCAACGGGACGAACGCCTTGTACACCAAGGCGGGAACTTTACGTGGCGCACGAGTCATTGCATCTAAATACACTTTGCAGCGATACGGTTCATCCAAACAATCGAGTCAATATTTCCGCGCGTACCGGGTAGCGACCACCAATCGTGGCGCAGTTTACTATAAAGTGGTTTCATTCAACGGCGTTTACCGTGGATGGATTTATGGCGGCCGGGTTAACGGCACCTTTGCCGGGGGCCTGAATCCTGCCAATACCATGGCCAATGCTAATTTACCATTACAAAAAACGGGGTATACCCTCACGAATACCAAAAAATACACTCTGTGGGTTGATCCTAAATGGTCACAGTACAAGGCCAAACAAGTTGACATGAGTAGCTACAGCCCAAGTGATACTTTCACGATTACTGACGCTGCCACCAAGACGCGTGAGCAGTACCTCTATTACAAAGTGACTGATAATAATAACTCGGCCATCGTTGGCTGGGTCTACTCAGGTGGAGTTGCAGCGCCAAACTCTCAGCAGGCAACCAAAGATAACAGCGTCAAAGTGACCTACGTGAACCCTGCTGGCCAGTCGGTTGGTGATTACACTTGGATCATTCAAAAGACCGATCTAAAAGCTGGCGCAACATTAACGAATGGTGCCAAATTAGGCGACATTTTGCAGAAGGCAACTCAGCTAACGGATATCATTTCTAAGAATGTGCCAACCGGATTTAAATTAAGTGCCACACAAATCCCAACCAATCAACCAACTGAAGTGACCGTTGGAGCTGATGATTATTTGGTACATGTTGATCCAGTTACCCCTAATTTCCAGTCACCAGTTGCTTATTATCTGACCAACACTAATCAGCAAATCAGTCCATCTCAATTGGTCGGAAATTCATATCCGATCTTGACTGATGCGCAAATGACGATTTTCTCCAGTCAGACTCAGGGAACAGTGCCAGCAAAAGTCTTTGATAATGCCCTCTTCTCGGATCCAAATAAGTTATCATCATTGACAGGGGTTCCGGTCACTAACGCCGATGGAACAAAAACCACGCCGGTCTACTATTTCAACAAGCAATCGACAATTGCTGCTAACTCAGAGGCTAAATATGGCGATACTCTGAAGTTGTATTATACATTGCCGCAGAGATAAATAGTTTGAAAAATCATCTTCCATCTGGGAGATGATTTTTTGTAAGGAATGCTATTTCCTCGCGTTTTCCACCCAACTAGCCCATAATATAATTACTCGCAAAAGCAAAAGGAGGCATTTTGAATGTCGATTTTAACTGATAACTATGAATTAAATAATGGAATTAAAATTCCTAAAGTGGGCTTTGGTACCTGGCAGATTCCAGGCGGCCAAGACACTTATGATGCCGTTAGCATGGCGCTTAAAGCCGGTTACCGACACATTGATACTGCTAAAGCTTATCGAAATGAAAAGAGCGTTGGTGAAGCCATTTTGGATTCTGACGTTGACCGAGAAAACGTCTTCGTCACATCCAAATTGCCAGCTGCTACTAAATCGTACGATGGCGCAATTGCCGATTTCCGTTCTACAATGAAGGCGTTAAACCTATCATATTTGGATTTGTATCTGATTCACGCACCGTGGCCATGGGGTGAACGTGGGTCGACTAATTATGATGCTGCCAATGTTGAAGTTTGGAAAGCAATGCAAGACATCTATGCTAGTGGTCAGGTCAAGGCAATTGGGGTTTCCAACTTCAACGTCCACGACCTGCAAAATATTTTGGATCACGCTGATATTAAACCAATGGTCGATCAGATTCGCTACTTTGTCGGCTATACTGAGCCGGAAACAACCAAGTTTGCCAAAGATAACGACATTTTGGTGGAGGCTTATTCACCACTGGCCACTGGCGGCATCCTTGAGAACCTGGATATCAAAAAGATTGCTGATAAATATGGCGTGAGTGTCGCTCAATTGGCAATCAAGTTTGTCCTTCAAAATGATGTGCTGCCGTTACCAAAAGCAACTCACAAGCAACATATCGAAAATAATACCCAATTAGACTTTGAGATTAGTTCAGATGATATGAAGACTTTGAACGGTTTGACTGCTACTGATATGTAAAAATATGACGGATCGCATTTATTTGCGACCCGTTTTTGTTTGAAATTTGGTACAGTGGAAGTGAATACTAATTGAAAAGGGGAATGTCATTTATGGCAAACGTATTAATTTTGGGTGCTAACGGCCAGATTGCCCGGCTAGTAGAGAAACAATTATTGAATGAAACAGATCATCATTTGACGCTATTCTTGCGAAATGCTGGCCGGTTAACAATAACGGATCCTACGCGGGAAACGGTGATTGATGGAGATGCCGCCAACAAGCAGGCTATCATTAAAGCACTTGATGGCATTGACATTGTTTATGCAAATTTGAGTGGGAAAAACATTGAAGACGAGGCTAAGGCGGTGGTTGGTGCCATTGACCGGACTGTTGTTCAGCGCTTGATCTGGATTTCAACGCTTGGCATCTATGATGAAGTGCCAGGCAACTTCGGCAAATGGAACCATCAACAGTTGGACGGCGGTTATTTGGAGCCATATGCTGCAGCGGCCAAAGTGGTGGAAGACTCTGATTTGGATTATACGATTATCCGCCCAGCCTGGCTATCTAACAAGAATATTGTCAGTTATGAAACGACACAGAAGGGGGAACCGTTCAAAGGAACAGAAGTCTCCCGCAAGAGCATTGCCGATTTTGTGGTTAAGCTAATCAATGATCCGAGCCTGGAAATTGATCACTCGGTTGGGGTTAATCAGCCTAATACTGATGGTGATAAGCCATCCTGGAAATAATAGTGGAATCTGGCTTGCACAGCACATTTTGTAAAAGGAGCTGAGATCATTTCGATCTTAGCTCCTTTTTGACCCAAAAATTTGCGGTTTTCTAAAAAGGTTTGCGTTTTGATTAAGTAAAGTGCACATTTCTCGTTTGGTTTCCGTTTTTAAGTTGCGTTTAAGTTCCTACCGATAATCTAGGGACATTCAATAACGAAGGGAGCGATGCCAATGCCACACAGGCCATTCAAATACAAATAGGCAACTTGAATCAAGTTAATCAAAAACGAACCGCAATTCAAAATGGATTGCAGCAAACCAACACTTACAATCAAAGGAGATTATAATTTATGAATTTAAAAACGATGATGTACACAACCGGAGCAGCAATGGCACTATTTGGCACCACAGCAGTCACTACCATCACAGCAAATGCGGCGGTTAGTCCAACACAGCAAACCCAACAGACTAAATCAAACGATGCCCATAAGGCAAATGGCAGTCAGGCTAACAAGAGTCAGACAACACAGGCTACAGCAACTGCAAAATCAGCTGATACTGACAAATCCAAGACAACATCCACTCCAACCAAGGATAATAATGCAGCAGCAAAAGCGCAAACTACAACGAACAATAACGCAAACCAAAACAAAAATGCAACGAATACTCCTAGTACTCGTAATGCCACTGCTGTAACAACTGATAGCGACAAGACAGCCTCAGCCAAATTTGATCAAAAAGCGCCTCGTTTAACCGGATCAACATATAAATCAGAAAACGTTGGTTTTAAAACGTCTGTTAAAAATACCCATGCCAACAAAGATGTGACTGTTAAGTATTCAATCAACACCTATGAATCTGATGGTTCCGCAAGCAGCAAGCCATTCCAGATTAAGATTTATAAGGATGGCAGTCTTTATAAGACGATCAATGCATCATCTGGAACTGCAACCGGCTCGTTTAGTGCTCCTAAAGGGACTTACACTCTCCAAGTTTTGACCAGTCAATCCACTCATTACACTGGTGGCTTATCAGTACAATAAAAAGTTTAGATTTTTATCCGCCATTTAAGCTTCATTTAAGTTGAATGCGATAATCTATAGACAATCAAATAAGAGAGGAGGTAAATATCAAGCTACTGTACCAAACCCCTAATATGAAATCCCAATCAGCTTCAGAACAAATGATATGCGAAAGGAAGGATCAATTCACAACTAATGAAAACTCACGTAAAACCCAAGTTTAAATATGAGATTCACAGTTCCAACCGGCATAAGAGGTTTGTTGTTTGGAGCTGCTACTAAAACCAAAGTACCAACGAGTTAATTTAAGACCGTGCGCTGAAACTCACGAAGCCAATGAAAGGACTGATGCGATGGAGAAAGTTCAGAATCACTAGCGTCTTACAAAATAATATTCACCCCTCAAATAATTACTAAGAAATACCCAACAAGATTGACAAAATTCTTAACTTCATGAAATACCCCTCAATATGAAATGAACAAGAATTACCCCTCAATATGAAATATAAAATTCCCTTAGAAAGTCCTGTATGCGAGCAGGGCTTTCTTTTTGTGGAGTGTGACGAGAGGCGGATTTGCTTTCGTGACACATTCCGGCTATGTATGGGCAGACTACAAATTTTAGCGTGCATTTGATTGTTGCGGCTGGCAAAGTTGCGTACAATTAATTTGGATGTTTTATACATAAAGGTGGTGGCAGAAGTGGAATCGAGCACAAAATGGTCAACTCGTTGGCCGGAGCGAATCAGTTATGGCCTCAGTGATGCGGCTGATAATTTAATCTTTCAAATGATGACCACGTATCTGCTGTTCTTCTATACAGATGTCTACGGGCTGACGCCAAGCGCTGTTGCCATCTTGTTCGTGGTTGCTCGAGTTGCCGATGTGGTGGAAAGCTTCATCATTGGGATTATGATCGATCATACGCATTCCCGATTTGGTAAGAGCCGGCCCTTTTTCCTATGGTATTCGGTTCCGTACGTTGTCTTTGCGATTCTGACATTTGTCACGCCCAACTTTTCTTATGGTGGGAAATTAATTTGGGCATATGTAACTTATCTAGGCCTAGGCTTTTTATATACCGCAGTCAATCTGCCAATCACATCGATTCTGCCAACGATGACGGAAAACACGCGCGAACTGACAATGCTGGGAGTGATCCGGCAGTTCTTTGGCAGCTCGGTGCAGATTGTCGTTGCTGTGTTTACGTTGCCATTAGTTTGGCTATTCGGCCATGGTAATCAGCAAAAAGGGTTTCTCGGGACAATTATCCTGTTTGGAATCATTTCATTATTTCTGATCCTCAATACGTTTGTGCACGTCCGTGAACGATTCTCGAATTCCCATATTGCGCATCAACCAGTCAAAGTGGTCTTGTCGATGCTGGGGCACAACCAGCCGTGGATCGTCATTTCAGTTGTGATTTTTATGTATTGGCTGGTGACGGCGATCAAAAATCAGACGACAATTTATTATTTCAAATACACGCTCGGCAATGAAAACCTCGTGCCGTGGGTTAACGGCTTCACTTTAGCCGCGTTGATTGGCGTCTTGCTGATTATTCGACTGACTGATCATCAGAGTAAAAAGCAGACCATGCTCCATGGCATTCTAGTTGCCCTGGCGGGACAGGCGATTATTGCGGTTGGCGTGTATGGTAAATGGTTGTTGGTTCTCTTTGGCGGTGTGTTCTTAAATTCAATTGGCAATGGGATCATCATTGGCCTAGTTTCCATCATGATTGCTGACACGATTCGATATGGTGCCAGCATGGGAATTCAAGCGGAAGGGATTCTGGCTTCCACCGATGACTTTGGGGTTAATTTCGGCTTGGGAGTTGGCGGCTTGATTACGGCAGGTTTATTCCATTTGTCGGGTTACGTTGCCAACCATTCCCAGAATGCTGGAACCTTGACGATGATTAATTGGAATTACGTTTGGATTCCACTGGCGATTTATGCTGGGATGTATTTTGTATTGAAATTGTATGATGAACAGCGAATTTTGGATTCGATTGGAAAATAAAAAATGCGTGCGGATTTTGTCCGTACGCATTTATTTGTGTTGGAACTTGTATATTGTCAAAACGTGCTTCGATGACCCTGACGCTAACTTAGAAACCGCGTCACCCGGGTCTTGTCGCACTCTATTCCTTGGCACCCTTCAATTCAAACAACTGTGCCATTTTGGCCGATCCATCGGCGTGGAAGCTAAATGCCACATCACTATAGGTCGCCCAATTATTCAATTCAGTATCTCGATGCTCAGCATCACAAGTCAACAGTTCGTGGCTTGCGGTCTGAGCCGTTTTCTTGTAAGAAACATAACCGTTGGAATTGTAAACGATCGTGGCGCCCTGACCGGAATTGTAAGTTGAGATGCCATACGAAGTGAAGTAGGTTGGCAGGACTGCCATGACTTCAGCGTAGCCGCTATTCTTGGCGTTGTACGATTGACCATTTGGACGGACGTGGCTCAACTTGGTCCAAAGTTCTTTGGATCGGACAACGGTCTTCGCCTTCAGAGATGCCCGGTGCTTGAACGCCTTTAAGCCTTTAGTTGCCCGATAGGCGTTGATTTGTTTCATATACTGCTTATCAACCTTAAGTGCCAGCGTCGATTCTTTTATGTACTTGACCGTTAGCGAGTTCGGCATGTTTTGATAAGTGTAATTCTGTTGGACCTTATGAGGAACGTATCCTTTGATGGTTTTGACGTAGCCGGCCTGCGTGCTGGGATAGCCGCTCATCGTGTAGGTATAGGTTGTTCCAAAAGCATTGATCCCATTGGAAACACGGTGATAGGTAATTGGTGCCCGCAGCTGCTGGCCAGTCGTTGATACATAATTGACTGTCATGGTTTTAGCGTCAGCGTCGGCGCTGAATAGACCTGCACTTACCAACCCGAACGCCAAACCGACAATTGTTAACCATTTATTTCGTGATTTCATCTATATCCCCCCCCCAATACGGATATTAAATTATTAAGATTTTCTTAAGTGTTTGCAAATTCATTATAGCAAATAATTCCGTTGGGGGTTCATTAGAATTGAAATTATTTTTGTATTCGTCTGTTCCGAATGCCATTGACAATTCTAGCCGTTGTTGTGACCCAGGTTCGGAGTACCAGACCAAGCACAACGACGATGAGGAAATATTGGGGCGCAAAGTAGGCGAAGACCAGATAGAACAGACTGAATCCCAGCATGATTTGGGCAGAGCGATATTCTTCACGGTCATGCGCAGACATTTTGAGGCCGTCTGCTTCGCCCATTTCAATGACTTCGTGAAACATGATGGCCTGAGTCAAATTGACCAAAATGATGACGATTGAATAAGCGATCGTCGGCAGCTGACTGCCAAAATCATCATTCAGCCAGGCCGTTGCGAATGGGGTCAGGCTGATAAAACAAAGGTAGTAGATGTTGGTAATCGTGATCAGCGATGTCGTGTGTTTAATTTCACTGAATAATTCTTGATGGTAGACCCAGTATTGAGAAACAATCGCAAAACTGATGAAGTAAATCGCTAAGTGTTTAACAAGGTCAATCAATGGCCCCTGTGCCGTACTGATTGGCGTTTTGATGTCTAGTACCATGATGGTGAGGACAACCGCAAAAATTCCGTCTGAAATGCCGATTAAGCGTGATTTCGAATAGTGAAACATTGCATTCATTTCCCCTCAAATTAGTTGTTTTTATAGGTTTATTTTACCGCTCTTAAAGTGATGGGGATTAAAAAAGCCACTGGATTTCCCAGTGACTAAAATGTTTATTTGCCGCGGTACCAGATCATGTGGCGGTTGCCGTAACCGAAGTAGCCGAGGTGTTGGTAAAGGATCTTTTGGCCTTTGTAGTGCATGGGTTTAAAATCAGACACGGCATCGGATCCCTTCAACCCAATTTCGTAGTAACCCTTGCCAGCATACTGGCTGTATAAGTGACTTCGTGAAATGTGACTACGATCCACAACTCGACCGAGTTTCTTGCTGTAACGATAGCCAGACATCGAGTGCTTGTGGATGATCATCACGTAGCGGGATTTGCTAGTTGTTGAGTGCCAAGTACCCCGCAATGCGGTTGGCGTGGTGCCGTTCTTGGCCATGGCTGGTTGAGATGCGGTGACGCCTAAGAACAAGGTGAAGGTGAGGGTAGCTAGGATGGTCCAGAGTAGTTTGGTTGATTTCATGTTGGGAGCTCCTTTTGTATGTATATTTGTAGTATAAAATCTTATACCATGATCATATTTTAAGATTTACTAACCCATTTTTCAAGCGAATATGACTTATAGATGTTTATAAGGACCCCTCATATACATTATTAATCACTCCGTAATGGACTTTTGTGCATGAACTTACATAACTAATATATTATTAACTAATTAACAAAAATACTATTAAAATTCTGCCAGAAGTGATAGTATTTTTGTTGCACAAAAAATGGGGTAAATATTAATATTGGGAGTGATAAATAATAAATATAAAAGTACACTGACAACACAGCGTAAAGCTACTTTAGAAATAAGAATCATCACGTGAGTAAAAGTAGTGGAGAAGATCCTCTTTAAGGAACCACATTAGTAAACTACTCATCAAAACCGCTATGATCGCAATTGTAACTGTTCTGTTCTCGAGTTCTGGAGCACCAGTTACATAATGATTATGTTATAGGATATAAGCCAAGTTAGTACTAAAATCGTAAATAACATGATACTATAACGGTGGAATGGGGAAGCGTGAATATCAAATTATGAGGGAGTGTTTATTATGCATAGCCGAGCAGGTAACTCATCAATGTTGAAGTTTCTCACAAAATGTAAACGATTACAGCAAGTGGCAACGGGGGTGGTCACTTTAGCTGCAGTCGTGTTTGGCTTGGGATTCATGCATGCTACCGCGGATGATGTAACCAACGTTGTTCCGCGGACAGATGAATTCAATATTAGCAAAGTTAATCCATTGCAGTACACCTATGTCCATCCTGGGCTCAATCAATTGGGCGCCGGCGCATGGCGCGGTGCTGAATACGCAGCCAACATTCCAGATAATGCAAAAGGAACCGATCCACAGACCGGTCAACTCTATTTAAGCGAATGGATGCCCGATAACGGTTTTGAATACTTTGTCTGGCAGACGGCATTCGCAAGTAAGTACAAGACGGCGGCTGACTTTTTCGCGAACTTTACGAAGAATGATATGAAGACGTTGACGTCACTTACTAGTAGCGAAGATAAACAGAATGCCGGGACATACGATAACCCAAAGGCCTCACAATATTACATGGCTTTGATGTCGATGCAATCACTTGAAGGTTTGCAGTATGCCACCGGATTAACATCAATCCATTTAGACCCTAATATTTCTGTGAGCGAGGCGACGTTCAAGACTGGTGCCAAGAATGGTAATTTATGGGATATCGACGCCTTGAAAGGCTTGAATGAATTACAATCAGTCATGATCCAAATGTTTTCAATCAACGATGTCTCAGCTTTGGCAAACAAGCCTAACCTAACCAGCCTTTCGCTGACTTATAACCAAATTGCAGATTTATCACCACTAGCAACCAACAAGGGTAACAAAGGCCTGAATTTGAATTCTGGATTCAATCACCAACATATCTTGTTAGAGCCAGTGACTTTACGAGGAAGCGCAGCAACAGCAGCGCAAACCTCTTTCACCACACCTTCATTTATCATTAAGGACTTGGAATCGGCCAACTTGCCGGTGAAGGGCTTTGATATCAGAGCTGAAAAGACGACCTATCCAAACTTATATCCAAGTACTTCGGATGGCGGCAACATTGATCCAGTGACCATGACTTGGACGAATTTCCTACCTGATAAAACTGATTTGTATGGCTCATTATCAAGTCACTGGTCAGATCCAAACTCCGATTTTGAAGGATGGATTATGGTGCCTTATCAGTTCAATCAGACCGTTGGAAATGTGTTTGTGAATTATCAGTTGGTGCAGCCGAATGGGAATCAGCTGACATTGGCACCCACTAACACTATGGCGGGAAATGTTGGAACTGGATATGATATTGGACACGATCCAAGTACTATCTATACGTTGAATAAATTGATGGGTGAGAAAGGGCTCAGATCGATTGGGGTATTTGACGGAACTGGGCTTTATTCAGACTTTAAAGCCAATAACGGAAAAGCTAATTTCGTCGATCAGGCTGGAACATACACCGATCTTCCGCAATACCGGACAGTTTTGTTTGCTTCTGATACTTCGACGGTGACTATCAATTTTGAAGATGAGTCAGGTAACGAGTTAAAAGATCCACTCCTGGTTCCAGGTAAAACCAACACAGATTTCACACTACCAGAGATTCCAACAACCATCACCAAAGATGATACAGTCTACACCTTGAAAGGCCTAAAAGAAGGCCAAACAGTGCCTGCCAAATTTGATTTCATCGATACATCACTCACCTACATCTATGACGTCAAACCAACCGCGGCCAAACCAGTCACCGTGAAATACGTTGACAAAGACAGCATGCCTCATGAAATTGGGCCTTCAAAAGTCCTGACTGGTAAGCTTGGCGATACGTATGATGTCAGTGGGGATGATTACAAGATCGATGTTCCAGGCTACACATTTGCTGGGATTTCTGGCGATGCCACTGGCACATTTGGCGACACTGCCCACACAATTTACATGCAGTACACCAAGAATCCGGCTCAACCGAAGTCAGTGACCATCAAATACGTGGACATCGATAACATGCCTCACGCAATTGGGCCAGAGAAAGTCATTACTGGGAAGATCGGCGATAACTACAACACCACTGAAACCCAGTACCGACTGAAAATTGACGGTTACACCTTTGTCGATATCCAGGGGAACGCAACTGGCCAAATCAGTGAACAGGGCCAGACCGTTTACTACAGATATAAACGAGACGCAGCTAAGAATGAAGCCCAACCGATCAAGATTCGTTACGTCGATGCGGACAACATGCCACACGAAATTGCTCCAACTCGAACGGTTGCCGGACTTGTTGGCGACAAATACGATGTGAGCGATAATATGTACAAGCTCAGCATTAATGGATACACGTTTAAAGATATCCAAGGGGATATGACTGGCACCTTTGATGCTACTGGGCACACGATTTACTACCGTTACACCAAGGACAAGACCACGCCGGTAACGCCGCCGGTCAATCCACCGGTTACCCCAGTGACGCCGGTTAACCCAACACCGACGCCGAAACCCGATTCAACGCCAACACCTCAGCCGAAGACTGAACCGACTCCGGAACAACCTGTGGTCGCACCAAGTGAAGGCGGCAGCATCGCCAAGAAGGGTGAGGCAGTCTACTCACTTAAGAAGATTTATCTGTACAAAAACGCTAATTTCAAGAAGGGTGAACGCATCGCCAGCTACGCTAAAAAGCCACGGGTTAACCGCCCGATGTTTGTGGTGAGCGATTACGCGAAATCTAAAAATGGTGCGTTGAGATATGTGGTCAAGGATGTGAACCACCATGCCAAATCAGACGGCATGAAAGGCTACATTACCGCACAGTATGCCTACGTTCGTCCAGTCTACTATCACAGCAAGCATCAAACGTTGACGGTCATCAACCCAACCGGTGTCAATGAATACACCAAAGCCAATTTGACTGGCAAGATCAAGAACTTCAAGCAGGGCACTCAACTGAAGGTTAAGGGATTCATCAAACACAACCTGACCACCCGTTATCTCCTCAGCAACGGTCACTACATCACAGGTAACCGAAAGCTGGTATTTGCGGGCAAGCTGACGCAACCAACGAAGATCAAAGTTAAACACTCAATTTACCTCTATAACAATGCCAACTTTAGCAAACGGATCAAGCAAATCAAGAAGGGTACCGTGCTGAAAGTGAAGAAGTGGGATTACTCACATCAATACTCCACAACGACTTTTGGTGCCAAACGTTACCTGGTGAGCGGTGGGTATGTCACTGCGAATGCGCATTTTGTGAAAATAGTTAAGTAGGAAAAGATAAAAAAGCTTCGATGGGTGCCTGCCATCGAAGCTTTTTACTAGATACACCCGTTAAAAATGATGTGTTTTATTTTAAAATTGGTAAAGTAATTTTTGAATGATTCAAGGCGACCGTATAAGTAATATCCTGATTACCGTGAACAGTGTAGATCATATCGCTTGAATAGATGATGAGTCCAATCTGATTGCCTTCGAGAAAGTGCCAAAATGTCGGCTGAAATTGGAAACTTAAAGTGTAATATTTATTGGGCAACAAATCGTTGACCTTGTAGCTGTTGTCTCGGTTTTGCATATTAATATGAGCTTCAGTGACTCGTTTAAAGTCAGTTTGCACTGCTTGTGGTAGAAATTCTTTCAAATCATCCTTACGCCAATGATATCCTTGAAGAATCTTTTGAGAAACAATGGTTTGTGGGACCTCTGTGAGGCGGTGTGCTTTTCCGTAATCGACAAGGGCGACACTGATCATTCCAACATCCGCACACGTCTTGACATGGAGTGAAATTGTTGGCTGCCCGTCAATGACCAAATCATCTTTTAGTGGGTCACTCAATAAGCGAATGCAGTGATAATCCATTGGCGAACCATTTCGTGAATATAGGTCGTGACTCCAATTGGTGAGATGATTTGTGTAGTGGTCAAAAGTAGCCTTCGGCAGCCGGTCCGAAAAGCTCGAATTACCATCATGATTCTTCCAATCCAACAGCGAATCAGTGTGAGTGAGTGATTCAGTTCCACCCCAATTGTCATAGCTGTTCCAAGTTTCCGAATGAGCGTTATCTTGGACGATGACATTTGGGAGAACTTTATCCACATTGTTATTAACACCAAACAATTTATTGGATAACCACAAATTCACCAGATCCGTATAATCAAACGAGCGAAAGTTATTCAAATATTCATGTTGGCCCTGGTGTAAAATCAACTTTTGTGTGATATTTCGGGCCTTTAATTTATTTCGAGAGCTCCAGACTTGACCCGTTTTGACATTCCAATCATTTAGTCCGTGAACAAGCAGCATGTCGGCATTTGTGCGGTTATATTTCGTGACATTACGGGCATCCCAGAACTGATTGAAATTACCAGTATCATGTTCTTGGTCGTGTTTCATTTGTTGTAAATGGGATAACCATGGCTTCTTAATCCGAGAATAATCTCCGGCATTCTGCTGGCGACTGAAAGTCCATTCTGCCAACACGTCGGCGTCATCACCATCTGGTGCAACCACCAAACCATTTTCTCGGTAGTATGGATAGTAGTCGGATAGCCCAGCTTCAACAATGCATGTCTTTAATCCAGCAACACCAGTGAAAGCTGCTGCAGTGGATAAGGTTCCCAAATATGAACGACCAGTCATGCCGACGTTGCCATCACTCCAGCTCGCTTTAATTGCGACTTGATCTGTACGATTCGAAAACGCGACTCGATTGCCATTTAGCCACTCAATGATCGCAGTTGCACTTAAGGTCTCATCTTGAGTTCCAGTCGTGCGAAAGCCGTCTGAATCTTTGGTGCCAATCCCAGAAGAGTAGACGACGGCAAAACCACGAGCTAGAAAATAATCGTTAAGCGAATAAGACCAAAACTTGGTAAACGTTTCCCCAGTTTTGGTGGTTTGACCTTTGATTTTCCTAGGGCTTGGTGGGGTATCGTTGGGAAGCTTTGCTTCAACATCTTGATAGGCCAAATCATTTGGCTGCTTGCGTTTAAGGGGCCGGACGTTGTCGTGAGAATATTGTGCTGACCATTTTTCATTCATTCCTTGTGCATATGGATCTGCCGTAAATATCACGGGCGCCCGATAGCCATCGTTGGTTTCTGCGGGGCGAATGATATTTGTTTTCAGCAAATCTCGCTGACCATCGTGATCCGTATCTAGTGATGATTCAACGTAAACGACCTCACGGATCAGCGCATCAGTTTTGAAAACGGCTTGGGCTTTACCGTTAAAAAATAACGGTTTGCTAACGCTGGAACCACCAAGCAAATGATGATAGTATCCTTTGCCTGCTATGTAATCAATCAGAAGTTGACCATACTTGTTTCGAGTATTTAACAACCGGTACCATGCATCTATTATTTGGCCGCAGTTAAATGTTTGGTGAATCATCGGCTGGGGGAGTCCAAGCTCTGCGATGGATTTGAGTGGATCACTGAGGGAAAAGTCCAAATCATTTAGAAATCCTAGTAACTGGAGGCCTATATTGTAAAATGCCACGCGAGTTACGGGACCGGTGTTTTGAGTATATTGATTGGCATCAACAGTTGTTGTCGCCATCAAATTGCTTAATTTTTCGAGACGGGTTGAAGTTGATGAATGCTGTGAGAAGTATTTCAGCAAAAAGTCACGGAATAACGTGAGTGGGTCAGTAATCTTGATGTTATCGGCCGTTAAGAAGCGGATTGCTTTAAGTTCTTTGACGACTTGTTCATGTGTGGTTGGAACATATCCAAATTGATTAATTCTCATTGATGGCCTCCTGAACTGTAATTAATGCCATTATACAGTTGAATTGTCGGGTCGCAATGATCAAATAAGAAAACAGCAATTCTCATGAACTAATTGGGAATTGCTGTTTGGAGTTTATGAGGTTGAAATTTATATGGCGATTAAAAAATTAGCTTGGGAGTCAAAGATGTTTCTTGTCTAAAAGCCACTACACTAGTCATCGTGTTTTGGTTGGGTATTTTCCGAACCATTGTTTTCAGTGGAATCCGGTTTGTCACCCGCGTCATGTGGTTGTGTTTGGCCCTGTAGTTTCTGCAATTTGGCTTGATGCTTGGCATCTCTTCGTTCAGTCCGCCGTTGCGTCTTCTGCTGATGCTCAAGAATTTTATCTTCTTCGTGAGCTGCCCGTCGCTTGGCCTTTGCCTGCCGTTCGATGTCCTTGGCAGCTTGCTTAGCTGATTCTTTGTCGGCATCCTGTTGGCGCTCAGTTTCCTTCGCCGCCTGCTTGGACGCTTTTTCACGGGCTTCACGTTGAATTTCTGCTTCTTTTGCTGCTGTTTCAGCGTCATGCTTCCGCTGGTCCTGTTGCTGTTCAGCCGTTCGAGACGCTTGCTTAACGGCTTCCCGATTGGTATCACGTTGTTCTTTACGAATTCGTTCCGCAGTATCACGATACTTTTTGGATCCATCACGAATTTGTTTGGCAAATTCTTCCCACTGAGCCTGCCGCTCTTTCCGAGCTTCAACACTGTTGGGATTGTTGCTTGGAACAGTGGGGTTCACTGGGTGGCCGGCACTGTCTGTTGCGACCGGATGATCAAGCCAGCCGGTGAAACCTCGTTGGGGATGATGCTCCTCAGTCGTGGCACCATCCGTTCCGGTTGCCGCCTGATCTTGTACCATGTCACGGAATTGATTGATCGCATTTTGTGGCAACTTCAAGTATTCCATTCGCTGTTCGGTGGTCAATTGAGATGCATCGTACATCTGCTGACGATCACGGCTGCTCAAAATCAAATAGACCAGTGGATACGGTAGATAGAACCACAGAACAATCTGCGGGAAGAAGTAAGCAAGCACGATCAGGATTGCGTTGGAGATGATGTAGTATTGATTATGGCGTCCGAAAATTTTTCGGTATAATTGTCGCATTTTTGATTTATCAGTATACTCAAAGCGCATGACCGATCGGGTGAGCAGCCTAAATGATGCCGAAACAACAAACAGCAGCACACCGTATGCCATGACCGGAATCCGAGTGGTGTTACTGGCCATCATGTTGGTTGCTAATGGGGTTAACGATAGTGGAATCAAAAATACAAAGTCGTATAACATGATCCGATAACTCATGTCGTCAATGTCATTGAATAAGGTCGCGTGCTGATACCACATGTTGGCAACGAATGCGAAACTAATAATGTAGATGCCGACTTGTTTACTCAAAAACAGATAATCATTCAAATTATCACGCAGCACCGGCGTCAAATCCAGCACCATAATGGTTAGGATGATCGCAATAACGGCATCGCTAAATGCGTCTAGCCGCGTCTTCAACTTTTTCATGTCAATTGCCCCCAGAATCGATTTTATAATATGTATGCTGATTTAAATGTAGCACAGTGGCGGGGAATAAGGTGATAAATTGTTTAAGAAATTTGGCTTCACTCTCAAAATATTGGCAGGGCGATATAATGATATTAATGAATTTATTTGAAATGAGGTGTCTTTATGTTCCCTTATCTGGGTTTGAAGGCCAGCACCAAGCAAAGCCAAATCGATGAACGGCTGCAGTACCATCCTCAAGTGTTTGAATTTTTCACGACTGAACAGGATGTGACACCAAGCGGGCTCATACACCTGCGCGACATGATTGAGTACGTCAAAGCAGCCGGCGTATCGAAGATTGTGATTCATCACCCGATGAAATTTCAAGGTATCCATAACGAGGTCGCCGTCGATCAGACCAGTCATCGCGACGGCTATCATTTTTTAATGCGGAGTTCTGAGGCCCTCATCAAGTTGGCAATTGAAACTGATACCCAGGTATTGATTCATGGTGGGTATAATTCACCGCTTTCGGAGATTTTGAGCAATTATTCATCCATTGAAGCTGCCCGCAAAGTGGTCTTCAGTCGCCTAGACTATTTCCAATCAATTGGCGGTGATCACGTGATGTTCGAGAATTCAATTTCACCATTATATGATTATGGCGATCCCGAGCTTGAAAATCTGGTGATTGAGCATCGGTATCGTTTGTGCTACGATACCAGTCATGGGTTCATTGTGCTCCATGGCGACAATGCTAAACTGCAGGCCAGCATGGCCCATCTGCACGATCAAATTGTCCATTACCATTTTGTCGACTCCATGGGTAAATTCCATGACAGTTTGGAACTTGGCAAAGGAGCAATCGACTGGTCAGCATTAAAACCCGTGGTCAACATGAATGCCACCAATATTTTTGAAATTAACTTAAAAGATCAAATGAATAGTCAAGAAATGCGCAACAGCTATCAGTATCTGAAAGCCTGTTGGCAAACATCTGTGTGATTTTGTTGTATGATGGAAGTAGTTGGTTTGGGGGAATTACATATTGAAATTTAAGAACGTTTTTGCCTTTATAATTGTTTCAGTTTTCGTGGTAATGGCCTTGGCCGCTGCTCAGCATTCATTTGCAGTTCGTAAGGAAGCTGTGCCGAATAATGCGTCGTCTACAACGGCTGCTTACTGGAAGGCGCCATCTGAAGATAAGGCTTATCCAAAGTGGTCGAACATGAGCAAACCATGGATATATGTCAGCATTAAGCAGCAAAAAGTCTTTATTCACGGTAACGGTAAAGTTCAATATATCATGAACTGTTCAACCGGCGTGCCAAGCAGCCCAACTCCTCGGGGCACATTCCATGTCCAAAAGGAACGCGGCTATTCATTTTATAACAAGCATTCCCACGAAGGCGCCCATTATTGGGTATCCTGGTTAGACCACGGTGTCTACTTATTCCACAGTGTGCCAACGAATGCAAAAGGAAAATATGTTGTTTCAGAAGCTGAAAAATTAGGCACGCCGGCATCACACGGTTGTGTTCGGCTTTCAATTGCTGATGCTAAATGGATGTATCAAACTGTGCCATTTGGTACAAAAGTTGTTGTTCATTAAACTTGTGCAAGCCTATTCCATAGCGAGTGGGCTTTTTATTTTATACTGAAGATAAGAATAAGACGAAAGAAGGTCACACCATGACTTTACATACAATTCTCACCCCAGAATGGATCCACGACGCCAAATTAATGGCCGCAGAAAATCCCCGTTTGGAAGGCTTCGTTCCCAGCGAAGGCGGTGAAAACCCTCGCATTTTATTGCTTGGGGAAGCGCCAGGTGATCAAGAGGTCAAGATTGGCCGACCATTTATGGGACCATCTGGTAAGGAACTGGATCGCTGGTTGGCCTCCCTTGGGCTTACCCGCGAAGATATTTACATTACTGGAGTGGTAAATTCACGTCCGTTTTCAATCGGTAAAAGCGGCCGAAAGAGTGATCGCAGACCGAATCAGGCTGAAGTGAAGAAATCAGCTCCGATGTTTGATTGGGAACTGGCTCATTTTCCAAATGTGTTATTGGTGCCAATGGGAAATGCCAGTCTCCAGCGACTTCTGGGAAATAAAGCGAAGATTGGCGATTTACACGGTCAATTATTGGAAAGTCCGATTCAGAAATACAATCCGGAAACCAATTCATTCGAGTTCACCCAAGAGAAATATCGGATTTTTCCGCTCTACCATCCGTCTTACTCCAAACGCTTCAAGAATATGAAGGCCATTGTTGATGCTGATTCCCAGAGACTCAAACAATTATTAGCCAAGCAATCTAACGGTCGTTGATAACCAATTATGAACTCAAAGGTGTTAGTCTAAAGCCAAATGAGTTATTTGGGGAAGGTGGTTGTGATGGCAAAACCATTAAATGGCGTTGACCTGTATCATTCATTATTTGGAACTGAAATCCATGATCCACGAGTATTGTTTGAAATGCTGACGGTGAATGTTTTCCAACCTGGGTTGAACTGGCGAGTGGCTGCAAGTAAGATTCCGGTGTTCGATAAGGTGTTCAAACATTTTGACGTAAGCGAAATTGCCAAGTTCGATGAGATGGACCTCGAAGCCTTGGAGGAAAATCCTGACATGATTCGGAATCCTCGAAAGATTCGCGCCGTGGTCCAAAATGCTCAGGCAACCGTGAAACTTCAGCCGGAGTTCAAGGATTTGGCAGATTATCTCTGGTCGTTTAAACCAAAGGATGATGTTGTGAAGGGCTCTTTGCAGCAGGATTCCCACGATTTAGGGGCTGAATTGGCCAAGGACATGAAAAAACGGGGATTTACTTTCGTTGGGCCAACCACGATGGAATTGTTATTGATCGGCAGCGGCATCCTGAAACATGAGCATGACTAACCAGGATTAATGAATTCAAAATATTTTAGGGACACAAAAAGGAAATTGACAATTGATGTCAATTTCCTTTTTTGCTGAAAATAATTCTATTATCGTTTAAAACAATTCGATAATCCAAGTTTGATCGCGGTCATCCTCGTTCAATAATTCGGGATGCTCGATCAAGTCAGCGTTCACTTTTGCAACTTTGCCGCTGATTGGCGAATGAATTTCGGTAACCGCTTTGGCTCCTTCAAATGAAAGAATTGGATCACCTTCGCTAACCTCGGTTATTTTGTCGGGAAACTCCGCAAAGGTTACTTGGCCAATCTCACCGCGGGCTAAGTCATTCAAGCCAATTCGAGTGTGTCCGTCCTTGGTTTTGTCTTCCCATAAGTATTTTGAATCGTCTGCTTTATCTGCCATGATAATCTACCTTTCGTTATTTGAGATCGTACTTTTCCTTTAACATCAAATCAGCCATTTCTTCAGGTGAAACTTTGCCGATGTTGGCATCCAGATGGCTAATTCGGAATGCTTCTTCCAAACTTTCTTTAGCAAATGGGACATTGGTGATGTTTTGCTCGATAGCTTTCAAGTCACCGTTGGGATTGTTGAAATCGCCATAGATTTTGGCATGAGAAATCACATCATTCTTAACTGAAAAGCTGATTTCAACCGTCCCGACACCATCAAAATGACGACCACGGAAGTAATCATCATCTGGCTTGGTGCCCATAACGAAGTCATCACCGGTGTATGCCTCGTCAGCAATCTTTAACACGTTTTTCCAGTCATCATCTGTCATGGTATAAGTTGGTACATCACGGATATCGGTCACTCTAAACACCGTTAGCAGAATGCGTTTCTCCAATTCTTCAAAAGTGATGTTCTTATATTTTGGATCGAAGTATTGGCGAATGTTGGTGACTCGACTATGAACGGATTTAATGCCTTTGGATGCCAGCTTGGCTTTTGGTGGTGTCAATGCTTTTGCTGCAGCAGCTAAGTCGACATCAACCATCAGCGTGCCGCCACACAAGAACCGATCGCCAATCTTGAGAGCAGACATCCCAGAGACTTTTTTACCATCAACGGTTAAATCATTGCGCCCGCTCATTTTCGCATCGACACCCAGTTTTTTGAGAGTTGAGATAACCGGCTGCGCATAGCGTTTGAAATCGCCATAATTAGTGCCGTCATCATTGTCGATAAAAACATACGTGAGGTTGCCGGGATCCACAAACACGGCGCCACCACCGGCAAATCGTCTGGATAATTGGATCTTCTGGTCACGAATAAAGTTTAAATTAACTTCCGAATAGACATCTTGATTCAGACCAATCACAACTGACGCTTGTGGTGGACGAGAAAAGTAAAAAATCGGTTCAGTAAATTTTGGGCTCGTGATAAAGAACTTGGATAGGCTGTCAGTGATGATCGGCCGGTTCAAGTATTCTTTCCCACTTGAAATATCAACATATTGAATAATGATCAGCTCCTTCAATTAAGGTAAGCGTTTACAAATTGTTGCAAATAAAAATGCAATTAGACCTTGACTCTGTCTAATTGCATTGTAACCCATAATTTGGGTTGTTGCTCGAATCTGACTTTGTGGAATTTAGTGGTGTGACTATTCCCTAGTGGAAACGTGTTTCGACGGCCGGCTGAAAGCCTGCCTAGCCTACTTGGCGACGCAACTGAGGCTAACTTCTAAGCGCACTTTAATTAGAGCCCCAAACCCAGGGACTTTAATCGAAGTACCCTTAGAAACCGCCTCACCCATTGCTCGTCACACTCTAACGCATGTCTAAGACTTGCTTACTAGTTGGCTTTGGAAATTCAACATCCAACTGAGCCAGTTCATTATCATTCAATGTAATATCGGCAGCCTTCACATTATCAACGGCGTGCTTTGGGTCACCTGATTGAGGGATGGCCAATGTATTACCGTCTCTGATTGCCCACGCCAAGATAATTTGCCATGGGGTTGCTGAATGGCTGTCAGCAATTTGGTTGACGACTGGATCATGGGTTAAGCGGCCGCGGGCATCACCTGCAGCAACTGGTGTGTAGGCGATAAGTGGAATATTGCGTTTTCGCATCCATGGAAGCAGACTATATTCAATTCCACGACTGCCTAAGTTATAAAGATCTTCGTTGGCAGCGACTTGATCAGCGCCAGGGAGTTCCATCAACTCTTCCATATCGGAAATATCAAAGTTGGAAACACCCCAGTGCTTGATCTTGCCTTTTTGTTGGAGTTGTTGCAAAGTTTCGATTGTCTCACTTAGTGGCACTGCACCACGCCAGTGATACAGGTATAGATCAAAATAGTCGGTTCAAACTAACTTTAAGCTGGTATCCAAACTGTGTTCCATTCTGGAAGCAGAGGCGTTTGAGGGTAAAACTTTGTCGATGATGAATAAATCATCTCGTTGTAAATCCTTAATGGCTTCGCCGACTAGGCTTTCACTACGGCCATTGCCATACATTTCAGCGGTGTCAATGACTCTGGCACCAGCATGGATTCCCTCTTGAAGGGCTTTGATTTCATCGGCCCTGGTTGAGGCGCTGTCACCCATGTGCCAAGTTCCCAAACCGATTGCGGGTACTTTTGAACCACCTATGTTCAATTCTCTCATAGATATACATACCTCCTAAATTTCGTTATCTAATAGTATACCGCTTATAGCGACATCACATCATCTATTTTGCAGCCACTTAAAAATTTCTTTACCGGTGACTTCCGGCAAATACCGAATTTCAATCAACTGGTTGCTGTTACCATGGCGAACATTCACCCGAATGTGGGCCAATTTGGTGTGGGTCATCCAGATCGACTGAACAAATAAAAACGATTGAATATTTTTGTGAGGGATGACGTACTGGGATCGCGTGAAAAAGTGGCCGCCTTGTAAAATCAGTTGGTTATCGACAACTTTCCAACCAGTATTGGCTGCGGAATACCAGCCCATCAAAATGCCAATCAGCAGGACTGGCAGACTCAGTAAGCCCCACACCTTGAAGAAGTACAGGCAGGGCAGGATAACGATCAAGCTGATGAGCGATGCGTTGCGAATGAAGTACCAATAGGAACGTTTTGCCAAATGGTCCAGTTGACTGAATTGCTTAGGCGCCCAGTTGACAAAGGGATGTAATGTATCGAAAACCTGATCGTTTTTGACCACTGGAAGAATCATTAGGTCATTACTTTTTTCATCATCGCCAGCAGAGGAAGCCGCCAGAGCTTGAACCGTAGAAATGTGGCACCATTGGCGGATGACATTTTGCTTGATTCGTAAGGCTTGAATTCTAGCTGTCGGGATGGTGACTGAATTTCGTTGAAATAGTCCCTGTTCAGTTTTAAGCTGATCGTCTTCTGAATTTAGGCGAAATTTGTAGTATTTTTGAACAATTGTCAGATATGAGCCGGCAATACTCAGAACAACGATTAAGACACCAACGACACCTAGAATGATGGCCGATTGGTGAATAATGGTGTTGGTCACTGAGTCAATCAGCCTTTGGGGGATTGCTTCTTGAACCTTGCCATAGATGGCAAACAGCGCACCAATGATAGGGAAAACGCCCAGCGAGGTCATGGCAAACACATTAAGTTCGTGGGGATTAATTTCGTAATCTGCATGTCTGACTGGAGGCGTGAGCCGTTCTGAGAAATCTTCAGTCGCGTCATCTGACACAGAAGAATCACCCATTCGTTTGCGTTCGATTTCAGTTCGGATTCGTTCGTTAACCAGTGGCAAGACCGCTTCTGGACTATGATCATCGTGGCCGGCAGTTTCAATCTGCAGCTTTTCTAAATGAAACGGCACCAAGAAGAACCACTGTTGATGCTGAACCGTTTGAATGCGGGAGTAAGGAATGTGAGTGTGCTTCTTTACCAAGATCCCTGTGTTAATTGTCAGCATTTCATCATTGATTTCAAACGTAAAACACAGGTAGCGGACGGTGTGCCAGCCGACAATTAAGATGGCCAAAGCTGTGAAGCCGAGCCAAGGTGTGACGCCGATGGCAGTTGACCAATTGGTGATTGGCCCTGATCCAATGATGATTAACAGAATGGTATCCCAAGAATGGCGAAAAATGAAGTACAGAATTGACAGTGGGTTTAAATGCTGCTTGTTAGACGTCATGATTCCCCACCTCCACCGCCAATTTCATGATTTGCTTTCGAAGTTGCTCACCGACGACGGGTTCAACACCGTCAATTCGATGAGAAGTTGAAGCGGTCGTGATTCGAACTTCTTGCAGTTTCTGTGATTGGAGAATTGGACCAGCAGACAAGGTCACATCCTGTACGCGGGCAATAGGGATGGAAACGAGCTTACGGAAAATAAAGCCGGAACGCAATTCGACGGCATCATCAGTCACGGTGTACAGCCAAAATGAATAACGGTAGGGGACCAGACTCATTTCAACAATGAAATCGATGATTGCGACAACAAAAAAGAAGCTGGCTGCGTACAACCACCATTGGTAGTCCCAAAAATGATAAATGACTAATCCGGCGATACCAACTGCAGCCGCTAACAAAGTGTTAAAAAGAGCCGAGATCCGCCAGACGGTTTTGATCTGAGCAGGTAAGTGGTTTGATTCGTTCAAGTGAAACGCCTCCTTTATGAAAGTAGAGTATGTATAGTTTTCCTAAGTTTACAAAAGAATGGCAAAAATTACCAACAGATGATTGTTGGATTGAGGATTCAATCTGGTGGACACAATCGTATTTATAGCGTTATACTTGCTCTTATGCTTTCCACGAAAAGACGAAAGGGGGCCATCGATTGTCTAAAGAAATTAGAAACGCCATAATTGTCCTGATATTTGGAAACTTCTTGGTATGTATTGGAATGAGCTTAATTTTCCCGGTCATGCCGTTTATCAAAAACGAACTGCACCTGTCAGCTACAGACATGGGGATCATGAACTCGCTGTTTGCCATCGCACAATTGGTGGCCTCACCTATCGTTGGACAAATTTCGGATAAGATCGGTCGGAAACCGATTCTAGTTGCCGGCTTGTTACTATATATGTTCTCAGAAGTTCTATTTGCTATGACCAACTGGTTGTGGATGTTTGATATTTCACGGACAATTGGTGGTTTGTCTGCCGCCATGGTGGTACCAACCACTAACGCTTTGGCAGCTGATTTGACGACCCCCAGACAACGGGCGCGGGTCATTGGACTGCTGTCTGCAGCCTTTAGTGGCGGGCTCATTTTAGGACCCGGCATTGGCGGTATTCTGGCAAAGTTCGACTATAAAACGCCATTCTGGTTTGCAGCCGGGCTGGGATTCTTAAGTATGTTATCTTTGTGGATCATGCTGCCCAACGAAAAGGAAATCGAGAAGATTGCTGCCAAACACCCGGTACCGGCCCAAAGCCGGCCACCAAAACGTGCCTCTTGGAATCAAGCAAAGAAATTATTTGCGGGTCCGATGGGACTGTTGTTCCTTTTGATTCTCATTTCATCCTTTGGACTGGTTGGATTTGAAAGTATCTACAGCCTATACGTTAATGAAGTATTTGGTTTTACCATGGGCAATATTGCCCTGGTTCTCACCTTAAATGGGTTGACGTCACTGACATTTCAAGCCCTGTTGTTCGATCGACTGGTGGTTTGGCTGACTGAGAAGCGGTTGATTCGATATTGTTTCCTATTATCATTCTTGGGAACCGGCTGGATTATTCTAGCTCATTCCAAATTAGAAGTCATTATTGCTACCTTAATCGTGTTCACTGCCTATGACTTGATCAGACCAGCGATTACGACGTTACTGACAAAGGCGAGCGCCACCAAACAGGGCTTGATCAACGGTGTCAATATGTCACTGACCAGTGTCGGCAATATTGTCGGTCCAATTGTTTCCGGTGCTTTGCTGGATACCAGTTATCATCTGCCATACCTGGTCGTGATCGTTTTCCTGTTTATTTCATGGGGGCTGACATATTGGATTCGGGATCATTTCTCGGTTGATTTAACGGAAGCAAGCTAAGCTTTTCCTGCCAAATGCGGTGTGGAGAAGCTTTTTATTTTCCAATGAAAATCAAACGACCTTTTCCTGTTATCGTTTGCAATAATCAGGTACAATGAAAGCGTATACGAGGTATGTACAAAAGATTTTCACAAATGGAGGTAACAATTATGGCAAAGCAAGTTGCATTAGTTACTGGAGCAGGTCAAGGAATTGGTGAAGCAATCGCTACTCGTCTTCACGATGATGGTTTTAAGGTTGCCGTTGTTGATTTAAATATCGACAACGCTAACAAGGTCGCCAAAAAATTATCACCCGACGGCTCTGAAGCAATTGGCATCAAGGCCGACGTCTCTGACCGTGATTCAGTTATTGCTGCTGTCAATAAAGCCGTGGATGAATTCGGCGACTTCAATGTAATCGTAAATAACGCTGGTTTGGGGCCAACAACGCCAATCGATACAATTACCCCGGATCAATTCAAACTCGTCTATGGCGTTAATGTAGGTGGCGTTCTGTGGGGCATTCAAGCTGCTCACCAGGCATTTAAGAAATTAGGCCATGGCGGAAAGATTATCAACGCCACTTCACAAGCTGGAGTTGTTGGTAACCCTAATTTGGCACTGTACTCAGGTACTAAATTTGCAGTTCGTGGAATTACCCAAGTGGCTGCCCGTGATTTAGCTGAAGAAGGCATCACAGCAAATGCCTATGCACCAGGAATCGTAAAGACACCAATGATGTTCGACATTGCACACCAAGTTGGTCAGAACGCCGGTAAGGACGACGAGTGGGGCATGCAAACATTCGCAAAGGACATCGCCCTCAAGCGTTTGTCAGAACCAGAAGATGTAGCTGCTGCAGTATCATTCTTGGCAGGCAAGGATTCCAACTACGTTACTGGTCAGACATTGATTGTGGATGGCGGGATGCAATTTCAATAAAAGTGTGCGACGAGACCCGATTAAGGCCCGTGGTACAAGATGAAACCAGCAATGATGAACGGTTCTTGTTCATCGTTGCTGGTTTTATTTTGTACTTTAGGGTCCTGGGTCGTCGGAGCATAGCTCAGAAGCCGGAGGGAGCAGTGAATAAACTAAGTGCATCTATTCCTGTAGCATCATCCTCAATAAATAATGCGAACTGAACGTACTCTGTTCATCGCTGCCAGCTTTTCTCTCCATTGACCACAAATAACCCAAAACAAAAAAGCCTCAGGAAAAATCTCCCAAGACTCACATCCACATCAACCTAATGTGGCATCACCATTTTCAAAAAGACTGGTGTAATATAAGTTTCCACAATTCCGGCCATCAACATCAACGGCAGGACAAGTACCAAATAATCTATAAGTGATTGTTTCAACAGATCGAAATACTTAACTTCCTGTTTTTTCCGCCGAAACAAGCGGTTCATCCCATACCAAGCGATCCGGGCACTAATGGCTGCAGCAACCAATTGAGCTGAAATTTCAAAAATTCCATGTGGTAAAACGCCACCCAAAAACATTAGAATTGGATTTCCAATGATGCTGATAACCATCCCAACACTCACTGCGTTGGTCAGAATATAATACCAGTAAATTGGCAGTGGAATGATGCCGAGAAGAATTACCATACCTGCGCCGCCCAGATTCCAAAAGAATAATGGCAAAAAATTAGTGCTGCTGGTAGGATCCTTTGCAATACCAGATGAAAAATGATGAACCATTTGGCCGGTTGACATGAAGAACTTGGCATAAATGAGCACGCCAATCCAGACAATCGCCATGACAATCAGATATCTGATCATGGATTTGAGGTAAACCTTCTTAAGGCGATCGAAGCTATCTATAAACATATTGTTCCCCTTTCATAAACCATACGCACATTTTACGGATAATTTGCAATTAAGGCAATCAATTGTGTACAATTATTTCACAATCTTTTTCACTTGCACATCATTTTCATTCATTCCAATCGATATGTTATGCTTGAAGTGTACCAACACTATAGATTGGAGATGTTTTTTCTTGGACGGATTACAATCAACTATCAAATTAAATAATGGTGTCGAGATGCCACGTTTGGGTCTCGGTGTTTGGAAAACCAGTAATAATGATTCACGGGATGCCGTCATCACGGCCATCAAGCATGGCTATCGGGCAATTGATACTGCACGTGAGTATGGCAATGAACCCGGTACCGGTGAAGGAATCAAAGAAGGAATGACACAGGAGGGCCTTAAGCGTGAGGATCTCTTTGTCACCACTAAGCTTTATAACGGCGAGCAGGGCGACTACGACAAGGTTTCTAAAGTCCTAGACAAGCAATTGTCTGACTTGCAGTTGGACTACGTTGATCTTTACTTGATTCACTGGCCAGTGGATGCCACTTATTTGGAAAGTTATCATGCTCTGGAACGTCTTTACAAGGAAGGCAAAGTTCGGGCAATCGGGGTTTCCAACTTCGATAACGAGCGGATGTCCAAATTGTTGGAAGAATCCGAGATCGTTCCAGCAATCAACCAAATGGAATTCAACCCAACTCAACAGGAAAAAGATATTTTGAACTTTGACAATAGCCATGGCATTCAATTGGAAGCCTGGTCACCACTTGGTGCAGGTAAATCCTTGAAAAATCCGGTTATTAACGAATTGGCTAAGAAGTACAGCCGCACACCAGCCCAAATTATTCTGCGTTGGGAGTGGCAGCGTGACATCGTGACCGTTGTTAAATCAGTCCACGAAAAGCGAATTGTTGAGAACAGTGATATCTTTGATTTCAAATTGAGTGATGAAGATGTACAACGAATTAATCAGCTCGACGAAAACAAACGAGATTTGTGGTATGACGACTTCACTTGGCATAATCCAAATGGTCGTTATGGCAATGAAATTGAACAGGTTCCGGATTTGAAATAGTCAATGAGAACCGCATGAAATCAGGAGTTTAAGGCTCCTGATTTTTTCATTTGGTCATAATGACTACGTGGTTATTGACTACTCAGTCATTTATGATATACTCAAGACGAATTAAAGAACAAACGCAATTTTCAAACGCTTTGAGGGGTGAATAACATGGATAACAAAATGATCTTAGATGTTCAAAATTTACAGAAAAACTTTGGCAAAGTACACGCTTTAAAAGACGTGAACTTGCAGCTGCACAGCGGAGAAGTCCTTGGCTTTATTGGACCGAACGGTGCCGGTAAGTCAACAACGATTCGGGTGATTCTTGGTTTGATCAAAGAATCGGGCGGTTCTGCGACAGTGTTCGGTGAGGATGCCTGGAAGGATTCCGTTAAGATCCACCAGAATCTGGCGTATGTTCCCGGGGATGTCTATCTGTGGTCAAACCTGACTGGCGGCCAGACGATTGACATGCTGCTGCATATGTCCGGACAAACGCATACCGCCAAAACGGATGAGTTGATTAAAGAATTCAAGTTGGATACCAGCAAGAAGAACCGGACTTATTCGAAAGGAAATCGGCAGAAAGTGGCGTTAATTGCGGCATTTTCGACGGACGTGGATCTCTACATCTTTGATGAACCCACTTCCGGCTTGGATCCGCTGAACGAACTGATTTTCCAGCGACGGGTGGCCGAACTTAAGGAAAACGGTAAGAGTGTCTTACTTTCCAGTCACATTTTGTCCGAAGTTGAAAAAATGTGTGACACCATTTCAATTATTCGAGAAGGGAAAGTCATTGAAACCGGTTCGCTGGAATCGATGCAGCATTTAACCCGAAACGTGGTCGCGGTGACCACCGCTTCACCTTTGGATGGCTTGGACAAGGCAAGGGGCGTTCATCAATTGAACTTCAAGAATGACCAGCACACGATCGCTGAATTCACCGTTGACTCCGATGAAATCGGGGCAGTGATGGATTTATTAGCGAAGAATTCGATTGTCCAACTAAGGACAACGCCGCCAACTCTGGAAGATTTATTTCTGCGTTACTATCATTCAGATGATGGTCAAAAAGTAGGTGAGTAAGATGGAACAATACACACAAACTTGGACTTTACTAAAAGCAAATTTAAAACGTGACTGGGTGAAAATTTTCGCTTGGTTACTGGTACTGGTTGGAGTATTTGTGGCAGTTGCTGCCAAGTTTGACGGCATATATGGCACCACTAAACAAATCGCTGCAATCGGTTCGACGTTGCGGTCAAAAGCCATGGTGGCTTTGATCGGTAGTGTTCCCGATGGTCATTTAACAACTGCTTTGATTTTTGCATCAGAAATGGCTGTTTTCTGGGGACTGTTTATTATCATTTTCAACTACTCATTGGCCGTTGGTGCCAGCCGGGGCCAAGAAGAATCCGGTTTAACAGAAATGGTCTTGGGGGGTCATCCGGTTGGCCGACTGGCACCTCTATTGGCCGCAGCCCTGGAACTACTGATCGCCAATGGACTGTTTGCACTGATTACTGGGGCTGGCACAATGATTGCTAATATGCCTGGTAGTGACGCAAACGGCACTTGGTTGTCGGCGGTTGCGATTGCTGCCGTGGGTTGGGCATTTGGCATGATTGCCTTGATTTTCTCCCAATTGGTGGCTGATAGTCATAATGTTTCTATGTATAATTACGCATTTTTAGGGATTGCTTACCTAATTCGGATGATGGCGGATGTTTCTAATCCAACCTACACTTGGCTTTCACCATTGGGCTGGCTGGAGAAAACTGAAATCTACACCAACAATAACTGGTGGCCGGTCGTGATGCTGGTCGTCTTGGGCGCACTGGCATTCTTGGCAGCCGTTGTACTGAATAGTAACCGTGACATTGATGCGGGTGTGATTCACGTCAATCCGGGTAGCCGTAAGAGCCGATTTCTCCGTGGCCCGGCAACTTTATTGATCTGGAACCAAAAATCACTGACGATTTTCTGGATGATTGGAATGGCAGTTTTGGGTGCCAGCTATGGATCGGTATTCAATAGTATCGGTAAGATCTTCAATACTTCGCCAACGATTCAAAAAGTGCTGGGCCAAAGTGGTATCCGACATCTTGAACAAAGTCAGGTGCTGTCATTTGTCGGCCTGTTGGGCATTATCTTCAGTCTGCTAGCCGTGATTGCCGGTGTGATGATCGTCAACCATTTGATGACGCAGGAACGCCGAGGCTACCTGCAAATGGTCATGACCAAGCCGCAAAGCCGAAGCTACCTGCTGGCAGTGTATGTGATTTTTGGCTTGGTATTGGCAGCAGGGCTGCTGTTTGTCGCTCTGATCAGTGCGATGGGTGCCGGAAACGTTGTCATGAGTCATCCAATTGCATTTAAGTACTTCTGGCGCACATTTATAGCTAACCTGCCATCGATTGCCTTATTCATGGCGTTGATGGTTGGGCTGATCGGTGTCTATCCACGATTACGCTCGTTGGTCTGGGCATATCTGGGGATTTCCTTCTTGATTACCTACTTTGGTAATCTGATGGATCTGCCAAAATGGGCACTGAAGATCTCACCATTTTATTGGACTAAGAAAGTGCCGATCGAGTCGATTAATGCAACACCGTTGATGTGGATGCTGGCAATCGCTGTTGTCTTGATTGTTATTGGGTTTGTTGGCTACAAAAACCGTGATTTGGAAAGCTGATAGGAGAGATTAAATATGGCAAAGAGATTACCACGTGATCCTGAAAAAGAATCCGCTATTTTGACAGCTGCCATCCATGAGTTCGGAAGTCATGGTTATTCGGCGAGCACCGACAAAATTGCTGAAGATGCCGGGGTATCCAAGGGATCTGTCTTTAGATACTTTGATAATAAGAAGAAACTTTATGCTGCCGCCGTTAATCATTCTCTGACGACCATCAAGGATGTCTTAAACCTCAAAGTTTGGACTGAATCCGATGATTTGGTCACGATGAGTATTCGGGCAACTAAATATAAGACGGAGCTGTCTCATCGATATCCGGATGAGTTTGCGCTATTGACCCTTGCATACGCCCAGGACACAATGATTCCACCGCAAGTTCGCAAACAGGTTTTCGATACTTTTAATCAGTGGCAGCAGGCAATGAAAAATTATGTTTTAGGTAAAGTCATCAAAAAGATGAAAATTAGAAAGGACCTAGACCCCAACAAAGTTCAGGAATACTTGGGAATGGTTTTAACCATCCTCCTCAGCCAGGTTCAGAAGGAACTTGAAGCCCATCCGGAAATGAAAAAGATCGAAGATATGGACGCACTGGTGGATGAAGTTAAACAATATCTGAATATGATTGAATTTGGCATTGTTGACAGAGAATAGCATAAAGAATCCCTAAACAAAATTCGGAATTAAGTTAACCCAACGCTCATACCGGTTGTTAGTAGTGGTACCATTTTTTGACAAAAAATCTAAGTTGAGGAAGGCAGGGCCAATAATGTGCAAAGAACGTTCTCGAAGGATGAGGATATTAACTGAACGACCTCATTTAAGAAATCCATCAATAAATATAATGATGAAGGCAACTGTAGGGGCATCTTTCAATTTATCAAGATTTGAAGAAACCATTCGTAAATTGAGGCAAGTTCATCCTTTGATAACTTCGAATATCAAAACTGATAAAATCGGCAATGCCTATTACCAATGTGGAGAGGTTAAGAAAAACGATTTTACGATTGTAGAAAAATCCACGTGGTTAAATGTTGCAGAGCGAGAGAAAGACCACTATTTTAATTTAGACACGGATCCCTTAGTTAGATATTTCGTTTTTCAAAAGCAAGATGATTTTGATCTTTTAATTGTAGCTCATCATTTATTAGGAGACGGATTAGCTATTTTTAATCTTCTAAAGGATTTTTCCCTGATTTACTTTGGCGCCGAAGTACCTGTTCACAATCAGAGATTGATTCAAGGAATAAATGATTTTCCAAAATCAGCTAAAAGTTCAATGATGATGGACTTATTAATAAAAAAATGGAACCGTGATTGGCGTAAACACCCAGATATCTATTCTCAAAGTGAATTCAGGCTATTACATTCTGAATTTGTTCAAGAACATAAGTCAGCACTGCTGACAAGCGATATTTCTCGCGGTAAATTATTCATATTAATAAAGAATTGCCATAAGTATAGAGTATCGGTTAATGATGCTCTTACTACTGCATTAATATTAGCTCAGCAAAAGCATCACCCTAAACTTGCGAATGAGCAACAAGAAATTGCTATCCCAATTAATATTCGCGGTGAATTAAAATTTAATCCGGTAGATAGTTTAGGAAATTTTGCATCTGCTATCACCATTAAGGCAAAGCTAGACGATACTCGAAGCTTTTGGGAGAATGCCAAAATCATCCGGAAAGATATACAACGAAAAACAAGTTCTGATAAAAAGCGATGGGTACTTATGAACCTGTACGCGCGGATGGACCCCAACTTGATTGATAGCCTTTATTTCACGGCGTATGGGAATGATGCAAACAAAACATCCTTCAAAGTTGCAAAAATGCTCGGGCTCACCGGCAATCCGCAAGTGACAGGCCTATCCAATTTGGGAAGAGTAAATGATTTTACTGAAAATAAATACCTTTACGATTGCTTCTTTTTTCCGCCTAAAGTTCCCAACGCCGCTTTTACAATTGGGGTAATCACTCTCCAGAATTCATTGACTCTTGGAGTAACTTTTGACGAACAAGCTGTTGGATATTTGTCGGCAAAACAAATTGTTGAAACTATGGTTAATTATCTCATTAGTGAATAACAAATAATAATTCCAACGTAACAACATCTTAACGGTTGTTACGTTGGAATTATTGGTATCTTAAAAGTGGGTCCAGGCAATACTTTATCTTTATATTCTCAGTAAATAGTTGATTTCAATGAATCAACAGATTGAGGGTACACTGAAACCCAAGGAAGAAGAATTTTTGACGTTGGTTCTGGGGACCATCTCAGCTGAGGTTCAAAAAGAGCTTGAAGCGCATCCCGAGATGAAACGGATTGAGGATATGGGCAGCCTGATTTCGACCGTTAAAGAGGATCGAATTCAAGACTTGGCATTCGATTCCAATGTTACCTGCCAAACGCTCACTAAAATCCAACATGCAAATGGCATCGCACTCAGAAATAGGCCAATGAATATCAGACCAGGGGCATCGCCGGACTGAGCCCAGATATAGGCAAATGTTAGGCTGATGGCTGCAATGATAATCGTTATCACACCAAGTAACCAATGCAAACGTTGGACTGCCAATGGTATTCTCTGAGAATGCTGAACGAGTTGCCAAAGGATGATGATACAGGCACCTACACAGCCGAGGACGACCCAGCCGCCAACTAAGACGATGACTAAAGATAAAGTGATCTTATTGGTTAAGACGAGTAGGGTTGTTGCCCAAATGCCGACAGCCAAAAGTGCTAACGCTAGTAGTGATAAACTCGTACGCAGAATGGTGTGTTGGGTGATTGGGCTAGATTTCATTTTCATTTGAATGACCTCCTATTGATTGAGAGTTTAACCTTTATTGGTTGGAGGTGGGTGATTGTGAGTGGATCTTTTGGGAAATGTAAACAATTCCCTTATGGATTATGATATGTATGAAAAATACCAGCAAGTGATCCTTTTTTGAGGATGGCTTGCTGGTATTTTTTGGTTTTTTATTTTGAATTATGCCGACGGTTCACTGGAATCTAGCCGAAACGTGTTCCGACGACCCAGATGCTAACTTCTAAGAGTGCTTTACCTAAAACCCAAAACCTGGGTTTCAGGAAAAGCACTCTTAGAAACCGCATCTCCCGGGTCTCGTCACACTCTAAACGTGTTCCCCAAGCCAGCTTCCGAGCATTTATCCAATAACGAGTCCCGATGCGAAATCCGCATCAGAACTCGTTATTAAATAAATGCTCGGAAGCTAACCGGCTTGACTCACACTCTATGGCATTACCAAGTCATAATGATTCCCAACAATCGCAGTTCCGCGGTCATGGACCACGCCTTCACTTAATGGCGTTTGGACGTGAGTGCCGAATGGAACATCCATTGGAGCTGCTACGATTAGGTAGCCGTTGGCGTCATAGCCACCGTGATTGGTGGTGCCGTCAGCAAATGCTGCACCTGTGTAATACGTCCACTTTTTACCGTTTTGGTAAATCACACCTTGTGATTGGAATGCTGCTGGTGTTGTGGTTGCACTGCTGGTTGCATCGCTTGTTGAACTGTCTGATGATGATTGGGAAGTGACCACTGCTGCGTGGGCTGATCCCTTGTTAATTGAAGTTGAAGTCTTGAAATGTTTTTTGTTGACCTTATTGGCAGTCGCTTTCTTAGCAGTTTTACCAATTTCCAACTTTTGGCCGACCATGATTAAATTCTTGTCGGCAATTTTATTTTGCTTAACGATTCCGTCCACACTTGAATTGTGTTGAGCGGCGATTTCAGCCAACGTGTCGCCTGACTTAACGGTGTAAGTACTTGCACTGGCAGCGACGCCGGTGAAACCTAAAACGCCTGCAACGACGGATAATGTTAATAAACTCTGTTTGATTGTAATGACCACCTTTTAGATTACTGTGTCTAGAATTTCGTTCACGAATGAGACGAATGCCTGACTTCCAAAATTGATAAATGATTGCTTGGATGTTAATTTGTGTGTTCCGGAACACAACTTGAATACTGCGAAGAATTTTGGAAGATGATTGATGAGTAATGTGAACGTGTAACAATCAATCACGCAAGTATAATATCAGATCTGAAATAACCGTCAACCGCATTTACAAATAAGACAAAAGTGTGACAATGAACGGCCGTGGTAATTCAATGAATTTTCCAACTTGTTACAAACACGTTAAAGTTAAAAAAGACCGTTTCCCATTAAATGAATGTAATGATTGTGTAAATGGCGACCAACTACCTGTATATGCCAATTAATTTGTTCGGAGTGGTGAATCAGTGAAATTCTGTTTAATGATTAGGGAAAACCGGGTTTCATCGGTATAATGAAATTAATAAGAAAAGTGAGTGGTGAATAGTTATGGTTAAGCAAGGCAGATTTGCACGATCCAGTAAGATGAAACAAATCAAAGCGATTCGGAAACGAATGCACCAACCAGCAGGGCGAACAATCCATCCTGATGAGTTCGAGAATTTTGTTCTGGTTCGTTATGGATTAACATTGAAGAAACGTTTGAAAGGGATTCACAAGGAAACTGTTCAGCGATTTCTTCAAGAAATGTTGGCGGATACACCAATCGATCAGAATTGGCAATTGACCGACATTTTGGGCAAAACGCTTCGAAGGATTGGCAACAAAGTGCCGTTTCAATTTTATCGGGTTATCACCAACGATTGGCCAGAAATTCAACACTTTCTTCAACGGGAAATCCCGGCAGTTCCGCTTACTGAACGAATCATTGTCAGCGACCCCGTTGATGATACTCAACTGCAAGAGATTGTTTCAACGGCTTTAGCTGGCAATACGTATTCTGAGTTGGTCGATAACAACCCGGAAATGTTGGAACGAGTTAAAAACCAACCGGCCAGCTCCCTGCAAACTAATTTATTAACCGACGAGTCGATTGATTGGCAAAAGGTTGCAGCGGTCTTTGGACCGTTTAACTTTGATCCAAGCAAAGCGGCAGATGCCGGAACTCGACAATGGCTTGAACAACTGATGAAGGAATAGCGAGGTCGTTAACATGGATTTACAACAAGCTTTGGAATGCGTCAACTTAGTACCAATGTTTCACACGCTTCCTGAAGATCAGAAAATTGAAGTTGCCAAATTGGTGGTCCAGCACGAATATCCCAAAGGAACAATTATTTATTTGGCCGGGGATACAGTTGGGCACTTTATGATTTTGGAAGCTGGTCAGGTGAAAATTTCTCAAGTCGCTGCCAATGGTAAGGAACAATTGCTTAAAGTGTTGCAGCCAGGTGACTTTGATGGTGAGGCAGCGTTGTTCAATGGCGATCAGAGAAACGTAACCGCCACGGCGTTGGTTGATTCAAACGTCTGCCAAATTGAACAGGGTGCCTTTCAGAAATTACTGCAGCAAAGTCCACAGCTCTCGGTCAGCCTCTTGGCGACCATGAGCCAGCAAATTAATAACCTGCAGGAAGAAAAGACGCTTTCGTCGACGGCCGACATGGCTGGTAAATTGGCCAAGTATTTGGTCGAAACTGGGGCTGCCTTGGACGAAAATCCATTTAAACTACCATTAAAGAAGAAAGATATTGCGACTTACCTGGGGACCACACCAGAGACCATTAGCCGCACCCTCAAACAATTGTCTGAGAAAGGCCTGATTGTCGCTAACGGATCGAAAATCAAAATTGTTGATGAAGATGGCTTGGACATGTTGCTCTAAGCTTTTTTATTTGCACAATATTTATTGCACAAATTTAGAAAACAATTGATTTATACGTACGAATATTTTACAATGAAGGGGTAAACGAAAACTAAACGTAGCTACGTTGGAGGAAAAAACGATGGACGAAAGTCGAGTACGAAACGAAATTGTAAGCGGAAACATTTCGTTGGGGATCGAACTGGGATCAACCAGAATCAAGGCTGTCCTGGTATCTGACGATTTCCAAACAATTGCTTCTGGCGATTACCTTTGGGAAAACGAATTAGATAATGGTATCTGGACATACCCACTTGAGAAGGTATGGGATGGTATTCAGACCAGTTATGCAACCCTTGCATTACAAGTTCACGATAAATTTGGCGTTGATATCAAGAAGATTGGTTCGATTGGTGTCAGTGCTATGATGCATGGTTACATGGCATTTGATAAGAATGACGAGCTCCTGGTTCCATTCAGAACTTGGAGAAACAATATTACCGGTGATGCTGCAGAAGCATTGACCAAGTTGTTTAACTTCAACATTCCAGAACGTTGGAGCGTTGCGCATTTATACCAAGCAATTTTAAATGATGAAAAACACGTTAAAGACGTTGACTTTATCACCACCCTTGCTGGATATGTAACTTGGAAATTATCTGGTGAAAAGGTCATTGGTGTTGGAGATGCCTCAGGGATGTTCCCAATTGATGAGTCAACTGTTAACTACAATAAAGAAATGGCTGATAAATTCAGCTCACTTCCAGAAGTTAAGAAATACTCATGGAACTTACTCGACATTTTGCCAACTGTTTTACCAGCTGGTAAGAAGGCCGGTGAATTAACCGACGATGGTGCCAAATTACTTGACCAAAGCGGTACGCTTCAAGGTGGTTCATTAATTGCCCCTCCTGAAGGTGATGCTGGAACTGGTATGGTTGCCACTAACAGTGTTAAGAAGCGGACTGGTAACATTTCAGCCGGAACTTCAGCTTTCTCAATGGTTGTGCTTGACTCACCTATGAAGGCCGTTCATCGTGATATCGATATGGTTACGACACCAGATGGTGCTCCAGTTGCCATGGTTCATACTAACAACAGTTCTTCAGACATCAACGCTTGGGTTGGCCTGTTTGGTGAATTTGCCAAAGCACTTGGCTTACAATTAAAGCCTGATGATTTGTATGGAACTTTGTTTGCTGAATCCGTTAAGGGCGATCAGGATGCCGGCGGTTTGGTCAACTTCGCTTATCTTTCAGGTGAAAACATCACCAGAATGCCAGAAGGTCGACCATTATTTGTCCGGAAACCTGATAGCAAGCTGAACCTGGCTAACTTCATCAAGCAACAAATTTACTCAGCCTTTGCCCCACTTAAGATTGGGATGGATATTCTTCTTCGAGAAGAACATATCAAGACCAACGTGTTGGTTGCTCAGGGTGGTATCTTCAAGACACCGGTTGTTGCCCAACAAGTATTGGCTGATGCCCTAAACACCCCAATTTCTGTAATGGAAAATGCCGGTGAGGGTGGTCCTTGGGGAATGGCTGTCTTGGCACTCTTCTGTGTTAACCGCAAGAACGGTGAGGCATTGGAAGATTACCTTGCCAACCGAGTCTTCAAAGACTCAACCACAGCTACTTTGTATCCTGAAGAAGCCAGTGTTCAAGGCTATGACAAGTTTATCGACAACTACAAGGCTGCTTTGCCTGTAGAAGCCGAAGCGGTTAAAGCAATGAAAATGAAGAAATAGAGGAGCGAGAGAATGTTAGAAGATCTTAAAAAAGGAGTTTATGACGCAAATATGCGTTTACCTCAACTTGGTTTAGTTACATTCACTTGGGGTAATGTTTCCGCAATCGACCGTGACAAGGGCTTATTCGTTATCAAGCCTTCCGGTGTTGAATACGACAAGATGAAGCCATCAGACATGGTGGTTGTTGATTTAGACGGTAAAGTTGTTGAAGGGGATATGAACCCATCAAGTGATACTCCAACTCATACTTACCTGTACAATCATTTTCCTAATATCGGTGGCATTGTGCATACGCATTCACCTTGGGCTGTTTCATTTGCTGCAGCCAAGATGGATATTCCAGCTGTAAGTACGACTCATGCCGACACCTTCTACGGTGACATTCCGTGTGCCCCTGCTTTGACTAAGAAGCAGATTGAAGAAGCATACGAATTAAACACTGGTAAAGTCATCGTTGACGAATTCGAACGTCGCGGTGTTGACCCAGATGCTGTTCCAGCTGTCTTGGTTAGCCAACATGGCCCATTTGCTTGGGGTCCAACAGCTGACAAGGCTGTTTACAACGCCAAGGTATTGGAAGTTTCAGCTGAAATCAGTTATCACGCATTGCAATTAACTCGTGATGAAACCCATGTCCCACAATACTTGCTTGACAAGCATTACTACCGTAAGCATGGTAAGAACGCATACTATGGTCAAAACAATGCAAAGTCAAAGTCACATGCGGAACACGAAAAATAAGTGTGCGACGAGACCTGATTAGGGTCCGGAGCATAAGCGAAAAGCACAAATGATGAACGATTTTTGTTCATCGTTTGTGCTTTTTGTTTATGCAGTAGGATCCTAGGTCGTTGCCAAGTAGGCTAGACAGGCTTTCAGCCGGTCGTCGGAGCATAGCTCAAAAGCAGAAGGAAGCTGTAAATAGCCTAATAGTTTCAAACCCTGTAGGAGTTCAAAAACAATATCACTAGAGTCTAAGACAAAGTGGAAATGTCTGTCCTAGTCGTATTGTTTAGTGCTTTAATATTATTTCCACAAATTTTTATGATCAAGATACTTTTCCCCGCACTTTTTTTAATGAGCTAATCATTTGCCACACCAATATTTCCGCCTTATACTCACCAAAAAGAAATCGTGGAGGCGATTACATTGGCTGACAATCCGTTAATTACAATTTCAATTCCAGCTTATAATCTTGGGTCGTATCTGGCAAAAACGTTGGAGAGTATTTTGAACCAGACTTACCAAAACTTCGAAGTCATTCTGGTGGATGACGCATCGACCGATCGCACGCCAAGCACGATCGCCAAATATGCGGATAAAGATGACCGAATTCATGCCCACTATTTTCAATCCCATGAAGGGGTGTCTAAGGCTCGCAATTATGCCATTAATAACGCCAAAGGAGATATTATTGTGTTTGTGGACGGAGACGATCTACTTGAACCTCAATATCTGGAAGTGATGGCAAGGGGCTTGTCCGATCCTTCTGTTGACCTGGTCGCCGTTGGTTACAACTGGGGTTGGCGTGGCGGCAGCGGTGGTGGTAATCAATTCCGTGAAGTTTCCAAGACCAATGCATATGCCTCGATCAATCGTCGTGGCGGCGACTTTGGCGGCTACACTTGGAACAAAGGATTTAAGATGTCGATTATCCGTGAACACAACATTCAGTTTGATGAATCGCTTGATCTGGCCGAAGATTTGTTATTCACGGCTGACTACATTTTTGTTGCCCACCGATTTTTGTTCTACCCCGGCGCACTATACACAAAAGTCAGCCGTTCCAATAGCATCATCCATTCAGCAACCTGGCAGATGCGCAGCAAGGAACAAGTGGTTCGACAGCACATCGATGACATGGCACGCAAGATGCAGCCGTAAAATTTATGTAAAGATTTGCCAGAGACTTCCATTTCGGAGTATGTTTGCGGTAATATTATTCCATCTGAACAAATCTATTTTTGGAGGTTCCTTTGGTTTTGCTAAAATCTGCCAAATCTCACCAGCAAAAATTGAATAAAATCTGTTTAATGATTACAACGCTCATTGTGTTCTTGACGATGAGCGCTGTTAGCGTGAATGCAAAAAAGACGATCCAACAAAAGTTTGAGGCCAAAGAAGCGTATGTGATGGACGCCAAAACGGGACAAGTGTTGTATCAAAAAAATGGCAATCACAAACGCCCGATTGCGAGTCTGTCGAAATTGATGACCCTTTACCTCACTAAAAAAGCAATTGATAATCACCAAATCACATGGGATCAAAAGGTGCCGGTTGATTCTGAACTCAGAAAAATGAGTAAGAGTTACGAAGTTGGTGGTTTTCGAATTAAACGTTCAAAGGAATATACCGTTCGAGATCTTTATAAAGCAGCGTTAATTGCGTCATCCAATCCATCGGCAATTGCCCTGGGGAAACTAGTCGGTGGCGGCAACAATACCGAATTTATCAAGATGATGAACGAACAGGCTCATGCCTGGGGCTTGGATGCCACGTTTGTCAGCAGTTCCGGTTTGGACAATACCGATTTAGGCAAATATCATTACCGCGTGCCACATACCAGTTCCAAAGCCCAGAACATGGTCAGTGCCAAAGCAATTTCAACTGTTGCCGCCAAAGTGTTGGCCGAGTTTCCGTCCATTACTAAATGGAGTAAGCAGCCTTCGATGAAAGTCGGCAATCAGGTATTGGTCAATTCCAATCGACTATTGCCGGGATCCGCTTTTTATCATAAGAGTACTCACGTGGATGGCTTGAAGACCGGGTTTACCGTCAATGCCGGATTGTGTATTACTGTGACCTATTGGCATGATGGCCGGCATTTGATTGCAACGATTATTGATAGTAATACGTTGTATACCTCGATGAACAAGTTGATCAAAGCCGTTAACCAAAAGTACAAACCCACAAAAGTTGCCTTAAAGGCACACACTTTTTCAATTGACGGTCACAAGTTACTTGCTAATCCTGAAGATTCTGAAGCCGTCATCTGGCAACGCAACGGGACTGACAGCTCACATGTGATTAATTACGCCCCAGTGAAAACACCGCTGCCAATCACGAAGGGGCAAACAGTTGGGAATGCAATCGTCAAGTTGGCGGATAATTCCAGTACCGCAACCGTGCCAATGAATGCAACAACGAGTGTTAAGAAAAAACCAGCTAAAGTTAAGAAGGCAACTCATAAGGAATCATTATTCAAACGGATCTTTGGGTTTGTCGGCGGGATCTTTGGCGGTATTTATCATTTATTCGTTGATTTCGTTAAGTTTATGACACCTTAAAAATTCTTAAGCATCACCTTCATTGGGGGTGCTTTTTGTTTGGCCGTCGAATTCCAGCGTATGATATAGACAAATCCTTGGGAGGCAAGCACAGTGAAAAATTACAAAATTGTCCAAATTTCGGATACGCATTTAACCCCGACTCACGCCAAGCCCGCCAACAACCAGCAAATCGACCCGCTGATGAAACTGATGCAGGTTTTCGATGACGTGGCGGCAAGTAACGTGGTACCAGACATGATTGTGATCAGCGGTGATTTAATTCATGGTGGTAAGGCATCTGACTATCGGCATTTTGAATCTTTAGTTGAACAACAGCAGGAGCGCTTTGGCGTGTCCATTCAGGTTGTTCTGGGCAACCACGACCGCACTCAGGCATTTTATGAAGGGTATCTTGAAGAAAAACCGCAGCCACGCTACTATTACACAATTTCTGACGGTGGCTGGGATTTCTACTTTCTTGATACCAAATGTGGTGATCTGGAACCAGGTTATCTCGATACACAGCAATTGAACTGGCTTGATCACAATTTGAATCAGTCTAGTAAACCGGCGGTCATCTTTATGCATCATCCGATGCTGGGTGCGCCACTGGAAAATATGAAGTACAGCATTCTGCAAAATAGCGATGCTCTTCATCAAGTTCTCGATGGCAAGAACGTCAAAGCCATCTTCTCCGGGCACGTTCATTTTCCAAACCTGTTTTTACAAAATGGCATCTTGAATGTCACCGCCGACTCGACGGCATATCACATTAATTGTGCCAATCCCAAACAACACTTGATTTCGGAAGGGACCAGCTACAATATTATTAATTTGTCAGAAGAATCAATTAGTGTTGAACAGCGGCCGTTGCTGCTTGGCAACACAATTATCAAGACCTTCAACATTCCTAGGACAGATTTTGTCGACCCAAGCATCATCAACAAGGAAATGAGACAAGTACTTCAATAAATCAACAGGTGTTTTTGGTAGTTTCAGACTCAATCTGGGGGTACACTGATACAAAATTACCTTAAGAGAGAGGGGAAAGTGTATGGATACACAACCAATTGAGCCAATCGGACCTTACGAACGGCTTCTCAGTGGCTCGTTGTTAGTCATGGCAGCCGGGGTATTGGATTCGTATACGTATATGCAGGATGACGGTGTCTTTGCTGGTCTTCAAACTGGGAATTTAATTCTAACCGGTCTGCGGATTGGCCGGGGAAATTATGGCAGTATTGTTCAAGCGCTGGTATCACTGGTCATGTTTGCGGTTGGCGTCGCAATCATTCGAGTGATTCAGTATCATTACCCCAGTGAACGAGCAGTGACCCGAAAACGAGTGACCTTGGTGTTTGAAATTTTGGTTTTGATTGTTGTCAGCCTAATTGCTGGCCGAGTATCGATTTTAGTGACAACCGGTCTGCTGGCACTGGCGGCAGCTTCACAGCTGCAGGAATTCCGGCGGATGAAAAATGCGCCCTTTACGCCCTTAATGATGACCGGAAACGTTCGGACTTTATCTGAAAGTATCTTGGATTTCATTGCTCAAGGCGATATGAAGGCATTAAAAAAAGCCGGTGACATTATGACCATCATCGGTTCTTTCTTCATTGGGGCACTGTTGAACGGCTATTTAATTCAGTATTTGCATGGGCAGACGATTCTAATTGCTGCCGTGATATTGTTGACAACAATTTTGTTTGCTAAATAGACTATTCTGATTTTAGTTTCGAATATAGGACGACATCGTGGAATTTGCCATTATACAACAGATATTCCTTTAAAATGCCATCTTGATGGAAGCCTCGACGTTCAGCTACGGCGCGGCTTTTTTTGTTGGCCACATCGGCGATCAGTTCCAAACGGTTGAGACCAAGCTCATCAAAGGCAATCTGTTCAAGCTGATTCAAACACAGCGTCATGACGCCCATTCCTTGATATTGATCAGCCAACCAGTAGCCAATTTGGGCACGTTGATTATCGTGACTGAACTCATGGAGATCAATCATGCCAGCTGGTTCATTGTCGACTAAAATAATGGCGAACCAGAAATCGCCCCGTGCCATTTTTTCGATGCCATATTGTAAAAACTTTTGTTCATCACTAGGGGCCATCATCGATTTAGCCCACGGCAGCCACTCGGCCAATCTTTTGCGGTTGGAATCGATCAGCTCAAGCATTGCATCAGCATCAGTTACTGCGGGCAGCTTGAGTGAAATATGGTCGTTCACTTTGTTAATAAACATGGAACCCCTCCTCGATAAACTGTTAGAATTAGTATAAACCTTTTTTGAGGGAGGAAGACTTGTTGAGCGAGAAACGTATTTTGAAGTTACCTGATGCACTCAAGGACCAATTGGGTGTAAAACCCGGTGCTCAGGTGGAAGTACATATCGGTGCTGATGAACTAAAAATATCAACACCCAAACCTGTTGAAGTTCGCAAACGTCGCTGGGGCATGATTATTTTAACGTTTCTGATGAGTTGCGTATTCTTAGGTTATTTTATGACCCGGAAAATCTATCAGGTGTCGTTGGTCGGCAGTGAGTCCGTTGCGACCATGGTGTTGCTGTTAACGACGCTTAGTGGGATTTTAAGTTTCATCATAGTCTTTGTTCGGCTCAAACGACAATCAGTTTCAGCAGTTGAGGCTGTTTCCTGGCGGAATCTGCCAACTGTAGCGCTGGCATGTGCTTTAATTAGCTTTATGCTGATGGCGGGTCTATTTTGGATTGCCGGGCGATTGTTTAAGGGAGCCAGCTTTGATTTGGTTACTTCAACGGCGTTATTTGCGACGATTACCAGTGTGGAAATTCAAGCAATTAATAGCATTGTGCCTCAACTTTCTTCACGGCTGCTCACCAATGTTTTCATTGCCGTGATTGTCAGTGGCGTGATCTTGGCTATGATCAGTAATCAAAACCTATATTGGTGGAAACATAATCTAAGTTTTTTGGGTACCAACAAGGCCGTCGATTCATGGGAATTTAATTTGGTACTGATTTTCTCTGGGTTGATCATGTTAGCCTTGGTCGATTATTTATTTGCGTCGCTGAAAAGAATTTTTCCTAAAAATCGCCAATTACTGATCTTACGGATTTTGCTGACCTTATTGGCAATTGACCTGGGACTGGTAGGCGTATTTCCCAACAACATTGAAATGCACTCTCTGCATACCCGGTTAGCTGGTTATCTGATTTTTCTGATACTGGGACTGATTTTTGGCATTCGATGGCTGTTGCCAGACATTTCAAAAGACTTCCAGCATATTTCCTGGATGATTGCCGCTGCGCTATTGGTCGGAGAAGTTTTGTTCCAGGTCGTGGGCTACTTATCGCTAACTGCGTTTGAAATTATGGCCTTCCTACTGGCGTTTAGCTGGCTGGTGATGCTGTTTGAGCGGTTAAACGATTATCTGGAGCCGATTCAAAATCAGCGGTATGTCATTAAATAGTTGGTGGGGATGACAAGATGTTCAAAATGCCTGAGAATAAAGAGAATCAAGCACCGATGGAACGATATATGCGCAACCAATTTAAATTTCTTGGCTTGAAGACACCTCAACGAAAGGCTGCGTCTAAGGATTTCGTCAGAGAATCCAAGCAACTGAGTATTCCCGAAGTGATGCGAGAGATTGCCACACTATATGATCGTGAAGAACGTGAGTACCAATATGTCGCCATCGACATTGCCTATGCAAACGTTAAGCGGTTATCATTTGCCGACATTCAGACGTTGACCCAATATATCCAAGTGAAATCCTGGTGGGATACAGTGGACACGTGGCGGAAAGTGTTTGGCACCTTTGTTGTGTTACACCCAGTGGAAAAGCGGCGAGTTTTTGAGCTGTTTTATCAACATCCTAATTTTTGGATGCGACGGGTTTCAATTATTCTTCAGTTGCTGGAAAAGAACACGTTGGATACTGATTTGTTAACAAAAGCGATTGTTTACGACATCGATACCGATGAGTTCTTTATCCAAAAGGCGATTGGTTGGGCACTGCGAAATTATAGCAAATTCAATCCCGACTGGGTGCGAAACTTTGTCGCTAACCATGATTTGTCGAAGCTGGCAGTTAGGGAAGGTACCAAATATTTATAATAAAAGCCCACGTCCATCAGGTTCCTCTGACACACGCGGGTTGTAGTGGCACTCTGCCAAATTAATGTCTAGATGCCAAGTGGTGATCTGTAAATGTAAATCCGGAAACCACGATAATCGCTGCGACAAGGAATGACGACAAGCCGAGGATCATATCCGTGAAGCCGATACTTGCCAAGATTGATGCAAAAATCGTTCCAAATACCAAAGTCAACAAACCAATCAAGGTAATTTTCAAATTCTCATCCATAAGATCGCTCCCCCATACTATATATTGTTGCAAAATCGCAAGCAATTTACAGATAAAACAATCAATCATTCGGTTAGCAAGGGCAAATTGTTTGCGCTTTCTTTACAACTTCATTGTAACGTACTTGGTCCGAAAATACAGTATTTTCTTCATATTTAAAACGTTTTATTTTTGAGTGGCATTATCGCCATTTTCAAGCAATTTTTGGGGACAAATTGGACAATTAAATTAAATTGTGGCAAAATGTTTGGTAAAGAAATTCGAAATGAAAAGGAAGTGAAGCCCATTGAAGATTGCAAATCGTTAAAACGGAATTTGATAATTAATCACTGTTCAGAACAGGGGTTATTCTGTGCGATTTTGCAATTTTAATGGGGATTTGTTTTCACTTGATCATGAATTTAACCCAATCAGTCTCTTCAGAATAGCCTGCGTGCCTTGTGCACTGCAGGCTTTTATATTGCACGGAATCCCGGCTGAACCTTTAATGAGGTGAGATCATGGGAACAATTAAAATCACAAACTTGTCGTTTCGATATGACGGCATGTTAACAAATATTTTTGACCAATTTAATTTAAACATCGATGAAAGTTGGCGGCTCGGCTTAATTGGCCGCAATGGTCGGGGGAAAACAACCTTTCTCAAGATATTGCTGGGACAACTGGAATATCAAGGTGAAATGACGACCAATGTCGATTTCAAATACTTTCCCCAAACCATCGGTGATGCGAGTCAACTGACCCAAGATATTTTGTTGCGGTTGGCTGGTTTGGATGAAAGCGAATTGTGGAAAATCCAAGTCGAGATGGACAAGCTCCAATTAACCGACGAAGTATTGACAAGGCCGTTTGACACCCTGAGCCCTGGTGAACGAACCAAGGCATTGTTGGCAGTTATGTTCACCGACGGGCGGACCTTTCAGCTGATTGACGAGCCAACCATTTGGATGTTGAAGGCCGAGAAGTGGTTGCGGACTATTTGAAACACAAACAAGGATTTATCGTGGTCAGTCACGACCGCCATTTTGTCGATCAAGTGATTGATCATGTGCTGTCGATTGATCGGGCGAAAATTCAACTGTTTGCAGGGAACTATGAGACTTGGGCGGCAGAATTTGAACGGGAAAATCAATCAGAGCTGGAAGAAAAGCAGCACCTTCAAAAAGAAATTGGCAGGTTGAAGTCATCTGCTAATCAAATTGAACGATGGGCTGGAAACGCTGAAGGCCAGAAAAATCAATCAGCTAAGAGCGATCAACACGCTAATTTAGATAAAGGATTTATCGGCCATAAAGCAGCCAAGGTCATGAAACGTTCCAAGAACACTTTACGGCGAACTGAGAAAGACATCGAGCAGAAGCAGTCTTTACTGAAAAATGTTGACGAAGTGGCACCACTGAAATTGAATTATCAACGACCCCATCAGAATTATCTTCTGCAGGTTCATGATTTGCGGGTTCAACGAAATGGCCTGGTGTTAAATGAACCGCTGAGTTTTAACTTAAAGCGGGATCAACGCCTGATTTTGTTTGGTCCCAACGGATTGGGGAAAACAACGATTATCAAAGCCATTATGGGTGACAAAAGGCTAATGGCAGGCGGGACAATTACAATGCCTAGCAGTATCCACATTTCATACCTCACTCAAAGCTTTGAGGTCCTTCAAGGCTCTATCCAGCATTATGCCCAACAGTTTGGCATTGAACTCAATGACTTGCTGAACACTCTACGGAAATTGGGCTTCGAACGATCCGCCTTCACTGAGGACTTGAGTGATTTGAGCATGGGGCAGAAACGGAAAGTCTCACTTGCCCGATCTTTATGTGAGAAAGCTAATCTGTACATTTGGGATGAGCCGTTGAATTATTTAGATGTGATCACCCGTAAGCAAATTCAAGACCTGATCTTGAAGAATCAGCCAGCAATGCTTATCATTGACCATGATAAGGACTTTATTGAGGCGGTAAAGACAGCGCCACTACTGGCGATTCAACCTGCCGACACGAAATAAGGTGTACTTATTGGTAAGTTTGTTATAAGATATCATAGATATTGTAGTTGATTTTAGAGGGGTTAAAATGCCAAAACATGCCATGAAGAAACGTTCGATTAACAAATCGTTATTACTCAGCCTAGGGGCAATCATCGTTGTGGGCTTGCTGATGTTCACTGTCGGCAAGGTGTCCCAGGGCAACAACAGCCATTCAGTGGCGACCCGCAGCGCAAAGCAAACCAAAAAAGCAAAGATTGCCAAACTCAATGCCAAGATTCACTTAACCAAGCGGGAAAAGAAAATTGCCAGCCATTATAAATTAACCAAGTTGGAGACGCGTACTGCTTCAAAGACGCCGATCACAGCGATTGGCGATTCGGTCATGATCGATGTGAAGCCTGACGTTAAGCGGGTGTTCCGCCACAGTGCCGTTAGCGGATCAGTTGGTCGGCAATTCTATTCACTACCAGGGATTGTCCGACATTTAAAGGCCACCGGGCACTTGTCCAAGTACATCGTCATTAACTTGGGAATCAATGGGCCGCCAACTCAGCATGATATTAATTCGGTGCTTAAGACGGTCGGCAAAAAACGACAGATTTTCTGGATCAATACCAGAGTACCGCGCCACTGGCAGAACACGACCAATCGAATGATTAGTAAGAATGCTAAAAAGCATGCCAACGTTCATTTGGTTAATTGGTACAAAGCCAGCAAGGGCCACAAAGGCTGGTACGCCAGCGATCGAGTCCATTTGGATTTGACTGGTGAGAAGTATTACACCAGAACTTTGGCTAAACGCGTTTCAGAAATCCTGAATTAAGCAAAAATAAATCGTTTCGAAATCCATTTGAGTGGATTTTGAAACGACTTTTTATTTCAGTAATTGTTTAAGTTCCTCGAATACGATCGGAAGCTGTTTGTCCTTGCCGGTATCCGTGAAATGATGACCGGATGGCATGAGGACAAATTTGGAATGGAGATGGCGTGCCAACGTTAATGTGTACGGATAGGGGACACTGTCGTCATTGATAGCTGAGATGACTGTGACTTTGCGAATCTTGTGCAGAATCTTTGTATAATCAACCGGATGCTTGGTGAATGGGTCAAGTTCTGGCAATGTCCAAATCGGTTCATCAAAGCCAGACACCAACAGAACATTCACATCGTGGATATCATGCTGATCGAGATAATGAAGCACTTGGATGCAGCCGAGACTGTGGCCAATCAAGGTAATCCCATCTTCAGCGTCAATGCGGGCGTCACAATATTGGTCCCAGGCGCTTTCAACTGGGTGGTCGGAATCAGGAAAGTTCAGTTTAACGAACGGAGTGTTTAATTCAGATTCAACTTTTTTCTCCAGCCAAGGAAACCAGTGGTCGTTGGCGTTGGAGGTGTAACCGTGGAACATGTAGGTGGTCATTGTTTGTTGGGCTCCTTTTGTTGTGGGGTGGGATTTTTACTTTTCTCTAGCCGAAATGTGCTCTGACGACCCAGACGCTAACTTCTAAGGGCACTTTAACTAAAACCCCAAGCCCAAGGTTTCAGTCAAAGTGCCCTTAGAAACCGCGTCTACCGGGTCTCGTCGCACTCTGTTTCTACCACTGCTCATGCCTATAAGCCATTTCCCAAAAGTGCAGTTCGAAATAACTACTTCGCAAAAATGCGGTCTGCATCTGCTCTTGTTCTTCGGCACTTGCTGCTTCTCCCAGCTGGTCGACAATGTCTTTCATCTTATCCGTCGCGGTTGTGAACGCCGAGCTGTCATAGGTTTCGATGAATTGCTGATAGATTTTAATCGGTGAACCGGCTTTGACGAGTCGTTTACCGATTTCATTGTACAGCCAGTAGCATGGCAACAGCGCTGCTGCCGCCCTAGAAGGGGTTCCTTCGTTAAGCTCATGATACATATGCGTGACATAACTGTAAGCATTAGGGGCAATTTCAGTTTGGTCAATTTCTTTTTGAGTAATATTGAGTTCTTGGAAAAATTCAGTCCGAACTTCCTTTTCGCTATCGTTAAAGCCCTGTGCTCCAGCATACAGGAATTCTTTAATGTCGGGGTCTGTCATTTGATCGGCAATCTTTCCATGAAGAGCTGCGAAGTTCTGCAGGTAATAACGGTCTTGTTTGAGATAATAACGAAAGGTTTGCTGAGGCAGTGAACCGGTTGAAAGCTGCTTGATAAAGGGATGATTGAAACTTGCTTCCCACAGCGGTTCTGATTGTGCGCGCATCGTGTCGGTGATTTTTGCCATTACTGTTAACTCCTTCAATTAGTTAGGGACATGTTTGAGAATATTTTACCATGATTGGGAAATGATAACGACCTGAATTAATATGTGAATTGTCGAGCAAATTGATTGCTATTGGAAATCCACGAAAAATCCTAATGAGTCATATTAGGCACACAAAAAGTCCTGCAAGATGCAGGGCTTTTGTTTTGATCAGGGTTCAGGTATCTTCATATTCTGGTCGACGTGCGATCTTCCGGTGGCGTAATCAAACTGAATATTCGGTTGGACGTTAAATAGGTAGACATTGAAATTCAATGATTTGTTGGTTGAAATTGCTTCTAAATGAATGCCTCGGGCCATTAGTTCGTTTCCCCGGAAAATCGGTTTAGCAAAGAAGATGACTTTGTTGCCACGACGAAGCGATTCCCTAATTTTGCTTTCAAAAATGGTTTGGACCCGTTGATTGGAGAAACTGGTTTGAGTGAACAAGTTTTTGGGATTGTTTTGATCACCTGAGACATCATTTGGATTGTATTGGCCAGACGCACTGATACCGCCAGAAATTGAATAGGCGATCAGGTGGCCGCGATTGATAATTGGCTGACCATCTATGAACTTTTGGTGCCAAGCGGTCGGTTTCACATATTGGCGAACCCGGTTCTCATCGGAGACAACGTTACGCGATTCCAAGTAGGCCAGGTTACCAGTGCTGGTTCGATTAAAATTGTCCAGATTGGAGTAGATGACCTTGTTGGTTTTCCAGGAATCTGGATTCAATTGTGCCTTGTTGTGATTGACGAAGATGTAACTAGGATCACCTGAATGGTAATCAAGTTTAGCTAGTTGATCGGTTTTGACACTTTTAGTCGTGTGAAATAACGAACTGGAAATATTGCTGACAAAGGTAGTTAGCTCATTAGGTTGTTGACCGATTCCCACCCACATGCCTGCAAGAATGACGATCGCCGCGATCACCGTCTTCCAAGCAGTTGTATGCTTCTGACGTTTGTAATTCTTATGATACTTTTTATGTTGACTCATGATTATGCCTCAATTCTCTATATGTATACACCGCCTTCAAACATACCAGACAGGCATGCTTGAAGGCAAGTTGTTAAGGAAAGTATGCACACTTCTGTACATTTTGCTGGGGAAAGCAAAGATGGCTTTTAAGCCATCAGTTTTTATATACGGGAGAATGTGTGGGAATCCTTTTTTTATTTTTTGAGTTTTAGGCTGTGGTGATTTGTTTGTAGTTGGTTTGGTTAATATGGTGGAGCGATTTGGTTGTTGCTCCACTGTTCTCCAGCCGAAATGTGCTCTGACGGGCCTGACCCCTAATGCATAAACAAGAAGCAACAACGATGAACAAAATGCGTTCATCATTGTTGCTTCTTGCTTATGCTCCGGGGCCACCCGGCCCTTGTCGCACTCTGTTTTATGGCAAATCATTTCCCGCTGCGAAGAACAGGTCATACCACTCCTGCTTTGTCAGCTCGACATCTGCTCCCGCTGCGCTATCCTTGATATGTTCTGGGTTCATTGTTCCCAGCAAGACTTGGACGTGCGCTGGGTGTCTTAAAATCCACGCAGTAGCGATGGCGTTCTTTGACACACCATACTTTTTGCCTAATTCTGCTAATTTATCGTTTAACTTCTTGAACTTTGGATCGTTGATATACATACCGGCGAACAAGCCATAGTTGAATGGTGACCAGGCTTGGATTGTCATATTCTTGCGACGTGAGTATTCCATGATGCCGCCATCACGCATGATGCTGGCGTCATCAATCATGTTGACGTGCATGCCTTCTTTGATCATTCCTGAATGGACAACGTTGAATTGTAATTGGTTAATCAACAAGCGTTGGCTGATCCATGATTGGACCATTTCGACTTGTTGGGGATTAAAGTTTGAAACCCCGAAGTGACGGACTTTACCTTCGCGTTGCAAGGTGTCAAATGCATCCGCGACGTCATCGGCTTCCATCAATGGATCTGGTCGGTGAAGCAGGAATGAGTCGAGATAATCAACGCCCATACGCTTCAAGATTCCATCTACGGAATCAATCAAATGCTGTTTGGAGAAGTCATAACGTTGACCAAATACCAAACCATCGTGGCTTCGGGCTGGATCTAAAATAATTCCGCCCTTAGATTGAATGAATAATTTGTCACGAGAAATTCCTGAAGCTTTCAAAGCTTCTTTGAATTTGGTCTCAGATTGTCCATCTCCATAGATGTCAGCGGAATCGATAAAATTGATTCCTGAATCAACGGCGGCTGCCAGCGTTTTGGCGGCGTCGGCCGTTTCCATGCCAGCCATGCGCATAATACCTAATGCGACAGCGGAAGCTTTAAAATTTGTGTTACCAATCTTTACGGTTTTCATGATCGTCCTCCTTTATGAATACTTTAAGTATACGGCATTTTGGTGGCGTTTCCAAAGAGGTTTATTGGAATATGTTATAATCTTGATACTTATAAAACGAAATGAGGAACCAATTTGAGTGAAAATACAATTACTGAATTGATTAATCAGTATGGCTACCTCGGAATTGCTTTTCTAATCGCAATTGAGAACATTTTTCCACCCATTCCTTCTGAACTTGTGCTAGTTTTTACTGGCTATTTGACGGTTACCAGTAAGATGACTATCTGGGGATCGATTCTGGCGGCAACTGCTGGCGCTTTGATCGGTGCAATTGCTTTGTACGGTGTTGGTCGTTTGTTAAGCGTTAAGCAGATTGAAAAATTAGTCTCAGGGCGAATTGGTAAGATAATCCGGTTAAAACCGACTGACATCGAGCAATCGGCTAGATATTTTAACAACCATGGCGGTAAAGCGATTCTGCTTGGACGCTGTATTCCCGTAGTCCGAAGCTTGATTTCGATTCCGGCAGGGATGACCGGCTTTCCGTTTAGCCGTTTTTGTCTGCTGACAATGATTGGAACATTAGTTTGGAACACAATTTTGATTATTATTGGCCACTTTGCCGGCCGTGCTTGGGATCAGATTCTAGGGATGATTGACCAGTGGCTGATGGTTATTTTGGTCGTGGTGGTTGTGATTGTCGCTTGTTATCTGTACTATAAATTTTCCCGAAAAACAGAATAGAGTTTGTGTAAGGGACTAGTGAGATCTAGTCCTTTTTTGTTGGGAACGGGTCCTCCTCATTGATAAATGCTCAGAACATAAACGTCCGTGTCATGCTCTTTAACTTTATTTAAACTTTCCCCAAATATTCCAATAAATATCAAACTAACTTCACAAATGGATACCTGTTATTTGTTATGATTAATATAACCAATGCATCACGACAAGAACCCCCACAAAAGGAGGCACTATATGAAATGGTACAGTCAAGAAGCATCCACGATTTTAAAAGAGCTTGATACCAGCCGAATCCACGGCTTGACTGGTACGCAATCTCAAGAACGACTCGAACAATATGGCCCGAATGAGTTGGCCAAAGAAGAACGTGAACCTGCATGGAAAATGCTGCTCAAAAGTTTTAAAGAACCCCTCATTGTAATACTCTTAATTGCAATTGGATTAGCTCTGGCCAGTGCCGCGTATGACTTCTTTGTCAGCGGTGATCAAGGGCACGCAATGGCTTCTGTGTACGAAGCGACCGCGATTATTTTGATTGTGATAATTAATAGTGGATTAACATTCCACCAAACCCGTAGTGCGCAAAAATCCTTGGACGCAATTTCCGAGATGCGCCAGCATCACATGAAAGTTCTCCGTGACAACAACTGGACATCTGTTTCTGCCAATCATTTAGTCCCTGGCGATATTGTCAGTGTGAAGTCTGGTGATTTCATTGAGGGTGATTTGCGGTGGCTCAAGACGTCCGAATTGCAGATTAATGAATCTCATTTAACTGGAGAGTCCGACGCCATTCAAAAGACCATCGAAGTCGTTGACGATGATACCGAACTTGGTGACCGCACTAACATGGGTTACTCGGGCTCGATGGTCGTCAACGGAAATGGAATCGGTGTTGTCGTCGCAACGGGGATGAATACTGAGCTGGGGAAAATTTCCGGCTTGATGCAAGATGTTGATGACCAGAAGACACCGATTGAAAAATCTGTCCACAGTTTAAGTAAGAAATTAATGATCATTGCTGCCGTGATTATTGCGATCACAATTGGCTATGACTTGGTTAAACAACTGATTCAAGTCGGCAGTATTTCCATGGACAGTATCGGCGGTATCTCTGCAACAGCGATTGCAATTGCCGTGGCCTCAATTCCGGATGCAATGCCGGTGGTACTCTCAATTGTGTTAACAATTGGGGCAAAGATGATGGCCAGCCAAAAAGGATTGGTGAAATCCCTGAGCAGTGTGGAAACACTGGGATCGGCCACTTATATTGCCTCGGACAAGACGGGGACGTTGACTAAAAATGAAATGGCAGTGACCCGTTTTCTGGCAAATGGCAAAGTCTACAATGTTGAAGGCAACGGCTACACGCCGATTGGTGATTTCATCAGGGATGATGGCGAGGCCGCTGATTCCAAAGATTACCAGAGGTTCCTGGAAGTTGCGGTGTTGAACAATGAAGCTGAAATTAAGCCTGATAACAAGCAGAACTGGCGACCATTTGGAAATCCGACCGACGTTTCACTGGTTGTTCTAGCTGCTAAAGAAAAAATTAAGCGTGATGAATTGTTGGAAGATAAGGGCAATCGTGATATCGATATTATCCGGATTTTCCCGTTCGACAGTACCCGGAAAATGATGACCGTCGTAATTAAAGAAAACGGCAAGTATTATAGTTTGACCAAGGGTGCACCGGATATAATCAAACCACTGGCTAAATTTGCAATGGTGGATGGTGAAGCCATTGGCATTAACCAAGTTGCTGATGACATTGAAACGATCATGTTGGAATTTGCCAATGATGCGTTGCGGACCATTTCAATTACCCAGCGGGAGATTACCAGAGAACAGGCCTTGAATGCTTCAAGCACAGATCTTGAGCGTGATCTAACTTTCCTAGGATTGGTAGGAATTATTGATCCACCTCGTGAAGAAGTGAAGGCGTCCGTTCGCAAGTTAACCGAAGCATCAGTGAATGTGGTGATGATCACCGGTGACCATGCGATGACTGCTAAAGCAATTGCCAAACAACTGGGAATTATCAAATCAAATGATGCCAGAGTCATTACTGGTCGTGAGATTGAGGAGATGACTGATGCCCAATTGTTTGATGAAGTATTGGACACCAGAGTGTATGCGCGAGTGACGCCGGAACATAAACAACGGATTATCAAACAACTACAGGAACATGAACAAGTGGTTGGGATGACCGGTGATGGAATTAACGATGCGCCGGCACTAAAAGCTGCTGATATTGGGATTGCGATGGGCATCAACGGAACCGAAGTGACTAAGGATGCCGCCGATTTAATTTTGTTGGATGATAAATTTACCACCATTGAAAAATCGGTGGAATCAGGCAGAACGATTTTTGCCAATATCTTGAACTTTATGCGCCATGAGTTGACGACCAACGTTGCCGAAGTTTTGTCACTGTTACTGGGAGTGTTCCTGATCACTTCATCCATCGGTAATGTGACCGAGGTAACCCCAACTTTAACGGCATTGATGGTTCTTTGGGTGAACATGATTAGTGATTCCCTACCGTCATTTGCCCTTGGCTATGATGAGGCGGAATCAGACGTGATGAAGCAAAAACCACGTGATGCCAAGCAATCGGTTTTGGCAAATGGCATGCTTCGACGAGTCCTTTTTCGTGGTGGTGTCATGGGTGGAATGGTTTTTCTGGCCTTTGTATGGGCTGCTATGCAAGGCTTCACCGTCGCTCAAAGTCAGACAATTGCCTTTCTAACGTTGGTATTTGGTCAGTTATGGCATGTCTATGATGCCCGAAGTGTGAAAACGCTGTTTGACCGCAATCCATTTTCTAATTCCAGATTGACATTGGCGGTTGGCTTTGCGGCAACTTCTTCAATCCTCGTAACTTTAAGTCCATTCTTTAATAATGTAATGGGAACTGCACCGCTTTCCATGACAATGTATATCTCGATTATTGTGATTTCAGCGATTCCAACATTTGTCATTTCTGGAATCAAGAAATTGATTTGGAACAGAAACCAATCTAATTCCGCACAAACGTTACAACTTGATAGTGAGTAGACAAAAGGACTGGCAGATGCCAGTCCTTTTACACTGTAATTGAGATAATTTTAATTTTGTATGTGAGTTGCGGAGCGGAAACCGTCACAACATCACCGGAATGATGGTTCAATAATGCGGAGCCAATCGGGGAAGCAATCGAAATCTTATTGTGATCGATATCCACTTCCGGGGTGCCAACGATTTCATAGGTTTCCGTTGAATGGTCATCCATAAATTCGAAGGTGACTGTTTTGCCAATTTCTACCGTGTCATTATTGGACGGGGTATAGACTTGCGCGTATTGAAGCTGCTTACGCAAAAATCGCAGTCGGCTTTCCAGATGACGGAGATCTCGTTTTGCTGAGCTGTACTCGGCATTTTCCGAGAGGTCACCAAGTGCCCGGGCATCTGCCAGGTTCTTGATTTTGCCTGGCCGTGAATTTTCGAGGTCGCGAATTTCGGCCTTGATTTTTTCGTAACCATATTTCGTGATGTTGTTGAAATGAGGTTCCATGATTGTCCCTCCTGACGAATAGTATACAATAAATTGAATTCCCATTGTTAATCGCTAAAATATACACTATTATATAATAGAATAATATTTTAATTATACATGGGAGATTATCATGAAAAAAATTGGGGTTGTATTGGGTATATTAGCTGCATTTACTTTCTCTGTGTCCGGCTGTTCTAACAAGAGTGCCAGCGATAGTAATAAGCCAAAAATTAGTGCAAAGGCACAGAACAAGATTTCTGAGTACGAGGGCGTTATCAAATCTGCTCGCAGTTTAAATGAAAGTGGTAATTACAAGGCTTCCAACAAGACACTTAACGGGATTCGAATCGCCGACTTGAGTAAGAGTGGCTTTGGATCACTTAAGACAGAGTATTTTCAGCTGCAAAAGAGCAATGATGCATTCTTGCTGAAAAAAGCCAAGAAACAAAACCAAACGACTACCAGCAATTCAAATGGTGATACGACTGACTTGAGCACCAATAACAGTTTTTCGTCATACCCTAAGTTTACTGGAGATTATCAATTTTATAACTATGATCCTGATAGACTTCAAAGTGATTTAATTATCGACTCCGATGGAACTGTTGATCAGGAAAATACAGATGGCACCAGCTTCCATGGTGTCGCCTCTATTTCAGGGTATAGCCAAAGTGGTATTCGTTCATATGATGTGACAACCGGGACGAATAAAACGAAAAGCATTAATGCCAATGTAAAAATTGATGTGACTTGGAGTAACGGTCAAGTTGAAACTTATTATGGTTACACGTCATATGATGGCGACTCTGTCCTGACTGATGGAAAATCCTATCATGGAGATCTTGTAAATGAAGTTTGGGTTAAGTATTAAATTTGTTGCGGCGTTAAGCCTGATCTTGATGGCGGGGTGCAGTCCGCAGAGTAAGAAGGCGTCGTCACATCAAGCGTCTTCCAGCCAAATGGCATCGAACACTTCTTCGAAGACAAGTAAACCGCAAAAGCAATCAAGGTTGGCAACCCAACAAGGTCAAATTAAAACTGCTTTGAAGGCATGTGTCACCAATGCCTCTGGTAAAACAGCCGGGTACGTCAAGCAGATTGGTGATCACCAACCCGTCGAATTTAGTGGTAACCGTCGCCAACGGTCAGCCAGCGTGATTAAGATTTTTGTGATGATTGAAGCATTTCGACAAATTAAAGCCGGTACATTGCGCTTAAGTGATAGCATTTCGATTCCACAGTCTGACAAAGTCGGTGGCACGGGCGTACTAGCTAATCAAAATACCCAGCATTTAACTTGCGGGCAACTACTAAATCTGATGATCAAGAACAGCGATAACACGGCAACTAACGTCTTGATTGATAAACTGGGCGGTTTGGGCCCAATTAATCAGTCAATCAAGAAACTGGGCTGCAGCAATACTAGCCTCCAACGAAAAATGTTGGATTATAGTGCATTACAATCCGGCCGAGACAATTACACCAGCGCAAGTGATGTTGGGAAAACGTTAAATATGATTTATACCCATCGATTGCTGGGGAGTGGCTGGGATACCAAGATGTTGAATCTTTTGCAGGGGAATGCCAACCAAACTAAGATTCCGGCTCAAATTAAGAATAGCGCCACGATTTATAACAAAACTGGTGAATTTCCAGACTATGGTGTCCAAAATGATGCGGCAATTATTCAAAAAGGAAATCGGGCATTCATAGCGGTTATTCTTTCTGAAAATGGAACTCAAAGTTCGCAAATAAATGCGATGAGTTATCTTGGAAAACGCTTATATCAAATAATTTTCGAATAATCAACATAAAAAATCGATGAAATTGGTCTTTATTCCATCGATTCTTGCATTTCCTGATTCCTGGTATATAAGCGTTTGTTGATGGAATGTTATGGAAAGATTACTAAACCCCTATTTAGTTTAACAAGGTTGTAATTATCTGGACACGTCTCTGTAAATAGCTTGGAGTATATTTTTCACTGTTGATTAAACACGAAAGGAAAAATATATTTCATGAAACTTAAAAAGATCATTATCGCATTAATGACTGCATTAACTTTCTACGGCACGATGGATGTTGCCGCAACCGCCGAAATCGCTGATGCTAAAACTACTAAAGTATATAAATCACATCTCTCAAAAGCTAACCAAAAAGCCAAGAACTGGATTGCTTACCACGAATCACGCGGGTCATATCACGCAAAAAATGGCCGTTACATTGGCCGTTACCAATTGAGTGCCTCATACCTTCATGGTAACTACTCAAAGAGCAACCAAGAAAAAGTTGCTGACCACTACGTTAGTCAACGTTATGGTAGCTGGGTAAATGCTAAGAAGCATTGGAAGGCTTATGGTTGGTACTAAACCAACATTAAAGTGCAAACGAAGAGATCAAATGATGAACGATAATCGTTCATCATTTGATCTCTTTTTATGTCAGAGCGGAGTTGCTGACCTGAGATGGAATTTATAGGGAGCAGTGCTCATAAACACTCATCAAATAACCGCTAACTCATATGATCTCACCAATTGATAGCCATCGCGTAATTGCCAAAAAAATATGTGAAATGTAATCGCAAACATTCGTAAACCCAGATTGTTTTCCCATAAATATAATGTTAATATTACATTATCACGTTAAACACGAATAAAAAGGAGAACATAATGGAAAACGTTTCTGTTCCGGGCAAGAAGTCGCCCATTCGTAATGCAATTTTAGGCTTTCAACATTTACTCGCCATGTATTCTGGTGATATCTTAGTGCCGTTGCTCATTGGTGGGGCACTGGGCTTCAACGCCGCTCAAATGACCTACTTGGTATCGATGGATATCTTCATGTGTGGGGTGGCAACACTGCTCCAGATCCGGCGAACACCGATCACAGGAATTGGCTTGCCAGTTGTTTTAGGGTGTGCCGTTGAGTATGTCGCACCGCTTCAATCGATTGGTAAGAACTTTGGCCTGGGATATATGTACGGTGGGATTATTGTCGCTGGACTATTCATTATCCTTGTTGCTAAGCCGTTTGCTCACATGCGGAAATATTTTCCATTAGTCGTAACCGGTTCACTGATTACGTTGATCGGATTTACTTTGATGCCAGTTGCATTTCAAAACATTGGTGGTGGCGATGCAACCGCCAAAGCATTTGGTAACCCAACTCACTTGTTCTTAGGTTTCTTCACTGCGCTTGTGATTGTTGTCCTGAACATTTGGGCCAAGGGATTTCTCAAGCAAATTTCAATTCTGATTGGAATTTTAGTTGGTTCAATAGTTGCCGTATTGATGGGAACTGTTGATTTTGCTGCAGTGGGACAAGCTCACTGGGCTCAACTGCCACAATTCTTCTATTTTGGTACTCCTAAATTCGAATGGTCATCGATTGCCACATTAATTTTGGCTGCGTTCACCTGTATGATCGAGTCCACCGGTGTTTACTTTGCTTTAAGTGACATCACTGGTCGTAAGTTGGAAGACCGCGATCTCGAGCATGGTTATCGTTCAGAAGGAATTGCTGCCATTTTAGGTGGGGTTTTCAACACCTTCCCATACTCAACCTTCTCGCAGAACGTGGGAATCGTTCAGTTATCTGGAATCAAAAAATTAACACCAATTTATTATTCAGCATTTATGTTGATGATCTTAGGCCTGATCCCCAAGTTTGGTGCCATCGCAACGTTAATTCCAGCTTCAGTATTGGGTGGCGCGATGCTAGTTATGTTTGGAATGGTCGGTGCCCAGGGCATCAAGATGCTCTCAAAAGTAGAGTTGAATAACAAAAACCTGCTGATCATTGCGGTTTCGATTGGACTTGGATTGGGAGTTACAACCCAGCCCGCCCTGTTCCAATACTTACCCGCAACTGTTCAAGTCATTATGAGTAACGGAATGGTAGTCGGAAGTTTCACCGCCGTTATTTTGAATATTTTATTGAACCACACTTCTTTAAGTAAACGAGTAGAAGAGTAGAGTGTGACGAGACCCGGGTTGACCCCGGAGTGTAAACTCAAGAATTCGTTGATGAACTAGGCTTGTTCGTCAGCGAATTCTTGAGTTTACACAGTAGGGGTCAGGGTCGTCGGAACACATTTCTGCTAAATAACTGCACAAAAAAGGACCAGCGAAGTTAATCGCTGGTCCTTTTGATTTAACAGAAAATCAGTACTACTCACGCTTTGGTACATATGCATCAACATATTCTGAAATAATGTTAAGCAAGTCAGTAACTGGTTCTGAAGTCTGCTTGTTCTTGACATATGAAATACCAAAGTTGGCAGTCAACACGTCAGTTGGGATTTCAATGACATTGATGTGTTTCTTCTGTTCTTCGGTTAAACGACGTGGGTTGGCAAATGGTTCTGGGGTGATGATTGCACCTACGTGTTCCAGTGCCAAGTCAGATGCCAAATGTAAATCAGGCACTTCAATGTTGATTTCAGCAGAAACACCGATATCATTCAAGAAGCTGGTTACCAGGCGTTGGTAATTATCTTCTTGTGGTGTACCGATGAATTCTTCACCGGAAAGCTTGGTTAAATCAAGATCTTTGTAATCCAAGAAGACCTTACCTGGTTCGTAAAGTTTGGAAGTTTCAGGGATGATCAAAACTAACGGTAATTGAGCAATTGGCTTATACTCAATCTTATGACTTTGAAGTGCATGGCCAATGAAGAAGTCCAATGTGCCTGATAACAAACGCTTTTCAGCATCGCGGCTGGTCATTCGAGTAATTTGAGCGTGGATATTTGGATATTTGTTATAGAACTTAACCAGTACTGGTTTATACAAGTCATTAGTAACCACTTCATTGGAAGCGATCGTTAAATGGCCATACTTGAACTGTGACAGGTGGGTCATCTCACGGTCAAGGTTGGCTCGTAGTCGGTTTTCCTCCTGCAAAAATGCAAGAAGTCGTTCGCCAGCGTACGTCAGCTGGATTGGATGGGATGATCGATCTATCAATTTAACACCAAAGTTCACTTCGGCATTCTTTATAACTCGACTGATATAGGGTTGAGTGACGAATAATGCTTGAGCGGCTTTGGACATGTTGCCTTGTGCTTTAATTTCTTCAAGAAACGAAAGTAATTTGCTGTTCATAATTGTAATTCTCCTTTGAAGACCTCTCGCCTTTTAGTTTATCTTCTAACCAGATTATATGATATTCTAGTAATATATGCATGAATAGTGACTTCTGATGTTACTATCCTGCAAAAAAGCTACAACCAAGTATAGCAATTCCAACTCGGGCAGTAAAGGACATGTATCTTTTAACCAAGGTATTATATTAATCTTAATGTTTTTAAATTTATATTACTATTAGGTACTAGATAAAGTTAACAATATTGGGTCAACAAATCGTGACTTTTTGGTATTGAATGGTAGAATAGCTACATAACTTTTAGACCTCAAACCTATACATAGCCTACTAGAAGGGGGTTCTATATATTGAGAATTGAGCAGTCACCTGAATTTCAAATTCACTTACAGACTTTAAGAAGCAAGGAACAGTTATTCCTTGAAACAATTTATAATGTCGGCAACGGTCACTTTGGTGTTCGTGATTCAAATCCACTCCAGGGAAATAATCCGGATTATATCGGATCCCCTGGATTGTTTATCAATGGTTTCTTTGATTATAAGGAAGTTAATTATGGGGAGAAATATCGTGGCTATCCTGATAATAATCAGGTGATCAACCGATTGTTTGACCCCAGATTCATTCGAATCAAAGTCGGTGATGAGGATTCATTGACCGATCATTTTAAAGTAGAAAATATTGATAAAAATCTAGATATGCAGACGGGCTTGCTGCACGAACTGTTTAGTGTAACCACCCCGGAAAACCGCAACTTCAATCTAGTTGTTGAAAGTTTCGCCAGTATGAGTAAGCTCAACGTTTATGGGGTAAAATACTCGGTCATTCCAACCAATTTTTCTGATGATATCGAAGTCATCAAAGTTCATGATTATGTCAATCAGACCGTCCATCAACAGGATGATGACATTCGCGTGAGTCCTGATCTGGGCCAGATGCAATTGGACTTTATTCCTGACAATGGTCAGCCCAGTTATCTGGTGACGACTTTCAGAAGCCAACAGGGGGCAATTGTCACCTACCAGGCCAGTGAAAATGTCGCACCCAATCCACCGATTGAGTATTTCAGAGATGAAAACCATCATTATGGTTACCGCAGCAAGTATTATGCCAAACCAGGCAGCTCCAAAGATTTCGAGTTCTTGTTTGCGATTGGCGATATTCATCCGCTGGTTAATGCCAATATGTACTCGGATCAGTACCTTTCTTCACTTGATAATTATATTTATGACACATCTTTCAAATCCGAACTGATGGCTTCTGCTCAAGTTTGGCAGACCTTTTGGCTTCACAGTGACGTTGAGATTGATGGTGATCCGGCCTTACAGCTTTGTGTACGGTTTAATCTATTTGAATTGAATCAATCCGCTGGGCGAGACGAGTTGACCAGCATTCCCGCAAAGGGGCTGACTGGGAATGGTTATGGCGGCCACTTCTTCTGGGACACTGAGATTTTCATGCTCCCATTCTTTACCTATACCCAACCGGAAGTCGCCAAAGAATTACTGATGTTTCGTTACCATACCCTTCAAATTGCTAAAGAGCAGGCCAGTGACTTCGGTTTGGGCAAGGGTGCTATGTATCCTTGGCGAACCATCAACGGCTACGAGTCCAGTGCCTATTGGCTAGCCGGCCAGGCCCAATTCCACATTAACGCTGACATTGCCTTTGCGGTTGAGCAATATTATGAAATCACCAATGATGATGATTTTATTCGTGATTATGGCTTTGAAATCATCTTGGAAACCGCCAGATTTTGGATGGAATATGGTAACTATGCCGAGCTTGAGGGCAAACGCCAATTTGTCTTGAATCGGGTAACTGGGCCAGATGAATATAGTGCCTTGGTTGACAACAACTATTACACTAATAAGTTGGCACAAAGCAATCTTCGCCTGGCAGCCAAATATGCCCGTAAATTTAAAGGCGATGACGGGATGCTAAGCCGATTACACGTCACTGATGATGAAGTTGAAGCGATGGAGCAGGCAGCTGATGCGATGTACCTGCCGTATGATAAAGAAAAGAACGTTAAGCTGCAGTTCCAGAACTTTGAGCAGCTGCCAAAAATGGATATTGCCTCGATTGACCAAAGCATGTTTCCACTGTTGCTGCACTATCATCCATTGATGTTGTACAGACACCAGGTTAACAAGCAAGCCGATACGATTATGGTTGACTTTATGTTCCCGGAAGGTAATACCTTGAAACAAGTGAAATCTGACTATGAGTTCTATGAGCCAATCACAACCCACGATTCCAGCCTTTCTAAGGCGATCTACGCGATTGTTGCTGCCCGGATCGGTAAAGACAAGCAAGCATACGATTTCTTCTCTCAGGCCGTTCAGACGGATTTGATGGATGTCCATCACAATACCAAGAACGGGATTCATGCTGGCAGCTTGGGTGCTGCTTGGGAAGGCATCATGTATGGCTTTGCCGGAATTGTCAACAATGCCACCAGCTTTAGCCTACAGCCACATTTGCCAACGACTTGGAACCGCCTCAGATTCAAGGTTCATCTTTACGGAAATGAATTTGAATTTACGATCTATCAAGATTCGGTTGAAGTGGTGCTGATTAGTGGTGAGGGTGCCGATATCACCGTTTATAATGAACGCAAACATCTCAATCCACAGAATGCCAGAGAAACTTGGAACTATTAACGAGCAATTCTGAAGAAATGATGAAATAATTATCTCTTTTTTGGAAAATAGGCGAACTTTGGTTTATCATTTGTTATGATAGTGTTATGCAAATTCATCGTTAATTACTGAATATTTAAACAAGCCCTTGATCATTTTTGGGCTGGTTGAGGTTCAGATGTGAAAGGGATGCACTTTATAATGAAGAAGGAAGCTCGCCAATCTAAAATTGAGCAGATTATCAATCAATATACAATTACCACGCAGGATGAATTGATGGAAAAGTTGAAGGTTGCGGGGATTAACGTGACGCAGGCAACTTTGTCCCGAGATATCCGTGAAATGCAGATTGTTAAACAACCGGACAGCTCCGGAAATTCGCGTTACATGATTTTTAAATCAGGTAACCAAAACGAAATCGAACGCATGTATCGCATGATTAATGGAACTATGACCGATATTCGGCAGATTCAATTTGTCAATGTGATCCATACCCAACCAAGTTACGCCAATCCGTTGGCAGCCGTCATTGATGACCTCCATATGGAAAATGTTTCCGGCACCTTGGCCGGCTACGATACAATTGTGACCTTTAGTCCATCAGTAAATGCGGCACGTGAGATCAACGATTTGTTTACCAAACATGCCAACCCTGATTTGTTGGTTAGCTCTATCAAGGATGGAGAGAGTGAATAGAGTTGGGTGATCCCCACTTAGAAGTGAGCATCAAGCTCGTCTGAACTCGTTTTAGCAAAATAATAGTGAATCAACCAAAAACTAGGCTTCCTCATTCGTGAGAAAGCCTAGTTTTTGTATCTAAATGCTATTGTTTAATTCTCCGGTAAATCAATCGACCAACTGATCCAATCAGAAATACCAACCACCATACGATCCCGACGATTGTGACGATCTTGCCAAGTGCAAGGCCTGGTGTTTGATATTTCAATGAAATGAAGTGGCGACCAACTGGAATCCTGGCACCAATGAAACCACGGTTAACCTTGAAGGTATCACCGGGCTGCCCATCGATCTTCAAACGCCAACCGGTTGAGTATGGAATTGAAGTCGTCAAAATTCGTGTCCGTTGGGTGGCATCTGTGTAGCCACTGACGGAATTGTTAGTCACTTTTTGACTAGTCAAACCAGTCTTTTGAATCCGATGAATTTGATTGTCGTATTGCTTGTTGAAAGGCACGGCCATTAATTTGACGCTCTTAAACTTCAACTGTTTGACACCATTGAAGTGCACCGTCATTGATTTTCTCAATTGATTGGAATAGCCCAGGTTGAGAACGATATGCTGACGGTCCTCGTAATCGGAAAGATTGTTTTCCGGAAGTTGGCGGACATATGTGAAGTTGTTCGGTGTTTGGACTGACAGGGTAAATGCACCCAGATCAGGATGCTGGACCGCAGTCCGTAAGCGATCAATCTTCTGCAGCTTGGAAACCGGGGTTCCATCGATGATTGAATCGGCAGTTAAGCTGTTCAAGCGATCCATTGTTGAGTGAGTGGTGTGTGAGACGCCATCAATGACTAAATATAACTCTGAGTTCCGGTATTTTTGTGGGTTATTGATATTCAGTTGATATGACAGGTGGCGCCCTTGAGCATCGTTATCCATTAAGTGCAGACCGTTCGCATTCTGGGCTTCGTTACGTTCAACAATTTGATGGTTCTTGGCGAGAACGCTTTGAAGCGGTTTGCCGTTTGGATTGATCCCCGTGGCCTTTTCCCAGATACGGACCTTGTTTGCGGGTAAGGTCGTCTTATATTTCTTCGCCGTATCCCGATAACGGGCATTCGGTGAAATCCGCAGACGATCCAAAACTGCTTTGACAGGATTATTCACCACGTGTTGGTCAAATAATCGGGTTGTATAAGATACGTTTTGAACTTTGCTGGCGGGTTCGGTGAGTGAGACACCATCGACTGGTTTGCTGACAACGGCTCCGGATAACATGGCCTGCTCACGCTCAATTGGTGACATGTTATTGTAGTTGGCATCTGAAATGACATATTTCTGGGTATAAACCAGCGGTAATGCCAAATTTGATTTCAAGAGAATGGTCCCAGAATGATTACTCAAACCACTGACCGGCTGCTCAGGGAAGTCGACAATTTTGCCATTCTTCCTGCGTACATAGTGATAGCCGTAAGGAATGGCTTGTGGTTTTTTGACGATGTCGGTTTTGGCAAACATGTACTGTACTCCCAGCAAATTCAAGAGGGTCGTGCGACCATCCGCTTCCCCAAGTACTGAGTTCACGACCGCTTGAGAATTATCCAGTGAACGACTAAATTGAAATACACTGCCGTTTTGAATCGAGTAATAGGCACCTAAATCGTGGGTTCCCAAGACCATTGGAATATTATTGCCGGCGGTTCGGTGTGAATAGTAATTATGAATGGTGGTTGTCCTGTAGAAATCGCCGGCTTTGCTCAATCCTTTTTGAGCACCGTCGTAATACTTGTGGAGCCACTGTTCGGCGGACCCGGCGGCCAAGTTTGAATTGATGTTTTTACTATTATTAGGGCTGAACCAACCTTGCCCGGCACTAACGACGTTGACTAAAACCAATCCAGTTAGAATATAGCCAACGTGCTTTGGCGATATTTTGAGTGAACTTTGGCAGGCGAACAATAGGAGAAAGCTGAGTAATAAGCCATAGGCAACCAAATCGTTTTGGGGTAATTTTAACGTGAAACCTTTGGTAATCCAGACGAGAATGATCAATCCGGCACTGGCACCAATCAGCCAGCGAAGATCATTGCGGGTGAGATTTTTCAGCTGATCAACCAAGATCATTGTGGCTAAGCTCATTGGCAGAACGATTAAGAACAACCACCGGTTAGATGGTGTTGACATGGCATTCGCCACGGCGCTGAACTGCGGCAGCATCAAAGCAACCACGGTCAGGCTGATGATGGTTGCCAGTGATCGATAACGCTTGAAGTGACGGAGAACATAAACGGCACCCAGGAAGGTTAATCCACAGAAATTTAAGACCAGCCAATAATCCTTGGTAGTCGTGCTGGTAATGAATTGATTAGGCATTGCCAGGTAATATTTGAGTGGATAAAGGATTAGGCCGTTGGCAAATTTGGCATGGTAAGCAATTCGAGTGGATTGGAAGACCGCCAGCAGCGTTGGGATGAGAATAATTCCCGCTGTTAGGAGACCAGTCATCACACCCTGAACCAAGCCATAAATAATTCTGACGTTTTTGAGCTGTTCGGGATGACTGTGCCGGATATTCAAATACCGAGTTAACAGGTAGACAAAAGTCCCGATGGCCAACATGTAGGCAAAATAGAAGTTACTGATTAAAGCCAGTGCAACCGCGACCGCTAATGGCAGCCAATTTTGCTTGTGGAGTACTTTTTCGACCCCCATTGCCAACAACGGGAAGAGGATCATTGGGATCAAGAAGAATGGGTGGTGCATGGAAACGTAGAAGTTGTACCCGGAAAATGTATAAATCAAGGTTCCAATTAACTTGGCATGGGTGCTGAAGTCTCGCTCATTTGCCCAGGCCAGAAATGACAGGCCGACACAGTAGAGCCGAAGTAGAATCAGAACTTGAAAGCCCAGCTCGAGCTTGGATGCTGGAAAAAGGGCGATCAACCAACTGAACGGATCACCAATTATGTAAAATGCGAAAGTGGTTAATTGATCGGCTCCAGCACCCAAGTTCCACGACCAACCGGTCATTGCTTGATGGGCAGAGCCTTGTAGCATCCGCTGGAATTCAGCCATGATTGGGAAATGTTGGGCGATTCCGTCAACATTCCAGATCAATGTCTTCCCAGCCAGCCACGGGATAGTGTAAGTTGCCAGGCAGACCAGCAGAAAAGCAATCGAATAGATTAGATAAGTCCGAAACTGAAAGGACTTTTTGCGAGTATCAATTCTCGGTTCCATATGAAATTACCTCCTAATACATATCCCATTTTGCCTGCATTTAGCTGGATAGACAAGGTTATTGACAGTTTTTTAATGTTTGTAACATTACCGCCGTGAATTTGAAATAATGTGCATGAAGATTCATTAATAAATTTCACACAAGTAAGTAAAACGCTTCCATAGACGCTGATTCGGCTGGATTTGATCGTTTTAAAAGTGAATTTTCTTTTACCAAACTGTGAATATTTTATGAAGCCCAAACATATTTATACCAAACAGATGAGAACGAATTATGAATATTGTGAATAAAGTGTTACAATTAATGGATTCCTAAATCTAATCAAATTCTTATGTTCTAATTTAAACATTTGCTTTTGTATAATTACCCGTAAGAGCCCCTTTGTGAAGGGAATAATTAGCAGGATAATTCATAAAATGAAACCGTAATCATTTTCGATGCTAATTGTGTTAGTTTTTTCGCATTTTGAATGTCCAAAAACATACGGTAGCGTTTTCGGAAGGGTTTATGATGTACTTGTATTAATGGAAGAGGAGGTAACAAAATGACAAGTCCAATTCATGTAACATCGGAAATCGGTAAGTTAAAAACAGTTTTACTGAAACGTCCGGGTAGAGAAATTGAAAACTTTACACCTGACATGATGCCCCGGTTATTATTCGATGACATTCCATATTTACCAATTGCCCAAAAGGAACATGATTACTTTGCCGATACTTTACGAGACAATGGTGTCGAAGTATTGTATCTCGAAAAATTAGCTGCTGAAGCTTTAGATGCAGCTGGTGATGAAGTTCGTGATGCTTTCTTAGAGCAAATGTTGACTGAATCTGGATATGCAGCAGGAACCATTCATGATGCATTGAAAGAATACCTCGGCAGCATGAACAACCAAGACATGGTCAACAAGATCATGGAAGGTATCCGTAAGAACGAAGTAGATTTTGTCCCAACAGACTTAGTAAGTGCTGCTGAAACCGAAAACTACGAATTCTACATGGATCCAATGCCTAACTTATACTTCACCCGTGACCCTTCGGCATGTATCGGTGAAGGATTAAGTATCAACCACATGACATTCCCTGCAAGACAACGTGAATCACTCTTTAACGAAATCGTTATTAAGTATCACCCACGTTTTGCCAACCAAGGTGTTCATGTATGGCGTGACCGTAACCACGATACTCGTATCGAAGGTGGAGACGAATTAGTCTTGAACGATCACGTAATGGCAATCGGAGTTTCTCAACGGACTTCAGCTGATGCCATTCAAGATATTGCTAAGAGCTTATTTAAAGAAGGTCATTTCGACACAGTTATTGCCATCAAGATTCCGCATAACCATGCAATGATGCATTTGGATACTGTGTTCACAATGATTAACTACGACCAATTTACTGTTCATCCAGGAATTTTAGGTGAAGGTGGCCACATTGATACTTGGACAATTACCCCAGGTCAAAATGGCGAACTTAACTTAGACCACAGAACAGATCTCAAACAAGTCTTGAAGGATGCGCTTAAGTTAGATGACCTTGACCTCATTCCAACTGGTAACGGAGATCCAATCATCGCCGGCCGTGAACAATGGAACGATGGTTCAAACACATTGGCAATCGCACCTGGTGTCGTAGTAACCTACAACCGTAACTACGTATCAAACGATCTGCTTAGAAAACACGGACTCAAAGTGCTTGAGGTTATCTCAAGTGAGTTGTCAAGAGGACGTGGGGGTCCACGTTGCATGAGCTGTCCTATTGTTAGAGAGGATATCTGAATCAGAGCGTGACGAGGGCTGGGTGACGCGGTTTCTAAGGGTACTTTGACTGAAATCCCTGGTTTTGGGATTTTAGTTAAAGTGCACTTAGAAGTTAGCGTCAGGCCCGTCGGAGCGTGTTTATGAAGCTGCCAAAAAACATCCAACCAACTCTACAATCCAACTCACATCAGTTCACCGTACCCAAAACAATAATCATCAAGGAGAATTCGATTATGACAAAAGATTTCAGACAAAACGTATTTCAAGGACGCAGTGTTTTAGCCGAAAAAGACTTCACCGCTGCCGAACTCGAATATTTGATTGACTTTGGTTTACACCTTAAGGCTTTGAAAAAAGCCGGTGTTCCTCATCATTATTTGGAAGGTAAAAACATCGCCCTCTTATTTGAAAAGTCATCAACCCGTACCCGTTCAGCATTTACCACTGCTGCTATCGATCTTGGTGCCCATCCAGAATACTTGGGTGCCGGAGATATTCAATTAGGCAAGAAGGAATCAACTTCAGACACTGCTAAGGTTCTTGGCAGCATGTTCGATGGAATTGAATTCCGTGGATTCAAGCAAAGTGATGCTGAAATTCTTGCCAGAGACAGTGGCGTTCCAGTATGGAATGGTTTGACCGACGAATGGCATCCAACTCAAATGTTGGCTGACTTCATGACTGTTAAGGAAAACTTTGGCAAACTCCAAGGATTAACTTTGACATTCATGGGTGACGGTCGTAACAACGTTGCCAACTCATTGTTGGTTACTGGTGCAATCTTAGGTGTGAACATTCATATCGTTTCACCTAAGGAATTGTTCCCAACTGACGAAATCCAAGGTATCGCAAATGGCTTTGCCAAGAAGTCAGGCGCTAAACTTTTGATCACTGATGACCTCGATGAAGGTATGAAGGGTTCAAACATCGTTTATACCGACGTTTGGGTATCAATGGGCGAAAGCAACTGGGAAGAACGCGTTAAGTTGTTAACACCATATCAAGTAAACATGGAAGCCTTGAAGAAGACCGGCACTCCTGATGATCAATTAATCTTCATGCACTGCCTGCCAGCATTCCACAATACCGAAACCGAATATGGTAAGGATATTGAAAAGAAATATGGCATTACTGAAATGGAAGTTACTGATGAAGTGTTCACCAGCAAGTATGCTCGTCAATTCGAAGAAGCAGAAAACAGAATGCACTCAATCAAGGCTATGATGGCCGCAACACTTGGTAATCTGTTTATTCCAAGAGTGTGAGAAGCAACGGGTGATGCGGCTTCTAAGGGTGTTTTGGCTGCAAGCCTGGTCTTGGGTTTTAGTCAAAGTGCACTTAGAAGTTAGCATCAGTTGCGCACGAACACGTTTCGGCTAGATAACAGTCAAAACACATTTCAGCCTAGTACCCACCTTGAAAAATAGCTCAACAATACAAGGGACTGGCAACAAAACATTTGTTTTGTCCCAGTCCCTTGTTATTTTCTAAGACGGAGGAGAATTGTTATGGGACGTAAAATCGTAGTTGCCCTAGGTGGTAACGCCATCCTGTCAAAGGATGCTTCAGCTGCCGCACAACAACAAGCGTTGCGCGACACCGCAGAACACTTAGTTAAATTTATTGAAAACGGTGATCAACTGATCATTTCTCATGGAAATGGCCCACAAGTTGGTAACCTGTTATTGCAGCAAGCTGGTGGCAGCACCAGTGAAAACCCTGAGATGCCACTTGACTCATGTGTTGCCATGACTCAAGGAAGCATCGGTTATTGGATGCAGAATGCCATGGATCAAGTTATCAAGGAAAAGGGTATGGACAAGACTGTTGCCACCGTTGTGACGCAGGTTGAGGTCAGTCCTGACGATCCAGCATTTGCCAACCCAACTAAGCCAATTGGGCCGTTCATGAGCAAGGACGCTGCTGATCTGGCTAAGAAGCAGAATCCAGATTTCAGCTTTGTTGAAGACGCTGGCCGTGGTTATCGCCGGGTTGTTCCGTCACCAAAACCAATCGGTGTGGTTGAAACCAAAGCCGTTAATGCCTTGGTTGAAGCAGGTATCGTGCCAATTTCAGTTGGTGGCGGTGGTGTGCCGGTTGTTACAGATGGCAGCCGTTTGGTTGGTAAGGAAGCCGTTATTGATAAGGACTTTGCCAGCGAAAAATTAGCTGAGTTGGTTGGTGCCGACGCACTCATCATTTTAACCGCTGTACCAAATATTTTTGTTAACTTCAACAAGCCTGATCAAAAGAAGTTGGAGCACGTTTCAGTTGCCGATCTCCATAAATATATTGGCGAAAAACAATTTGCCCCCGGAAGCATGTTACCTAAGGTTCAAGCCGCAATTGATTTTGTGGAAGCTACCGGTAACGAGGCGGTTGTGACTGCACTGGATAACATCGAAGGCTTTATTGATGATGGTTCTGGAACCATTATTTCAGCTAAATAACACAATTTTTTGGTTTGGAAATTAGAAACATTGTTTAACATATAGTCATATTATTTGAGGTACACTCTTACTGGGAACAATCTTGTAATCGTTTTCAAACGTGCCTCATGTGTTAGAAATTAATTCAATATATTCAAGGGAGTGAGCTAAATGAAAGAGCATGATGGTAAATTAGGGCTGCTCGAACTGATCGGATTGGTTGTTGGATCAATCATCGGTGGTGGGGTTTTCAACCTAATGCATGATATGGCCGTTGGTGCTGGTGCCGGTGCCATTATCATTGGTTGGGTAATTACCGCCATTGGAATGGTCATGCTGGCTTTAACATTCCAGAACCTGACTATGAAACGGCCCGACCTAGACGCCGGAGTTTATAGTTACGCCGAAGCCGGATTTGGTAAGTACATGGGATTCAACTCCGCGTGGGGTTACTGGCTGTCGGCATGGCTCGGTAACGTCGGTTATGCGACACTGTTAATGAGTGCCGTTGCCTACTTCTTGCCAGTGTTCGGTGATGGTCAAAACATTTGGTCAATTATTGCGGCATCATTTATTTTGTGGGCCTGCCATTTTATGATTCTGCGGGGAGTCGAATCAGCATCATTTGTTAACACGATCATTACGATTGCGAAGTTGATTCCAATTTTCCTTTTCATTCTCATTGTTTTATTCGCATTCAAAATGAACATGTTTACCAGCGACTTCTGGTACACACCAAGTGGAAAATTTGAATTTGGCAACGTGATGGCACAAGCCAAGAGTACCATGTTAGTAACTGTTTGGGTCTTTATCGGAATTGAAGGCGCTGTTGTCTTCTCCGGTCGGGCTCGGAAACGTTCTGACGTTGGTAAAGCAACTGTTCTTGGAATTATTACCGTTATCTTGATTTACATGTTAATCACATTGCTATCATTCGGTGTGATGAGTCGTGCCGGACTTTCACATCTGACTCAACCTGCAATGGCTGAATTGCTTCAAAGTTTAGTTGGTAAATGGGGCGCAATGGTTGTTAACGGCGGGTTAATCATTTCCGTGGTTGGTGCCTGGCTGTCATGGACGATGTTTGCTGGTCAGCTTCCATATGAAGCTGCCAAGGAAGGGTCGTTCCCGAAGATGTTTGCCAAAGAAAACAAGAATGGTGCTCCAATTACATCATTAACTGTTACCAACATCTGTGTTGAAATCTTCATGTTCTCATACCTGATTACAGCGTCTGCCTATAACTTCTTCTATTCAATTGCCAGTGCTGCGATTCTGATTCCATATGCATTCTCAGCATTCTATCAATTGAAATATTCATTCACAGAAGATCATGGTAAGGGCCGAATAGGCAATATCATTGTTGGAATTATTTCCAGCGTGTATGCTTGCTGGCTGCTGTTCGCGGCGGGAGCCAACTTCCTGCTGTTAATGTCACTGCTGTTCGCAGCAGGCATTCCAGTGTTCTGGATTTTGCAGAAGAAGGACAATCATGCAGACAAGGTCTTTGGCCCAGTTGAAATGGCTTTAGCGATCTTCATTGTGATTGCAGCAATTTATGCAATCTATGGATTGATTGTGGGTCAAATTACATTTTAAATAAGTTAATATTTTAGAGAGGGAAACGTGATGGTCAAATATCACGTTTTTTCTGTACATAGTCCAAAAAATAAGTCATGATGAATTAATAATTAGTTGTTGAGAACATCATTTGTGATTGATATGACTCTGCAGCTGCAAGCAAAAACGGATTCTGTTTAACGAAAGGCGGTATCACTGAATGAAGATAGCTGGTTTTGGTGTTGAAGAATGGTTAAATGTTTGGGAGAAAAAGGCGACCTACGATATTGCCCAAAGCACGATTTCTTCTATGACGATGCAAGAAGTACTTGATTTAGATGGTGAGAATGGCAAATCGTTCTATGATTTATTGAATAAACAGAAAATGAATTATGGCTGGATTGAAGGATCACCAGAATTTAAGGCTGAAGTTGCCAAACTATATAAGAATATTAGTCCAGACAATATTTTACAGACCAACGGGGCAACAGGGGCCAATCACCTTGCGTTATACGCCTTGGTTGAACCGGGAGACCACGTGATTTCTGAATATCCATCTTATCAGCAGTTGTATGACATTCCCAAATCATTGGGTGCAGATGTTGACTACTGGCATATTCACGAAGAAGATGGCTGGTATCCGGATATTGAGGAATTGAAACAGCTTATTCGACCAAACACAAAGTTGATTTGTTTGAACAATGCCAACAACCCAACTGGAACGATTCTCGATCGTGATTTCTTACAGCAGGTGGTCGACTTAGCCAAAACAGTTGGTGCGTATGTACTCGTTGATGAAGTTTACCTGCCGCTGGATGACCCCTCAAAGTTTACCTCGATTGTTGACTTATACGATAAAGGGATTGCGACTAACTCATTGTCCAAAACGTATTCAGTTCCTGGCATCCGTGTTGGCTGGACGGCAACTAATAGTGAATTGGCGGATCTGTTCAGAAAATATCGAGATTACACAATGATCTGCTGTGGTGTCTTTAATGACATGCTGGCGACCTATGTCCTCCGCAACCGTGACAAAGTTCTTGAAAGAAATCGGCAGCTCGTTTTAAACAATTTGAAAATTTACAGCGATTGGATTGAGTCGGAACCGCGTGCCAGCGTCATTATGCCCCAAGCAGTTTCAACTTCATTTCCTAAATTGGATGTTCCCGAAGACATTGAGCAATTCTGCATTCGTCTCCTCAAAGAAGAAGGGGTCTTGTTGGTTCCCGGCAATCGTTTTGATATGCCAGGGCACGTTAGATTGGGTTACTGTGCGCAAGAAGACGCCTTGCGAGAAGGTCTTAAACGATTATCCAAGTTCTTGCGTCAGTATGATTAGCCGAACTATTCATTAGCAGGGTCTCAGATTGGTTTAATGTACAAACGCTTGATTTGAGGTACACTTTTACTGAGGACAAATAATGTAACCGTTTTTGGGAGTGTATTGATGATTATTAAGAATAAGAGTGACTATGATTACTATGCGGAAAAGCTGCACCAACATCCTGAATTTAGTCCCTTGGATGACAAATTTGTTGGTCAATTAATTGATGAAATGAAAATCAAAAAATATCATCGAGGCCAAATCCTTTTTGATCAGGGCGATACCCGTGACAAATTCTATTTTTTGATTGACGGCGTCGCAAAATCTTTTCACTGGGACAAGGATGGGGAAGAGCAGCTCTATTTGTACATTCGGCCCAATAAAGGTTTTCCATATATTGGCTTATTTGAAGATGATCAGTATGCCTATACGGTTGAAACGATGACCGATGTGAAGATTGCTGAATTTTCGATGCCGATTTATGAAGAAATCCTTCGGGAAAATCCTGAATTGATGGTTAACGCTGTCAAAGAGATGAGTCAGATCATTAATACGTCTGAAACTCAGCTGCAACGGATGGTGACGACAAGTGCCAAATGCAGAGTCGCCAATGCAATCTTGTTCATTGGACAGCAAATTGGGGATCTGCAAGAAGATGACTCAATTCTGGTGCCTTATCCGATAACCATTGTTGAGCTATCAAAGGTGAGTGGCACAACTAGAGAGACGACGAGTCAGATGGTGCAGAAGTTGATTGCAGAAAACAAAATTCAATATAATCGAAAATATTTCAAGATTTTGGAAACAGATGAAGACGAATATTGAAATCTTGTGTTTTCAATTCGTGAAGTAGACATAAAAATCCACTGGTCTCAGTTGACCAACGGATTTTTTACATTCTAATGAAAGGATAAGCCATTTGAGTGATCTTGAATTAGTCATCGTGATGATTGCCATAGCAACAGCATTGATTCTTGCAATTTCTAAGCTGCTAAATGCTGTGGTCTTGCTAATCATTGCTTGGCGAAAATTCAAGAAACACATAAAATAAAAACCATTCCACTAACTTTGGCGAGTTTGGAATGGTTCTTTAGTTTCAATTTATGCCACCGTCTTTAACGGTTCTACGTTGGAGCCCTGTGGCAACAGGGCTCCTTTTCTACATTTTCATTATATCACGCTGGTTTTGAGGCAGCTACCAAAATTACTTAATTAAAAATAAGCAGTCACAAACAAATATCCAGCCAGTCCAAACGCAGCCAGTGAAATCAAAATTCGCAACAAATGAATATTTGAGTGACGGACAATGATCGGTCCGGTATAGCCGCCAATTAGCAAGCCAAGGCCAAGTGGAATGACCAACAGCCAGTCGATGTGTGATTTAAAAATGAAGATCACGGTGGCAATTAGGTTACCACCAAATGCAATGACGTTCTTCATTGCGTTAACCACAGTAAATTTATCGTCTGTGATAATTGATAAAATAGCTAAGAAGATGACCCCACCTGCTGCACCAAAGTAGCCGGTGTACGCCCCAACCAACACAATTCCGGTAAGGCTGATCAAGGAGACCCAGAAATGCTTCGCTGGCGTTTCGTGGGCCTTTTTGAGTTTGGCAGTCGAAACATCCTTTTTCCGTCCAGACATGAATAGCAGAATGCCGGCAAACAGGATGAAGAACGGGACGACTTTTTCAAACGATGAGGCCGGCGCAATTAGCAATAAAACACTACCGCCGATACTGCCAATCAACGACAGAATCACATACAGGGTTAATTTTTTCCAATGGCCGCGCAGTTCTTTCATTGATGAAGCCGTGGCACCAATCCCGGAGAAAATGAGTGCGGTGGTGTTTGTAACGTTAGCAATTACCGGCGGCAGTCCGACGGCCAACAAAGCTGGATACGACACAAGCGAGGCCAACCCGGCAACGGAGGCGAGTAATCCGGCTGCGAAGCCCGCAATGATTAAGAAGATAAACGTGAGTACCATGAGTTGAGCTGACCTTCTTTCAATTTATTAATACTATTAATATACAACTTTTTGAAGAAGAGTTCGCCTTTCAGTGGCAAGGTACTTGATTTCTATGTGAATACCCTTGATAATATTTAGATATCAACCCAAGAAGAAAGCAGGTTACTCATGACACAATTATTTTTTGACTTTGATGGCACAATTGCTGACTCAGAAGAGGGGATTGTTAAATCTCTGAAGTATGCTGTGAAGAAAATGCAGTTTCCCGAACTCACCCATGATCAATACCTGAAATTTATTGGGCCAGCTTTGGTGAATAGTTTAAAAAAGTTTTACCCACAAGTTTCTGATGCGGATCGAAAAGATGCTTTAAAATATTATCATGAATACTATATTGGCAATGGGATGTATCAGTTGAATCTGTATCCTGGCATTGTCGATGAGCTTCAAACACTTAATGATCTGGGCTATGTCGTTAATATTGCCTCTGCCAAACCGGAAAATTTGATTCATGACCTGACTGATGAACTCAAGATCACCAAATATTTCCAAGGTCGTTATGGTGCAAGCAGCGATGAAGGCCACCGGAATACTAAAACGGCTGTATTGAAGTATGCACTGGAAGAAAGCAACGCCGATAACGCTGACAGCATCATGATTGGTGATCGCGATACTGATATGCTTGGTGGTTACAATAACCACGTTAAAACCTTGGGTGTGACATATGGATTTGGGGATGCGCCTGAGTTGTTGGGAGCGCATGCTGATACTTTGGTCGATAAGCCTAATGAGATTCAGGACGGCGTGCAGAAACTGATTGGATGAGTGCGGGATTAGTTGGTTGCTGCACGTTTATATATATAACATTGAGAATTTGAAAAGGATGGGGCTACAAGCGTTTGCTTGGGCTCCATCCTTTTTGGTATGGTATTTTCTTTGGTGTTTGCTTTAATGTTATTTTGTTGAAACGTGCTCTGACGACCCTGATCGCTACACATAAGCAGGAAATGCCAATCGATGAACAAAAAGCGTTCATCAATCGCCATTTCCCACTTATGCACCGCGATCACCCGGGTCTTGTCACACTCTAAATGTGTTCCGACGGCCGGCTGAAAGCCCGCCTAGCCTACTTGGCGACGCAACTGATGCTAACGTGTAAGGCTAAAATGATTTAAATCCAAAATCGGGATTTTAATCATTTCACCCTTACACACCGCACCACCCGTTGCTCGTCACACTCTCTATGCCTTCACATACGCAAATCCCTGCTCCTGCAGCGACACCAAATCCGCGATACCAGCAGAAACAATTTCAACGTTTTCCGGTAACTGTTTGTCTTCAATTCCATGACTATTCATCGAATTATTGCAGGCATGAAACCTGACACCTTCGCGGCTGAACTGTTCCACCGCGTTTCTCAGGTGCTCATCCAAATAACCTTTGATTGCATCGCCATTGACCAACACCACGATGTGATACTCTTCCTTATTCACACGCCCATAGTCCAATAAATTGGTGATGTTACTTAACGTATGGTCCCACTTATCCAGCTCATCGATGTGAAAAACCACTTTGTGCATCGTTATTCCCTCGTTTCATCTGTATTTAGAGAGTCGAGAAATTCTTTGTAATCTGCGTGAACTTGTTTTGAATAATCATTGGCCCAATTCATTAAGGCAGATGCAAGTTTTTTCTTTGTGCCAACATAGCCATGAACAATTGCGGCAGTTGGGCTTTGAGCGTGACCTCGAGCCAACAATAGGCCACAAATTTTAGCATAGGTCTTGAAATCATCAACGTCCAATTTGTCCAAATTAATTGATTCCTTCATATCCCAGAACTGACGAACGTAAAAGCTGCGGCCGGTATCATCGTTGTGATAAAAGCCCAACAGTGGATCAGAAGCCCGCTGCAAAATTTGCTGGCAGGTGACGATTCGTTCACCGTTGTCTGGTTTGCTTTGGCTAAATGGAGTGGTGACATCAAATCCTCGGAAGCGTCGTGTCTGCAAGGCTTCCTTGATTTGGAGAACCAAATGACTGCCGTCAATGGCGGTCAAGAGCACTAAATAACAGCGTGTACCGAAACTGCCGACGCCAACACTATGGCGAACAATGTCGCTGATATGGAACTGGGACAGTAGGACGGTGACATCCGGGCTCACTGAATGGGTATAGCTTCTCAGATGTTCGCGGATCTCATTAAATCTGCGGTCACTCACATGAACGGTTCGGGGTGCGTTTTCTTTGAATACCAAACGTCCACGGGAATCCAATGTCGTGAATTTCTTGACAACTTTATCTGAGTTCCGCTGTTCAGCGCTATCACGAATTTTGCGCCAAACCTTTGGCAAGGCATGATCAGAATCTTCAGACTGCAGAAATGATTCAACTTCGGTGGAGAAGTAGTAGCGTTCCATCGCTGAATGGTCGTCAAAACACTCGCTGAGAATTTGCTGGTAGGTTTCAACTGAGCCCTTCATAATGTCATCAATCTGATCGCTGTCCAGCCCTAGCTGCTCGCCTTGAAGGACGATGCTGACCAGTAATCGGCGAATATCCCAATCCCAGGAACCAATTGTTGATTCATCAAAGTCGTTCAGATCGAATAATAATTTACGTTCAGGAGAGGCATAAAAACCGAAGTTTCCTAAATGCGCATCACCGGAAATGACGACGGGGATGTTAGTTGAGGTTTGTTTTGAAAGGTCGAAAGCCATTAATTCATCTGTGCCACGAAAAAACGCGAAGGCAGAAGCCGCCAAACGTTTGTGTCTGAGTGGCATCAAGTCACCAATCATTTTTTCCTCAACGTGAGAAATTCCTTCAACCACGTTTCGCTTAACCGGGACAAATTTTCCCAGTTGTTCGAATGGAACTGTGTCACGGATTTTTTTACCATTATCGATTAGTTCATGGATCGATTTATCAATATTAATTTTACTTAAGTCATAGTGTAAGCCCGTTGTGGATGTGGCGGTAGTCTTACTGGTATCTGCCATTTAAGTCGACTCCTTCATCATTTACAATCTATAACATCATTGTGGCAATTCGGCGTCCGTGAGTCAAGCGAAGCCAACTCATCTGTTCGCTCGATATGTTACAATTATCCCATTGGACAACTCGACTATAATGGAGACTTGATTTATGAAAAAATTGTATTGGGAAAGCATCGAAGTTAATGATCAAAAGTTTTTCTTCACAGTTACGCAAAAGGGCTTGAACTTTGTTTCCAGTCCTGGCAAGTATCTGTCAGAACTTTTTGATTTTTATCCGGACCGTTACGACTATCAGTTTATGTATGATGATGCGGTCACCAATGATTATTTGACGGAACTTTCTGAATATTTTGATCAAAAACGCAAAGAATTCGACTTGCCATTGGATTTGGATGGTGTCGGAACTGACCTTCAACATCAAGTCTGGGCTGAGATTCAAAAGATTCCTTATGGACAAACAATTACATATAAACAACTGGCCGAAAATATCGGCAAACCCAAAGCAATTCGCCCGGTTGCCCACGCTGTTGCATTAAATCCAGATTTAATTGTGGTTCCGTGTCATCGTGTGGTTCACACCAGCGGCGATATTGGGGATTATCGGGGAGGTAAGGACACAAAAAAAGCCCTTCTCGAATTGGAGAAGAAGCCGATTGAGAAGCATGCTTTAATTAGTAAGTTGCCGCTACCCAAGCTTAGTCAACTAGGTAAGTCTGATCTTTAATTAAATCAAATGGCTGATGATGCTGATTCAGCTGTTTAGCCACATCTGGTTTAATGAAATGGGCCTGCTGCCAGAACTCTTTGGAGTCGGTAGCACCATTCTTTTCGCCGATGACGATTAATTCCAAATCGTTGTCGGCTTTTCTAATCGCGTTGAGAACATCAACATCGATAGTTTGCTTGTCGGGGGACCAGCTCATGATGACGTATTTCACTTGGTCCTGGTACTTGTCAATTGCAGTCAATGCGTCCAACTTTTCAACATCGATCAGTTGGTGCTTGCCTGTTTGATTTTCCTTAACCCATTCAAGGCTGTCGGTAGGATAGACTTTCACGCCAAGGTCGCTGAGACCTTTGGAAATGTAGCCATTACCCGCCATGATTTCCAATGCTGAATCATTTCCGATATACTTGGCCAGATCTTTGGCAAATGGGGCGGAGATGTATGCCCACATGCCATATTCACTTTCGAGATAATCGCGGAATGAACGTAGTTGCTTGTCCAATTTTGGCAGCGCATCTGAGAGTTCGTTCCAAATCTTGTCACCTTCGGGATCGCCAGGCTTGAACTTGCTGTTAATGTCCTGGAAAATTTGATCCTGGATATCGTCTGGGAGAATTAAGGCTGGTAAATCTTGGGGTAGCAAGCCTTGTTTGATTAAATGATCGCTTTCAATGACGTTGTTGATCAGGAATTTGACCTGAGGGTAGGCGTTGAATTGGTCGCGGTATTTGAGCATTTGGGTGATGTAGGTGGATTCCTTTGGGGTTGCTTTGGCGTGGTGCTTTTTTAGTAGCTTTTTCTTTTGTTTGTTGGTTAGCATGTTTTTGGCTCCTTTTGTTTGGTGGGGGTGGGTGGTTTGTGGGTGCATTACTGTTACCTAGCGGAAACGTGTTCCGACAGCCCTGCCCCCTACTGTGTAAGCCAAAAAAATCAACGATGAACCAAAACCGTTCATCATTGATTTTTCTGACTTACACTCCGGGGGCAACCCGGGCTTTGTCACACTCTTACAGATCCAATTCTCCCTGCTCCGTTCGTGGGCCTTGATCATGCGGGACGTTACTTCTGCCGTGGACGTAGCCTGAGATTAATTGGTAGATTTCATAACGGTCCTTTGAACTGAGATCCTGGCCGTTGAATTGTAATGTTTTGTCTGAGATAAATAGTCTTGCCAAATCATAGGTATTGTTTTCGGTTAAGCCCGTCAAATAATCCATGGTCACATCGAAGAATTTGGCGAGTCGCTGAATTTCGACATAGTTAGGTGTTCTGATGCCACGTTCCCAGTTACCAATCTGGGAGCCGGTGCTTTCGTGCTCCTTATCGGTCGGGGAGTCTTTGTTGATCGCGTGGGCTAATTCTTCCAAAGTTAATTGTTGGCCTTTTCTTAATGCTCGTAATCTTTCTGGAAACATGTGATCACCGTCCTGTTCATTACTTATATTATACGACTTTTTTGGGAATCACCAAATTTCGGCGGCAAAATGCTTAATGTGGTATATTTATCACGAGAAAATTTGAATTGGTGGGATTAATAAATGAAACGAAAAACAAAAGTGTTAATTGGTCTGGCGTCAGCTGTGGTCCTGGTTTGTGGTGGCCTATTTGGTGCCGGCATGTATTTCTACAATGTGGCGGTGGTGCCCGCACCCAAGTCGTTTTTGGCCAAGTCTGAGCCAATTAAGCCGGGAAACTCTCGCTATCCCGCTTACAAGTGGTATCAGGATGCGCATAAGCAGCACTGGTTTGAAATGTCGGCGACTCGGCACTTGAAGTTAGACGCCAATTACATATCTGCCGACAAATCCACAAGAAAGACAATTATCATTGCTCATGGATTCATGTCCGACAAGAATCGGATGTTTGACTATGCTTATCTGTTCCATAATCTCGGCTACAATGTCTTACTTCCGGATGCCCGAGGCCATGGAGACAGCCAAGGGAATTACATTGGTTACGGTTGGCCCGATCGTCTCGACTATGTTAAGTGGGCCAAAAAGGTCATTCACCACACCGGTCAGAATTCCCAAATTGCCATTTTTGGAACCAGTATGGGAGGCGCTACGACCATGATGGTCAGTGGCGTTAAAGGATTACCAACCCAGGTCAAAGCCTTCATCGAAGACTGTGGGTATACCGATGTCTACTCAGAAATTGCCTATCAGGCAAAGGAAATGTATCATTTGCCAAAATTCCCATTAGTCGATATTGTGAGTGGGATTAACCACGTTAAGAATGGCTATTCGTTCAAAAAGGCCAGTGCACTGAAGCAAGTTGCCAAAAACAAGCGGCCGATGCTGTTTATTCATGGTGCCAAGGATCAGTTCGTACCAACCAAAATGGTCTATCCACTTTACCGGGCGGATAAAGGACCAAAGCAACTATTGATTGTCCCAGGAGCTGCTCATTCACGCTCCTTTAGCACCCATCCCAAACTTTATACGGCGACCGTTAAAAAATTCTTGAATAAATATCTGAACTAGTCCACACCTGGCATATCTTTTGCCACGTCCGTAAACGGATTATGTTACACTACTATTAGGACTGTTTTACGAAAGGAGGTCCGCGTGTGTTAACAATTATAATTCTCGGAATTATCGCTGCCATCGTTGGGGTTGTTTGTGGTATTCAGCTGCAGAAACGTCACTTTCAACAGGAAATTCAAAAGGCGAAGACCACCGCTGACAATCTGGTAACGAAAGCCGAAGAAGATGCCAAAGAAAAGTCTGCGAAGATTCTATCTGACGGCAAACACCAAACTTTAGATTATAAGGATTCAATTGAAGAGGAACTCGCCAGCTATCAAGCTGACAACGTGACTCGACAGAGCCGAATTGATCAACGCGAAACGGGTTTGAAACAAACCCAAGAGCGTCTTGATCAGCTGCACCAAAAGCTTTCTGGTGAAAGTCATGGGATCAACGAGAAAAAAGACGAGATCGAAAAGCTTCATCGGACCGCCAGTGATTTATCACAAGAACGGCTCAAGACCTTGCAGGAACGTGGTTCGATCACTTTGGATGAGGCTAAGCAACAAATCCTTGACGAACTCAAAGTGGATTTGAAGCGTGAAAAAGATATTGAACTCAAGTATCAAGACGATGAGGCGCAAGTCAGTGCCCCGAAAGTTGCCAAGATTTTGGCCGACGATGCGATTCAACGTGGGCCTGTCGATATGCCGCGTGAGCACATTGAGCACTCTGTTCAAATCAATGATAACAATACCAAGCAAAAGTTGATTGGCCGTGAAGCCTCCAATATTCGTTATATTGAAACCTTAACTGGAACTGATTTAGTCTTTGACCCCGACGATCCACACTTACTTCACGTGGTAACGCAAGATCCATTAAGGCGGGAAGTTGCCAAGACCGTGATTACCAACTTAGTTGTAACCAAACAAATTAATCCACAGTCAATTGAGAAGCAGGTTGAAACTGCCCAGCTTGATTTAATGAACGAGTTACGTCGAACCGGTGAAAAAGTTGTCGGCTCCCTTCATATCGGCTGGATGCACCCGGACCTGCTGAAGATTGTCGGTCGACTGAAGTACCGGACTAGTTATGGCCAAAATGTTTTGAATCACTCGATTGAAGTTGCTGACATCTCGGGGATGCTGGCCGCTGAACTTGGCTTAAACGTCAAAATTGCCAAACGAGCCGGCTTATTGCATGATATCGGAAAAGCGATTGACCGTGAAGTTGACGGCACCCACGTTGAATTGGGTGTCAAGATTGCCGAGACTTATGGTGAAGATCCACAAGTGATTAATTCGATTGCCTCTCACCATGGAGACGTTGACGTCACAACGCCAATTGCTCATTTGGTTGCTGCAGGAGATTCGATTTCCGGTGGCCGACCAGGTGCCCGAAGTGAATCTGTTGAAGAATATGTTAACCGACTTAAGAGCCTCGAACGGATTGCCAGTTCAAAGCAGGGCGTTAAGGAAAGTTACGCCATTCAAGCCGGCCGAGAGATCCGAATTGTGGTTGATCCTAAGAAACTCGATGATGACCAAAACCAGAAGCTTGCTAACGAAGTCAAGGATGAGATTGAAAATGAATTGACTTATCCAGGTAAGATTAAGGTGACGTCAATTCGAGATTTTAAGGCAGTGGCATATGTTGGTGCCGAGAAGAAAAAGGTTCATCGTAAATTGAAGAAAGCATAAGCAAAAAGCCAATCCAGAAATGGATTGACTTTTTTTAGTAGAAATGATGTTTGTAGTTAGCTAAGAAAGTGTGTTGCTAATGCAAAAACCGCAAAAAGCAGGACACACGTGATGCTGACATCCCGAAATATTCGGGGAATCCTATAAGCAGGTACCTTTGTGTAAGCTGGCATTATCTCATTGCCCCACAAGTAAAGCCCAATAATAGCAAGAACGACAAATGAAAGTTGGAAATAAAGCCCTAGTCCCAAATAAACAAGTGGCATGAGGACAAATAGGACACAGCAGAATGCAATATAGAAGGTAATCTGAACTTTGAATGATCGGTTGATAATACCAAAACCTTTCTGGTTGATTGTTTAGTCGTTTGTATCAGAAATAATTTCAAAATTATTATTAACAGTTGCTTCAATCACAGGGTGTTCTTGTAAGTATTCCATAATGACATGGCTGATGGTCATATCGCTTGATTTGACAATTTTATCACTGGTATACATGGGGTAGTGACCGCCACCACTGGCACGATAACGGTTTAAGGCAATCGTCAGGATTTGGTCGTCCTGGACATCCTTGCCGTGATATTTTAAGCGGGTGACGCGATGGCCGGCTGGTTTGGAAATATCCAGTGTGTAGTCGATGCCTTCATACATATCGTAGTTATAAAAGCGTTCCTTAGGAAAAACAAACTTTTCGTTTACCACCACGTCGCCATGCCGGACAGTGAAATACTGGGCGGTGACTTCCAAGGCACCGCGCAAATCTGCGCCGGTAATCTTAGACGCGACTAAAGTGTTCGGATAGACATAGTTGGTAATGATGTTGCGCATGGTAATCGGATCTTCAAAGCCGTGCGCTTCGTTGTTGTACAGGGCAGTCGCTGAAAGATCGGTGCCCATTTTATCCATTTGAATTTTTTGAATAAGTTCGATAAATGCGGATTCGTGGATTCTGGCCTTGAACGGATCATCGAAGGTTAAGCTGCCCTTGATTCGAGACAGGGGCTTGTCCAGCCAGGTTTCCAAATGTTTGGATAAATTAGTGACGGTTTCTTTGATGGTTTGATCAGGTTCCGCGTCTTTCACATTCAGCAGCTCGGCGTCAGTTCTGGCAACCTGTTTATTCTTCGTTTCAATCGAAATCTTGGCGACATATTGGCCGCGGGAACCCGGTTGCACGATCGGCACATTAAATAATCGACTGGCAATTTTGCGGTGTTGATGTCCCGAAATAAACGCATCAATGCCGGGAATGTTCTTCAAAATGTCATAGCCGCGGTTCTCGCCGGGGTTGATATCATTCCAATTACCAGTATGATCGCGTTCAAAACCGCCGTGATATACGACAACCACAACGTCAGCTTTCTTTCGCATTTCAGGCACGTAGCGTTTGCACGCATCCAACTCTGAAGTTAAGTTGAAATCGTTGAGATCATTCACATTTTTCCATTTTTTGGTGGAAGTGGTGGTCAAGCCTAAGAAGCCGACTTTGACGCCAGCCACATCTAAAATGGTATACGGATCAGCCAAGAGCGGTTCGTTATTGTTATCAACGATATTAGCGCACACAAAATGCCGGTCTGAATTTTTCATCATGTAGTTCAGATAATCCAGTCCGTAATCAAATTCGTGGTTGCCGATTGTCCCCAATTGATAACCGACTTCATTATAAGCAGTAAAAAATGCCTGTTGATCCTGTTTATCAGCTCGTTTGGCCACATAATAGGCCATTGGGGATCCCTCAAGAAAATCGCCGTTGTCTAATAGGATGATTTTTTCATTAGGATGAGCTTTTCGATAATTTTTGATCGTCGTGCACGCCTTCTCGATACCGAAGGGCTTCTCAAGACCTGAATCAACGTAGTTAGTAGGTTCGATAAACCCGTGCGTGTCGCTGGTCGCTAGTAGCGTAATTTTCATATTTTCACCCACACAAAATCAAGTATATCGTCAAGTATAGTCAATTATTCCATGATTGTAAATTACTGTTGACCAAAGTAGTTAAGCTAATAACAGATCGTTGTTGGCATCTTGTTCCATATAAGCCATTTGGTCAGTCGAAATGCTTTGGCTGAGCTGATCTGACAGACTTCTGGAAATCTTGCCGGCCTTAAATGTATCAGCCACATAAGAGTATTCAAATTGAAAAGATTTAATCAATAATGTATTTCTAGCGGTGTCGGTTTCGGCGTTGGTAGTTGAACGTCCCTGTCTGAAACTATACGAACTGCGGACAAAGTTGACCGCATTACTGTTTTGGTCATTCTCAATTTGATCCAAATAATCGTTGGCACCTTTAAACATCGCTGTCTTGATTAGGTGATTTGTCTGGCGACGCTCCTTGAAGACTTGTTGGCGTTTCTGCTGTGGGACGGTATTTTTGATGCGTTGTTTAACTTTGGCCACTTTTTTTCGATTTCTGAAACGTCGTGACTGATATTTGAAGATATATTTCAGTCGCTTAGTTATGCCAATGTTACTGTTCGAATTGGTGATCATCCGTCGTGAAAAGGCATCAGCAATCTTTTGTTCGATTTTACCTTCATTTGCCAATTCAACAACCGCTTGGACGCTTGCCTGTTGGGTGCCTGTCATAATTTCTTGGACCTGCTTACGGTCAACTTCAGTATTGTTCTTTTGGCTATTCAACATATCGATGACATAATTTCGGTCGAGTATTGAAACCGTTGGATCCAGTTTGACTTGCGCAATTGCATAATTGACCATTTCGGCTCGGTACTTATCGAACTCGCCATTGTCTTGAACTTCTTTCTTGGGGCAGAGAATTGGCAGCAGAATCGTTGGCACAATCAGACTCAACAGGATGACGATTGTTGAGATGAAAATGAGCTGATCTCGGAATGGAAATGCCTGTCCCATTGAGGTGAGGGGAATTGAGAGTGCCATTGCCAAAGTAATGGTCCCATGAACCCCTCCGATAGCACTGATGAGTGCTTCTTTATTCGTCGCATCTTTTGTTTGAACGTGGAAAAGATTCAGTCGCATCCAAATAAAACGAATTGCCAGCATGACCAAATAGATGGCTAAAGCGTCAAAAACGAGTTGAAGAGTTAACGTATTTGAATATGGAATCATCCGCTTGATGACCTTTGGCAGGGTGACACCCAAGAGGACGAATACGACGCCATTTAAGAGGCTGGAGATGATTCCCCAAGTGGCGTTGGTGACTAACCGGACATTAGTCGAAGTGAGCTTCAGCCGGCTTTGATTGATCCCATAGATGATTCCGGCTGCGACCACCGCCAAAATTCCGGAGCATCCCAACTCTTCCGAAAGTAAATAGATGGCAATTGGCGTCATGATACTAAATGGAACGATGACGCTGGCAGTGTCCATTGATTTGTTGACGAGGGCAGTTTGAATTTTAACGAAGATTGAGCCGGCAATTGCACCAACCAACAATCCACCAAAGAAACTGATTAGAAAGCGAGTCAACCCTTCTGTGAATGAAAAGTCACCAGTGATAAAGGAAGCTAATGCCAAATTAAAGATCACAATGCCGGAAGCGTCATTAAACAACGATTCGTTTTCCAGCGCGCCGGAAATTTGGGTCGGCAGCTTGATATCTTTGGTGATTGATTGAAATGCCACCGAATCAGTTGGTGTCACAATTGCAGCGACTGCAAAACACAGTGCCAGTGGGATCAATGGCAACAGCAGGTGAGCGACAACGCCGATGATCACCGCCGTGGCGACTGCCAGAAAGACAGCTAAATTGAGAATCTGTCGGATAGAGTGGCGAAAATGATCACCACTGGTATTTTGACCGTCATTAAACATTAACGGCGCAATCACCATCAGCATGAAAATTTCAGGTTCTAATGAATAATTTTGGAAGAACGGCAAGAGAGATAGTAGTAAGCCACAACCAATCTGATAAAAGGTCAGTGGGATTGCTGGAAAATTCGTATAAATGATGTTGGCAATGATGGTTGCCACAATTAAAAGTGTCAGGGAATAAAAGACTAACAAAATTTTTCTCCTTTAAAATGTTTTAATACCAATATTATAGTTGATTGAGTGGATAAGTGGTGTATAATTAATTTCACAAGTAAGTTACTATAAGTAAGTAACCGTATTGACAAATGTTGCTAGTATGATAATATAGTAATTGAAGGATGTTGTTTCTCGTTTGTACTTTTGTTATAAGCAGGGGGGAATTGTAATGCTGAATTTATATGTAGCACAGAGCAGCGCTTCAAGTCGGAAGGCACGTGCATGGTTGAAGAGCCATCACATTGATTTTAAGGAACGAAACATCAATTCCAACCCTCTAAACGCTGATGAGGTAAAACAAATTTTACGTTTAACCGAAAACGGCAGTGAAGACATTATTTCTACTAGGTCTAACATCTACAAGAAGTTAAATTTAGACTTAGACAACTTAACTGTTTCACAGTTGGTTGATCTGGTAGTTAAGTATCCTGATTTGATTAAACGTCCAATTATTTTCGATGATCATCGTCTTGAGGTTGGATTTAACGAAGAAGAAATCAGAAGATTTCTTCCACGAAGCGTCCGTGAAGCAGAACTTCGTGAACTAGAATCACAAATTAGTTAGTTCATAAAGATAACCAAATAGTTATACGGATCAATTAAGGAACCTGGGTGGATAATCGCTCAAGGTCCTTTTTTAGTTTGTGAAATCGGCCCAAATCCATACTCTCGCACGCGGAATAAATTATCGATAAATTTGGACAGATTTTGATTTGTCCTAACAACATTAGAAATCAATAAGCTCACGTTTATTATTCTCACATAATGTAACGAACTCAGAAAATTACTGGTGTTGTGTTTCACGAGATTGTTGCTTAAACTTTAATCAGACAAACAAAGGAGACGGACAACTTGATTAAAATGGTCGCACTTGATTTAGATGGTACTTTACTCACCAGTGACAAAACAATTTCTAAAGGCAATGAACAGGCATTAAAAGCAATTCATAAGGATGGCGTGAAGGTTGTTCTGTGTACTGGCCGGCCAATCAACGCGATTTGGCGGTTTATCGAACAGTTAGGATTAACTGAAGACACAGATTATACAATAACTTTTAACGGTGCACTAGTGGTTCATAACAATGATAAAGCTGAATTGGCTAAGAGCGGCATTCAAAAAGCTGATTTGGTGCCGCTGCATGATTTTGTTAAATCTGAAAATGCCCCGTTGGATGTCCTGGATTTCCAGCAGGTTTATCCTATGACCGATTTGAAGCATTCGATGTATCAGCAGCAATTTAAAGGCAATATTGATTTTGTGCCGCGAGCCTTTTCTGATTTGAGTGATGCTGATGAATATTCTAAGGCCATCGTCAGTGACAAGCCGGAACTACTAGACAAATATCAAAGCGCCATTGATGACACTTTGCGCAGCCACTACCACATTGTTCGTTCACAACCACAGATTATGGAATTTTTAGCTGCTGGAATGGACAAAGTTGTTGGTTTGAAAGCTTTGCTGGATCATTTTGAGATGGACTTCAGCAATTTGATGGCTTTTGGTGATGCCGAAAATGACTTGGGCATGATCAAGAATGCTGAAATTGGCGTTGTCATGGAAAACGGCCAAGATCCAGTCAAACAAGCAGGCGATGTCATCACTGGTAATAACGATGAAGATGGTGTGGCTCAGTTTGTTAACAAATACTTTGGCTAATTCTGGATTAGTGGGGTGTTAACTTGTTCAAATCAGATCGAATTCAAGCAATGAGTGATGGGATGTTTGCCATTCTGATCACGATTCTGGTCTTAGATTTTAAGCTGCCAAAATATCAAGAAGGGCACCTGTTTGACGCAATGTTGAATCAGTGGCCGATTTTATTGGCATATGTGGTGTCATTTTTGTACATTGGGACCTTGTGGTTATTTCACCACGACTTCTTCAGTACAATTTCTAAGATTACCCCGATGCTCAATGCGATTAATCTGTTGGTACTATTTTCGATTACATTGATTAATTATCCAACGGCACTGATTTCTGAGACTTTAGCAAAATCCAACGCTACCGATATTCGAACGGCCGTGGTGGCTTATGCGGTGATCGCGTTGTTCATCAGCTACACATTTGAAATCTTGTATCGATACGTTTATAAGCACCCAGAGCTTAAACTAAAACATGCGAAGGCTGATGAAGAAGCTTATTTTATCAAAAGTGATCCGATCATCAGCGTGGCAATCTACATTGTTTCGATTATCACCTCGTTCTTTTCGGTTTGGGCTGGCGGCGTATTCTTGCTGGCAGGAATCATTTGGCATGCGATTGCTTATCTGCGTTTGAGCCGGAAAGTTACGGCCGGTCTCCCCAAAATTGAGAAAAATGGGTAATTTTTCCTGAAGTACTTTTATATAGTGAGTGCGTGTACTATTATGATGGTATATCAATAATAATCGGGGGAATGATTATGAAACAAAAACGTGGCATTCTAACAATGATTCTAGCCGCCGTGTTCTCAATCGGTATCATGGGAAGCATTAATCCCGCTCAAAATGCTGAAGCCAAACGGACGGTTAAAATCGTCAAAGTTCAAAAAGTTGCTTCTAAACCTTATCGGGCAACTAAGGGCTACATGTATAACTCTGCAAAGTTGACCAAGAAGATTCATAACTTAAAGAATTATAAAAACACGACTTTTTATTCCAAAAAACGGGTTACCATTAAAACTACTCAGAATAAGAAGGCCTACTACACATACGTTGCCAACAAATCTGGCAAGATTAAAGGTTACGTCTATTCAAAATATTTAAAATTATATCAACCGAAGACCATCACAATTGTCGGCATACCGACTGATCCAAGTACGACCCAGACCAAGCCGACAGCTAGCAAACTGATTTCCAAAACTGATCTGCAATCGCTGATCGATGCGTCACCGGATTTGGATCCAACCGGGCAGTTGTTGAGCTTAACGGCCGGTGACTATGCGACTTATCAGTCTGTCTTTGACAAAAACTTCAACGTTGGCGATTATGCCAATGACGGCGTCTTCAACAACGATCAGGCATCTATTTATGTTCGATCGGCTCAATTAATTCCTTATGTACAAAAGGCCATGGACAAGTGGAATAGTGCTCTTGGCAGTACCGTCTTTACGTTGGGGACTGCCCAGGATCACAGTTTGACCCTTGGATTTGGTAACGGTCAAGCAGATGGCTGGGACGGTGTTTTTGACGGCAGCGGGGTTGAAGTCGATTACGTCTCATTCCATGACAGCACCTATCCATATGGGCCAATGCCACTGTCATCATCACAAACGATCTCTGTTAAACTTTCAACTGATGACTCGGATGGCGCTGGCGATGGCATGGCAGCTCACGTCGCTAATCGCGTTCATTATGATGCCACTAACCACTATCTGACCACCACAGTGACTGGAACGCCGTCACAACTGCTTGAAAATTATTGGGTTGGTGTGATTACCCATGAGCTTGGGCATTCCCTTGGATTGGATCACACACCGTACTTTGGTGATATTATGGCCGCTCAGTCCAGTGTTGAAGATGGGCAAAGCCAAGAAAACGAGAAATATAACTGGACCGATTACAAGGACAGCGATGGCACGCAGGGTGGTGCACTCACTGCGACCCTCAGCCAACGTGATATTGATCGGGCTAAGTTGACCAAACTTCTTGGTTACTGGTAAAAACAAATATGTTTTTGAAATTCCAACGATGATTTTTGCGTCGTTGGTTTTTTATTTGGGCTTTTAGATGTCTCAGTTTCTCAGTTTGCCGGCTCTGCCTGCTGTAGTGGCTTGGATTTCGAGCCTGTAGTCTCGAAATACCAAGATGCTGTAATCACGACTTGCAGTCGTTTCAACAGCATTGACACTACTGCTGGCAGAGCCGGAAAACTGAGAAACAGCTACTTTGACATACATAGGAAAATTCAGTGATATGTAACACCAATTTATCCAATAAATACAAATTATTTTCGTGTTTGTCTTTGCTGTCCAGGCTTTATAGTGAGGCAACCAGAAGAACAAAGAGCTGGCCGACGATCATATCCTTTGGTAATTGTTGCCTGATTTTGCTGACTTGGTATTGCCAGCCATAGTGAAAGTGTTGTTGAAGCCGATGTAATCGGCAATTACAACACCTTTGTATTTCAAGACTACAGGCTTGAAATCAAAGCCACTATGGCAGGCGGAACCAAGCCAGCAAAATCACATCTCAAAGTAACCTTTATCATAAGAAACATTTGGAGTATAAGGCCACTACAGCAGGCAGGGCCGGCAGACTGAGGCACCGCGGCAAGCATGGTGGAAGGCATGACACCAAAATAAAAAGACTTCCAAATCGCTGGAAGCTGAATTGGAAGTCTAAATGTGGTTTAGATTATAATTTGAATTAATGCTTGCTGAACAATCCTGTGAGATGTTCCATGAAGGCTTTGAGATAAGCGTCAACATCAGCATTCACAGCAACTTTAACGTTGGTGTTTGGATCGTCCAAACGAGCAGGATCACCAGTCGTCCGGCCGTAATACTTTTCGTCGGTTGTGACATACATATTCAAGCCGATTGTTTGAACGAAGCTTGGGTTGATCGCAACGCCAACAGCGAATGGATCATGAAGGGCACAGCCGTGAAGATCTGGGCTGGTAACTTCGTATGCTTTGATGTAATAGTCAACGATGTCGGCGAATGCTTCACCTGATTTGGTGTGCAAATCGCGCCATTGCTGGGTTTCTTTGTAAGTTAACAATGTTCTGAGGGTCACGTCCAAGCCCACTTGAGTGAGTGGCGCTTTTCTGAAGACGTGGTCGGCAGCGGTGGCATCCTGTTGGATATTGGCTTCGGCAACGTTGGTAACGTTACCTGGAACGGTTACCGCACCACCCATGATGGTGATGTTGCCGATTTCTTTAGTGATTTCTGGGGCTTTCTTGATGGCGGCATCCAAATTAGTCAGTGGACCAGTTGGAACCAAGATCAAATCCTTACCGTACTTCTTAACAGCGTCAATGAAGAAGTCGATGGCATCGCCAGTTTCAGGTTGACGTTTTGGATCTGGCAGCTGAACATCACCAATTCCATTTTCACCATGAATTTGGGCACTGACCGGCATTCTGTCAAAGTGATCGGATTCGGATGAATGTGACAATCCTTGATATACAGGAACGTCGGTTGCACCCAAAAGTTCAAGAATCTTCAGTGAGTTTTGAACACCATCTTCAACGTACACATTACCGTATGAACCGATAATACCAATTAAATCAACATCGGGATCAGCGACGGCATAAGCGATTGCCATTGCGTCATCGATACCGGTGTCCAGGTCAAGAATCATTTTTTTCTGAGCCATTAAGAACTACCTCCGTTTGTGTATTATCAAGGATGGAAACCCTTTACCCAATCATAACCGAATTTTATTGGAAACTCAATTCCGCTTCCAACTTGAAACCAATTAATTTGTAAGTTACGCTTAATGGTATCAACCATAGGAGTGGATTATGAAAAATAGTGTTAAAAATTTAGGTACTCGATTTTTCTCGCTGGTGTGGACCGGTGTCCGTCGAAATTATGATAATTTGGATGATAACATCGCCAAACACTTGGGAGAAACTGAGCCCGACAGTCCAGTAGAGATTCATTTATCACGAATGTTTTCCGAAGTCTTCAAGCGGCATACCCGAGAAGAAGCCGACCGACTATTCATTGTCGGAACGAAAAGCACGACGCCCAGTCTGCGAAAGGTATCCAGCCGGCCAGTGACCCCGTGGTTCTTTACCCGGGTCTTCTTAGTGCTGGCCGTGAGCTTCGTAATGCTGATGGCACTGCTGTTTGTCTTCAAAAGCAACAAAGTCATCCCCGGAATTATTTTTATCGGGTCACTGGCAGTCCCATTTTCATTACTGATGATGTTTTTTGAAATTAACGTCTATCAAAATATTTCAGTCAGGCAGACAATGGTCATTTTCTTGGTGGGCGGTATCCTATCGCTGATTGTGACGATGACCTTCTATATGATTCTGCCGATCAGAACTGAGGTCAGCATCGAATCGGCACTGATTGTCGGTGTTGTCGAAGAGTTGGCTAAATGCGTGGTCATTATTTTGTTTATCAATACGTATAAAGCCAATTATATTTTTAATGGTGTTTTGATTGGTGCGGCAATTGGCGCTGGTTTCTCGGTGTTTGAGAGTTCCGGATATGTGAGCGAATATGGGTTGTTTACAATCTTCACCCGAAGTTTCCAGGCAATCGGGACTCATGCCATATGGGCGGCCATTATTGGTGGGGCTGTCATCCTTGGTAAGACACGGAAAAGGCAGTTTACGTTGCACGATTTCTTCACCAAGCCAAAATTTTTCCTGTTCTTCTTGATTGTGATTTGTCTGCACACCTTGTGGGATTGGGATATTCCCAATACCGGAATTGGCGTGTCATTATTGCAGGAATTTATCGATATTGTGATAGGCTGGTTCTTGATCTTTGTGATGATTGATGCTGGGCTGAGAGAAGTCAAAACGCTTCAAGGGCAACAGATTATGGTTCATCGAAGTAAACAGAAAAAATTAGTGAATAAACGATAGGAGAATAATAATGGCAGAAGTTGATTCATTTTACGACATTACAATTATCGGTGGCGGACCTGCCGGGATGTTTGCCGGCTTTTACGCTGGATTACGCAATGCCAAAACCCAGATTATTGAAAGTTTAGCTGAAATGGGTGGGCAAGTCACCGCACTATACCCTGAAAAGACAATATTGGACGTTGGCGGCTATCCAAGCATCAAAGCCAGAACATTAGTCGATGAACTGGAAAAGCAGCTCAGCGGCTCTGATACGGCTGTTAAATTAAATCAAACGGTCATCGATGTTGAACAAATTGACGGCGGCTATCAAGTGACGACCAATCATGAAGTAACGAAAACCAAATCAATCATCATTGCCAGCGGGGTTGGCGCATTTAATCCCCGTAAGTTAGCGGTTGATAATAGTGACGATTTTGAAGGTAAAAGTTTATTTTACAGTGTGAAGCATCTTGATCAGTTCCGTGACCAAACGGTTCTGGTTGCCGGTGGCGGCGACTCGGCGATTGATGAAGCGCTGTTGCTGCATGGGGTGGCTAAGAAAGTTTACCTGTTGCATCGTCGCGACAAATTCCGCGCTTTGGAACATAATGTGGAGCGCTTGATTCAATCATCCATTGAACCGGTGACACCATACCTAATCAAAGGTCTCACCCAATTGGACAGCGGCCAGGTTGAAGTTGAAGCAAAGAAAATGAAGACTGAAGAAATCAAGAAACTGACAGTTGATAAAATTGTCGTTAACTATGGCTTCATTGCGCAAGATGATGCTTTGAACAAGTGGCAGGCCCATCCAGAAATTAACCGTGGCACCATTGAAGTTCAGCCAAGCGGCAAAACAAATTTGGAAAATGTCTTTGCGATTGGTGATGTTTCCAAGTATGAAGGCAAACAACCGTTGATTGCGACGGCCTTCGGGGAAGCACCGATTGCGGTAAATGCAATTATGAAGAGTTTGTATCCAGATCGTAGAGGTCCCATTCACAGCACATCGATTAAACGTTAATATGTACATTAAAACAGCCATTCAGGAAATATTCCTGAATGGCTGTTATTTTATTTATCCTCGATCCAAATTATATTGCTTCAAAGCCCGACCAGTCCGAGACTGTGGTTCTTGTTGCGAATCTTTTGGCAGACCGGAGAACAGAATTCGACCACCATAGATCCCCGCATCCGGACCAACGTCAATCAGCCAGTCAGCTTTACTGATGACTTCGAGGTTGTGCTCGACAATAATCAACGTATTGCCGGCAGCCACTAACTCGTCAAACAGTTTGATCAATTTGGCAACATCTTTCATGTGCAAGCCGGCAGTGGGCTCGTCTAACAAATAGATGGTCCCGGTCTTATTCAGCTGAACCGCCAGCTTCAATCGCTGCAGTTCACCACCAGATAGTGTGGTGAGTGGTTGACCGAGCGTTAAATAATCCAGGCCGACTTTTTGCATGTTGATGAGTTTGTCGTAAATTTGATCGGTATCCTTGAAGAAATTAATTGCGGTTTCAATTGGCATATTAAGGACTTCACTGATATTTTTGCCGTGATACAGGTAACTCAGGGCTTCATCGTTGTAACGTTTGCCGTCACACATTTCACATTTTTGAACCACTGGATCCATGAAGGCCATGTTGGTGATGGTTACCCCTTTGCCCTTGCAGCGGGGGCAAGCACCTTTGCCGTTATAACTAAACAGGCTGGTGGAAGCACCGGACGCCTTGGCAAATATCTTGCGGATGTCATCTAAAATATCCAGATAAGTGACTGGGGTTGAACGAATATTCGTTCCAATGGCACCTTGCGCCAAATCGATATAGGGTTCGTGGAGCTTTGGCCGCAATGCATCCACCAACGAACTCTTCCCAGAGCCAGCGACCCCGGAGATGACCGTTTCCACTCCAAGGGGAATGTCGACACTGACGTCTTTCAAATTGTGGGTATTGACATGCCTTAGAGAAATCGTTTTGGTAAATGGTCGGGGCTTTCGATAAGTCAATGGCCGTTTCAAATAGCTCCCGGTCATTGTATCGGAACTCAGTAACTGATCATAGGTACCGGTGAAGGTTACCTGACCGCCGCCGCGACCGGCCTTGGGTCCAATTTCAACTACGTAATCGGCAATCGGGATCAGTTCAGGGTTGTGTTCAACCACCATGATCGTATTTCCTTTGTTTTTTAAGTTAATCAAAGCGTTCTTGATGAGCTGAATATCATGGGGATGCAGACCGACACTAGGTTCGTCCAAGATGTAGACCATGTCGACCAACGAACTAGTCAAGAATTTGGCGATCTTGATCCGTTGGGTTTCACCACCCGACAGTGTTTCAGTGCTTCGATCCAGTGTGAGGTAGCCTAAGCCGATGTCGATGAGCGATTGGATCTTAGTGGCAACCTCCCTAATCACATCAGCGACCAATGGTACATTGATTTCATGCAAAAATTTTAAAGCATGAACCAAGTCCATTGACAGCACATCGGCAATATTTTTGCCGTTAATGGTACAAGTAAGGACTTCTGGGCGTAACCGAGTTCCATGGCAAGCAGGACAGGGGCGTCTGGTGACAATTTTAGCCAGCGCTTCTTTGTGATGTTGGGCTTCGCGCTTGCCGATGATTGACCGGCGAATGCGGGGAATGACCCCTTCATAAAGTGCCGTCCGCGGCCACTTTTCCGGTGCGTTCTTGAGTTGGTGTTGGGGTGCGTACAACAAGGTATTCATTTCATCCTTGGTGTAGTCCTTGAGTGGCTTGTCGTTATCAAATAAACCACTGTAGGCATACCGCCGCCAACGCCAAGTGTTGGGCCCAAAACTGACGAAAGTGATGGCACCTTGATTAAGCGATTTCTCAGGATCAATCAACGCACTGGCATCAATATCGTCAACGTACCCCAGGCCTTGGCATCGCTGACACATGCCTTGAGGCAGATTAAAGGAAAAGGTATCCGAGTAACCGACAAATGGTTTTCCAGCTCGAGAAAAGAGCAGCCGTAACAATGAGTAGATCCCGGTATACGTGGAAAGTGTCGAGCGAGCATTCTTGCCAATCCGTTTTTGCTCGATGACAATCGCGACTGGGAGATGCTCAATACTTTTAACGTGCGGTTGACCGTATTTTGGCAAATACTGTTGCGTAAAGCTGGGGAAGGTTTCATTAAGCTCTCGCCTGGAAGCCGCAGCGATGGTGTCGAACACCAAAGAAGATTTTCCGGAGCCAGACAATCCCGCAAACACGGTGATTGCATACTTGGGGATTCTTAGGTCAACGTGCTTCAAGTTGTTTTGATAAGCATCGTGGACTTCAATAGCGCCTCGTTCAAACATGTTTATTCGGATACCTCCTATTTTTTCTTATGACTTTTAGCTGGGGTGAGCTTTTGATGGCTCTCCTCTTTTTTGATTTCTTTTTGGAGTTGGTTGACCTGTCGGGACAAGTGAGTCACCTGTTTGGTTAAGTCCTTCAGCGCATCGGTTTGGTCATCATGATTATCTTGAGAAGTGAAGAAATCAGTAATCGTTGATGTTAGCAAACCAATAAAACCAATTCCGCCGAGCATCAAGATGGCTGAGATGATTTTTCCACCATCGGTCTTTGGGGTGATATCGCCATAACCAACCGTGGTGGCAGTTGAAATGGCCCACCAGAGGGAATTTTGCAGCGAATCGTGCTCAAATGATGCGAAGATCAGCGAACTGAAAATCAGAATCACCAAACTAATTGATAACAGGTAAATGAAGCCGGTGTCGTACAAAAATTTATGCAGCGCGTTGGTCCACTTTCCAGAAAGCCCAAATCGCCACAAGAGGTTATAGTAGCGGACGATCGAGTAGATTCTGGCAATCCGGAAGAAAATAAAGATCGGATGTGAGGGAATCAAAGCGATTAAATCGAACAAGTTGGAGATTAGAAAATCCTTTTTCGATTTTGCCCGTTTGAAACGAATAAGATAATCGATCAGGAAAAAGAGCCATATGAGTGAGAACACAACTCGATATGGCCCTTGTCTGAGGGTGATTTTTGCGGATAACGCCAGAAATGCCAAGGCAAAGGAAATCAAAGCTAATGAAACAACCAGAATATTATAAAATAAAATACTCATTTTTTTCGTGCTTTGTTCCATCTCAGATTCCCCCCTTAACGACTGCTATCGTTATTATTTGCATCTGGATTGGTAATCTTGATTCGGTTACTGTCAGTAGTCTTATGGTGAATTTCAGGTGCATCAGTAAAGTATTCTTTCCAAGTAGACTTATCGCCATTTTTGGAGTAAATGCTGGTGGACTTCTTGCCTAAACGTTTCTCAATTCGGCGTTCCTTTTGATAGAGGTCGGCGTAATTGTAATCCCGAGGATCGATGGCTTTGAACCCTTTTGGATGGTAGAAACGCAATAAGTTCTTTTCATTGAGCGAATCAGAAAGTGAAAGCTCAGTATCCACTTTTTCTTTGTCCTTTTTGACTTGTGCTTGCTGTCGTTTGGTTAGCTTGAGCAGCTGCCCAGTCTTATTCGAGTAGATATCGCCGCTAATTGAAGTGAACGATGGACTGACCCAATCCTGGTTTCTGAAGGCAACGACTTGGTCGTGCTGTTTGGATAAGATATCGGTACCAAATTGGACGTAACGTTTACTGCTAATTCCCAATAAGTGCATCAAAGTTGGCAGGACGTCAATTTCTCCGGCATACTTCTTGGAAATAAAGCCGTTCTTTTTGCCTGGCACATCAATAATGAGTGGTACCCGTTGCAGTTGGGCATTATCAAAGTCGTCCCAGTCATCGGGATTCTTACCTAATGCTTTGGCTAAATTGGTATTCTCGGAATTGGAGATCCCATAATGATCACCATAAAGCAGAATGACTGAATGCTTCAACAGCCCAGTTTTACGCATGTAATTATAGAACTCGTGGACAGCTTGATCCAAATAGTGAGCAGTTAAGAAGTAATTGTCAACCACGTCATCACCGGTATTAGTTGTCTTGAAATTGGTATCTTCTTTATCCAGATCATATGGGAAATGGTTGGTAACCGTAATGTATTTGACATAGAACGGCTGTTGCAGATTCTGCAGGTATTTGACTGAATCTCTGAATAATAATTTATCCTTTAGGCCATAACCAAGAGAACGGTCACCAGTGGTGTTGTAATAACTGGCATCGAAGAAGTATTGGTAACCCATGTTCTTGTAGACGTTGTTTCGATTCCAGAAGCTGGCAATGTTCCCGTGGAAAACAGCACTGGTGTAGCCGCGACGCTGGTTCAAAATTGCTGGGGCAGCCTGGAAGGTGTTGTCACTACCGAGTTGGGCAAACAATGAACCCTGTGGCAAGCCGTACGTACTGGTTTCAAGCATATTTTCAGCATCTGATGTTTTTCCTTGACCAACTTGATGGAAGAAGTTTTTAAACGCATACGAAGACTTGCTTTTATAGAGCTTATTCAAAAACGGGGTGACTTCTTGGCCGTTGATCTTCTTGCCAATCAGGAATTGTTGGAAACTTTCCAAGTGAATGACAATGACATTTTTACCCTTGGCAGTCCCATAGAATTTCTTGTTGGGTTTAGCATAATGCTTCCGGGTAAACTTCAACACATCATTTAATTCCGATTTGGTGGCAGTGGCCCGCAAATCGTTATTATGCTGGGACTTCAAGCCATCATAGACGGTGAAGGCATCCAGCCCAAGATATTTGACGATGTAGGTACGGTCAAAGGTTCGGGTTAATAGCTGTGGCCGATCCATTTCTCCCAAAGATAGGTTAACGACAAAGAAAAGGACTGAAAACGAGGTAACAGCCATACCAATTCGCCGGTTCAATGGCCGAGGGTCAATCTTGATTTTCTTAAAAATCAGTAAGCCGATGATTAAGACCAGGTCGATCCAGTACAGAATATCGTGAACGTTGGTGAGCGCCAGTGAACTGCCGCTGAGGCCTTGATTGACTTTGGAATAACCGGTCATGGTGCTGACGGTCATGAAATCAGTAAATTCACGGAAGTAGATCACATTTAAGTAAAGCAAAACCGTATTCAAAATTGAAATTAGGAGCGCCAACGGGTAGAAGAATCGGCTTTTCTTGAAATAAAGGGCAATGCTAAGCAATAAAGTTGTCGTCGCAAGTGGATTAATGAGGACGATGATGAATTGGAATGGATTGGTAATTCCCAACCCAAGGTCGACAAAATAGGCCAACATGGTCTTGGCCCAAAAGCAGACGATTAATAGAATGATAAAACCCTTTCGTGTGCTGCATTTTTCCAGGGCCCAATTAATATATTTCAAAACAGTATGCTCCTTAAAATAATTACTTGCTTTATCTTATCAAAAAAACGCGCAGAAATAATAAAAATCAAGTGATTTTGCCGAAATCTTAAATTGATTTTGGGTGCGCGCCGTCCAGAAAAGTTGGTATACTTTAGGTATTAAGGGTAAAGGATGTGTCATCATGAGTAAATTTAATTTGTACATGGTTCGTCACGGACAGACCTACTTTAACATTTATAACAAGCTGCAGGGGTGGAGTAATTCACCACTTACAGATAAAGGCATTCAAAACGCTGCTGACACTGGCGAAAAGCTCAAGAACACAAAATTTGTCGCTGCTTATTGCAGTGACACGACCCGTGCTGAGCAGACCGCCCAAAAAATTTTAGATGAAAATGATGCTTCAGACATTGATTCGCCAATCACCTCAATGTTTTTCCGAGAGGAGTTTTACGGCTACTTCGAAGGCAATGATATGAGCCAGGCTTGGTACTTAGCAGGTGCACCTCACGGATTGCCTACCTTTAGGGATATCGTTGAGAAATATTCAATTGGTAAAGCTAAGGATTACTTGAAGGATGCTGATCCATTCCATCAAGCGGAAAATAATGACGAATACTGGAAACGATTGGATCAGGGTTTTGATTTAATTAGGAGCAACAAGGATATTAAAGACGGCGACAATGTTTTATTGATCAGTCATGGTAATACACTGCTGAGTATCGTTGAACGTTATGGTAACGGCAAGTATGATGTGACTGAGCGGCCAGCTAACGGTAGCTTGACGAAACTTGAAGTTGATGGGGACAACATCCAAGTTGTGTCGTTTAACGAACAATAATTTGAAGAACAAAGCAGGGAAGAATTTGGAAATCAAACAAACAGATCAATTAGACAACGTTTATCAGGATGCTCGAAACATTCGCCATCATGTTTTTGTCGAAGAGCAGGGGATTGATGAATCAGCGGAATTTGACGGCACCGATTCGGATGCCATTCACTTCGTGGGATATGTAGACGGTTCGCCCGTCGTCACTGCCCGGACAACCGTCACCAAAGATGGGGTGCATATCCAGCGGGTGGCAACAGAAAAAGCTGCTCGGAATAATGGGTATGCCAAGCAGCTTTTGAAATATATTTTAGCTGATCCGATGTTCCAAGACGCCCCGAAGTTTTATTTGGGCGCTCAGGCAACAGCCATCGGGTTTTATGAAACCTTGGGCTTTCGGCAGTATGGTGAACCGTTCACGGAAGTCGGAATCACGCATGTGAATATGGATAAGACAATTTAAAATGAGGCTGGAACAAAAGCTTACACTTTTGTTCCAGTCTTTTATTTTGAAGACCATTCCCGGATCCGAGTCCATACCCAGTGAATGATCACTGCTGAAGCAAACGACAGAACCCAAGTGCCAACGTAGGTCATCACAATTCCCGCCACTGGTTGGGCGATCGTCAACTTTCTACCGAATGCCAGCCAGAGCAGCTGGTCCCAAAAGACATTGGACAGGAAAGCTGGATACGCATAATTTGCCATGATATGGATTGTTTGAGTGATTGGAAGCCGGCGTTTAATTTGAACCACTGCGAGTGTTGAAATCAATCCGATAACTGCCAGATCATAGATGGCCATGGAAGGCTTGTAGTAGGGCGCGTTGGTGAGCAGAATAGGAAATTTGAATGAAAACAATTCAACGTTAATCCAAATGAATGCCGCAATCGCGGCCAAAGTGATGGTTAGCCACCATTTTCTCAAAAAATGGGCGGTGAAGTCGCGATATTGCCAAGCGAGTACTCCCAAGACGCCATAAAGCAGAAAGCTGATAAAAAGGCGATCCAACAGATACCAGTCACGCATGTGTGGGCCGTGGAAGACTTGCAGGTCATAGAAAATGATCCAGCTGAAATATATTATGACTGTTGCGACTAACGTGACTATTCCATGCTTTGATCGTTTCCCACACCATTTAGCGAGTCCCCAAAATACCGGCATTAAAATAATGAACTGTAGCATCATCGAGTTGTACCAAAGGTGGGGTGCAGCGTTGCCATTAACAAACTGCCAAGCAAACTGAACTGGGGTATGGTCGTGGCTGACCTGTTGAACCCAGGGCATTGCCAACAAATATATGGCGGTCCAGAGGATGGTTGGCACGAAAAGTGAGTGCCACATCTGACCGAGATAACCGTGGTAAGTTAAGTTAGTTCCACCGGTTACTCGAATGGTCGTGTAAAGAATGCCAACAATGAAAGCTGGCGCAGTAAACTTGATTAAATTGTAGGTTATCCCAATACCAGCTTGAACGGCAAGACTAGGGTGAGTCTGTAATGCCAAGCCAAGAATCGTTTGCAGCATGACAGCCGTACAGGCGAATACTTTCAGGTAGTCACCAATGTCTGGCGCATTAGGTAACTTAGCTTCATCATTCATAAGAGAGACTCCTTTGAAAGGTTATCTACTACCAATATACCAAGCGAACTCGTTTTGACAAAACAGAATTGATATGCAAGCAAAAAGAGGCTGGAAACAAATGAATGTTCCCAGCCTCTTTTATGGTAGTTGATTGAATTGTTGTTATGTTACTATGTGTTAAAAATTAATCATCGGTATCGTTATCTGCATCAAAATTAACAACGTGAGCAGAACCAACGTAGTTCCACCATGGTGCTTTAACAGTCTCAGTAATAACACCGCGGTTTTGAGCATCGATCATCTTACCTTTGCCGATGTACATACCAACGTGAGAAATTGATGCGGCACTCCAACCGAAGAATACAAGATCACCTTTTTGTAAGTTCTTGTATGAAACCTTCTGGCCGGCATTGTATTGAGCTTGAGCAGTGCGGGGAAGTGAAACACTCGCACCTTTCTTGTAAACGTAACTTGTAAATCCTGAGCAATCAAATGCTGAAGGACCAGTAGCACCATAAACATATGGCTTACCAAGGTTTTGTTTAGCAACCTTGTATACGGCTGAATAAGATGCGTCAGTGTCAGCGGCTTTTGATGCTTGAGCATCTTGGAAACCTGCGAATGATAATGTGAAGAATGCTACTAATGTTAGCAATATTTTTGTATGTAATTTCATCTTTTATCAACAACTCCCCTATCAAATCTACAGTGATAACAATACCAATGAATTGTTGCAAAAGTGTAACAAACAATTTGCAATGCAGTTAAATGTCTCACAACAACTGCAACAAACAGTCTGAAGATTGTGAATTACCGCTTTCATCGACCGTTGCAGAAGTGTTTTTCACTGAGCAAGCAAAAAAGACATTCAAATTCATTTGAATGTCTTTTTTGAACAATTTTGTGGATGATTTTGCAAAATTTATTCGATTATGATCATTTAGAAATATTAAACTTAATAAATTCTTTATTTGTTCTTCAAAATATTCTTTTTATTTGGTAAAGTAACTGCTAATTTGCCCATCGAAGTGACAATCATCGGCAAGATCAGATAATAGACACAAACCGTGTAGATGACAATCAAGGCAGTTTCAATCATCGCAAATGATGCGCCGAAGGTTAATCCAATGGCGAGTGCAATGACGACCAAGAGGATGTAACGGACAATCTTGCCATAACTGGCCATCGTTGGCCGAATCCATTCGAGTAATGAAAGCTCCGTGTACCTGAATGACAATCCCAGCGCGATGATCTGCCAAGCAGCGATCGCAGTCAAGATGCTAACGGCAATCACTGGGACCTGCCAATCGAATTGATTGGTGCCAGTAACATAATGCATCGTCAAGTATGTCAATTGGAAACCAGTGATCGCTGACATAACGAACGCAACGGTCCAATAAAGTGGTTGTAGTATTGAGCGACTGACGATAAAGACGGTTGCCAAAATGCCGATGATGACAATTGCGAGTAAAGTTATGAAATGATGATTTAACTTCGATTGATTCATCGATTGAGTTACCGGTTCGCCAGTGAAGGCAATTTGATCAGAAGAAAGTGGGGTACCTCTTAATTGGAGGCCAACCTGTTCTTCCAACATTTTGACCTGTTTGACATTGGTCTTGCTGGAAGGCGCATTTTTCATGACGACTTGAATGGTGGTAATCTTCTTGTCCTGACTCGTGTAATTTAACATTGTCTGTAAGAAATCAGTGTCAGCGAGTTGCGCCTTCGTAATGTAATAAACATTTGCTGCCCCAGATTTTTGGAGGCCATTCAAATAATCATAAATGTTGTTCAACTGATCAGTTGAGGAATTAACCTGGCTGCTGACTTGCTTTAATTGTTTTTGGACCTGACTGATTTGCTGACTGTAACTTTGCAAATTATTAGCACTGTTTTGGCCGTAATTCTGAATGACCGAACCTTCAGCGTTTAACTGACTGATACCCGATGAAACACTTTGTAATGATTGGTTCAATTCATTGATCTTTTGCTGATACATTCGGACCCGGCGTGAAGCACCCTGTTGAACGGAGACACTGGAGTTGGCGGCCACGCTGTTAACCTGGGATGCCAAACTCGAGCTGTCTTCCACAATTTGGTTGCTCTTTTTAACCAGATTCTGCATATCCTTCACTTGTTGCTTCAATCCTGACAAGTTCAGATTGCTGCCACTGGTTTCAATCCCATTGGATGCTTGAGAAAGCTGACCAGTGGCTTCCTTGGCGTTTAAACCAATTGATTCCAGTTGATTCGATACATAATATTTTTCGATTGGCATACCGCTTGGCTGGGTCAATGAATATGCGGCACTCACGCCTTTGGTATGCTGTAATTTAGTGGTTAACTGATCCAGATGCTGCAGGTATTTCTCATTATCCAGCGGTTGATCATTCTTCAGATAAATGGTGATCGGGGTTGCTTTGCCTTCAGAGAAATGAGCTTGAAGCACATGGGCGCCTTTGACAGCTTGATTAGTCTGCGTCAAATTGGTCATTGGTGAGAAATTCAAACTTGTGTGATAGAAGTAAATGAACGGTAGCGTCAGGTATAGGACGACCAAAAATGCTGCAATCGGCTGCCACAGTGAGAAATCGGTTGCCTGGTTCCAGAAATGCGATTTCATGGCAGTCAGTGGGGCGTTTGAAGGCCAGAAGATACTTTCACCGAGGGCTGCCATAAAGACGGCGTTCAAAGTTAGAACGGCGAGCATCAACACAACATAAGTAATTCCGAGGACCCACAGTGATTGAAGTTGGTCATAATTGATAAACCCACAGCAGGCGAAAATAATTGCCAATGCACTGCCAACAATCGTAATTGGGAAACGCAAATCAGAAATGGTCTGCTGAGTGGCATATCGGGCTTCCCGCTGCATGGAAAGGACACTTCTGAGCTTTCGGTAGATATAAATATTCCAAATCGTTCCGATCACAACGGTGGCAATCCCAATTTCAAGCGGTGCATACTGTGTGAACGCAAAGTGGAAATGTTTTGCCAAGGCGACGGATCCACTGAATGACGTCACGAAAGCCGCAAACAGGGTGATAAATGAAATAATGGGTGCGAACAGCGAACGGAAGTAAATCCCGACGATCAACATTGAAACCACAAATAAGGTAATCAAGACGATGTTGGTCACTTGAGCGGTCTTTTCATTATTGACGTCGCGGACAATTTCAGGACTGGTGACGTATGATTTCAGTCCTGAAACATGCACTTCACTCACTAATTCGTTGGTCAGAACTCGGAGTGTGTTGCTCTTAGCGTCGATATCCAAACTGGCAATCTGAGTTGAGCCATCTTTGGATAGCAACTGCTGTTTACCGGCAACGTTGGTGTTAAGCGTGACAATTTTCTTGATGCTGTAAAATGACTGATGCTGTTTTAATTTATTTAAAGCTGTGTCAATCTTAGTCTGCTGTTGAGGAGTAATTTTGCCTTTTGGGTTGGTGTAGACAACGTTAATTGTCGACGTTTTTCCCAGGTTATATCCCCAATCTTTGCGCAGCTGCTGTGCTTGAGCAGGCTGAGAGTTCTGACTAAAAGTCGGTTGACTGTAAGATTGCAGTGTATCGGTCACGTTGGGAGCGGTTATAATTGCAATAAATGTAATAATCAGCCATACTAACAGCGTGAATAAGCGATTTTTGTGTAATTTTGCGATAGTTTCCTTCATTAGTTCGTCCCCTAAATATGTATGTATGAAAAAGGCTCATATATTAAGAGTTTACCATTTTATAAGGGGTAGTGCGATACGTTTCGGGCGTTTTGTGGTATATTGGAAAAATTATTGTAAAATTTATCCAAGTCATTTTGATGGGAGGGCCTCAAAGTGTGTACAAGTATATTCCAAATTGGTCAACAAGATGGCGCTCATGTGCTGTCGCGGACGATGGATTGGCCGCAGTTGGGGGCACATCCCGTTTTTGTACCGCGCAACTATGCCTGGCATTCTGTTTACGATGATCAAAAGTACGTGACAAAGTATGCCACGCTGGGTTCAGGCCATCAGCATGCTAAACGGATCGACATGTCCGATGGGGTGAACGAATTTGGCTTGGCTGTCCAAAAGTTGACTTTTACTAATGGCAGCGAATTGGTCGAAGAACCGGGTGTTGATAAAATTCACCTGGCACCTTTTGAGTTGTCGTTTTTTTTGCTGTCCAATTATCAATCAGTAGCCGATATCAAGGACCACATTGAAGAAATTGAATTAATGGCAGACAAACATAGCCTGATGAAGTATGGTCACAGTGAGCTGCACTTTGCGGCTTGCGATCCCACTGGCAGAATTGTGGTGATTGAACCGGTCACGACCCCAATTGAAATCATCGAAAATCCACTTGGCGTTTTGACCAACAGTAATCATTTTGACCGTCAAATTGAGAAACTGAATAAGTATTTGGACTTTACCCCAGATTTTTTGAATGGGACGGTTCCATTGAACACGCCAAGAGTGACGACTGGCAACGTATCCGGAAAGTCAATTCCACCCGGTTCATATTCACCAGGCTCAAGATTTGTCCGTGCATCCTATTTGAAGGAACGAATTGATATTCCCCAAAATGAAAATGAAGCATTTGATAATTGTTGGCATATTTTGGACTCGGTTAACGTACCTAAGAGTAGGGAGCACCAGCCAACCTATTCGGTGTATCGGGCAGCGGTCTGCTGTGAGAGTCGCAACTACTATTACCAGTCGTATCATGCTAAATCTGTGACTAAAATTCAACTAACCGATGAATTAATTCACTCAAATGAAGTAAAATTTTTCAATGTGGCTGATAAAATCAGCTTCAATGAGTTAAACTAATGTATTGAGGATATTTGTGGGGAGAAATGAAGTTGCGAAAACAAGGTTGGCGGGTTATTTTAATAATGCTCTTAACGTTTGCCGTTTTAGCAGCTGGGATTGCCTTGCGTGGGCAGTTTAGCCAACGCTCGCAAACCCAGTCAGTACCAACCTTGGTTCAAAAAAAGCCACATCATTTTTCGGCGCAGCAAAAACGAACCTTTATCAGCAAGGTCGGTAATCCTGCAGTTAAGATTTATGTCAAGAATCGCCAAGTGTTGCCTAGTGTGGTGATTGCTCAGGCCATTTTGGAATCTCAGTTTGGGACGTCTGAATTGTCGACTGATGCTAATAATTTATTTGGAATTAAGGGCACCTACCGGGGACAATCGGTTCAGTTCTACACCCGTGAAATTGAGAACGGCAAATCGATCAAAGTCTTGGCACAATTCAGGAAGTACCCGAATCTGGCGTCGTCGATTGCTGATCATAATCAGTTGGTGAGTGCAAAGTTCATTAAGTCAAAGAACATCTTGAGCTATCGTCAATCAACCCGGCTGCTGCAGGAGAATGGCTATGCAACCGATCCGCATTATGCCTCAAAATTGAATCATCTGATTGTTGAATATCATCTTAGTAATTATGATCTGAAAGCTTTAAATGCAAGAGTCTAAAAATTTGTCGAGGTGAATGCCACATTGTTGAATTGGGTTTCTAACTTATATGGTCCATTTTTTGATCCCCATAATTGGGAGACGGTAATCAGTAGCGGAAGTGATTGGCTAATTATTTTGTCACTGGTCACGATTGAATGTCTGTTGTCGGTTGATAACGCGGTTGTCCTTGCCGCACAGACTCAAGCACTACCAACCAAAGTCCAACGAGAAAAATCCTTGTTCTATGGGCTGTGGGGCGCTTATCTTTTCCGCTTCCTAATTATCGGGGCCGGAACTTACTTGATTCACTTTTGGGAAATCAAAGTAATTGGGTCACTTTATCTATTCTATCTGGTTTACCAATTTTTTCGGAAGACGAAAATTGTCCGAACCAAAAAGCTGGCCAGCAAGAAGAAGCACGGCATTTCGCTTTTCTGGTCAGTCGTTGCTCAAATTGAATTTATGGACGTTGTTTTCTCGATTGACTCCGTCTTGGCTTCACTGGCAATTTCATCGAACCCAGTAATTGTTCTCCTGGGTGGAATGATCGGAATCCTCGCGATGCGGGGGGTTGCCGAAGTCATCATGAAACTAATGGGGATCATCCCGGAACTCCAACCGATGGCGTACGTGTTAATTGCCATCATTGCTTTAAAATTGTTCCTGTCGATTCCAGCAATTGACATTGAAATTCCAGCCACCGCATTTGGTGGTATCGTGATCGCAGCTGTGATCATTACTTTGATTATTCACTATGTACGAAAGAATCGGAGGCAAAAAGATGAGCACGGAGATAACGCCTAATAATTTAACAAGAGAAACCAATAATAAAATCACCATCATCGATTTCTGGGCTCCCTGGTGTGGCCCATGTAAGATTCTGGACCCAATTTTGGAAGATTTGGAAAAAGATTATGGTGATCGGATTCACTTTGGCAAGATGAATGTTGACGGGAATCAGGAGATTGCAGAAAAGTACCATGTGCTCAGCGTTCCCAGCTTGGTTGTTTTTAAAAATGGCAAGGCTGCCGAAAAAGTCAGCGGCATTTATCCCAAAGAGAAGTTAAAAAAATATTTTGATCAAAAAATCGCAGAAGTCGAATAAATCTGGTTGGGCATTTTACCGAAATGGTTTGATGCCTTTTTCTTTTGCCATTGGTGTCAGTTTGGAATTCAGGATATCCAACCCCTGCAATGGGAAATTAAGGATCGGTGCGATAATTGCACGCTTGGTTGGATCGGGGACCACTTGACTCTGCTTGAGATTAGGGAGCATTTTTGCTAAATCAGTCTGCGTGAGTCCGAGTTCTTTTGAGTAGTACATCACTCGTTGGAAGATCAGATTTTTGAACCAGAGATAGTACACAATTCCGGCGGCAGCGATGTACCAAAAGACGGTCCAGGTGATCCCAATTTTAGCGGGCGATAGAATATTGGTAAATAAAGCCAAGATAATAAAGGCACAATATGTTAAAATGCTAATTATGGTTAGTTTAGATTTTGTTGACATGGTTGACCAACTTTCCCTGAAATTTGTGATACCATTTAGATATAATTATAGACAAGTTGGAAAAATATAGATAGTGAGATGAAATTGTGAAATTTTCAGTAGAGACAATTGATCGCAAAGATTATGCGGCTGTACGAGGTATTATCGCAGATAGTTATAAGAATGATGGGCCCAACACAGACGGCGACGAGGTTGATATGGTCGACCGACTTCGCTCAAGTGACGGATATAATGAGCAGTTTGAAGTTGTTGCCAAGGATTCGGATCATCGTGTAATTGGCCATGCATTGATGGTACCGGCAACGGTTCGTTCTGCCACGGTCAAATTCCCAATTGTGTCCATCGTTGAAATCGGTGTTCTTCAAGGCTACCGAAACGATGGTGTTGGTCAGGAAATGGTGATTGAGCTGGAAACTCGGGCTCGTTTGGCCGGTTATCATGCCGTTAGTGCAATTGATAATTCTGACTTTTTCTTCAAGAATAACTATGTGCCAGCTGATAATTTCAACATTTTGCCAACTGTGAACGTTGATTTTAACGCCAATTTGATTAAGCCATTGTTCGATGGTGCCTTATTTCATAAAGGCGGGAAGATTTATTATCCTGAAGAATACTTTGGGGTTCGAAGCACCAATTATTAATTTGATATTTAAAACGCCATATGAAGTAGTTAATCAGTCTGGGTGTCAGAAAGCCGGTGGGTAATGCGAACCGGTCAGGGCTGATTGACGAAATACCGTGGTGAATTTTGACGGATAATAACTAGAGCCGATATCATCTAGTGAGTGAGTCGTTTTCGAACGGCTAAGCTGGGTGGTACCACGTGATAAGCGTCCCTGATCCTTAATTGGATTGGGGACTTTTTTTATGCAACGAAAGGGAGATTAAAAATGGAAAATGAAGCCAAAGAACCGCGCATTAGTCTAACTGAGGGGATTATTGTTCTACTATTTATGCTGGTAATCATGGGATTTAGCGTGATTAAATTACAAATTTCGCCACAAATTCCCATATTATTTGTTATTTTACTGTTGATTGGCTGGGCGAAAGTTCGCAAATTCTCTTGGGATTCAGTGAATCAAGGAATTATTAACGGGATTTCAACCGGTATTATTCCGATGTTTATTTTTATTTTGATTGGTGCCCTGATTAGTTCATGGATCGCTGCCGGCGTTATTCCATCTCTAATGGTGTATGGCTTTAATCTCATCAGTGCCGAGTGGTTTCTACCATCAGTCTTTCTGGTTTGTACGATTGTTGGAACGGCAATTGGAAGTGCCTTCACTGTGGTGTCGACGATTGGAATCGCCTTTCTTGGGATGGGGTTGACGATGGGCGTGAACCCAGCGATGATTGCTGGTGCTGTGATTTCTGGTGCCATTTTTGGTGACAAGACTTCACCTTTGTCAGATTCAACCAACCTTGCTTCTGCAGTAGTTGGAGCAGATTTATTCAGCCATATTCGGAATTTAATGTGGTCAACGATTCCGGCGTTTTTCACTTCATTAATTGTCTTTTTCATAGTTGGGCGCACAAATGCACAACTAAATACGGCTTCAATCGATAAGACTGTCAACGTTTTGACTCAACATTTCAGTATCTCACTTTGGGCGTTTCTTCCTATTGTTCTCATGTTTTTATGTGCCTGGCGGAAAATTCCTGCGATCCCAACATTGTTTATCAACATCTTGGTTGCTGTGGGGATGCTTTATGTCGAAGAGCCCAAAACGAAAATTCAGGCTGTTGTTAACACCTTGACCAGTGGCTATGTTTCACAGACCGGTAATAAAAATGTCGACAATCTATTGACCCGTGGGGGGATTGCCAGCATGATGGCGACAATTGCCTTGATCATTTCAGCATTGGCGCTTGGTGGCCTGCTGATGAAATTCGGCGTGATTGACGCTGTGATGGGGCCGTTATCACGAAAGTTACAGTCAAATGGCTCATTGATTCTGGCTGTGATTTTGAGCGGAATCGGTGTCAACATCTTTGTCGGTGAACAGTATCTTTCAGTGATCCTGCCAGGAAATGCCTTTAAATCAACCTTCGACAAAGCTAAATTGGCGCCAGTGGCTTTGAGTCGGGCACTTGAAGATGGGGGAACAGTGATTAACTACCTGATTCCGTGGGGTGTCGCTGGTGTTTTTGCGGCCAATACACTCCAAGTACCAACAATTGAGTACTTGCCATTTGCTATATTTAGCCTTTCTTCCCCGATTTTTTCAATCATTAGTGGCTTTACCGGGATCGGTTTGAAACATTTGAAAACACGTGAAAACGTTTAGCATTGCCACTTTAACAACGTTTTACTTCCAGATCATAGATTTTTAGTTTGACAAACATTACTCTCTCGTTACATTAGTTACATACGAACAGGTATTCTTAATACGCGTGATATTTGATGGTAACTTCGTAACTATACACTATGTATTGTTGATCGATGAGGTCGACAAAAATTCTAGACACAGAACACAGATATAGGAGTGTGTAATTTTGAAAAAAGTATTATCTATGATCTTCGCTACTTCAGCAGCAGCAATCGGACTTTTCTTCGCTGGATCAGCTTATGCTTCAGCAAACACAGTTGTTACTGTTAAGTCGGGCGACACCGTATGGGGAATCTCACAACAATACAATTCCTCAGTCAAGGCTATCGAGAGTGCCAACAATCTTAAGGATGCAAATGTTATCGTTGTGGGACAGAAGTTATCAATCCCATCAGCAAACAGTTCATCAAATACTCAGGGTAGCGCACATGCAGCAACTGCAACGACTACACAACAGACACAGAGTTACAGCCAACCTGCACAACAGACAACTACTCAAAGCAGTCAAGCATCACAAGCTTCAACTACAACTGCTACTAGTGGTTCAGTTGCTCAACAGGCTGCACAATTGATGGAACAAAAGACTGGTGTTTCAGCATCAACTTGGATGGCCATCAGTTACCGTGAATCAAGAAACGACCCAACAGCACAAAACCCAAGTTCAACTGCTCATGGTTTGTACCAATCACTTTACACAACAAGTAATGACTGGCGCGAACAAGTAAATGATGCAGCACGGATTTACCAATCACAAGGAATGGGTGCTTGGGCTTTAAATTAAGAAGCAGAGTGCGAAGTAAGCCGTTTAGCTTCTGAGCATTAATTTAAAAACGACCCTGATGCGATTTTGCATCAGGGTCGTTTTTGGATTAAGCGGAGGAAGCTGGCTTGTGTAGCACATTTCGGCTATATAGCAGTGGAACGCCTTGCTTAAGGAATGATTTTTATTCCTTAAGCGATTTTTTTGGTTAGGTGCAGGGATCAGTGCCGTCGAAGCACATTTCGGCTATATAACAGTGCCCCCATCGCTTAAGGAATCCTTTTTCCTTAAGCGATTTTTTGGTTAGTCACAGATTTCAGCGTTTCAACACTGAATTATTAGTAAAGTACTCATTCTAATAACTTATCAGATATGATAATGTCTTTCCGGCTCGGATCTTGATAAAATTATATTGTAAATGATTCAGTAGACAACAATTTAAGGGGGATACCGATATGTCCGATAAGACTGTGAGATTCAGCCTCATTCGAACTGTTCGATTATTAGTAACGTTTGCTGTCACAATCGTATTTTGGGGGTTATTAAGTCATCAATCAATTGTCAAGGCAGCTGATGGTGATGTGACGTATCAGATGCATTCAATTGATATTTATGGAAACCCAATTGATTCAGAAGTTAATGGCAAGAAAATGGTGGTAAGTGCGGACACCAATTTTCTTGATGTGACCAAGCTTGTTCCCACTACCTTGGACAATAATCGTTATGTCGCTGTCGGTTATTATCATGATAATCAGTCAGGCCAAGAAATGATGTATTATCGAGATTTCGCAGATCGTAATAAAACAGCTGCAGAGTTTTTCACACGGCTTGAAGTATATAATCCTGCCAGAAAAGCTGGCGATACAGAAGTTGAAATTTACTTTGCTTATAAGGATACCCAATCAGCTAAGCCAGATCAGATTACGCTGACGCCAGGAGCGCTTGAGAGGGAAGCTGGTAAAATTAAAACATTCTACACAGATGTTCATGGAAATGAGCTAAAACCATCAGTTAGTTATGAATTTGAAGATGTACCGGATGTTGATAGCACCTTCGAACGCGAATTTAACGGTTATCGGTATGTTGCTGCCGTGATTCGTAATCCACGACCTTATGGGACTTACGTTTATTCAGAATCAGGAATATACGCTAACATGGCGACCAATGTTGAAGACTTGCTATTTCAAGCGATTCTTCAGCCAAGGTATATGAACGGGGTAGCCGTGCGATTAAAGCAGCATGAGGCCGGGTCAACTGCCACCTTTATTTATGAAAAGGTCGTACACACACTGACGGTTGAATATCTAGATGAGACCGGTAAGCCAATTCCCGGCTATCCAACTAAAATTCAGGAATTGAAAACCGGTTCTGATTTTTCGGCGGAAGCGCCAGAAATTTCAGGATATACATTAATTGGTGATAAAAAGGTAACCGGCAAGTTGACAGAAGATCAAAAGATTACTTTTAAGTATCAGAAAAAGGTGACCCCACCAGCAACCAATAACAATGGCGGTGGGACAATCACTCGTCCAACAGAAGAAAGCCGCACTAACTCGGTACAGCCGGACGGGACTGTGGAATTTCCGGCACCAAAGGAATTACCAGATGGGACTCAATTGCCAAACTATGCGGCAACACAAGGCACAGTTGTGTATGCAACCAAGGCAATATATATGTACAAGGATCCTAATTTTAAGAAGGGTCAACGAATTGTTAAATACCCGAAAGCTAAACGAGTGCACCGTCCAATGTTTGTGGTAACTAGCTATGCGCGCTCGGCCAGTGGTGCACTGCGATATAGGGTTAAAGATGTGAACCATCAGAGTAAGACGGCAGGAAAAGTGGGTTATATTACCGCCAACCTGAAATTTGTGGTGAAGGTTTATTACACCTCAATGCCTAAGGACAAAAGAATCACCGTTATTTCCAAGAACGGTGTCAATGCATATCGGAACGCCAACTTGACTAAAAAGGTGAAACAATATAAGAGCGGAAGTCACTTGAAGGTCAAAAAGATTGTGAAACACAACCTGACGACCCGTTATCAGTTAAGTAACGGATATTATATTACTGGTAATAAGAAGTTGGTCATCCACGGCAACTATTAAACACAAAACAAAAAGGTATTCGCCCAATCGCGAATACCTTCACTACATAATTTATTATTACCCACGTACTAACAACTCGATCTGGCCCTTTTGTGGCGCAAAGTTAATGCCAACCAACGGCTCTCGTAATATCTTGCCATATTCGTCCAGTACGTCAAATGGGAGTGGGGTATGGGCTTTAAGAGATGCAACCACATCGCCGGCATCGTGTGCTTCGGAAAGATCAATAAATAAGTTGACCTTGTTGACAACGTCGCGGAATAGATCGGTTAAAATTCCGTTGGGCTTACCTTCGACATCTGTAATCACTACCTGTGAGGAATCAAACGATAAATGATTAAATCGTACCATTTGCAATACGTCAAACAGGTTATTCATTGACTTCAAGTCCCTTCATGATGATTCATTTATTCTAAGTTTAGCTGTTGAGATATACAAAAAGCAAGGAATTTATCGTTTAGTCATTCATTCCCAGAAAAAAATCCCATTTCTCAACCTTGAGAAATGGGATTCGTCATGTCTAAACGGTTAGTCACCGTTCATAATTGAATTTTTAACAATCACATAATCAACTTTAGTAATATCACTTAATTTTCGGCCACCAGCATATGAAATTGATGACTGAAGATCTTGTTGCATTTCGGTTAAAGTGTCGGCAATGTGACCACGATATGGAACCAACATTTGACGGCCTTCAACGTTACGGTAGGCACCCTTTTGACGCTCAGATGCTGAACCCCAGTATTGTTTGTATTTTTTACCATCAATACTGATCAGGTTACCCGGAGTTTCTTCGTGTCCGGCTAACAATGAACCAATCATGACCATTGAAGCACCGAAACGAACTGATTTGGCGATGTCGCCGTTGAAACGAATTCCGCCGTCTGCAATCATTGGCTTTCTAGCTGCCTTTGAGCACAAACGTAAAGCAGCTAACTGCCAACCACCGGTACCAAAACCAGTTTTCAGCTTCGTGATACATGCCTTACCAGGTCCGATACCAATTTTAGTGGCGTCAGCCCCGGCGTTTTCGATTTCACGAACAGCTTCAGGAGTCCCCAAGTTTCCAGCAATCAGGAAGCTGTCAGGTAATTGTTCCTTGATGTAATGGATCATCTGAATAACATAGTCTGAATGGCCATGGGCAACATCAATGGTGATGTACTCAGGCTTTTGATTATCGGCTACCAATTGGTCGATAAATTCGTATTCTTCCGGCTTGATCCCAACACTGATCGAAGCATACAGATCTTTTGAATGCATCATCTTGATGAATCCTTCACGCTTTTCAGGCTGGAAACGGTGCATAATGTAGAAATAGTCATTTTGTGCAAGCCAAACGGCTAATTCGTCATTAATAACAGTTTCCATGTTAGCTGGAACAACAGGAATCTTGAATGTCTTAGGTCCGAATTTTACTGAAGTATCAGCTTCACTCCGACTCTTGATGATGTTCTTGTTAGGGATCAGTTGAATGTCTTCATAATCAAATACTTCCATGATTTACCTCCGAGGTTTTAGGACAGTTCCGTCAGGCAGAAAGTTATGCTACATTTTCTACTTGCCTGATTCTGCTCACGACTTTAGGACAGCTCCGCAAGGCAGGAATCTGCCCATAAGCACCTTTAACAAAATTCCAAGTGCGGGAATTCTGTTAAAGGAGACTTATGCACCGATTCCTAATCGCCTTGCTACGCTCACTGCTTTTTAGGACAGCTTCGCAAGGCAGAAGTCTGCACATAAGCACCTTTAACAAAATTCCAAATACGGGAATTTCTGTTAAAGGAGACTTATGCACCGATTCCTAATCGCCTTGCTGCGCTCACTGCTTTTTACCACACTTTTTCAACGACGTTAGTCTGCTCTCTGTCAGGACCGACTGAGAAGGTTGCGTAAGGGACGCCGACTGCTTTTTGGACATGGTTCAAATAATTTTGTGCATTAGTTGGTAACTCTTCAAATGTTTTACACTTAGTAATATCTTCATCCCAGCCAGGCAGCTCGTCATATACGGGCTTGCATTGGTTGAGTTCTTTTAAGGTTGCTGGATAATGGTCGATCTTCTTGCCATTCAATTCGTAAGCAACACAGATTTTTAGTGTTTTAATGCCAGTTAAAATGTCTAAACAGTTTAATGACAAATGTGTGTAGCCACTTACTCGAGCTGAGTGGCGGAGAACAACACTGTCAAACCAGCCGATTCGACGAGGACGCTTAGTGACAACGCCATATTCATGGCCGACTTCACGAATGTGATCGCCAATTTCATTTTTCAATTCTGTTGGGAAGGGACCTTCACCAACTCGTGAGGTGTAGGCTTTGCAGACACCGATGACGTGATCAATCCGGTTAGGGCCCACACCGGTACCAACAGCAGCACCGCCGGCACTTGGGTTGGATGAGGTGACGAATGGATAAGTTCCATGGTCGACATCCAACATGACACCCTGAGCGCCTTCAAACAAGACGTTCTTGTGTTCGTCGAGTGCGTTGTTAATAATATAGGAAGCATCAACAACGTATGGTCGGATTCGATCTGCGTATTCGTTGTATTCATTGAAGATTGGTTCAAATTCTAATGGTTCATGGTCATAGATTTTAGTGAGCAGTTCGTTCTTAACTTGTAGATTGCTTCGAAGTTTTTCTTCAAAGATATCCTTATCAAGTAAATCAGCAATTCGGATGCCAATTCTCTCGTATTTATCCATGTATGCAGGTCCGATTCCCTTATTAGTAGTTCCAATCTTGGAATCTTTCTTTTGCTCCTGCAAACCGTCGAAGAGAATGTGGTAAGGCATGATGACCTGAGCACGGTTTGAAATTCTCAAGTTATCTGTACTGATCCCATCCTTTTTCAAATTGTCCATTTCGTTGATCAAGGATTTGGGGTTAACGACAACACCGTTACCAATTACACTGTACTTCTCCTGATCAAAAATACCTGATGGGATAAGTTGCAGATGGTAGCTGTTGCCGTTAAATACAATGGTGTGGCCGGCATTATCTCCGCCTTGATAGCGGGCAATAATATCAGCACTTTGGCCAAAGAAATCGGTAATCTTACCTTTCCCTTCGTCGCCCCATTGACTTCCAACAATCACAATAGATGACATATGAACACCTCTAAATTTTATTGCTAGGAATCTACCCAGCATTTTTAATGATACCAACATGTATTCTATTAATCAACCAAAAGGTTAATAATTTTCATTGGTAAAACGTTTAATATTCGACTTTATAACCGAATACGAACGAAAGGTAATTATTATTCTCATAATATAGTCAAAACATGAACGATATGGTATTATTATCTTGTCATTATTTAGTAGAAAGGACTCGTTATGATAGATAGATATTCTTTACCTGAAATGAGCAACATCTGGTCACTGCAAAACCAATATGCTTCATGGCTGAAAGTTGAAATTGCCATTGATGAAGCTTGGTCCAAGCTCGGAAAGATCCCAGCTGAGGACGTTGAGAAGATTAAGAAGAACGCCAAATTTGATGTGGATGGCATTGCCGAAATTGAGGCAGTTACCCATCATGATATCGTTGCCTTCACTCGGGACGTGTCAAAATCACTTGGCCCTGAAAAGAAATGGGTCCACTATGGTGTTACCAGCACCGACGTTGTTGATACCGCTTGGGGTGTTCGTATCAAGCAGGCCAACGAAATTATTCGAAAAGATATTGATGCATTTATTGATGTCATCGCCAAACAAGCTAAGAAATACAAGGATACGGTCATGATCGGCCGAACCCATGGTGTTCAAGCAGAACCGACAACCTTTGGTTTAAAACTTGCCCGTTGGTATTCAGAAATGAACCGTAACAAGCGTCGTTTTGCGACTGCTTCTAAAGAATTGGAAGCCGGTCAGACTTCTGGTGCCGTTGGTACTTTTGCCAACGTTCCACCATTTGTTGAACAATATGTTTGTGATTCACTCGGATTACGGGCTCAAGAAATTACCAGCCAAATTCTGCCTCGTGATTTGCACGCTGATTACATTTCAACTTTGGCATTAATTGCCACTAGTTTGGAAGAGTTTGCGACTGAAATTCGTGGCCTGCAACGTTCTGAAATTCATGAAGTTGAGGAACATTTTGATGCCGGACAAAAAGGCTCGTCTGCAATGCCACACAAGAAGAATCCAATTGGTTCCGAAAACATTTGTGGATTGGCACGAGTTGTCCGTGGACACATGGTCACTGCGTACGAAGATGTTGCTTTGTGGCATGAACGAGACATTTCTCATTCATCTGCAGAACGAATCATCATTCCAGACACTTTGACATTATTGGACTACATGCTTCATCGTTTCACACGGATTTTGGATCGTTTAACCGTCTTCCCAGAACGGATGAAGAGCAACATGGGGCTTACCTATGGTTTGATTTACAGCCAACGTGTCATGCTCAAGTTGATTGATTCAGGGATGACTCGTGAGCAAGCTTATGACTTGGTTCAACCATTGACCAAACAATCATGGGATAAGGGAATTCAATTCCGTGACTTGGTTGAAGGTGACAAGAAAATTACCGATGCTTTGAGTGAAGATCAAATCAACGATGCGTTTGATTATCATTATCACATTCGTCATGTTGGTGAGATTTTTGCACGGGTGGGTCTTGAATAAATTTATGAAATTAAAAAGAAGTTGGACATTTTGTCCAACTTCTTTTTTACGTTTAAGGTAAAAATACCAATCGATTATCGCCATAATCATTCCATTTTTCCGCAATCTGACTTAATGGGAAGGTGGTAACTGGAACGGAAATTTTACCGTCCGTGATCATCTTAAGTAAGGTGGGCATGTTATCTGCCAAGCTGCTGGCCGTAAACGCTCCGAACCCACTACCAATCAGATGAAAGTCCATACTTCTGAATAGGCTGCCCTTAATTGGTGCGGTTTGACCGGCCATTGATCCAATTTGGACCCATGTGAGTGACTGCTGCGGATCTTGGCGTTGAGAAATCATGTCCGTGATCATGGTGGCTGCAATGTCACCCCAGAGATAATCCAAGACGACGTCAACGTCACCGATCTTATCCAAGTCGGCCTTCAATTGGTCATCGTTATCGGTCAGCTTGATTGTTGAGGTGACGCCGAAATGGCTTAATTTGGCCAATTTTTCCGGATTTCGACCCACACCGATTACTTCAGATGCCCCAAATCCAATACTGATGGAAATTGCTAGCTGACCGGAAGCCCCAGTGGCGCCAAGTACCAAGACACGTTTACCACGAACTTTGTCTTCATTCACGCGCTCCTTGATCGCCATAAATGAAGACATGGCAGGGTTTGCGGTTGCTGCAACAATTGCCGGATCAGCTGTGTTATCGATGGGAAATAACGCCCGCCGGTTAACAACCGCTTTTTCAGCTAATGTACCATAGACTGGGCTACTGGTATTGAAAAAGAAATGTTCACCGTCACTGGTTTCACCGACGGCATCAACACCAGGCACGATTGGAAGGGTGTTGGTTGCCGAATAGTGGGTGCCGTTTGCTCTGGCGCGGGCTAATTGACTGACCGACGCTGCCAGAACGTGAAGTTCGACTTCGCCGTCTTTGACTTCAGGATCGGGGAAATCGCCATATTCTGGCCCTTTAGTAAAATCATTGATGATTGCTGCTTTCATGTGATTGCTCCTTTACTCGTAATCAGTTATTGAATCAAGAATGAGATTATGATGAACGCCGTCGGTCAAATTTGCAATTAACTTGTTCTTAAATTTCCCCGTGACGGCCGGTATCCAAGAACCGGACAGTATCGTCAGTGACTTCATAAATCAAGAGCCAGCTGCCCTTAATAAACAGTGCTCGTTGTGGTTTGCGGCTCTTGATGACATGGTCGTCATACTTCTCGGCGACGGGTTGGCCACTTAATAGTTGATCTTCAACGGCCTGGAAGTCTTGCTTTGAATAACGGTTGGCCCGGATCATATTTTGATAATGTTTTTTGAATCTGGATTGGTACTTTGGCTGATATTTTGGCATCGGTTAGGTTCCTTTCGAATAATGATGCCTTTAATTATAACCTTTTTGATTGTAATTTGAGTATAGAAAAAAGGCCTGGCGGGGGGCCAGACCTTTCAGTTCAATATTCTGAGGGGAATATGAATATGATGCACCAAACAGCAAATCAATGGGGGGATCGATTTACTGCGCAATGTTATTGGGGGGTGAGTAGAAATAAATCTCGTTTATCTCTTGCTCATGGTTTTAATATACAGGACAAATATAAACAAAGTTGGACGAAAGTGTGAAGAATGTGTGAAGTTTTCAGAGTGTGACGAGACCCGGGAGATGCGGTTTCTAAGCGGGCTTTAATTTAAACCCTGAACTTGGGGGTTTGAATTAAAGCCCGCTTAGAAGTTAGCATCTGGGTTGTTGGAACACGTTTCGGCTAGGTAACATAAAAATTGCTCTTTGTGAGTGCTTCTCTGTTATTTAGCTAAAACGTGTAACGACGGCCAGCAACGCTTGCCTAGCCTACTTGGCAATCGGCTGATCCCGGCCATTTAAGCCTGTCAATCAATCATTTCAAAGCCGGGAACAATCGATTGACAGGCTTAAATTCTGGGATCAAAACGCCTCTTGTTCCACTCTCAAAAAATAAAAGCAAGGTAGAGGGGACTACCTTGCTTCTAATACCTTAATCTTTTTTTGAGGGGGAGATAAGGTTTAAATCAAAATTGATTTTATCATTTCTGACAAATATGAGGTGAAGAGAAGGTTAACTTCTATTCACAATGTATACTACAGGAAAAGTTTAACCAAAGTATGAACAAATTGTGAAGATTTTGTGAATTTGTTCAGTCAAATCAAAATTTTGCGTAAAAAAAAGATAAGACACGGGGATGCCTTACCTCAAGTTACCTATATTCTAGGGGAAGAATATGAATACAAAAGTAATAAATTAAAGGGGGATTTAATTTATTGCTACATAAAATGACGTATCACTTTATGTTTATGTCTCTAATATATAGAATGAATGTGTTCAAAGTTTGAAAAAAGTGTGAAGATTTTGTGAACTTTTTCGAATTTGACCACGATTTGTCCGATAAATTTAGTTATTATTAGAATTGATTAGATAAAAGCGCGTCAGAAGGAGGATTTCAAATGAGCTTTATGGCTAAACGGTTGATCAACAAATTTCGATCCGAGGACTATAAAAAAAGTGTTGCTCATAGTTTCTTGAAACCAAATCAGAAGATCAATATTTTCCGACAAAATGAATCTGAGTACAAAATTCGTCCGGTAAAAAATGGCCAAGTTGTGACGATCGAACCAATTGCGAATCCGACCAGTCAGATTTTATATTTCCATGGCGGGGCCTTTACTGTCCCGATGAACGAAGATCAACTGGAAATGATCACCAGAATTGCAACCGAGTCAGCTAGTCGAATCCAAGTAGCTGACTTTCCACTGCTTCCAGGTCATTCTGCTGATGAGATCCTCACATTTTCGCAATCAGCTCTTGAGTTGGTGACTGATTCAGAATTGCGGACATTTATTGTCGCTGATTCCGCTGGCGCGAAAATCGCGTTACAGTTATTAGTCAACAATCCCGGCAAAATTGCTGGTACCAGTCTGATTTCACCATGGCTGGATATGCAGCTCACGGATCCTGAGATTGCTGCTCGTGCCGACAATGATATTTTACTTGACCTGCCGACTCTGCAGAAAATTGGTGGCTGGTTTGATGAGGGCACCACTGCTGAACAGTGGGTTGATTTCACTGATGCCAGTCAGTTAAAGAACATAGGCGACATTCAGATATTTTATGGGGGAAATGAGATGCTGGTGCCATCTGACTTGAAATTTATCAAAGCCCTGCAAAGCGCTGATGGGACCAATCCCATCGTCACCGAATATCGGGATGGCTATCACGACTACACCCTCTGGTTCAAATTATCTGAGACAAAAAAGACCTTTAAACGAATCGCTGAATTCATTAAAGATCGACGTGATGTTTAAGTCTGGGGAAGGCGTGGGTATCGGACCATTTCATCATGGTGCCTTGGAACAACAGCGCAAAAATGGTTCCAAATCCGATTGCGTATAACTTACCTGTGAAGAAGTATGAGGCGGAAATAATGACAACTGGTGGGATGTAACTTAGCCATTGTGACAGCACCGCACTTCCGTGAATGTACTTGAAACGAATGATGTAGGCCAGGTCATCATTTGGATGCATTATCAGGTTTGCTCGGGAATACATGGACACCGCCATCGCGACACAGTATAGTCCGATGACGTCTAAGATGAGCCGAACGTAAAAGTCCATCGTCGGGACACCTAATGAGTTAAAAATTAAGGTAAAGAATGCCACCAAGTAGCTGAATGGCAATGTAAAAAGCAGATTAGAGAAGAAACGTCGACGATCAAATGAGCCTAACAGGAGCTGATTGGACAGCGTCACGATAATTCCGTAAAGGAAAAGCGTTGTTCCCAAGGGAATATTGACCCACTTGGACAGGTTCACTGCAGATCCGGTCCAGACGGCACTCCCCAAGTTGGACGAAATTGCCAACGCGTTTCCGGCGGAGTTAATAATAATTGATAAGCCCAGGTAGTAAAGGCGCTGTTTGAAGTCTTTCATTTTAGTCATTATGTATTCGATTTCTCCTTAAAATAACCATGAATTCCATTGTATAATATTTGATCAGGTTTGAACATCATTACTGAAAATGCCTCAGGTCAAATTGATACTGTTCTTTCATGAATCGTGTTAATATTCAAATTAGAGGAGGCGGTCTTGTGGAACAAAAATATTCGGAAGTAGAAGCTGAAAAACATTTCGAAAATAATCGTCTGTGGTTTAGACGATTCCAAACAACCCGCTCATTTCGAAAGTTAACCAAACCGGAAAGAGCAGCAGCTGGGTACATTACCCAAGCATTCATTGGTTTAGCCTATAAATATCAATTACGAAGTCCGAGGCGATATTCTGCAAAATCGGTCAAAGAAGTTGTCTTAGATTTGTTCCCGGAAAAAATTGCGGCGACCAACGTTTTTTTACGTCGGTTATCCCAGTCATGCACCGCTATTTTGTCTTTCTGGGTGTTCAACATAAAATCAGTAACGCGGAAACATTGATCAGAGCTCTTGACAGTATCAAAATCGGCACCTTGCTGGAAGGTCATCGAAACGCATCTAATTGGGATGAACACAAGCAATTGGGCATGCAGGTCCTCATGGGCTACAAGCTGGATGTTGACCCTAAAAGGGTAACGGCCTACGAGGAAGACTACAACATGGGTGTCCCATTGAGATTCTGCTTCGACTTCAGCGTTAACAGACCGCCGAAGAACATTATTCTTCTGACGGAGAAGCTGAGGAAGAGATTTGAAAATGTGATGTTTGAGAAAAATAAGTAGAGCGCGACGAACCCCGGGTGACCCCGGAGCATAAGCAAGAAACACCAATGATGAATGCACTTTGTTCATCGTTGGTGTTTCTTGCTTATGTAGCAGGGGTCAGGGGTGTCGGAACGTATTTTGAAGGCCGGAGGGAGCGGTAAATATAATAAGCGTTTCAAATCCTGTGACATTTACTGTCCATACACAGTGGCGCAGAGAACGGGTTTTTGTTCATCGTTGAATCTTTTTGTTTGTGCAGTAGGCCCCTGGGTCGTCAGAGCATAGCTCAAAGGCCGAAGGGAGCAGTAAAGAAAATAAGCGCTTAAAAGCCTGTGGCATTTACTACCAATGCACAGTGCAGCTATGAACGAACTTTGTTCATCGTTGGTGTTCCTTTAAAATCTTACAAACTAAAAAAGCCCTCCGCAGCCATCCGCCACAGAGCACCTCACAAAAAATATTTACCCAACAAAAATTAATTTAATAACTTAACTTGATCAATGCTATCCAACTTCACAACCGTCACACCCTTGGCTGGACGCTCGATGAAAGCCTGATCGTCGTTGACTGCAGCGACACTTCCTGTCAGTGTGCTGTCACCGGTTTGGATGAGCACCAATTTCTTATTTTTGTACGCATTCATCAGTTCATTTGAAATTTCTTTCGTCGCAATAGTCAACATTGTCACCTCTTATGATAAAATTAATTATAGTTCACAAATCTGCTGGATGTAAACAATTTTTCTCACAAGTGTAAGCTTAAGAATAATTTATTAACATTTTTTTGCATTTAGCGCTAAAGTGGATATATAGGTTAATTGAAAGGGGTATTGAAATGACTGAACGCCAAATGATTCAAGAAATTTTAAATACCGTTGATGTTATTTATAGTTTTGTCAACACCGACGATGACAAGAAGGAATACGAAATTATCATTAACCGTCAAGATGGGGACCATCGCCCACTCGAGAACGTTAACAAAGAAATTAAGCATTACTTCACTGACGCCAACTTTAGTTATGATGAAGAGCTCAATGACAACGGTGACGATATTCACGTTCAAGTAAAACGTTAATTGGTCTAGTTGAACATTACTTCACATAAAGTTACTGAACAGGCAATTTGAATTGCAATGCACGTTATGGTATAGTTCATAATGTGCTTTTTTAATACAATCAAAAGGCTGTGTACTAAACAGTAAATACAAGATACTTAAAAATTTTTAGCCGAATATGTAATCGCTTTCTAGTGATCGGAGGGAATTTAATGTTAACAGATAGACCAAAATATGTATTATCCATTGATCAAGGTACGACTTCCACTCGAGCAATGATTTTTGACCATAGCGGTCGAAAGGTCATTGAAGCTTCCAAGCCGGTTAAGCAGGCAATCCCACATAATGGTTGGGTTGAAACTGATCCCAACGAAATTTGGACTTCAGTGCTGAACGTTATTTCATCTGCCTTTATTGATGCCGGTGTTCATCCTGAAGATATTGAGGGGATCGGAATTGTTAACCAACGTGAAACCACGCTTATTTGGGACAAGGAGACCGGGGAACCGATTTATAATGCAATTGGTTGGCAGTCTAAGCAAACAGCCGCCTTGGCTCGAAAATTAAAGAATGACGGCTATTCTGGTATGATCCACAAGAAGACTGGCCTCATTATTGACTCATACTTTTCAGCAACCAAGGTCCGGTGGATTTTGGATCACATTGATGGTGCCCAAGACCGTGCCGAAAAGGGTGAATTGATGTTTGGGACAGTTGATACTTGGCTGGTTTGGAAACTTTCCGGCGGTGAGTATCACGTGACCGACTATTCAAACGCCAGTCGTACGATGTTATTTAACATCCACACGCTTCAATGGGACGATGACATTTTGAAATTGCTAAACATTCCAAAGGTCATGCTGCCAGAAGTGAAAACTTCCAGTGAACTTTATGGAACAACTAAAAATTATCAGTTCTATGGCATTGAAGTGCCTATTTCAGGGATTGCCGGTGACCAGTCGGCCGCTTTGATTGGGCAGTTGGCATTTGAACCGGGGATGATTAAGAATACTTATGGTGATGGTGCATTTATCATGATGAATACTGGTTCCAAACCAGAAATTTCAGATGATAATTTGCTGACAACCATTGCCTATAATCTCAATGGTAAGGTAACCTACGCGCTTGAAGGATCGATCTTTGCTGCTGGGACTGCTTTGTCTTGGTTGGCGGACAGCCTTCAACTGATTGATAATGTGCCTGAGTCTCGTCAAGCTGCGATGAACTCCGAGGATGACGATGAAGTTTACGTCGTCCCAGCATTCAACGGGTTAGGTGCCCCATACTGGGAACAGGATGTTCGTGGGGCAGTCTTTGGATTGACTCGTGGAACCACCAAGGATGATTTCGTTAAGGCAACCTTGCAGTCAATCGCATATGGAACCAAAGACATCATTCAAACGATGGAAAAAGATACCAGCATGCACATCCCTGAATTGATGGCCGATGGTGGCGCATCACGAAACAGTTATCTGATGCAGTTCCAAGCTGATATTTTGAACATTCCAATTCAAAGAGCAGCTGATGAAAACACAACTGCATTTGGTGCCGCCATCTTGGCTGGACTGGCTGTTGGTTTCTGGAAAGATATCGATGAAATCAAGGGTCTCCAAACACCTGGTCGGACGTTCAAACCAAATATGGAAGATTCACGTCGACAGAAATTGTACCGTGGCTGGAAAACGGCGGTTCAGGCTACTCGTGGATATAAAGTCAAAATTTAATGAACTAAAAAAATCCTTCAACCACAACGGCTGAAGGATTTTTTAATGCTTATTCATTTTTATCTTGGGGTTCTTTCCAGTAATTTGCATTACTTAAAAGTTCCTTGGAGCGGTCATCTGCAGGCACAAAGCCGATATTGAACAGATGCTTGAAATACATCATGTTATAGAGCAACATCCACACAATTCCGAGCCCGTATGAACCGAGCGAATAGGCAACTTGGAACGGTTGACCCATTCCAAGGGAAAGCGCCATGCCGGCGATAATTTCTACACCGGCCATACACAGCAGGTTATACCAGTCTGATCTGAAGATTGGCACCCAGAGGTTGAAAAGGAGGGCGGTAAATGATGGGCCAACTTTCGCAATCCGGATCTGACCGTTTTCCTTATTCACCACAGTGGCAAAATTTGGTGGAATCGGCAGTCCGGTTGGATTGTTAGGATCATTTTGATTGTTGTCATCATCGTTATTACCATTACCAAATGGATTTTGCATGGGGAACCTCCTTCCGGACTATCTTTTATTTTTTCTTGAATTTAACGACACATTCACAACGTGAGGTTTGTGGCATCAAGTCGACTGATTGAATGTATTCAACGTTATACTTTTCAGTTAATTTTACTAGATCCTGTGCCAAAGTCGATGGGTTACATGAAATATACACAAACTTTTTCGGCACGATATCCAAAATGGTGTCGATCAGAGAATCGGCTAAACCGGTCCGTGGTGGATCGACGATCAGTGCAGTCGGCGTCCAGCCGTCATTAACCCATTCAGGGAGGAGCTCTTCAGCTTCCCCAACTTCATACAAACAATTGAAAATTCCGTTTCGAACGGAATTAGCGTTGGCGTCTTGAACGGCGTCAGCAATTGTATCCATTCCACGGACTTCGCGGACTTGTTTGGCAACTGAAAGGCCAATCGTACCAACACCTGAGTAGGCATCTACTAATTTTTCGTTGCCTTTGAGATCCAACGCTTTGAAGGCTTCGTCGTAAAGAATCGAGGTCATCTCCGGGTTGGCTTGCAGGAAGGCGCGGGCTGATAAATCGAACTTCAAATCATTAAGCACTTCGGTAATGGTTTCCCGACCTGCCAAGTGGATCATTTCATCGCCCCAAATGAGGGATGTTCTACCTGGATTGACATTTTGCATGATTGAAACAACTTCGGGTAATTCTGCCTTGATTCGTTCCAAGAGTTGATGCTTCTTGAGCAGTTTCTTACTCTGAGTGATAAAGGTAACTTGAACCTGGTCGGTGGCAATCGCTGCTCGAACAACGACCGTTTTGATGATACCGGCGTTCTTTTCTTCATCATAAGCAGGAATATCGAGTTCATCAATCATCGTCACAATTGCCCGCATGACTTTCATTGTGAGTGGGTATTGGAGGGCAGATGTCTTGAGATCAACTACGTCATGGCTGCGTGCCTTGTATAATCCGGCAATTGTGTTGCCGTCTTCATCCTTGCGAATTTGGAAAGTTGCCTTGTTACGGTAGTGAGTTGGGTCTTCCATGCCGATGGTTGGCAGCAGTTTGAATCTGCGGTAGCCGGTTGGCTGGTATTTTTCCAACGATTGACGAATCACATCGCGTTTGAATTCCAACTGTTTAGGATAAGCTAAATTTTCCAACTCAAAACCGCCGACTTCATTTGCATAATCGTCGACTGGTTGAATCCGGTCCTTACTCTTGGTCAAAATTTCCATGAGTTTGGCGCGGATAAAGTTATTCAAATCGTCTGTGACTTCAACGATGACTTTTTCGGTTGGTAGAGCACCAGGTACAAAAACGAGCTTACGTTCGTAGTAGCCGATCCCTTCACCGTTGATACCCATACGTTTAATTTCAATTGTTAATTGTTCACCTTCGTTGACGTGAACTTGATTATTATCGTTATACATTGAACCGTCCTTAATATTCTTAGTTACTAGTATGATAGCACACCCGTGGTGAAATTCGCATGAGAAAGGGTAGTATAAAACCCAACGCATATTGTCGTTGGGTTTGATTAAAAATTATTTTAAAAATTCATTTTACTTTGAGCAGTAATTTTACCGGTTCGGCTCTGCCTGCCGTAGTGGCACAGATTTCGAGCCTGTAGTCTCGAAATACTGTGGTGTTGTAATCACCGCTTTCAGCGGTTCAACATCACTTTCACTATGGCTGTCAATGCCGAACCGGTAAAATCTGGCAGCCAAACGTTTTCAGTTTGCCAGCAATTCTACTGTGAGCTTTGATTTTGCTGGCTTGGTTCCGCCTGCCGTAGTGGCACAGATTTTGAGCCTGTAGTCTCGAAATGCAAAGGTGCTGTAATCGCCGTTTTTAGCGTCTCAACATCACTTTCACTATGGCTGGCAATACCAAGTGCTCTTTTCTTGGCTGAATTGGTCATTATATCTTCCGCTCTCTGCGGCTTTTGAGCTATGTTCCGATGCCCCTGACCCCTGCCACACAAGCAGAAAATGCAAACGATGAAAAACCCGTTCATCATTTGCATTTTCTGCTTGTGCTCTAGGGTCAACCAGGGCTCGTCACACACTGATTTTTACCAAGTAGCCGTATCCGGATCCGTTGCCAATCCTGCCTTGCCATGGAAACCGTCAATTGTCTTCATGTCCGAATTGGATAAATTAAAGTCGAAGATATCGGCATTTTCTTTGATGTATTTTTCGTGAACTGATTTTGGCAGTGGTAGGAAACCATGCTGCAATGACCAGCGGAGGACCACTTGTGCTGGGGTCTTATCGTATTTTCTACCAATCGTTGCCAATTCTGGAATCTTGAAAATTTCACCGGTTCCAAGCGGGCTATATGCTTCAGTTAAAATATCGTGGTCATCGTTGTATTCGACAACGGCTGGCTGCAGGTCCGATGGGTTGATGAACATCTGATTGACCATTGGCTTTACTTTTGCGGTTTCCAGCAGCGCATCCAAATGCTTGGGTCTGAAGTTCGAGACCCCGATTGCCTTGGCAGTGCCTTCTTCATAAAATTCTTCCATGGCACGCCAGGATTCAGCGTTGGTTTCTTTCCAGTTACCACGGAAATCAATTGGATTTGGCCAGTGAATCAAGTAAAGATTGACGTAATCCAGACCTAATTTTTCAAGTGAGCGGCCAAAGGCTTCCTTCGTCTTTTCGTAACCGTGGTCGGCATTCCAAAGCTTGGTCGTGACGAATAAATCTTCACGGGGAACACCACTATCCTTGATTGCTTGACCAACACTGTCTTCGTTGCCGTATGCGGCCGCAGTATCGATGTGACGGTAGCCGGCATTTAACGCAGCCAACACAGCATGATAAGCTTCGTCACCGTCAGCTGATTGCCAGGTGCCAAAGCCAACTTGTGGGATCTTTACTCCGTTATATAAGGTATACGTATCTGTTAATGACATGTTCTGACCTCCTATTGTCTATCTAACTCCATTCTATCGGAATCAAATATTGAGTACAAAGAATTTATCCATTGAAGAATGCTCGCCGTTGTTTAGTGGGTGGCCTAAGTCGCGGAAACCATATTCTTGGTACAAGTGGACCGCTTCTTTTAAAGAGTGATGAGTCTCCAGATAGACCGTCTGATAGCCGGCCCCTTTGGCAAAGCCGACCGCTGTGTCCAACAACCGGTAACTAAGGTGATGGCCACGGGCTGAGTCCGTCAAATACAATTTCTGTAGTTCTGCAATTTTGTTGACCGGATCAAATTCCGCAATCCCGTTACCGCCCAGGACAGTGCTGTCGCTATCAACTGCAACAAAATATTCTCTGTTTGATTTTTTTGAATAAAAGCTGCTTAAATGGTCAAGTTCCTTGTCAAAATAAGCGGTTCCTGGAATATCCAGTCCGTATGATTTTAAAATTGTGCGAATAATTTGTGCCAGTGGGGCGTCATCCTGTCCCTCAATCGGCCGTATTTTAACCATTCTATCAGCTCCCGTCTTTAACATTTGACTAGCATATTACCACTTTTGGAATTCGAGAGTAAAGTCCATGTGAACGCTTTATCGTGATATACTGGAACTAATTTAGAACAAGTTCGGGAGGGATTACTATGGATCAAAGAGTTGCGATTGTTACAGGTGCTTCATCAGGAATCGGCAAGCAAATTGCTAAGGACCTTTATCGAAACGGTATGGAAGTTTATGCGTTGGCAAGACGTGTCTATTCGATGAATGACTTGGATGACCTTGGCATTCACACCATGCACTTGGACGTGACTGATCATGATGAAATTGATCAGGTCGTTAGTAAAATTGTTGCTGAAACCGGTCGAATTGATGTTTTGGTCAACAATGCCGGACTTGGGACCTTTGGCTCAGTTGAGGAAGTCACGCTGTCTGAAGGCGAATACGAATTCAAGGTCAACGTCTTTGGGTTAATTAAAATGATCCAGGCGGTCCTTCCGGTTATGCGCAAGCAGCACAGTGGCCGAATCATCAACATGGCGTCGATGGCCGGCAAAATTAGCAACATGCTGTTAGGCAGTTGGTATGTTGGCTCAAAATTTGCCGTTGAAGGAATGAGTGATTCATTGCGTCAGGAACTCAAACCATTTGGCATTGATGTTGCAATCATTGAACCGGGTGCAATTCAATCTGAATGGAAAGATGGCGCCGTGGACCGGATGATGGCTGCTTCTGGAAGTGGTCCTTATGCCAGCTTGGCTCGTCGTTCTGCAGCCTTCATGGCGATGTCATACAAATTTGCTTCCACACCAAGAGTGGTTGCCAGAGCGGTCGACCGGGCAGTCTTCTCAAGGCGGCCGAAGATCCGTTATGTTATTGGCACGGGCGCAAGACCAGCAATGCTGATGAAGCGTTTCTTGCCGGATAGGGTCATGGATGCATTCTTTGCAGCCTTGAACAAGTATGCGCAACAAGTTGTCAACATGGAAACGGCGCAAAACAGATAGCAATTGACCACCTTAATTAAACAAAGTATCATTAAGCTAGAAACACTAGGGGAACTGCTAGGTAGCAGCTGAGACCGACCTGAACCAGGCCGAAACCCTTTGAACCTGTCAGCTAGGACTGGGGTAGGAAAGTAGAGTGCGACGAGACCCGGGTGGCCCCGGAGCATAAGGTGATTTATTCAATAAGGAACGGGTTTGGTTCCTTGTTGAATGAATTATCTTATGCAGTAGGGGCCAGGGTCGTCGAAGCACGTTTCGGCTAGGTAAAAAGGGAGAGCAAGAGGAATCCACCTCAAGGTTCTTCCACAAACCAAACCACAAACAAAAATCCACTAACAAATTCCACCCACAATCCGGAGCTGCAGACAATCAAATGTCTCAGCTCCATTTTTATAGGCAAAAAAGAAAAAGAGGAGAACAAACCAATGAAAATCGATTTACTAGACACACTACGCAAAAAGAACCCAATCGCATTTAATATTTCCAACTTCGTGACCGTTCAAGACGTCGCTAATGGCATCAATGCACTGGGCGCATCACCAATTATGTCAGAAGAAAAGAATGAAGCAGAGCCGATGGTCCAAATGGCCGACTCAGTCACAGTTAATTTGGGGGCCTTTACCGAGGGTCAACTCGAGCAGATCAGTGCTGTCACTGCGTTTGCCAACAAATACAAGAAACCAATCATTATTGATCCCGTGGCTGTTGGGGCGGTTGATTACCGGAAAGAACGTTGTAACGAACTGCTTGATCAAATTGATGTGGCAGTCATTCGTGGTAATGCCGGCGAAATTGCGGCCCTTGCGGATGTTGATTGGAACGCCAAGGGAATTGATGCCGGTGAGGGTAGCGGTAACCTCGAAGAAATCGCCAAGAAGTTAGCGAAGAAGCGAAATTGTGTCGTTGTTGAAAGCGGCAAGACCGATATCATCACAGATGGTGAGGCGGTTGTTCGAATTTACAATGAAACTGATTTATTCAAACTTCATGTTGGTTCAGGCGATATGCTGTCAAGCACAATCGGTTGCTTCTGTGGGGTTGAGCACGATTACTTTGAAGCTGCCCAAACCGCCACAGCCGTCTTTGATGTTGCCGGTGAGGTGGTTGCCAAATCGATGGCGAAGCCTTTAGCTGGATCATTTGGTGTTCAATTGATTGATGAACTTCACTTGATTGATACCAAGACGGTTGAAAAAAACGCCAACTTCGACTAGGAGTGTGACGAGCAACGTTTCGACAAAATAGTAACTGAATAGAAAAAATCCAGGAGGACTCAAAACAATGGCTAACGAAACAATTCAAACTCTGACAATTGCTGGTACCGATAGTGGCGGTGGCGCTGGTGTCATGGCTGACATCAAGACGATGCAGATGCGTCACGTTTTCTCGGCGGCGGTGATTGTTGCTGTGACGGCTCAAAATACGATTGGCGTTCAGGATTTCATGCCAATTCCTAAGAAATTGATTGATGAACAATTTGCGTCAGTGGCTTCTGACTTAAAGATCCGGGCCTGCAAGACTGGGATGTTGGCGGATGTTGCCACCGTGGAGGCGGTTGTTGCTAATTTGAAAAAATATGACCTCGGAACGCTAACCGTTGATCCGGTCATGGTTGCCAAAGGTGGCGCCCGATTGCTTTCGGAAGACGCCATCAATACGGTTCGAGACGAGTTATTACCGTTGGCCGATATTTTGACACCCAACTTGCCTGAAGCCGAGGAATTGACCGGCATGAAGATTGATGACAAAGATCAAATGATGGATGCCGCCAAAAAGCTTCAAGATCTGGGCGTGAAGAACGTTCTGATCAAGGGCGGCCATCAGACCGAGTCTAAAGAATCATCTGATTTTATCTTGCTTGAGAACGGTCAATCATTCTGGGTCAGCTCACCGAGAATCGACACCGTCCGCACCCACGGAACTGGCGATACGCTTTCTTCATGTATCACAGCTGAGATTGCCAAAGGTGCCGATGTGGAAACTGCCATTCGAACTGGTAAAAAATACGTTCAGGCAACGATTGCCAATGGTATTCAAGTCGGCCACGGTCACGGACCACTGAACCACTGGGCGACATTTGAAGGGGACGGTGAATAGTATGGGCATGAAGTTTGAAGCAGGGATGCTGCGCGCGTACTTTATCGCCGGCACCCAGGATGTCAAAGATAAAAATAAAACTCTCCAAGAAATTGCTAAGCAGGCGATGGAAGCCGGGATTACGGCGTTTCAGTACCGTGAAAAAGGCCCCGGCTCATTATCCGGAACAGCCAGGGATGAAATGGCTGCAGATTTACGGGAAATGTGCAGCGATTATGAAATTCCATTTATTGTCGATGATGATGTCGATCTGGCAGTCAAAACCAACGCGGACGGTATCCACGTTGGTCAAAAAGATGAACGAGTCGGAAAAGTTATCTCCCAAGTTGGCAACTCAATGTTTGTCGGATTATCGTGCGACACCAAGGAGCAGGTCAATATCGCGAATAACATTGATGGTATCAGCTATCTAGGCAGTGGGCCGGTATTTCCGACCGGCTCCAAAGCCGACGCCGATCCTGTGATTGGTGTGGATGGGTTGGCCGCTCTAGTAAAGGTAAGTAAGCTGCCGGTTGTGGCGATTGGCGGTATCACAGAAGAAAATATTGTTGAATTGCCCAAAACTGGAGTTGCCGGCGTTTCAGTGATCTCGATGATTGCCCAGAGTGATGATATTTTTCGGAGCGTTAAAGTGATGAATAAGACATTTCAAGAGTAACAAAAAAGGCGGATATTCCGCCTTTTTTTGTTACTCCATATTGAATCCTTCGACATTTGCATGTGGAAGATGACTGACTCGACCGGTCATCGTTTTCATTACGTCGGTATTATTCCGAGTGTAATAGTAAACTTTGTAAGGTCCAGAACTATTGGCTTTACCCTTATAGGTTTCCAAAACTGGTTGGACGAATCCGGCAACGTCCTTGTTTGTCACTCGCGCTAGATTGACATCGCTGGTATTTGGCGTTCCGAACGCTTTCCAGTTCTGAGTTGAAGTTGGGCCGAAGACAAAATAATTGCCTGAGCGTTCATATGATGTCTGATCTGAATGATAACTGACACTATGTTTGCCAAAGTAAATGTCGGCTTTATTTCCATACCAAGTGCCGCGAAAGGACTTGGAGACCTCACTTGGATTAGACGCTGACGCATCATTTCGATGATGGGCAACAACGCCAGAAACGCCAATTGTTGCCACAAAAATCAGCGTTAATATAATCGTAATTGTAGATTTTTTCATGATTACCCGCTCCCCGAATAAACCTTATCTACCAACACCTATAGGGTACCGCGGCAATGTAAATTAAGTGTAAAGATTGGGTATCAAATATGTACAAAATGCATGTTACTTCCAGATTACCCCAAAGTTACAATTATTAGGTTTGGATAAAATCCATGCATAAAACTTGTGATTTTGCCGGAAAGCCGTTTTAATAGAATATGTACACGTTTTTAGTTTTAATAAATTTAATTGGGGTGAGATTGAATGAAGGGACATTTTAAGTTAGCCCTCGCGGCTGCGTTTTTATTTGCATCCGCTGGAATTTTTGGCATCGCTGCTCCGACTGCCAATGCTGACGTGATTGCAAATCCTGGTTCTGCAGGATCAATTCCGCAGGTCAATTCCGGGAACGTACTTAAAGACTACGATGAGAATTCACTCAACGTGGTCAATAATTCTACGCCACAGGGGAATGTAAGCAAAAAGTATACAAAGTATTCATTGGATCCAACTGGCTACAACTATGGTAATTCATACAACACAATTACTGGTAGCTCACAATCCAACACGTTTAAGACCAAGTTTTTCTTACCAGATGGTTTTAACGTTTCCAACTTCCAACATGGTAACTTCCAAAGTGTCACGCTTGATGGTGACGGTAATATCTACTTTATCGAATCTAACGGAACGAACACTAACCAAGGTGCCATTGTTAAGTTCAATATGGCAAAGTTGCAACAATTAGGTGTCGGTTCGGATGTTCTGCTGTTATGGCGGGCATTTGATTACTTCAACCCATACACGACTGACGGTCAGGCACATAATGACGAATACAACCAAGTCAACGCCCAATTGCAGGGTGCCTTTGACAAGGTTCAGACGTTAACCACAACTTTGAACCAAAATAAGTCATACCAAAACAACCAGAATAACTGGAAGAAGAATGCTCAAAAGTGGTACTACTACTGGAAAAATAAGAAAGCCAAGTACACTAAGATTTCTAAATCATACAAGTATTCATACAATACCCGTGCCAAAGCTAAGAAGACTGTGAAGACAGCAACTTCAAAGATGGCAACTTGGATGAAGTCTTACAAGTCACACAAGGCTAAAATTGCCAAGTACAACACTAAGATCAGCGGCATTCAATCACAGATCGATACTTACCAAGGACAAATCGACGATGCCAAGGCTCAAAATCCTGACATGTTCAAATATGTTGATATTGCCCAAACAGCTCAGTTATCACCAGAAGTTGATATTGGCCATGGTCAAACATTGTCATACAACCCGCAAAACAAGCATATCTATTTAGCTGAAGATAACACTTTGACTGACCTTGCTTCACGTGATGATAACAACACTGTTTTGGAAATGGATCCAGATACCTTGAAGCCAATTCGTGAATACAACTTCAAGATGTATCATGGTGACAGTGCCAACCTTCAGTTGCATACCCTTGCGTTTGATAAGAATGGTAACGCATATTGGGGTCGTAAGCTGAACGGTGGTTACATGTTCTTCTACGGTCGTCTTGATCAAGATGGTGTCAGTTTCCAAGCTTCATCATCAATGGTCGGCAAACGTGGTGGATCAACCAACCAAGGAGTTGCAGTCAACCCTGCAAATAACCGTTTGTACTTCGTTTCTGATGATATCTTGACTTCAGTGCCAACATCAAACGTTCAAAGTGGTAACTTCTCCGCCAACGATATTCACTATCAAGCCTTTGATTCAGGCCGTGAATTTGAAAGCTTAGCCTTTGACCAAGATGGTTACGGCTACTTGTTAGCATTGTGGCCACCTGAGTTGATGCAATCAACTGATCCGTTGAACTAATACGAATAAATGCTTTATGGAGTTCCAGCAAATTTAATTTTGTTGGAACTTTTTTATATCCACCAAAAAGGCCCAAGCCGCTTGTCGCTTGAGCCTTTTCGGGTATTAATGGATCTTCCGTAGAGTTGATGAATAGCTAGTACTTGCCTTGAATCACCAGTTTCTTGTTGGCAGTAACGTATGTGCCATTGCTGAGCAGGTAACGGGTGGTTAGGTTGTGAGTGACAATCTTCTTAACAGTCAAACGGGTGCCTTTCTTGTAGAATTTAAGTCTGCCGGTTAAATTCTGATGCTTGTAAGCTTTGACACCCTTTTTGGAAATCACAGTAATCGTCTTGTTCTTCGGTACCGACTGGTAGTATGCGCCACGAACAAACTTCCAGTTGGCGGTGATGAAGCCGACTTTCCCGGCGGATTTCCGGTTGTGGTTAACATCGCGAACCTTGTAGCGAAGGGTGCCGTTGCTGGAACGTCCGTAGCCGATGACCACAAACATTGGTCGATTAATTCGTTTCTGCTTCGGGTAAGCTGTCATTCGCTGACCCTTCTTGAAGGTTGGATTCTTGTAAAGATAGATCGCCTTCAGAGCGTAAACAGCGTGTTTCTTTTTGGCGACGTTTCCCGGAATTGTTGGTGTTTCCGGATTAATCGGTGGAGTCGGCTGCGGTGTTGGCGTCGGCACTGGATTAGGCGTTGGAGTTGGTGTTGGATTTGGTGCTGGTGGTGTTACGCTACCGCCTCCGCCACCACCGTTGCCGACGGTCACAATCACGGTGCCAATCTTATCACTCCCAGCAAATTTGAAAGTGACTTTGTATTGACCAGGATTGTTGGTATCGAAATCAGCTCCAGTGACAGTCAGGCCAGCACCAATCGCATCATTCCAGTTGGTGACCGGAGTGCCTTCAGGAGTGGTAGCTGAAACAAACACCTTGGCAGGATCAAATGTGCCGCCAACCGGAATTGTTGTAGTGACGAGGGTAAAAGCTGATTTGTCAGTTTGACCAGGGACAACGTAAGTTTCCTTTGCAGGACGAGTTTGGTCTGGCGTGTAGAGCGCCATCAGCGCATCCGGTGTGAATTTGGCACCAGCAGGGTTGGCGATGGTGCCGGAAGCGACTGCCTGCCATTGGTCACCACCAGCGGGTACCCCGAGGGACGCGGTTACGGGTGCACCGCTTAAACGTGTCGTTAAAAACGTATTTTCCCCCAAAGTAAGTCGCTGAAGAGAATGCGTAAAGCTCAGCATGCCAGTCATTACATTGACTTTAGATAAATCAAAACTTGATAAATCTAATGAGGTTAATTTGACATCTCCCAAAAACATTTCTCCAACATCAGTGACGTTTGAGGTATCAAAGCTCGAAACATTTAATGATGGCAAATTTTGATCCAGTGAAAACATGTCGTGCATATTCGTGACTTTACTCGTATTGAAATGGGAGATGTCCAGAAAAGTTAGTCCGGGATTCTCAGAAAACATCCGATTCATATCTTCTACATTCGAAGTGTTAAAGTTTGAGAGATCCAGACTCGTCAATGTGGGATCTCGAACGAACATAGCTTGCATGCTCGTAACGTTCTTTGTGTCCCAATTTTGTAGATTGAGAGAAGTTAGTGCCATATCCCCTGCAAACATGTAGCTCATATCCAGAACGCTTCCAGTTTCAAAAGTCGACACATTTAGAGATGTTAATCTACGATCCTCTACAAACATACCGTTCATATCATGCACATTGCTTGTGACAAAGTTGGGGTATTTTGAAAAATCGAGATTTGTCAATGCCGAATCTTGTGAAAACATCAGGCTCATATCGGTCACGTTCTTTGTATCGATATTCCCCAAATCAACTTTGGTAAGCGCTCTATCACTTGAAAACATGCCCGACATGTCCCGAACATTCGAAGTATCAATATTGCCTAAGTCGATTTCTGAGGCTTCTGAACTGCTAAACATCTGGCTCATATCCGTGACGCTATGAGTGTCCATTCCTGACAAATCAAGGTGCGTAAACCCACTGTCATAAAACATATGCTCGGTAGTGGTTAAATTTCCAGTTTTGAGTTGTGACCAATCAATATTTTGAATATTTGTTCTGCCACCAAACATTTCTTTGACACTGGTTGCGTCCGAAAGGTCTAAGTTACTGAGTCCTTCGATGGATTGAACGTTTTGCAAACCAAAGAAAAAATCTTCTGGCGCATCATTACGTAGTACAAGTGGGCCAGTAATGTCAATTTTAGTCACATTTTCCGAATCCCATGGATACGGTCCGGGACGTGAATTGATAGTACCACCGCTGATTGTCAGTACGCCATCAGTTATATTCCAACTGACATCGTCAATCTGACCGCTCCATTTGGGGTCACCAACTGAACTTGCTCTTAATGCTGGCACCTTCGCGACGGATTTTGTGGTAAGCAAACTCTGGCCAATATTGGCCGAAGCTGTTGTCGACACTTGCGTACCTATCAAAACAAACGAAGCGCCAGCGGAAGCTGCTAGTAAAAGCAGTGTCCTACCGACTTTATTCATAATAACCAACTCCCCCTCAAAACAGCTCAACTAAACAAACTACAATCAGTATTTGCCTTGGATCACCAGTTTCTTGTTAGCTGTGACGAAAGTGCCATTGCTTAAAATGTAACGGGTAGTCAGGTTGTGAGTGACGATCTTCTTAACAGTCAGACGGGTGCCTTTCTTGTAAGATTTCATCCTGCCAGTCAAATTCTTGTTCTTGTAGGCGTGAACACCTTTCTTGGAGATGACGGTGATCGTCTTGTTCTTCGGAACTGACTGGTAGTAAACGCCACGAACAAACTTCCAGTTGGCGGTGATGTAACCAATCTTGCCGTCTGATTTGCGACCATGGTTAACGTCACGAACCTTGTAACGAAGGGTACCGTTGCTGGAACGACCGTATTCGATAACGACAAACATTGGTCGGTTAGTCCGTTTTTGCTTCGGGTAAGCGGCGATTCGCTGACTCTTCTTGAAGGTTGGATTCTTGTAGAGGTAAATGGCCTTCAAAGCATAAACGGCGTGCTTCTTCTTGGTCACATTACCAGGAATCGTTGGGGTTTCCGGCTTTACAGGTGGTGTCGGTTGCGGCGTTGGAGTTGGCGTAGGATTTGGCGTCGGTGTCGGGTTTGGTGCAGGAGGGGTGACGTTACCGCCACCGCCGTTTGAGTTGATCGTGACGATGGTTTTCGCGCTCTTATCGCTACCAGCAAACTTGAAGTTGACTGTGTATTGGCCAGGGGTGTTGGTGTTGAAATCAGCACCGGTGATGGATAAGCCAGCCCCGATAGCATCATTTAAATTAGTCAAATGAACACCTTCTGGCGTGACTGCCGAAATAAATACCTTGGCAGGGTCAAATGTACCGCCTAAAGGAATTGTGGTTGCTGGGACGAGTTCGATGGCGGATTGATCAGTTTGACCCGGCAGGACATAAGTTTCCTTTGCCGGTGGAGTTTGATCATTGGCGTAAAGTGCCATTAAAGCGTCTGGAGTAAATTTTGCGCCAGCAGGATTTGCGATTGTCCCACCGGCAACGGCCTGCCATTCATCTCCACCAGCTGGTTTGCCAAGTGCAGCATCACTTGCAATCTCACCTAATTTGGAAACCAGGAAAGTTTTTCCGCCCAGCGTTATTCGCTGCAAGCTCTGAAGTTCACCAAGCATGCTATCAATTTGCCCTGCTTTAGTGAGGTCAAAAGAAGATAGATCCAGTGCCTTTAACGCGGTGTCGTAGCCAAACATAATTGACGCATCAGTGACGTTGGAAGTGTCAAAGCTACGAACATTTAGGGCAGGTAAAGAAGTATTACCTAAAAACATTCCACTCATATTTTTTACTTTGTCAGTTTTGAAACTAGAAACATTTAGTGATGTTAGGCCAGTATCCTCATCGAACATCATTTCCATGGTTTCAACATTACCAGTGTCAAAGTTTGAAAGATCCAGAGTGGTGAGAGCCGGATCTTGGGCAAACATTGTGCTCATGTCAGTGACATTACCCGTTTTCCAGTTTGCGAGATCAAACGAAGTCATCGATGAATCTTGAGCAAACATATTGTGCATGTCAACGACGTTTTCCGTATTAAATGTTGAAACGTTTAACGAGATCATGGCAGTGTCGAGTGTAAACATATCATTCATAAATTGCACATTACCTGTGTCAAAATTTGGGTCTTTGGAGAAATCCAAACTCTTGAGTGATGTATCTTGGGCAAACATTGCGCTCATATCAGTCACATTCTTGGTGCTGATATTTCCAAAATCAATCCCCTCAAGATTTGGAACGTCATAAAACATTTTGGACATGTCTGTGACATGACTGGTATCGATGCTATCCAGGTTGACCTCAGTCAAATTACGGCTGCTGCTGAACATGCCGGCCATCGTAGTTGCACTGTGAGTGTCTAGTCCTGTTAAGTCAAGAGTATTAAAAGTACCGTTAGCAAACATTTCATTCATATCTTTTACATTGCCAGTGTGAAGCTGAGACATATCCAGGTTAGGAACATTCGTACCAGCAAACATGTGTGAGGTGCTAGTGGCATCTGACAGATCTAGGTTCGCTAATCCGGTAATACCTGTCAGGTTAGGCTTGCCCGAGAAGAATCCCTCGGGGGCATTGCCTTCCAGCTTAAGTGGACCGGTAATATGGATCTCGGTAATTTGATTGTCATACCACGGATAACTGCCTGCACCTTCTTGAGGCGTTCTTGACGGAAGAGTTCCACCGCTAATGGTAAGGACAGTTCCAGTAATGTTCCAATTAACATCACCAATCTGCCCACTTTGATCATCCCCAACCGCATCTGCCTTCAACCCCGGCGTCTTCACAGCGGCTTTCTTAGCAATTAAACTCTGGCTAACTTTGGCCGAAACTGGTGTCACCGTCTGTGTGCTCATCAACACAAATGATGCACCAGCCGATGCCGCCATTAGTAGTAACGCTTTATTGATTCGATTCATAGGAAACAACTCCCCCTCTAAAAACAAACAGACTCCTCGAACAATTTTCTCCCCTTCGCCCTAGAATATAACTGTTTTGTTTTCAAAATTGTTTGCTTTTAGTACAAAATTTTTGGAGGATTTGTTGGACATAAAGCAAAAAGTGAGTGAGGCAGGGGATCTGTCTCACTCACTTTACATAAGGTATTCATTTGGCATTTTTCATCATTTTTTTAATCAAGGCAATGTAAATCAAAAACTTATCATTGGTATGCCGATAATCCAATCCAGTTTGCTTATAGATTTGGGTCAATCGATACCGGATCGTGTTGGGATGGGTATACAACGTCTCGCTGGTTTCCTTAATCGATTCGTTTTGGTTGAAGAATTCCTTGATTGTTTCATATATTTCCGGATCTTCTAAAATCTCATCCATTTCCACTGGATACAACCGACTGTCTTGGGCTTTGGAAATCTTGTTGACGAGGTCCCACAAGCTGACATCCCGATAAAAGACTGGCCGTTCTGACCATCCGAGCGTCTTGGCGACTTCCACACCAAAGCTGGCTTCACTGAATGCCCGGTGAATTTTCTTGGCCGGATGCATTCCTGATACACCTTCGAACACGGTAAAACGAGTGATGTTCACATTTTTGAAAAGTGTCGTAAATCGTGTTCGATCGTTTGGCGGCAACTCTGTTTGCGCATGGTTAAAGAACGAGATGACGGTGGCGCCGTTGGTTGCTTCGAGGATGAAATAAGTCATGATCCGGTTCTCACGTTGAGCGTGGGAGAAGAATTCGTGAATTTGATTGACTAAATCAAGTTGGACGGACAGCCGTTCATTAGGCTGGGGCGCTTGGGCGAAAGAAATCTTGACCAAGCGAATGTTGAGGTCAAATAAATTCATTCCTTTTAATTCAGAGATGAAAACAAAATCTTTTTCTGAAGCTGAATTGGATTTTAACAAATAATCCAGATCGAGGTCAGCCATTTTACCGATTCGTCGACCTTCCAAGAGTTGCGCATTGATACTGTTCAAGACCTGAATCGACGTGACGTGATCTTTAATCGCAAATAACGGCAGGTTGAGTTCATCCCCGAAATCGATAATTGCGTGTGGAAATTCGGCTGCCTTGTCATGGGTATAGGGTTTGACCATTAGGCAGCTGATTTTACGGTCAACCAACTCTCGGATCAGCTGCTTAGCATCATCGATGTTTTCCGGCATCATCTTGGAACTGGTAATCACCAGCTCGCCGGTTTTCGCCCAGCCGTCCGCTGATCCGCTGTCCATGATCGTGATGCCGTTGACGACGCGTCCTTCGAGTGGTACCTGGTTGACTTGAACGATTCGATTTTTCTCATTACTGACAATTCGTTGAAGATCGATCATCATAGTCGCCTCCCCATAATTCGACAGTTATCATTACCTTTACAATACCGCATTTTTCGCCAAATGAGGTGAGAAATGTTTGTAACTTTGCACAAAGAATTGCTCAGTGGAAAATGGTACTCTTACGGCAAATGAGAGGAACTGAAAGAAGGTGAGCACATGTATCTTCTTCAAAGGATACAGTGTTGCAGGTTGCCACCCAAGGGCCTGTAACACCCCAACACAATGTGATTGTAATTTGCTGGTTTGTGCCTGCCCACCCGCAGGCAAAATCTCCCCCTTCAATTGTTGTTTTGTCTGGGGATGGATAGGTTAGATTCAAATTGGGGTAGTTGTTTGTACGAGAAACAAGGAGATTGGAACTCAAGTTAGCTGAGTGCCAATCTTTTTTAGAGTACAGGGGAAGGCGCTTTGTACCCTTAAATGGCAGTGATCAGCCTTTTCCACACATTTCGGCCAGATTGATACGACACTACAAAAAAACTGAACCAAAGCTTTCACACTTTGATTCAGTTACATTTGAATTTTTTATTTATAAGCCTGAACCAACCCAGCCACGTCACCCGATGTAATTTCGTTATCGCAAACAGTGGGGTACATGATGCTGCTTGGATCACTTGAGTGTCCTAGTCCCAATGAGTGGCCAAGTTCGTGTTCGCCAACGTGGACGCGCTCCAAAGTCGTGTATTGATATAGGTCGCAATTGTTGGAGTAAATTGTTGAAGTAGTGGGCGCCAAGAGATGGAGATCATTCTTAGTCTCGCTGAAATATCTAACAGTTGTCATTCCAGCATAGTTCAGGTTATCTGTGGCATCCACGGTAAGTGTAATATCTGCTTTGTCATTAGTCGCGGGGACCAGATTAACCTGTTGGGTTTCGTTCCACGCAGAAACCGCCTGCTGCCAGATGTCGCGGTAGTAATTGGATGGCGTTTGGATTGTATATGTAATCGTGGTACTTGCCCAGCGGTATTTTGCCGGCGTTGGTACTGTGACTGCCGGCTTTGCCTGTGGAACAGTCGCAACCGGAACCGTGATGTCTTGAGGCTGTGGTGCAGTTTTGACCGAATTTGCCGGCTGCTTTGGCTGAACCTTTTGAGGCTTTTTGGGCTTCACCCGCTTGGCATATGCAATGGTCGTATTCATTTGAGGATCGATTTTAGCAATTGTTACCCCAAGCCCAATAGTTGCACTAAAGGTTAGGATAAATGCCAAACCGGTCACGAGGAATGCTAGGAATCTTTTCATGATGGTCTCCGATTATTCATTTTGTAGCAAATCGATTCCCCGTACATCCCCATATATATCGGTTTACTCAAAAATCAATTATACCACCAGATTATCGAAACGCAATACTAATATAACAAATAAGTGATGAACCGACACCCCATAAAAAGTTCATACCTACTTTGTTTTTGTTAGTAGAACTTTGCCGTTTTAGATGGGTGATCTATGCGTATGAGAAAAGCGGCTCGGACATGTTTTGATGCTTTTGTCCGGGCCGTTATTAGGTTAAATGCTGGGTTGTTCACTTTTATTTAGCCGAAACGTGTTCCGGGGCCACCCGGGTCTTGTCGCACTCTCTAAAAGAAATACCATCCCGCCAACACAAGTCCCAACAAGCTGGTCAACACGAACACAATTCCCAGTGTCCAAAGAATATTGGCCGCCAAGTTCTTGTGGTTCTTTCTGGCAAAGCCAATTTCCAGCAATGCGATAACCGCCAAACCCAAAATGACTTTGAGACTTCCCAAGACCGGTTCACGTGGTACTCGATACAGCGCCAGCATGAAGCCCGAGATCAGAATGGGGATGTACAATACCCGCGTGATCATCTGAAAAACGATTGACGACTTGTTTTTGAGAATAAATGCTAACACGGTTGAGATGATCAGCAAGATCCAAGATATTAAATGAATGTTAATATAAATCAAAATAATTGCCTCCTAATTATTCTAACCTTCAGTATAGTATTTTCAGTTAGAAATGCGCAAATACTCAAAGAACATATTTCTTGCTAAGCGTTTTCATTTAGGCTATTTTTGAGGTAATGAGATTGTGAAGCCAGGGGGCGTTGCTTATGGACGGGTTAACTTATACGCAGGAATTTGTGTTGTGTGTGCTTAATCAAAAGCCGAAGTTGAGTGCATTTAAGGATCGTAAAATTGCGGCATGCTTGCTGCTGTCAGAAATTGTTGAATTACTCCGAGATGGGACGATGGACCTGACACCAGCAAATCGGATGGTCATCGCCCAGGTGTCCAAAGCACCAACCGATTATCTGAAGCCGATCACCGATGATATTAAGAAGGGTCAACCGCAAACTGTCAGCAATTATGTGCGGGATTCTGTCTTGTCAGTCCGTCGACGTCGGGTGACTAAATTTGCTCAAGCAATTTGTGACGCATTGGTTAAGGATGGATACCTGGAAGTGGATCATAAGACCTACTACGATAACCAAACCCTGACCGACCGGATTTTGACGCAGTTATATAATGATGCCACTGCAAAAAAAGAGCCTTCGGAGAAGAACTCGATGTTGGCAATTCTGTTAGTTAATTCGGGATTGATTCATCAGATATTCCCGAAGGATGAGGCACAAACAGTTGAGTTGAGACTCAAAGAAGTCATGAGGTCTGATCAGTATCATTTGATCTCAGACGTGACTAAGAAGATTAATCGAGATTTGGCAGCTATCATTGATGCTGTTTCGTTTGTTCATTAAAAAATCACCACGGCCACTCATCTTAAAGATGAGTGGCCGTGGTGATTTTTTAGATGTTAGCTTTCAGAGCATACAAAGCGGTCACGTAATTCATGGTTGGTAGTAAGCCCGCTTTGAAATCAGCCAGTTTACTATCCTCAATTCCCATTATTTTAATTGCATCAGCATCCGAGAGACTGGCTGCCTTTTGAGCGTTGTGGATTCGGTTGAGCAACTCTTCCGGCGACAAACTCAGCAGGTAGAGGCGCTTGATTTGCTTCAAAGTCGCCTGATAAGCACTTTCTGGTGCAGTGTGATCTCGGTAGGCCTTGATTTCCACTGGGTCAAACTCAACGATATTGAACAGGTAATCATCAGCTAAGTTCAATTTGTGTTGATATGATTCAATTTCAGTCAGCATTTCATTAATTGTCATTGTATAACTCCATTGCATTAGTTTGAAAATCTACCTTTCTATAATATGACACATTGGCTAAAAATTCTATGTGTGGTTAAAGTTCTTAATTTACCTATAAGTAATGCAAATGTAATCACTGGTATGATACGATGAACGTGTAGCATATTCGAATAAATATAAGGTGGTAAATAAATTGGCAGAAAATAATAATTGGCAGTTAATGGGCGTTCGCTTGGACGGTTTGAACTTTGACCGGAGTAATTTCAATCCGCAAAAAGGCCCTCAGATCAATGCAGAAACCCGTTTGGCTTTGCCTAATGATCCTGCAGACACTTCAACTATGAGTGTTGTTCAGGTGGTTTCAACCTTCAAATTGTATGATGACGAATTGGCTAAGAGCTACTTCACCGCAACCATTGCCGGTGTCTATCAAGTTCCCAGCAGCTTGACCGACAACGACGCCATCCAAAAGACAATTGATGACGACAAGAACCTTCGTAACAGCTTTGCTCAACCAGTTGTTGACTACTTGGTCGCAACTTTAGCTGACTTGAGCTTGAAGGCATTTGGCACACCAACTATCTTGAAGCGTGAACAGTTGATTGATACTTTGTTTGGTGCCAAGCAACAGTAAAATTTAATAATGTAGCCTTGACCACTCAACTGTGCCAAGGCTTTTTCTTTTGCACTTATCAGAGCCTTGCGGTATCCAAAGCCAACAAACTGCGTTAAAATTAATTGATATGCTAATCGCAAGCATCACGAATGGAGGACCACATGAGCTACTTAGAACTTCATAACATCAAGAAATCCTATTATCTTGAAAACCAAGAATTCCCAGTTTTGACTGGAATTGACCTGTCATTTGACCAAGGGGAATTCGTCTCAATCGTCGGTGAATCCGGCGGTGGGAAAACAACTTTGATGAACATTATTGGTGGCTTGGATAGTAATTATTCCGGGGATGTCGTCTTAAACGGCAAGTCCTTGCGTCACGATACCGCCAAACAATTGGACGCATACCGTCGCCAAACCATCGGCTTTATTTTTCAAAACTTCGATCTGATTAGCCATCTGACTGTTTTTAACAACGTCATGGTCTCCCTGCAGATGACCAAATTAAGTCATAAGCAGCAGGAAGCCCGTGCCCGTCAGCTGTTGGAGCAGGTCGGTTTGAAAGACCACATGCGCAAATATCCCAACCAGCTTTCGGGTGGCCAAAAGCAGCGGGTAGCGATTGCCCGGGCATTGGCGTCTGATCCGGAAATTATTATCGCCGATGAGCCAACTGGTGCACTGGACAGTCAAAATACGCAAGAAATTTTAACCTTGCTCGACCAAATCGCCAAAGACGGCAAACTGGTCATCACCGTTACCCACTCGGAAACCGTGGCCAATCACGGAACTCGAATCGTTCGACTGGCTGATGGGAAAATTAGTGAAGACAAATCAATCAAGCAAGGCTATGAAAAATCACAAGCCAATGAGTTATCCACTCACACATTGAGATTTGGCGCTACGTTAAAAATGGCCTTGGAGAACATGCGCTACAACTTAAAACGAAACCTGCTAATCGTTTTTGGGGCGGCCATCGGAATCTTCAGTGTGATTGTCATGCTGGGGCTTGGTAATGGTGTTCAAGGGTATATTAACCACGAAATCTATTCGCAGGTTAATCCTAATGCTGTCCAAGTTACTCAAAACGTTCCAACCAATTCCAGTGTTGACATGGATAAAGTCACCATGAAGGCCAAGGATAAGAACCGTTTGAAGGACATCAAGAATGTGAAGAGCATTAAGGACGGCTACTTCGTTCAAGGTGGGACACAAATTCGAATGGGCCGTAAGACGGCAACCATTTCATTTATGCAGACCCACAACAGCACCATGCTGACTAAGAGTATTTCCAAAGGGCATGCGCCTAAGAACGGCGAAATCATGCTAACCAAGGAATACGCTCAGAAGTTGAATAAGAAGAATCCAAATTCGCTGATTGGCAAGAAAGTCACTTTCTACCAAAATACACTGAATAACAAAAAACGCCCGGTCATGCTGAACAAGACTTTGAAAGTGAGTGGAATTGCCAAGGCCAGTACCGGCGCTACTTCAATCACTTATGACACCATGAAATCACTGTACAAATCAAAGGGCATCAAGATTCAGCCTAATTTTGTGACGGTTGAGATCAAAGGTGACGTGAAGAATGTCAAACCAGTGACCAACAAAATTAAGACCTTCAAAAATGATAAGAAGAAGGCTGCTTACCAAATCACTGGTGTCGGCGGCTTTGTTGATACGTTGAACACTTACATCACACTGGCGGTCAACGTTCTCGCAACGATTGCCGGGATTTCACTCTTGGTATCAGCGATCATGATTATTGTTGTGCTCTACATCAGTGTTTCCGAGCGAACCAAGGAAATCGGAATCCTCCGAGCATTGGGCTCATCCAAGGGCAGTATTCGAAACCTGTTCTTTTCTGAAGCCTTCTTTATCGGATTATTCTCATCGGCCTTAGCCATCGCCTTGGCGGAATTACTGCAAGTTGTGGCGAACAACATCGCTCAACGCGGAATCAATTATTCCATCATGCAGATCACACCAGGCAACGTTATCTTCGGCTTCGTGGTCGCCATCTTCATTTCACTCTTGGCGGCATTGGCACCGGCGGCATCGGCTGCACGGTTGGATCCAATTGAGAGTTTGAGTTATGAATAAATATGGGAAAAATGACGAACACATTTGTTCGTTATTTTTTATGTTGTAGAGGAACATAGCTTATTAAAAAGTGTGGAGCAAAAACAGTCCAACTTATCCAAAATGGGTTAAAATATGAGATGCGGATTATAATCAAGTTCTTTATTATATGTTGGAGGATCAAAGCATGGACGAACAAACCAATTTAAAAATTGCAACATGATCGTGAAATCATTGAGGCAGCATTTAAAGATGTTGAAGAAGGAAAGCTCTTAACAGAAGAAGAGATGGAGCAAAAATTTGGCAAGTATGGCTGGCATGATTAGTCATCAGCAGAAAGAGAAATGTTTTATGAACTCAGAGGAAGTAGAGAATGCTCGGATTGGTGCAATTATTGAAACTGGATTTAAGGATTTTGAAACTGGCAATACTTTGACAGAGGATGAGATGGTTGCGACATTTGAGAAATACGGTTGGCATAAATAATTGAATGATGTCCGTAAGGAACGGCTCCCACGGTCGTTCCTTTTTGTTATGGCATTGACAACCTACACATGAGGTATACAATACTACATAAATAGTATTGAAAACTACGTACCGAATAAAAGGAGACCCCTACATGCCTGAAAAGATTGCTATTCTAGCTGATTCCGGTTCTGATGTACCCGCAGAACTGTTACAAAAATACGATAATATCGAAGTTGCCCCGATGCTGGTGACTATGACCGGTAAAGAATATCGCGATAATGTCGATATTACTCCAGAAGAATTCTATGCCCGGCTTGGCCAGGAGGATCAATTTCCGAAGACTGCCGCTCCAACTCAAGGAAGTGTGGAGGCGAGTGTCGACAAGCTGAGAAAACGCGGTTTTGATCACATCATCGGCATCACGGTTTCAGCTCGGCTTTCAACCACGTTTGGCATCTTCACCAACGTGGCTAGAGAAACCACCGACATCAAAATGGACGTCATCAACACCAAGAATATTGGAATTGGCAGCGGTCTGTTTGCCGTGTACGCCGAAGAGATGATCGACTGCGGCCAAACCTTTGATGAGACGATGACCTTCCTCAAACAATCCGTCAAGAATAGCCGGACCTTTTTCTACATTCCCAGCTTGAAATACCTGCGGGCTGGCGGTCGGATCGGTCGAGTGGCTGGACTGATTGGCTCGGTTCTGAACATCAAACCGGTAATTGCGACTGATTCGGATGGCATTTACTTTCCAGTCGCCAAAGCTCGTTCCGAGCAGAAAGCCATTTCCAAAATGGTTGCCTTGGTTGAGAAATTGATTTCCAGCCACAAGAGCGTCCGTGTCGGAGTGGCCAACGGTGCCGACGTGCCGCTTCAAGAAAAAGTCTACGATCGCTTGCACTCAACCTTCCCACAACTTAAAATCTATAGAGGAAGCATTTCACCAGCGTTAGGGGTTCACACTGGTCCCGGTCTTGTCGGGGTGGGCGTGCAGGTTGGCGAAGGCGAATAAAAGAGGGAGCGGTTCGATGCCAAAGACGACTACCGAGCTTCAAATTAAATTACCGATGTGGGAAGAGCTGCCAACGTTCTCACTGCACCTGGATCAGTTGCTGGACCTGACGAATGGGTACTTGGAACCGATTATCGGCGATAAAATTACGAAAACAATGCTGCATAATTACTTCAAGGCGAAGATTTTGGTCCCGCCGGTCAAGAAAAAATACCAACGGACTCAGCTCGCCGGCGCTATTGTTGTCGGCCTGTTGAAAAACATCTTCTCATTGAATGAAGTGAAGGCCGGTCTGATGGCCTTGCTGGGATCTGGTTCACCCAAAGTTGGCTACAATAATTTTGTGATCATGTTCAACGAACAGGCAGCCAAAGCAGGCAAGGAGCTTTCCGATCCGACCAGTTTGGAATTAAAATCCGCCAGTCAGGCAACTTTGATGCAGTACGATGCCGTGCAGTCAATTTTGTTCTGGCTGTCGGCAAAGAATCGATTAAATGGGTTAGTTAATAATGATGACAAGCATGATGAATAGTATTATTCGTCATGCTTTTTTTGTGGCCAGATTTTATTTTTTGCCATAACCATCCACTTTGATAAAATATGCCTAAATTGTACAATGGAGTTGAGGAAAATTGTGATGGCTGTTGGGAGGCCGTGAAAATGATGAAGCGGATGAATTGTTTTAATTGGATGCTGTTAACGATGGGGGCTGTGATGCTCACGTTATTTGTCGGAGGGACGAATGCGCGGGCTGACGAGCCGGTTGTTGACCCTACCGGTGCCGAGGCGGTTGTCAAGGTTGTCGATACAAAAGGCAACACTTTAAAAGCTGCTCAAACACTTACATATAAGACGGATGCTAAAAATATTGATGCCACGGTACCTGGATACCCGGTGGCTGATACGTTGAGGGAAGTCGATGTGCAATACAATCCCAAGTTATCGCCATTTTATGTATCAACCAAATTTACCGTCAACTCAGCCAATGATGAATTGGATTCATATTTAGTCATTACTGGACATGACCCTGTGTCAGACTCAATAGATAAAGCAACCTTAGAGCAACAACTTGATACGACTTTCACGACTATGAATGAGGGCCTTGCTAAGTACATCGAATGGTATAAAAACGGTGTGGCATTTCAACCGGACGTCGCCGTTGATATGGATCGCGTCGCAAGTACGGGTGTTCCTCAAACTTTCACCATCATCTACGACTACCAACAGGCCACCATGCCCATCGAGTACGTCAATGACAACAACGGTTCCATCGTCAAACGGGACACCATCACTGGCTTCTTGGGCCAGAAGGGTCAGTACAAGCCAGTCTTGCCGGCCGGATATCAGCTGGTAAGCTACTCGCCAATCAATTACGACTTGGCTAGCAAGCAGAATGCGACATTGGTGATTCACGTGGTCCCAATTCCACCAACACCAGTTACACCAAGTCCAGCCCCAACTCCGGCACCACAACCAAATAACAATTCATGGAATCCAACGACACCTAAGCCTGCCGATGGCAAAACCGGTTTGCCAAACTACGCTGAGGTTAAGGGCGATGCTGTCTATGCCGTTAAGCCAATTTATATGTACAGTTCACCAAACTTTGATAAGAGTGACCGAATTGCTAAATATCCTAAGCGCACGCGGATCAACCGACCGATGTTTGTCGTAACGGGTTACGCCAAGTCCAACGGCGGAGCACTTCGATATGAGGTTCGTGACGTGAATAAACACTCCAAGTATTATGGCAAGACTGGCTACATCACATCTAACAAGCGTTATGTTTTAAATGCTTATTATCAGACGATGCCGAAGAACAAGAAGATCACCGTCATTGCCAAGAAGGGTGTTAATGCATACAGGACAGCAAGCTTGAATGGCAAGGCGACCCACTACAAGAAGGGCACTCATCTACATGTCAAGAGGCTTGTTAAGCACAATTTGACCACTCGTTATCAATTGACTAATGGTGATTATGTGACTGGAAATAAGCAGCTTGTGATTCAGGGGAATTATTAAGTGAATAGGATTATGAAGCATGGTGAGTAGGCATACTTGCCATGCTTTTTATTATTACAGGTATTGGTATTTACATTACAAAAAAGTTAACGCTTCGATAATCATATAAGTAGACATGGAATGTCATCCACATTATAATAAGATCATTAAATGTTATGTATGGGGCTTTTTTGGAGGGATCAAATTGAATATTAAACATAAAATGTTGCTGAAGCAATTGTCTTTTAGTGCTGCAGTTTTGGCGGGCTTAGTATTAAGTGCGCCGGTTATTGGTCAGCAAGCAACTGCTTTGGCAGAAACAACTCAAACTAGTGTGAGTTCGACCGTTAATACTACTTTTACCGGGGCGATGTACACGAATACCGTGAGCGGACAATCAATGCAGACACCACAAACTCCAAATGGGTTTGAACATTCACTGTATTTTCAAGCAACGGATGATAGCGGTAATCTTGAAGATTCAAATTATGCACTTATCGGAGATAACAGTACTTATCGTAAGACCATTATTAATGCAGACCATTACAAAAATCTGACAATGAATTTTACGATTACGAACAACACAAAGGAAGATAAAAAGGTTAATGAAATTGTTGGATTGCCTTTGAAAGACAGTTCAGACGCACCCTTAATTTATGATAATAGTCGGGGGCAGTCGTCCATTGCCCCTGAAGCTGACAGCCAGAGCGAAATGGTGCTTACAACATACATTGCTGGAAAGGAATATTTTTTACCTGGATCACATCCCGCGTCGGAAACGGTCCCCGCTGACGCAGACTGGTCAACGATGGATAGGTTCCGTGTAAGAGGTACCCTGCATCCTGGAAATTCTTGGAGCATCAAAATTCCATTAAGGCTGAATCTTACAGATAAAGCTGCACTTGATAAATATCTGTATAGCCACAACTGGGCAACGTTGACTGACTATTCATATGCACCAGACGACCATGGAGTAGAATTGCGGACTAAAGCAAGAATTGCCCAACAAGACAGTTTGAGTGGTGGAAAGTATCTTGCAACCGTGGAAAATAAAGATGGCAGTTTCACACCTCTTCCCAAAAATGTCCAAGATCTAATGCCTCAAATCGGTGCAAATGGAGAGATCTTCTGGGAGAATCTGAACGACGGAGATGGACCTGTTCAAGGGGATGTTCAAACTAAGCTTTTCAGTACATTAGATCATGTAGGCTTTACCGGATCATTTTTTTACTTGGATTTAACCAAAATAGGATCCTTAAAAGCGTCTAATGGATATCCCTTGGAACAAGCCTTAAAGGCACTCGGGTATGACTTTGCACCTGATGCGTCGACAAATAAGACCGCCACTTCATACTATTACCAATTCAATGGTGTAACCCCTAACTTTTCTGGTGGTGGTAATGGTGGTTTGGATACAGGGGGAACTGGAAGTATCCAATTACGTCTATACAAAGTCACACCAGTTCCACTTCCAGTAACACCATCGAATAACCATGGCGGCGGAAGCTCATCCAATACCAACACAAATACGAATGGCAACACAACGCCAAGCACCAATCCAAACTGGAATCCAACCACACCAAACAAGGCAGACGGTACAACTGGTCTACCAAATTATGCTGCGGTTAAAGGGACGGCTGTTTACTCAACCAAAGCGATTTACATGTACAGCGATCCAACCTTTAGCAAGTCTGATCGGATTGCCAAGTACACCAAGCGCACCCGTGTCAACCGACCAATGTTTGTCGTGACGGGGTACGCCAAGTCCAATGGTGGGGCACTCCGCTACAAGGTTCGTGATGTGAACAAACAGTCCAAGCATTATGGCAAGACTGGCTACATCACAGCCAACAAGAATTATGTTCTAAACGTCTATTACCAAACGATGCCAAAGAACAAAAAGATCACGGTCATCGCTAAAAAGGGCGTCAACTCATACAAGACTGCTAGCCTAACTGGCAAAGCCCATCACTACAAAAAGGGCACCCGTCTGCATGTGAAGAAGCTCGTGAAGCATAATTTGACTACCAGATATCAGTTAACCAACGGGCAATACGTATCTGCTAACAAGAAACTTGTGATTCAGGGAAACTACTAATCTAATCAAAATAAAGGACGCGAAGCCAAATCGCTTCGAGTCCTTTTTCATGTGTTCATCTAATTCGCAACAGCACCATGCCATGATCAGCAATCGTCCAAATCATCGGCATTTCCTGAACTGCCAGTGGAAATTGCGACCAGTCACCTTCAGGATTCTTGAGTTGCTGAGTCAAGTTCAGGTCTACGTCATTTAACAGCACCTGTCGTTCTCTCGGCAGGTTGTCAATTGTATAAAGCATCCACAAATCGAACTCATTGACCGGGATGTTGGTCTCGCCGGTTTGCGGATCATACTGGTAAGTTCCAGGTTCGACTTCGACATCGAATTTGGGCAATTTTCCTTCATACAAACGAGGTTCCGGGGGCAGTGGCTTCGGTGCATTCCGGTCGGCCCAGAGCACACTAATACACATGGTCACCAGGCCACTGCAAGCGATGCCGATTATCAAGAAGTATTCAACAACCATCCGAATCCCCCTAACCACCATTAGTACTTCATTATAATTCAATACGTTGGAAAACATGTGGAATTGGACTTTTTGAAGATTGGGGAGTGGTGGCTAAACACTCTCAAAATCGATATATAGAAAAGGACCCGAAGCTAAACAACTCCGAGTCCTATATACGTTAAATTTATTTAATTCTCAACAGCACCAACCCATGCCCACCAATTGTCCAAACCATTGGTAAGTGTTGGACTGCCGGAGGAAATTGATCCCAATGTCCGGCGGGACTTTTCAGCTTGTCAGTCAGCGCCTGATCGGTTGGGTTCAATTTCAACTTCTGCCCACGTGGGAGATTATCAATCGTATACAGCATGTACAGGTCAAACTCATCAATTGGGACATCGGTCTTGCCCGTCACCGGGTCGTAATGGTAGGTTCCGGGTTCAACTTCAACATCATACTGGGGCGTTTTGCCTTCGTAGAGATGTGGCTCATCTGGCTTCTGATCGTCTGTGGATTCTTGATTGCCGCTCAGCAGGCTGATGCAATACATCGTCATCCCGAAGCACCCAATCGCAATTAGTGTTAACAATGTGTATTCGACCATGCTGATCCCCCCAACACCTATTAGTACTTTATTATAATTCAATACGTAGCCCTTTGGCAAAGTTAGATGGATGTTCTGTTGGCCGATGTTCGTCATGAATTTCAAAAAAACGAGCAAAACTTTCGTATTTAATTTAATGTGGGTCCTGTCTGAGGAGGTGATCATGATCCAAGTTGAGATGCTTTAGTTGACCATGTTTAAACATTTGGTTAAACTGAAGGAAATAATGAAGAGAGGTGCTCCCTAATGGTTAATGAAATCAGCGAAACAAAGATTACTAAGTGGGGAAATGGGCACGGTGCATTTTTGAGCAAGAAAGCACTAGCTGCTGGCAATTTGACTGAAGGCACAAAAATTAGAGTGATAACGGTGCATCACAATGGACGTGATATCTTGGCACTTGAACCTGAGGACAAACCGACGTTAGCAGAAAAGTATGCGAACTACACTGGGACACCGGAAACATATAAGCAGCCTGAAGATTTAAAAGATTGGTCACAGAAGCGGCCGACTGGGAAGGAGATTTGGTAAATTGTGGTAGAAACTCAGAACCCGGCATATATGCCCAAGCAAGGTGACATCATTGATATTAACTTTAATCCTTCTCGTGGACATGAAGAACAGGGCTGGCATCCTGCTTTAGTTGTCAGCAAGCAACAATTATCAGCCACGTCACCATTTATCTGGTGTGTTCCAGTCTCGCATGGGCAATATTATCATCCTTTACATGTTTCTTTGGATGATCGAACCACAACGGAGGGGACAATATTCGTTGAGCAATTAAGCTGCTTTGATTACCGAGCTCGCCCATTCAGATTTCATGAGTCCATCACACCTGATCTGTTGGACATGGTGTTAGACAATATTCATCAAACACTTTAATATTCCTCTTGTATGTGGTGTGTTGCCTAGATATAATTAACTTGTACAACCAAATAAACCGTGGTCTGGGGTGCCGAAAGGCTGAGAAATACCCATTGAACCTGATACAGTTAGCACTGTCGAAGGAAGAATCAGAGTGCGACAAGAACTGGTAGATGCTGTTTCTAAGGGTGCTTGGATTGAAGTCCCTAGTCTTGGGACTTTAATCCAAGCATTCTTAGAAGTTAGCATCTGGTTCGTCGAAGCACGTTTCCACTAGATTACAGCTAACCTGCAAATTGCAGTCAGCTGTTATTTTTTTACCCAAGCACTACCGCCACACAAGGAGGAACCACCATGTCACTGTCACAAGATATCTTGTTTGAAGCCCAACCGTACCTGATCGCCAACGAGAAGCATCCGTTTGTCCAGGGAATCATCAATGGTAAATTAACGCCGGAACAGCTGCACTACTACGACGAACAAGACATTGCCTTTGAGTATAACGAGGTCGCCGTCATTAACGCCTTGATTAATTACAGCACCAACACAGAACAGGCGTTGTTATTCCACAAACGTCAGGACCTGCAGCTCACCATGCTGCGAGATTGGTTAGCCCGCGAGCCGGAATCGATGCCTCACGATTGGGAAACTCTCAAGCAAACGCCGATCCAGCCGATCAACCAAATGTATCGTCAGCACATGGCGGCCACGATCCAAACCCACAGTGTTCTGCAAATTCTGCCGTCATTTGCCGCAGGAGAGTGGATGTACATTGAGCTTGGTAAGTTCATGCGCAAGCAGACCCGCGTCCAGGATGAGCCGTTTAAGGACTTCCTGAACATCGGTGGCGGTGACTTCGAGGGGCCAAATGGCTATATCCAAAAATTCTTCGGAATCATTGATCACGAAGCTGAATCCGCCACACCACGCGAACAGGAACAGGCCAAGCAAACGTTTTTGAAGAGCTGCCTGCTGGAGTGGTACTTCTGGGATGCGGCATACAAGCAGATTACTTGGGACAATTGGAAAGCAGTCGCCTTGGATGGTAAAGGTGCCCCAATGCTCTAAAATGAACGCAAATTAAAGAGGTGTCCTTTCCCGAAATATTTGATCGGGGAGGACACCTCTATTTTTTGCTGTTATTTTGCTGAAACGTGCTACGCAAGCCAACTTTGTCCGCTTAATCCAATAACCAGCTTCGATGCATGACCCGCATCAAAACTGGTTATTACATTAATGCTCCAAAGCTAACCGGCTTGGTGCGCACTCTAACCAGTTACTTGACCCGCAAAACTAGGCATAAACGCCGAATTAATTGTCTCAATTTCAACGTTTTGACCCGGTTGTGGTGCTGCTACATACTGGTTATTCCCAATATAGATGGCAACGTGGTACGATGCGCCTTCATTACCCCAGAACAGCAAGTCGCCAGGTTGAGCTGCCGAAACAGCCTTCTTAGTCACATGACTCTCTTGCGTAACTGTGTAGTGGCCCAGGCTGATGCCGGCTGCCTTCTGATAAACATAATCGGTCAGGCCGGAGCAGTCCATTCCGCTCAATGACTCGCCACCCCATACGTAAGGGATGTTTTGGGTTGCCAATTGTTTGGCCAAATCAACTACTTGGTCGGCAGTCGATGAGGTCGTGTTGGTCGTCACCGTGTTGTTGGTGGTGTTGCTCTGCCCGGTATAGCCGCCATTATAATTCTGGCTGTACCCGCTGTTGTAAGTTCCCTGTCCTGCGTTGGTATAAGTATCAGCACTCGCTGACGTAACCGCGCCACCCATGATGGCACCGGCGACGGCGAAACTCAAAATTGTTTTAGTAAATCTCAAAAGAACACCTCGTTTTTTATTTGGTACCAGCAGGATAACTGATCAACTTTGCAGGACGATTACAGGAAATTTGTGATCCGTTGACGGAAGATTGCAGGCTGAAATAGTGTTAAAGATTTGGTATGGAAAGCCTAAAGAATTCGTGAGGTTGGTTGACAAGACTAACTAAAATATTGATCAAAACTAAGAATGGAGCTGTTGGTTTACAAAATTTCACAAAGCCGTTATATTTTCTCATCAAACTCACCAAATAGTGGCTGAACGTGTTGATTGTTCGTTAGAAAACGCTTACAATATCCATTAATATATTAGTTTAAGAATCAAAGTCAATCAATCTAAGAGGCGAAGTGAAATGGAAATGAGTAGATTCAAGGTATTAGCAGAGACGGGAATCATGTCACGGCCGGCAACTCGATTGGTTATGGCAGCCCAAAATTACGCATCGGACGTCACGCTCACGTATAATGGTAAGACGGTTAATCTTAAATCAATCATGGGCGTCATGTCGTTGGGAATTCCCCAGGATAGCTACGTTGAAATTCAGGCTAACGGCGAAGATGAGCAGGAAGCCATGGCTGGCATCGTTGACTATTTGAAGAGTGAAGGTGTCGTCGAACAGGTCGCACTTGACGCAAATTAAGTGAATATGTAGAAATGGGGATGCAGTCGATTGTGGCTGGATCCCTTTTATTATGGTGAAACAGTTTAGCTTAGAGAAAATTGAGTTCGTTCATGCCGCGCTAATATGGATATACTCTGCTTGTTAGCGCATTCAAATTGTTGTAGCATTTACTATGAGAGTACTAAATTTATACAAACATGGGATGAGAATATGGCAAATGAAAATAACGAACAAATCAAAAAAGTCAGTCGCAAGAACTTAAGCGACATCGTACCTGCATTAACGCGAATGGTCAGTGATCCTGACGGCAACTTCTCGATCTTCGATTGGGGACACGGTCAGATTATCGGCATTGTTCAGCATCATCAAGACTACCCAGACACGGCCATTGAAGACATTCTGACGGAAGGAATCCAAAGTGGCCTGGGTTACAAATATGAACCAATCGATGAAGCCCACTTCCAAGTGGACGGCAACGACCGTAATTTGGTCAAAGGCGTGGTAGCATCCAGAAACGTCGCTGTCTTGGTTGCACCTGAGATTCCGGAAAATATCTTGGACTATCTCAAGGTCGACATGCTCAATACATTGGGCGTGCCGGGGCTGCATTATGAGTATCCGGATGAGATTTAAAAAGAATAGCAAGGCAAACCAAAAAGGCTGATGAACGCCCCTCACACGAGGAACTGTTCATCAGCCTTTTACTATTCAATCACAACCGGCACCTTCCCCATCGCCGCCAACACCTTCACCAAATCCGCATACGACATCAAGATCGTCGCCGTATTCACATTCGGGTGCGCCGAGATTTCCGGCATGCTTTGGAGTGACTTGTTAATCAGCACCTTCACCTGGTCGTCGGTATCGTGCATCAACGCTAGTGGGGTGACCATGCCCGACACAACGCCAAGCAATGATTCCAACTCCTCTTCACTGGCGAAGGTCAACCGGCTGTGCGCCAGCCCCAATTGATCGGTCAGCGACTTAAAATCCACCCGGTGGTCATCCACCAAGTACAGATAGAACTGGTCACTTTTCTTATCCTTCAGCAAAAGATTCTTCACCTCAGCCAGTCCCTTGGGCGCATTCGGATCATCCATTGTCCAAATGGCAGGGTGGTCGACTCGCCGATATGTAATGCCAACTTGTCCCAGCAAATCCAATGCTTCTTGTTCCGTCGCCATTTTCATCCAATCACCTCGTTAAATACATATTATACGAAAGATTCACCAAATCGCTGCATTTTCCTAAAAAGTCAGCCGAGGGGAACGCGCAATAAACGCACCACATCAGCCTTTACACCCCATAAACAAAATAAATCTCCCGCGTTGTTCGCACGCTTCCTACTATATATACTATCTTCTTGTGACATTGGCCAATGGATCACCCAACAAAATTAAAGGTGGATTCATAATGAAACAAGACGACAAGCAAATCAAATTGTACCAAGACGCATTCAACTTCCTATTAGACGGCGACCATGAGCTGGTGGTGTATGGTGTCCTCAAGAAGCTGCACATCTCCAAGACCAACACCTATTATGAGGATATGGTCCAAGAGGGGATGTTATCCTTTGTAGAAAAATACATCCGGGCAATTAATCTGAAGAAGGAACCAGAATCATATCTGGCATTTATCTATCGTGGTGTCTATTGGGATTTGATTAATTATCTGCACAAACAAATTACGATTACTGAGCATATTGAAGTTCCTGATGACAATGTGGATCCGCTGGCGGAACTTCCTGACAATCAAAACTCAGTGGGCTATTACGACACGCACATTCTTTCTAAAGAATTAATGCAGTATCTGAACGCGAAAGAAATCAGATATTTAGTTCTGGCATATGATTATGGAATGAATATTTCGGAGATTGCCAAGGAGTGTAACGTGAGCCGAAAGTCGGTTCATGCCTGGCGTAACAAGGTTATTGCGAAACTTCAAAAAAAGTTCTAAAAAAAGGTAACACTTTTGGGGGTTCATTTTGTTAGTAACATATGTAAGGGTTGGCGCCAACGACTTACAAACTAATCAGAAAAAGGGAGAAAGAATATGCAAAAAGATTGGATGAAATCAAATGTTACCTATACGTTGGTTAATGAGGATCACAAGAAGGGTGTTAAGCATTCTTTTGCGTACGTTACTGAAAATGTAACCGCCGAAAAAGTTGCTTCATTCGCCAAGGTCCTTGAAAGCCTGATCGACGGCAACATCACTGACGCATCAGTATCTTCAACTGACCATGTTGAACTCAGTGACGCACCAAAAGCACAGCCAGCACCAGCTGCTCCAGCAGCACCAAAAGCGTAATCTTAACTAACTAATAGGAGGAAACACATATGCGTAAATTAGAATTGATTTTCAAAACTTCAGACGAGAAGCTCAAGACTCTGTCAATCAACTATGCCAACGGGGACTTGAATGCCGACGCTGTTACCAAAGCCATGGAAGACATCTCTAAATTAAAGATGTTCGACCGTGACGGCATCGATCCATACGCCACACCAATCGCCGCTCAATATCGTAAGACTGAAATCGATAAGTTGTTCGATACTCGCGGAGAATAATTAACACAATTGCATAGCGGTAATTAGCTACGGTTACCGATGAAGAGGCCGACAATGGGAAATATTCCTGTTGTCGGCCTTTTTCGTATATTCGTTCATTACTGTATTTGTATCTATCGCAGCTCTTGGTTTGTTTGCTGCAGCGGGGACTACAACTGCTAATGCCAAGAAGAAGTCATATCCAACAACTAAGGTTAACCGTGTTTTAAAGACTAACCCATATGACAGAAACGTTGTCTTCACTGGCAGCAATGCTATGTACAACAAGATGGGCACTTTGAAGGGTGCTCGTGTTGTTGCTACTAAAGCAACCATCAAGGACCTCATTGGTGAACATCAATCAAAGAATAACTTGCGTGCATACCGTTACGGTGTTACCAGCAAGGGTTCCGTTTACTACAAGGTTGTTTCATTTGACGGCCAATATCGTGGCTGGGTTTACGGTGGCCGTAGCACTTCAACCTTTGGCGGTGGTATCCGACCAACTCAAACCTTTACTGAAGGTACTTTGACCCCAACTCAAAAGACCACTGAATACCGCATTACCAATCCTGGTATTGCCAATGATGGTCGCAGCGCAACCTACATGGATCCAATGTACACAGAATACAAATTGAACCATGACGATCGCCAAATTGATAACACTTCGAACTACGGTATGGCAAGATTCCGTCTTGACCGTATCGGAACTCGAACTCAAGAAGGCGACACTTGGGTATACATCGTTTCAACAACACCAGAATATACTGTTGTTAACGGCTGGATTAAGCTTGATGGCTTAACTGCAACCGGCACTATTACTCAATAATATTTGAACATTGAATTTTGAATCCTCGTTTCAGCTTTGGCTGGGGCGGGGATTTTTGTTAAATTTCGATGGAGGTGATCGGATGGCGATAGTTGAAGTACAGAAGATTGATGGTGAGTTGGTGTTGCCAGTACCTGTGGAATTGAAAGCAGTTGTTGGAACTCGTTTTGAGGTTTCATCGAGTGACGACGGGAAGATTTCATACACACCCGTTCATCAAAACATTTTTGAGCAATCTGAGTGGCAGAATTATGATTATCAAAAGGACATGGCTGAGGATCCGGAGTTAAAGCCATAATTAATCCAAAAGCTCATTTCCACACAACCCAATTTTGGAAGCGTTACAATATAGGTGTAGTAAAGATATGTATTAGGAGGGGATCAAATATGCAAATGAATCTTAAAAAGTCATTATTTATCTCAATAGCAGCATTAGGCTTGGTATCCGCAGCGGGGGTTGCGACCAGCCAGACTGCCAGCGCTAAGACTTACGCTAAAGTCACATTTAATTCAGTTTTGAACTCTGATCCAACGACTCGAAATGTCACCATGACTGGGACCAATGCTTTATATAATAAGGCTGGCACCTTACGAGGAGCTCGAGTAGTTGCTTCCAAATCAACTGTCACTAATTTGGCAAATGCCAAAGTATCGACTGCGAACTTCCGGGTTTACCGTGTCGCAACAACTAACCGAGGTTCGGTATACTACAAGGTTGTTTCATTTGACCAGAACTTCCGTGGTTGGATCTATGGTGGTAAATCACAAAGCAGCTTTGCTGGTGGAATTGCACCTTACACGACATTTTCACCAACCGTCATGAGTGGCGTTAACCCACAATTGACGACTTACAAGATTACCACGCCAGGAACCGGCACTGATTCAGTAACCTGGGACGCACCACAATATACCCAGTATAAGATTGGCCAGGCGATCACTGATTCAACACCTTACGCCAACGCAACCTTTAAGATTGACCAAAGTGGCTTCAGAACCCGTGAAGGCAGTGATGATGTTTGGGTTCACATTACATCATTACAACCTGCTAACACCGCTGCCAATGGCTGGATTCGTTTGAGTGACTTAACTCCTGTTCAGACTCAGCAAGCCGACAACGCGATTCGGATTAATTTGAATGATCCAAATGGCAAGACCGTTAAAACCGTTGATTACGCTGTTACTAACGCTGTCAAAGGCACGACTTTAGGTCAATATTCAACGACTTCCGGTCTTTGGACTTTGACGGATGCTCAAGCCAATGACATTCTTAGCCAAATCAATTCCGGCTTGGCTAACAGTGGTTACAAACTGGATTCCAGCACCTTGACCACGGTTGAGCGGGCTGCCTTGGCTGCTGCTCAATTTGGAACCGGCAACGTCAACATTCCGGTTGTCAGTACCACGACCAACACCGCATTTAGCACCATCACACCATATGCAACCAACACGAATGCCAGCGCTACTAACAACTTGGGCACACACGCACTGACTGGTGTGAATAATGGCGTTGTGAATGCCGGTGGTAACTTTATTGATACCAATCCAAATACGACCGGCAATCAAACAGGTTACCTGTCTGCATCTGATTTCAATAATTTTACCCAAGCACAGCAGCAGACCATTTTGAGTGAAATGACCACGGCTTACAATAATGATAAAGATAATTTTGGGCCAGCATACCTGACTTGTTTGAACACCATGTTCAAGACCGCCGCTGAAGGGCAATACGTTGCACCATCTGGCTTGAACTTCACCAATGGCAGTGCAGCGAACGGCTCGACATTTACCAGCGATCAGCTGATGAGCTATGTACGTAGTAATCCAAGCTTGATGACCTTGCAATCACCTAAGTATCCGCAATTCATCGTTCCTGCAAGTGGTGCCAATGGCAACAATATCCAAGTTGTCTGGAACACGATTAACTACTCTGCAAGTTCAGCATCGAATGGGACGATTGGGTCACCGGTTAATGTGTTCTACTCATTTTACGATTAATCAGAGTGTGGAAAAGAGCGGTTAATAACCGGAATGTAAGTTGGCTTACATGCAGGTTGTTGCTCTTTGAAACATATTTCAAATAAAAGGAAGCCATCCTCTCAGGGGTGGCTTCTTTATTTTGCCCAAAAAGTGTAAAATAAAGTCTGAAGCGCTAACGGGGGAGGAACGTATATGCTTGATTACAATCAGCAGGACAAGTGGCCTAACGGTTTCGGGGAACTGCAGTCACCAATTAAAATTGATACGAGTAAGTTGTCCGCCAAACGTGGTCAGTTGAATTACCATGTTTTAGAGGACTACCGATTAAAACAAGAAATCGATGATGGCACCACCATTCGCTTAACTGGATCGGGGTCGGCAGAAATCTTCGGTCGCAACTTTGAATTCCAGCAGGCGCATTTCCATTCACCATCGGAACACGTGATTAATGGACGACGTTGCCCATTGGAAATTCACATGGTTCACAAAAACGTGATTGGTCAATTGTGTGTCGTGGCACTATTGGTGGAGCACGGTGAAACACCTAATGCACCATTTCAAAAGATTATCGATAACTATGAAAAAGGTGAGACGGAACCAGTCGATTTGAACATCAAAGACTGGGCGCCATGGTATCCAGTCGGGTTCCACTACCTGGGATCATTGACGACACCACCATTGACCGAGGGTGTCGAATGGCTGCTGGTTAGCAATCCTGATTTCACGGTCAGCGACGATCAGGTTGAGTGGTTTAGGAAACATTTCGGCAAAGATGACCGAAAATTACAACCCTTGAATGGGCGATCAATCGAATTTTATAAGTAGCAATATAATAACCCTGGAAACGTTTTTTTAATTTCCAAGGTTATTTTATTGTACCCCCTCAATTAGTCATATATAATGGGTTAGGTAAAGGAAAGGTATTATGTTACATATTTCTGAGGAGGGGTTAGATATGAAATTTGATCTTAAACGATCATTATTCCTGTCCATCGCTGCACTGGGCTTCATTGCAGTTGCGGGAACAACAAATGCTCAAAATGCGAGTGCTAAAACATATGCACACGTGACATCAAATCAAAAGATGTCAACTTTGGCACAGAACAGAAATGTTAATTTTACTGGGACTCATGCCTTGTACACTAAGGCCGGCACATTGAAAGGTGCTCGAAAAGTTGCGAGTCAAAGTACATTGATGGGGTTGGCAAACTCAAACGTTTCAACCAGCAACGTCCGGGCTTATCAAGTCGCAACCACCAACAGGGGATCGGTTTACTTCAAAGTCGTTACCTTCGATGGTCAGTATCGTGGCTGGATTTATGGCGGTAAGAGCTTATCAAGCTTTGGTGGTGGGGTAACTCAATACACCACATTTAATAACCAGAACTTGTCGACTTTGACCACTGCCCAACAAAATGCTACTTACAAGATTGCCAATCCAGGTACTGCAAATGATTTTAAGACCGTTACTTATCAGCAGCCTGCATGGACACAATATAAGGTTGGCCGAGCAATTACCGACTCAACACCATATGCCAACACGACATTCAAGATTGACCAAGTGGGAACTCGAACTCGTGAAAACGATCAATGGGTTCACATCACGGCCACAAACGCTGCAACAACAGCACCTAACGGCTGGATCTTGATGAGTGGTTTGACTCAAGCTCAAGCACCAATCGCTGACAACGCCATTCAAATTAATTTGGTAGATCCAAGCAACAATAACAACGTTGTTAAATCAATTACGGTTACTCGTAACGGCGCTACTAAGGGTACCAACTTTGGTTATCTTGATGGTAATAACTGGACTATCTCAAGTTCAGATCGTTCAAGCATCTTGAACCAAATTCGTGGCGCCTTGAATGGTACGAGTTATGGATTGGATAATTTGAGCACTGCACAGATTGCTCAGATTGCTCAGACTAACTTTGGTAGTTCAACTAATATTGCTGTTAACAAGATTACGAATATTGCGGATAATGCGGTACGAATTAACTTTGTAAAACCTGATAGCACGATTCTTAAGTACAGCGACTGGGTTAAGTCTGGAGCTACTAAAGGTGCCAATGTTGGATACTTGCCAAGTGGTAATACTAACTGGGCATTGAATTCAACTGATCAAGCCAACATTCAATCACAACTTGTTTCTGCATTGAGTGGTTCTGGATTCCAGCTTGATACCACTACAAATGCACTGACCACCGCTCAAATTGATCAGATTGCGCGTGGTACATTTGGTGGACAAGTTTATATTAGTGTTGTGCCTGTACCAGCTACTACTGTAAGCCCGATTACACCTTATGCGTTCCAAGGGATCAATTTACTGAGTACTCATCAATTAACAGGGACGAGTTCTTCAGTGATTGTTGGGACTGTTAGTTTAAGTGAAAAGACCCCGCAAGGTGGCTATATTACAGTAACAACTAATGCAACGGATGCTATTAAAGATAAGACTGTTGTAGCTAAAGTCCTCGCAAATTACGTTGACAAAGATACGGCCCTTCAGGCAGTTAACGATGCGTTTAAGGCTGAAGCTCAAAATGAATATTCACTCGCAAATTTGAATTTTAACGGATTTAAAGGAGTATCTGGCGCTTCATTCTCAGCTAGTGATGTTATGAAATACTTGAGTGATAATAATATGACAACCTTAACGTCACCTACCTACCCGGTATTCAATCAGGATGGAACAACTAAATCGACAGATAGCACGATTACCTACAAAGTATCGAATGGAGATTTGATACCAGGGACTTTTGGTAAACCTGCTAATGCATATTACTCATACCAATAATTGAGTAAGTAATATCATATTTGTTAACCTTAAAAAGTCTATAGTATATGAGTGTCTTGTTGTGTAATACTCTGGAAGAAGTTTTCTCAGTTTGAGGAAGCTTCTTTTTTAGGCCTTATTTTGAACCCGCTTCCATAACATGAGTCGAAACAATTGAACAAAAAGTATACCTAATATATAATGAAGATGTAGTGATATTAAAGATATTTGTTATGTTTTGCAAAGGAGGATTATTAAAATGACCAACAATTTAAGGAAAACTTTGTTCGTGTCATTAGCTGCTTTAGGCTTTGTCGCAGCTGCCGGTGCTGTTAATGCACAGACTGCCAACGCCAAGACCTATGCTCGTGTGACATCTAATCAAAAGATGACGACTGATCCGACAAGTAGAAATGTGACCTTCAATGGTGGAAATGCCATTTATACCAAGGCAGGAACACTACGAGGCGCTCGTAAGGTTGCTTCAACGACAACTGTACGAAAGCTCGCCAACTCAAGCAATTCACGTAATAACGCTCGTGCATACCGAGTTGCCACTACTAACCGGGGTTCCGTTTATTATAAGGTTGTAACTTATGATGGCGCCTACCGTGGCTGGATTTATGGTGGTAAGAGCCAGGCATCATTTGGCGGAGGTGTATCTCAATACGATACCTTCAAGACTGGTACTTTGACATCTGATATGCAGAATTCAACTTATAACATTGCCAGCCCAGGCACTGCCAATGATAACAAGACCGTTACCTACAAGCAGCCTGCATGGACACAATACAAGGTTGGCCGGGCAATTACTGATTCAACCCCTTATGCCAACACTGCTTTGAAGATCGACCAAGTCGGAACTCGTACTCGTGAAGGCGACCAATGGGTTCACGTATATGACCCATCCAACGTCAACTCACCTGTTACCGGCTGGATTCTTTACAGCGGTTTGAAACAAGTCGCAGCACCCGTTGCTGACAACGCCATCCAAATTAATTTGGTTGACCCATCCAACAACACTAAAGTTGTTAAGACCATTACGATTACCAGAAATGGTGCTCAAAAGGGTACCAACTTCGGTACAAATAGTAATGGTACATGGTCAATTTCAAATTCTGACCGTGCAAGCATCTTGAATCAAATTCAAGGCGCATTGAGCGGCACCACTTATGGGCTTGACAACTTATCTACTGCCCAAATGGCACAAATTGGTCAAGCAACATTTGGCAGTTCAATCAATTTGCCAGTTAATACAGTAACTAACATCGCTGACAATGCTTTGAGAATTAACTTTGTTAAGAGCGATGGCACTTCACTGAAGACCATGGACTGGGCTAAGTCTGGTGCGGTCAAGGGTAATGCTGCCGGATCATCTGTTTCAGGCAGTTCACTCTGGACTTTGGCTTCCGGTGACTTGACTGATGTTCAAAATCAAATTACCACTGCTTTGAATGGCACTGGTTACCAGCTGCAAGCTAGTGGCAATACGTTGACTGCTAACCAGCAGGATGTGATTGCCCGTGGTACGTTTGGGACACAGGTTTATATTAGTGTTGTACCTACCAACAATGAGACTTCTACCATTGTTCCTAACGTAACGATTAATGGAGTTTCAAATGTTTTGAAGGCCTTTAATTCAGACGCTACAAATAATGGTTATGATACAAATGCTGTATTGACCAATGTTCCAACAACAGCTACCGATGCATCAACGGTTACTAATTTGTCGGCAAATGATATCTTGGCAATTTCTAAGAATTCAGATAAACTTACGAAATTTCAAACCTGGTTCAAGACTCAATACGGTGACAGTACCAAGGTAGCAGCTGTAAATGCCTTGTTCGCAAACTCAGCTTTGTCACAATATATCTTCGATAAGGCCCAAGACTGGGATTATGGTCCAGGAACAAATGGAACCTCATTCCCTGCCACTGCAATTGCCAACCAAATTACGGGTAATGCAGCTATGAAGTCAATGAAGTCACCTATTTATCCTAAGTTTGATACAAATGGTAACATCAGTTGGCATCAAGGCAATTATGTATTCAATTTTGCAAACAGTGGTAATTATGGTAGTAACGTAAATGTATATTACAACTACACTGATACACCCCTTACTACTAACTAACTGCTGATACTATGTTCTCGTAATAAAGGATTCCTTATAAAGGGATCCTTTATTTTTATACTTATCACCATCATAATTAATTTCCAATTTTCCAGACTTTAAAATTGAGATCCCAATCATACCTCAGATATACTAACAATGTACCCAAAGAGAAAGACACTGTTATGTATTGTTAAGGAGGATTACTTTATGACATCTAATCTCAAGAAATCAATGTTCCTATCACTGGCTGCCCTTGGATTTTTAGCGGCTGCCGGAACGGTCAATGCCCATTCCGCCGATGCTAAGAGTTACGCGCGGGTGACATCGAATCATAAGATGACCAGCGCAGCTACCAGCCGAAATGTTAATTTCACTGGCGGCAACGCCTTGTATACCAAGGCCGGTACGCTGCGAGGTGCCAAAAAAGTGGCTTCGATCACAACAGTTAAGAAATTAGCTAATTCGAAGAGCTCGCAGAATAACGTCCGGGCATACCGGGTTGCGACGACTAACCGCGGATCCGTTTACTATAAGGTCGTGACCTATGACGGCGCGTACCGGGGATGGATTTACGGCGGGAAAGTTCAGTCAACATTTGCCGGCGGGGTAACGTCGTTTGACACATTTAAAAACACCAACCTTTCCAGCTTGACTGATGCTCAGCAGAATGCGACTTACAGCATTTCCAGTCCGGGAACTGCTAATGATGGCAAGACTGTGACCTACAAACAGCCGGCTTGGACTCAATATAAGGTTGGGCGTGCGATTACCGACTCGACGCCTTACGCAAATGCTAAATTCAAGATTGACCAAGTTGGAACTCGGACCCGTGAAGGTGATCAGTGGGTTCATGTAACCAATACCGCGGATGCCAACTCGCCGGCAAACGGCTGGATTCTATACAGCGGTTTGAAACAAGTCGACGCACCGATCGCTGACAGCTCGATCCAAATTAATTTGGTGGATCCAAGCGACAGCAGTAAGGTGATTAAGACGATCACCGTAACTCGTGACGGTGCCAAGAAGGGGACCAACTTTGGGTACAACGATAACGGCAATTGGACTATCAGTATGTCTGATCGAACCAGTATCCAGAATCAAATTAGGGATGCGTTGAATGGAACCAGCTACACACTTGATTCGTTGACGACTGCTCAGATGGCACAGATCGCTCAGACTAATTTTGGTAGTTCAGTGAACATTGCGGTAACTGCGGTGACAAACATTGCCGACAACGCACTCCGGATTAATTTCCGTAAACCAGACGGCACATCACTCAAGACAATTGATTTTGTCAAAGGTGGCGCGGTTAAGGGAAGTAACGTTGGAACGGCCGTGACCGGCAGTACCAACTGGACTTTGGCGGACGGCGACAAGTCAACCATCCAAAGTCAGGTGAATTCGGCATTAGCCAACTCAGGTTACCAGTTATCGGGTGGCAACACGCTGACAGATAGCCAGATTGATACCATCGCTCGCGGGCAGTATGGTGGGCAGGTTTATCTGAATGTGGTGTCGGTATCAAATGGAATTAGTACTATTACACCATACGGAAAACAGAAAGATGCAGATGACAAAACTGCTGTGGCATTAAAAGGTGTTTCTGGAGTATACAGCACAACACCAAATGGATATTCGATTCCAGATAGTGTAGGTGCTGACAAGTTTGTCGAAAATCCGACTGCTAGTGGTGCTGCAACACCAACAAATAGAACCTTTAATGTGACTGCAGCACAATTAGCAGACAGTAATGGTAAAGATCTTCTGACTAACTTCCTGAGTGGAATTAAAGATAACGAAGCTCGGAAGGCAGCATACGATGGAATTAGTGAAGCATATGTAAATCAAGCTAAAACTCAGTTTATTTCCACAGGGCTTAACTTTGATGAGTTCAGTGGAAATCCAGGAAGTAAGTTTACTGATGAAACTGCACTTAACTATGTGAGTCACTCAGCTCTCAATACTCTTAAATCCGTAAAAATCCCAGTATTTTCTCCAAGTGGTGAATTTGATCAAGCGCCAGCGAAAGATACTAATGATTGGGCTCAGTTCACATTCCAATCATATAAAGCTGACGAGGGAACTTACGGGAATCCTGTGAAGGCTTATTACACATATGATCAACTTACCAAATAAATCTTTTTGATTGAAACAAGGCCAAAGTCGTGGCCTTGTTTTTTACTTGAAAAGAAAGGTAATTGAATTTAAGGTTATGGTTTGATATCATAATTGCAATGGATAGTGCAAAAATTGGGAGAACAAATCATACAATGAAGTATTTAAAAAGCGATGAAGAAATTAGAAAAGATATTCATGAAATGGCGCAAGAATTAACTGTAGATGATCTTATCCCATATTTACAGGACGCTGAGAATTGGCAAAAGAACCAGCAAGATGAATTTGACAACATTGCGGATAACGTAGAAGAACAAGCTACCAAAATCAAGAAGTAGTGTATACTATTTTTTGGCCCTGTCCCGGTGCGTAGAGGTGATATCATTGGCTGAGTACTTAATGAAGCATGAAGAATTAATGAAACTTGTAGATCAGGCAGCAAAGGATCTCACACCTGAGGACTTGATCCCATATCTTAAAGCAGCAGAAAAGTGGGACGACTCTAAGGATACTTTTTTTGATGGAAATTTTGATGAGCCTAAAAAGACAAATGATAAAAGTTAGCCGTGCAACGAGTTGAAGAAATGAATTGTATGAAAGCAGGGCATCCCAATCGCGGGATGCCCTGCTTTCATACATACATTCAATTAACCAACCCGACTAGTTCCAGTCCTGTAATTTAACTTCACGCCAGGTTGGATGTTCTTAATATAGACATTAAAATGAACACGATTGCTGCCGATTGATTTACCTTGCATTTGAACGCCACGGGCTAACAAATCGTGGCCTTTAAATACTGGCCGTACCTGATAACGGATATAGTGTTTGTAGCTGCCACGAAGGTAATAGGCGACTTGGTTCTCATACTTAAGCATGCTTGGGGTGTTCAGTGATCGGGTTCCGGTAATCAGGTTCTTTAGATTATTGTTCTGCCCGGTCAATTGATAGCCGATCAAGTGACAGCGATTATACAACCAGCCACCTTTGATGCGTTTGTTATGCCAGCCGGTTGGGTCAACATACAGCGGCTCACGTTGGCCGGTCGGCATTAATCGCTTGTTCAGCATTGCGTTAGCAGTCGTTGCTCGGTTCAAGAAATCAAGGTTACCGTACTTTTGCCAAGCACCATGACGACGAGAAAGGGTGCTCTTGGAGAACTTTGGTCGATTGTGATTAATGATCACAATCTGCTTGCCATTGACTCGAATTGGCTTGTTACTGGTTCGCCTGGCTTTCTTCCTAGCTTGGTTGGCCCGCTTGCGAGTCACCTTACGTTTATGTGGATTATAGTCGGTCTTGGCAAGCGTCAGGCCGCGTTTCCGAGCAGTCGACAATTTTACCTTATACACGTGTTTGGCCCGGTTCAATCCCCGATTGTGCCGGTGATAAAAATAATGCTTCCCGGTGCGAGTGACGTACACAGTCGTCGAGGCGGAAGTGGTCGTTGGCTGCGTATAAGTAACGCCACCAACCATCATGACAGTCAACAGGAAGCAATAGATGATCTTCTTCATATAAAATTCACTCCTCAAATAATTGCTGTGATCTATTGCACATTTATCAGTTTAGCATGAATTTCATGCGAAAAGTTTTAATTTTTGTATAGGTAATTTATTACCTGACTATATAAGAAACGTTATAAATAAATGTGGTGTACCAATGTTTATTAGAGTAAAATAAGAATCGGTTAAACGTTATTCAATTGAGGAGGATATTATGGATTTGAAGATGAAAAGATCAATGCTTTTAAGCATGATTGTTTTAGGATTGAGTGTCGGCGGGGGGATCTATACAGCATCGAATTCTAGTGCAAAATCATATGCGAAGATTTCTACAAATTATAAGTTATCATTGCCTGGGAATAGTCGAAATGTGAATTTCACAGGTTCTAAATCTCTTTATAGCAAAGCGGGGACTTTGAGGGGGGCACGTGTTGTTGCATCAAAACGAACTTTGGCTCAGCTTGCTGCTTCAAATAATTCTCAGAGTAATGTTCGCGCTTATCGTGTTGCGATCACTAATCGTGGTTCTGTGTACTACAAGGTTGTGACTTTTGATGGTCAGCATCGTGGTTGGATTTATGGTGGGAAAAGCACCGGCAAGTTTGGTGGTGGCTTGACCAAGTATTCAACTTTCAACAACCAGGGGATGTCGGCTTTAACTGCTGCTCAACAAAATGCCACATACAAGATTACTACACCAGGCACTCAGAATGATGGCAAATCAGTGACTTATAAGGCCCCGTCATGGACCCAATACAAGGTGGGCCGTGCGATCACTGATTCAACGATTTATGCCAACACGAATTTCAAAATTGACCAAGTTGGGACTCGAACCCGCGAGAATGATCAGTGGGTTCATATCTATGATCCAAATAATGCCAGCTCATCAGCTGCAGGCTGGATTTTGTTCAGCGGTTTGACTCAGAACCAAGCAGTTGATCAAGTCGCCGACAATGCTATTCGAGTGAATTTAGTGGATGCCTCTGGTAAGACCATTAAATCCTTCGATTATTCTCGTGCAAATGCGCAAAAAGGGACCACTTTTGGAATAAACAACAACGGTGTTTGGTCCATCACACAGGCAGATCAAAGCGATATTTTAAGCAAGATTCAAAGTGCTTTGAACGGTACATTTTATGGATTGAATTCGTTGAGTAGTGCACAAATGACGCAAATTGCACAGGCAACCTTTGGCAGTTTTATTAATATTACTGTGAACGCTGTTTCAAGTATCGCTGACAACGCTGTTCGAATTAATTTAATTAAGTCAGACGGGACTGTCATTAAGAGCTTTGATTGGATGCGAACCGGTGCTACTAGAGGAACCACTGTTGGTAGCCTGAGCGCTGATGAACAAGGTAAACTTCAAGACTCGATCAACAGTCAGCTTACTGGTACAGGATTCGCGCTTGCTAATTCTACTTTGACCCCTGCACAAATTCAGAAGATCACTCAAGGTTCCTTTGGCGGCCAAGTTTATGTTGAAGTTAGTCCAGTTGCTTCTGCCGTTAGTCCGATTACCATCTATGATGGGCTTGATGCGACTGGTACATTGCTGACTGGAACTACCTCGGAATATGCAACTGCTCAAGCGGACTTTAAGTTAACTGATATTGGCCCCGAAATTAAATTAAGTCCTGCCGAATTCATGAAGCAAGACCCCAAGGCGAACGGTAGCGTAATTGCTCAAATTAATGCTTTGACTGGTACTGATCGAACAGATGCAATCAGTGCTGTTAACAGGGCTTTCAAAAATGCTGCTGAACATCAATATAATTCTACCAATGTAAACTTGAGTGGTTTAACCGGCAAACCCGGAGATAGCTTCACAAGTGGAATGGTTATCGACTATTTGAATTCCAATAAATTGAATACACTTCTTTCTCCAAAGTATGTTGAACTCGGTGATGATTTGAACCCTACTGATAAAACAATCACGTATTCAGTTGTTCTCGAATCAATTCAAGGCGGTAAATTTGGAGACCCAGCCCGAGTCTTATACCTTGGCGATGAAACCAAAGCTTCGGCCAGTGTCGCTAAGTAGTGTGATCATCGTTAAGGTTGCACGAACCATTATAATTAACCGCTGTTTAATTAACCAAACAAACATCTTCACAAAATCTTCACACTTTATACACAAAATATACACATTTAAAAGTACCAATTTTGACTAAGTAATACGCCTTACCCCACGTAAACGTTGGGATAAGGCGCTTTTATTTGCCCGTATAAATGTGACTTTTTTGTGAACGTTTCCTTCAAATATACATTTTTCTTCAAATCTGTGATAAAGTTCTAACCAGTGAAATATTACTGCCAATAAAAAAGTTTGGCTACTTTTTAGTAATATCACACGTTGTTTAGCGCGCTTAACAGAACTATTTGTTTTAAATTTGGAGGAAATGAATTTGAAAAATACTTTGAAAAAATCACTCTTTGTCGGGATTGCCGCTCTTGGCTTCGTTGCCGTTGCCGGAACTGCCAATGCCACACAAGCTAGTGCAAAGACATACGCCAAGGTAACGTCTAACAAGGCATTATCTGGTGATGCAACATCACGTAACGTTAACTTTACTGGAAGCTCAGCTTTATACACTAAAGCAAGCGCATTAAAGGGTGCCAGCGTTACTGCAAGCAAGACTACATTAGGAACTTTTGCTGACAGCAAAACTTCTCAACACAACGTTCGTGCATACCGTGTTGCTACCACTAACCGCGGCTCAGTATACTACAAGGTTGTTTCATTTGACGGCCAATACCGTGGCTGGATCTACGGTGGTAAATCAGCATCTGCATTTGGCGGTGGTGTTGAAGCATATAACACAACCACAACTCCTGCAGCAACGACTGACACAACCACTTCAGGTTCGTCAGCATCATCAGCTTCAGGCAGCACTTCAAACCAAACTAATGGTTTAAGCGCGGCTCAAAAAGCTGCTACCTACAAGATTGCGACTACCGGTACATCAAATGATGGTACTGAAGTCACATACACTTTCCCTGCATGGACTCAATACAAGAAGGGCCGCGTTATTACCGACTCAACTCCATATAAGGATGCAACTTTCAAGGTTACTGACGAAACTACTCGTACTCGCGAAGGCGACTTATGGGTTAAAATCGAAGCAACCGACTCAGCTAACAGCAAAGCTAATGGCTGGATCAAGTACAGTGGGTTAACTAAGGCTTCATCAACTACACCAACAACTGACTTTGATGCAAGCAAGAGTGTTAAGATTGCTTATCGTGATACCACTACTGGTAAGACTTTAGACAAGACTAACACTTGGACTACTTCTGCAACTGGTACTAAGCAAGGCGACAGTGTTTCAACTAACACTGATGCTAAAGGTGAAAACATTTTGACCTTCATCGGATCAACCGATGCGCCTGCTGGCTACAAGCTGAAGAGTAGTGCTACAGATGGCTCAGCAGTTGGTACTGATGGTAAGAATGCGGTTGTAACACCAGATGCAAGCACTGCTAAGTTTGGTGACACTTTAACTGTCGATGTAACGCCAGTTGCTGCAACCACAAAGGTTAAGTTCCAAGTTGCGGGTACAAATGGTGCAACTAACTCTGATTTGAAAGCCAGCGACTTCTTGTATGGTTTCCCAACCTTAACTGCATCAACGCAACAAGCCGCTTTACCTGTCAATCTTGACAAGGACAAGACATTTGAATTTGGAAAATACTTTGGTTCTAATGGCTCCTTTACTAAAGCTTTGAATGACACTACCAAGTCACCAAATGCTCAAAAGATCAGCGGTGTTAATAGTAATATTTGGGACGCGGCTGGAAATGAAAATCATGGCACTCTAACTGGTTTCTATGGCCAAAAAGATGATTCCAAGTCATCAGCTTCTCAACCTGTATACTACTTCTATGTATACGATCAAGCTGCAACGGATGCTGCTAATGCATCATCAGTACAGACTGGTTCAACTGTAAACTTTGTATTTACTAAGTACACTACAAATACGACTCCAGCTAAACCAAGTACTGATTTAAATGCTAACTCTGACTATGTTGCAAAGTAACAACTAAAAGTATCATCGATTTTCAAAACACATCCATTTCAGGTCTCAAAACAAAGCACAGCTCTACAAGTTAATAAGGGGGTTCGACCAGAGGTAGTAGCCTGGTCGGCCCCTTTGTTAATCCTAAAAGTTCAATCCAATATGATAAAAAATGATTTGTAGTCGCATATTCAATCAAGCGGTTTATGCGAGTGGAAGACGATATTTCAAGCGTATCTCTTCCGTAAATTTAAAAACTCAGGAGCGGGTCGATTCATTTCGACACGCTCCTTTTTTGCTGAACAACGCTTACCTTAACTACACCTTAAAATATGCAAACTTTAAGAATATCTATTCACTTTTGACGCATTGTTTTATACATGTCACATTCTTGAAATAACTTAAGAATTTTGTTTAAACACCGTAATGTCACTGCTCCATAAACAAGTTATACTAAATGTATTCTTTGTAAGGAGGAATGGAAAATGAATAAAAATTTAAAACGATCAATTTATACAGGAATTGCAGCCTTAAGTTTTGTCGCAATTGCTGGGACTGCCAACGCTACGAATGCGAGCGCCAAATCATATGCTAAGGTGACATCTAACAAAGCCTTAACAACTGACGCCACTAGTCGTAACGTCAACGTCAATGGTACCAATGCCCTCTATACAAAGGCTGGTACATTGAAAGGTGCTAAGACTGTGGCAACTAAAGCCACATTATCAAGCCTTTCAACTTCAAAAAGCAGTGAGAAAAACTGGCGGGCTTACCGAGTAGCTACAACTAATCGCGGGTCCGTATACTACAAGGTTGTATCATATGATGGTACATACCGTGGTTGGATCTACGGTGGTAAGTCAACCACTGCATTTGCAGGTGGCATCAAGTCATACAACACAACTACTGACCCAACAGCATCAACTGACACGAGCTCATCGTCAGCATCATCATACTCAACAACCTCGTCTCAAGCGAGTCAAACTTCTGCTTTGACCACCGCTCAGAAGGCTGCCACATATAAGATTGCCAACACTGGTACATCAAACGATGGTACTGAAGTCACTTACACTTATCCTGCATGGACTCAATACAAGAAGGGCCGCGTTATCACCGACTCAACGCCATACAAGGACGCTACTTTCAAGATCACCGATGAAACAACTCGGACTCGTGAAGGCGACTTGTGGGTTAAGATCGAAGCAACCGACTCAGCTAACAGTAAGGCTAATGGCTGGATCAAGTACAGCGGTTTGACCACTGCTTCAACTACACCAACCTCAACCTTTGATGCAAATACCAGCGTGAAGATTGCCTATCGGGATGTCTCGACTGGTAAGACAATTTCCACGACCAAGACTTGGACCACAGCAACTTCTGGTACCAAGGAAGGAGATACTGTCGGCACAACTGCATTGAACACTAGTGGCTACAACCTTTCATCATACATTCTTAATGCGGGTGCACCATCAGGGTACGCATTTAAGACGAGTGATGGTAGCACCACCGCTACTACAAGCAACTTAAATGTTAGTCCAACAATTACAAATGCAAAATATGGTGACACTTTAACAGTTGATGTTACGCCAACTGCTGCAACCACAAAGGTTCAGTATTACTATGAAGACAAAGCTGGTGGCACAATTTCTGCTCTGGATTCATCCGCATTTGCATATGGCTATCCAGCATTGACTTCTGCTGAACAAACTGCGGCACTTCCTGACACCACAACCACCTCAGATACATTTAATATGTCTGATTACTTTGCGGATTACGGAGCTGGATCAACTCCTGCAAGTGGCGCTAAATTTATTGCCCAACTGATCAAGGCACCAAATGTATATACTGCTTCAACCGGCCAATTAACAGTTCCAGGAACCACTTCGACTAACCTGTTAAAGACAACTGGATTCTTTGGTCAGTCATTGAACAGTGGATCTCAACGTTACTTCTATGTATTTAACGGTGCTGACACAATCAGCAATAATGCAAGTCGTCAAGAGAAAGGTGCAACAGTTAAGGTTGTTATGCAACGTTACACGACCAGCCTTCCTCTTCCATCAGAAACAACTGATGCGAACGCTAACACTGATTATGTCGCAAAATAGGTTTAAATAGCCTACGCCGATATGTTAATTAAAAAGTAGCTTCAAATACTTCAAACTAGTCCAAGAGGGGGGATTAGGCGATCATTCGCCCAGCCCTCCCTTTTGTGTTCAAGCAACCTCCAATATGATATGAACAATCGTTTTCGCATATTCAATCAAGCAGTTTATGCGAAGTGGGAAAAATATTTCAAGCATATTTTTCCTTAAATAGTGTCGTAACAAACGAGCCGTTTTAATACGGGTCGTTTGTTTCGTTTGGGAAGCGTCGGCAAAGATGATATACTAGATAAGGTTGGTTAATCACTTGAGCAAATCTCGGAAACACATCGACTTTTGTTTGAAGTGCGTTATACTTATCATAATCTTTAACATATTGGAGGAATGTCATTTGAAAAATACTTTGAAAAAGTCTCTTTTCATTGGTGTTGCCGCTTTGGGATTGGTTGCAGCAGTTGGTACTGCTAATGCTACTCAAGCAAGCGCAAAGTCTTACGCTAAAGTAACATCCAATAAAACTCTTGGCGGGGACGCTACTTCTCGTAACGTTAATTTCACTGGTAAGAGTGCTTTATATACTAAGGCTGGTACTTTACGTGGTGCCAGAGTTAAGGCAAGCAAGGCTGTTTTAGGCAGTTTCGCAAACTCAAAGAGCTCACAACACAACGTACGTGCTTACCGTGTTGCGACTACTAACCGTGGCTCAGTTTACTACAAGGTTGTATCATTTGATGGTGCATACCGTGGCTGGATTTACGGTGGTAAGTCATCTGATGCGTTCGGCGGCGGTGTTGCACAATACAACACAACGACTGATCCAGCAGCTAACCCAGACGCAAACGGTTCTGTAAGTTCAAGTGCTACGATTAACACTCAAGGTCAAACCAATGCTTTGAGTGCTACTCAAAAAGCTGCAACTTACAAGATTGCCAACCCTGGTACTTCTAACGATGGTACTGAAGTAACTTACACTTATCCTGCATGGACTCAATATAAGAAGGGCCGAGTAATCACCGACTCAACGCCATACAAGGACGCAACATTTAAAGTTGTTGACCAAACTGTTCGTACTCGTGAAGGTGACCTTTGGGTTAAAATCCAAGCAACCGACTCTGCTAACAGCAAGGCTAATGGCTGGATCTTATACAGTGGTTTAGCACAAGCTACTCCTGCTACTCCAGTTGATAACTTTAACGCTGATACTAGTGTGAAGATTGCGTACCGTGATGTTACTACTGGTAAGACTTTGGACAAGACTAACGTCTGGACCACTGCTTCTACTGGTACTAAGCAAGGAAACGCTGTTAATGCATTGGTAAACAGTGCAGGTTATAGTTTGACTCAGTATCTTGTAAATGCTGGTGCACCATCAGGCTATGCATTTAAGACTACTGATGGCCAAGCCGCTGCATCTGATGCAAAGAACCTTACTATCAGCCCAGTTATTTCTGGTGCTAAGTTTGGTGATACTTTGACGGTTGATGTTACACCAACAGCAGCACAAACAAAGGTTCAGTATTATTATCAAGATACTGAAGGTGGTGCAATTACTGCTCTTCCAGCAACTGCATTTGCATCAGGTTATCCTGCATTAACTGCTGCTCAACAAGCTGCAGCTCTTCCAGATAATAAGACTGCCGGATCATTCAATATGAACGACTACTTCCAAGATTGGACTTTAACTAACAAAGATGGTGGCGGAAGATTCATTTATAATTTAATTCTTGCACCTAATGCTTACACTGCTCCAGCTGGTGAATTGACTTTCCCTAACACCAATACTCATAACAATGGTCCAGTTACTGGATTCTTTGGTCAAGACTTAAATAATGGTACTCAACGTTACTTCTATAGTTTTGATGGTAAGGCTACTTTGAATAACAATGCTCCAACTCAACAAAAGGGCGCTACCGTTAAAGTTGTAATGCAACGTTATATCACTAGCAAAGCACTTCCAACACAAACGACTGATGCTAACGCCAACACTGATTATGTTGCTAAGTAATCATTGTTAGCATTCTCATTTGTCCCATATTTTTACCAATTCCAGCTCTACAAACTTAATATGTAATGTCGACCAAAGTGATTTGGTCGTCCGCTTTATGGAATCACCGTTCCGTCAATATGATTTGTAGTTGCACACAGGTAACGAATAATCTGCTGGAACGGAAGGGATACTTCAAGCATATTTCTTCCAGGCAGATATAAAAATAAACCAGCGATCCGATTAATTTCGGGTCGCTGGTTTTTGTTTTGCATTTAATTATTTCTAGTATCATCTTTGAGTTGCCAGCAAGAAAACACTTTTAATTCACGCCGTCAACTATTAATTACTAAATACCATAGAAACACTTATAAAAAGATAGTATAATGACACATATCTTATACAATGAGAGGCAAATCATGAAGCAGACTATTTTCCGGAGCCTACTGATAATCCTGGGGTTGTTGGCAGTTTTTATCATTGGTCCCCTTACCGCAAACGCGGATACCACGTATGTTCATCCAACCAATCTCAAGGTGGCAAACTACTATACCCGGATTCGTTCAACTTCCCATGATTATGGCATTTACAAATCCGGTGGTTGGAAGACTTCCGAAGATAACCTTAAGCCAATCGCATTTGGCCATGAGTTCAAAAATAAGAAGATCCATGTCACCAAGCAAGAAACGGCTGGAACAGGGACCTGGGTTAAATTTACATATCGAACCTTCACGGGGTGGGTTCACTTAAACGCCACCGATCAATCATATCGCTGGCTGAATGTGCCGCTGATTGCTCAACGGCCGGAACTACCGACTGGCTGTGAAATTGTTGCGACAACGATGATGCTGAATTTTGCCGGCTCAAAAGTCACTAAAATGCAGCTGGCCAAACAGGTGCCACGCAGCCGCAACCCCAACAAAGGGTTTGTCGGCAGCCCATACAGCCCGACTGGCTGGTACATTTACCCCAAAGGACTCATGAGAGTTGTCAAACGTCACGCAGGCAGTGCGGTGAACATGACCGGGGCCAACGTTTCTAGGATCAAGGCTAAGATTGCTACCGAACATCCAGTAGTGGTTTGGGTCAATAATGTTGACGGCTTTGTCAATCATGCAATTACCATCACGGGCTATTCCAGTTCGAGATTTTATTACAACGATCCTTGGACGAAGAAAAAGACCAGTATGAAGATCAAAACGATGCAGACTCATCGTTCAAGGGATGGCTATCGAGCACTGAGTTACTAATTATGGAAGGGATGCTTTGACATGACACATTTTAAACGAATCATTGTGACCACAGCAGCAGTCTTCACCGTTTTGCTAGCCTTCGCCTGGGCGACCGGCGTACATGCTAACTCTAACTACTACACCACTAATCCTGGAATCATCAAGACCAAACATTCTGTGATCTTATATCGGGATGCTGAAAAGACACATAAAGCCACTAAAGTTTCAGCCAATCACTTTGCCAAAATCAGTCAAGTCATCCATGAAGATGGCAAGGCACCGGTGCTTAAAACCAATACCGGCAAGTATTTGACTGCCAGCAAGAAATTTGTCGTCAAGACCAAGGGCTATCAGAACCCGAAAAAGTATTACCAAGTCAATTACACGCAGATTAAGCCATTTGGTAAGATTGGTTACACTGTTAAACGTCACTACGAGGGGATCAAGACCTGGTATATTATGCGCAAGATGGGCACTTTTGCAGGTTACGATAAATATAACCAAGCAACTTATAACGCCGTCAAACGATTTCAACAGCGGCACCATTTGAAAGTGACCGGAAACGTCAACGAAAAGACATGGCTCAAGATGGGCTTTTCCAAAAAAGCTTGGACGGGGATTGATAGTTATGTTGCCCCATTGAAAGCCCATGCGTGGAACGGTCGTTCAGCCCACATTGAAGCAATGATTCATCAAGCCTACCGTTACATGGGCAATCCATATTTGGTTGGTTCTTCATCGAGCCCCAAGTATGGAACTGACTGCTCTGGATTGGTGATGCAGGGACTATATGCAGGCGGTATCAATCCACTGCCAACTAGTTCGATTCACCATGCCTATCCTGGTAATGAATGGAACTCGCGAAACTTGTGGGCATCCAAGAAATTCAAACACGTTGCTTATTCCCATCGTCAAAGAGGTGACCTGGTGTTCTATTACCAACCGGGTACTCACGTCATTTGGCACGTGGCAATTTATCTTGGTAAAAACAAAGTGATCGAAAGCTGGCCGCCACGAATCATGGTTCAGCCGATTCGTAATGGACAACGCTCAGATATTGCTGGGATTGCCCGGCCATTTAACTAAATGCAAAAACAAAAAGGCAGGTCTCCTGATTTTGGAAACCTGCCTTTATTGATGCGCGATTAGTAATTAGTTGATGTTTTCGTTGTGGTTTTCTTTGTAGCGGTGGTTGATTTAGTGGTTGTCTTCTTAGTCGAAGTCGACTTCTTAATCTGATCCTTTGGGAAATTGTCAATCATGAACTTGGCAATATCTCTTGCCATCAACTGATAAGTTTTGGCTGCGGGATGCAAACGACCATCGTTGAAACGGTCGATGTGGTTGGCGTCGGTGATTAAATCAGGATCAACGTCTGCCCAGTTGAGGTATGGCACATTGTTATCCTCGTAAACCTGCGCTTCTGCTGCTCGCAATTCATTCATTGTATAGCCGGCTTGGCCAACAATGTCATCTGAATTTTGGTTATTATCATAACGAGTGATTGGCAGGAACCCATAAATAATCAAATTTTTATTTTCAGCCTTCATCTTCTTGATGTTGGAATCCAAAGTATTTTTAATCTGATCAATAGTTGAATCCGTATGGCCGTAGTCGTTGGTCCCGTAAGCAATCGTGGCAACGTCGTATTTGGCGAAGTTGGTGTCACTGACAGTTGTGCCGAGATCACCAGGCGTTGACATATCGCCGGCATCACATAAGAAGGCACCGTTATAAGCAGCGTTATCAACCGTGGTACCAAGGTAACGGGACAGCCAGGTTGGGTAACCGGCATCCAAAGTCTCATAGCCATCGTAACCGGCAGTAATTGAATCCCCCATGGTGATTATTTTATCTGATTTGAAGTAGTCACTATTTTTCATTGCGATGTTAAACGTTCCTTCCGAAATATCCTGGAGACTGCCGTGCCAAACCCAGCCGCTTTGCTTACCGGAACCACTCTTAACATAGTACCAGACAGAGTTGCCTTTGCCTTGTGCAGAGCGGTCGATGACAGCTTTTTTATAAGTGTACCAGGTAATCTTGGCAAAGTTTTTAGCGGATCCCAGCGTCTTGTTCAAGCCGGATGTGGTATAGACATAGCCGGACTTCATATGGTAGGGAAGCGGCTGGTCGTAATCTTCAGTAGAGACGATGGTCGCTGCCGGGATGACTTTTGGCGTGGTATCCTTTGATGTTTTTGATTTAGTACTGGACGAACTTGTTGAAGTCGGAGTCGTCGGATCCGTTGCTGCGGCGTGAGCAGGCGTCATCAATGCCGCAACCCCCAAGGCGGCTGTAATCGCAGTCGCTATGTAAAAACGTTTATTCATATTGATTATCTCCTCATAAAATTTCAACTATGTATTACTTTAGCATGATATTGTTACGAAACCCTTACATACCGCTTACACTCAAGTGAAGAGTTTGCGCACAACTTGCTTATTTTTAGTAAATCAATTATGCTTACTTTTAGCAAGATTCACAAGCTTGAGATTTGACAAGTATGTAACCGGGGGAGTCAATAAATAATGAATACGAAATCAAAATACAGGTTAACACTGTTGTTTTCGTTGATAGTCTTTGGCGGTTTTGGGGTAGGTACTCAGGCACAAGCTGCTACTACCGGCTCAACGCAGTCATCGACGGAAGTTCAATCAATCAGTAATTCCAAGTCGACTGTGTCTGCCAACCCAGCAAACGGGACGTCATCCAACACTTCTGCAGACACTGATTCTGAGGGCAGTTCAAGCAGTCAACTTGATGATTCTAAAGCAAACAAAAATTCTGACAGCAGTAGCGTGACGACTACATATGGTGATGCCAAGGATAACCAGGTCAAACCAACGGATAATGACGATACTAGCGATGCCAAGGGTGAAACGACTGCGGTTTCCGAAAGCTCGGTTAGTTCTGCCACACCACAACAGACAACTACCCAACAAGCTGATTCCGAGTCAGAAAGCACTGCTAGTGAGAGTACCAGTTCTGCAACCAGTTCATCCAGCGCGACCAGCAGTGATTTAAATGCTGGCGCTTCAGTAGTTGGCGCAGGGGATGACGCAATCGATAATGTTGTGAAAACCGTTGTCGATAAGGTTATCCCAGATGCCGATAAATCTGATTCAGATGTTCAAGCTCAAACTGCATCATCTGCAGTAGACACACCTGACGATTCGACGGTTGTGCTTGAATCGCCAGATACAGCCCAACCTGGCAAGACTGAAGAGACTTTGATTGTCCCTGATCAGACAATTATTGAGAGCTCAAACGTCCATAACGATATTGTAGGCGATACCTTTGCTGATAAGGTCACGAACAGTGATCCAAAGGCAGTCAAGGCGGCGAGTGCGATTACGAGCAATAAGACCAAACTACTGACATTTAACGCGTTTTCAAACACGATTTACCGTCATGTCTTGAAAACAGCCCAGAAGCCCGGTACGATTACAACCGTAACTGGCAGTAAGGCAACTTTGACCACGCCAGTCAAGCATGTTAAGTACATGGAACACGATTCGACTGGGATTTCTGAAACCCTTCCCGTCATGGCAACTTTGGCGGTCATCGCAGTTGCCGGGGTTACGTTTATTGCCTTTGATCCATTGAGATTTCTTTTTAAATAATAACGAAGACAGAACACGGTTGAGCGTCTAAGCAACCGTGTTTTTTGATGCTCTGAACCGCGTGAAAGCAACGTTCCGAAATAAATTCAAAAAAAGAGTATTTAATACTTGCAAACGCTTACAGATATGATATTATATAGTCAAGGAAGGGAAAAGAAGTTCGAAGCATAGGGGTTTCAGCCTACTTTGAATGTTCTCTGATCCAAGATTAATATGTTGTTATGTCACAGGATTATTTTCAAATGTTTCACATGTAGAACGCATAGTTGTTTATTTTAAGTTTTAAGAGTTTGAGGTTCACGATTCATAGAAGCATGGAAGTTCGAATAGAATGTTTTATTTAGCCGATTGTTTCAAAGATTCACAGAGTTTCAAATTGTTACAGTTTAAAATAACAGAAGGTTAATTCAGGTGATTAAGTGTTTGAATATAATGTTATGAGTCACACATGTTCAAATATGAATTCGATGGTTCGCTATTGAAAACCTAGTGGAGTAATTGAAAAGGGTTATGTACAGAGGTCACTTGTAGTGAGTCTGAGAGATTCATTTCGAATATCAAATTGATGTGATATCAAGTTGATGAAAGTTCCAAAAGGTTTTAAGTTTAAGGTTCACGATTAACAAGTACCATGCACCTTAGGTTTATGTACCGGTATCAAGCAGTTGTACCAAGTATGTTAGTTGCACGAAGAACCAAAATGTTGACACCACGGCAAATTTATCAATAAAGTAAAAACGTGAAAAATGATTAAAGTTTGCGGCAGTTGGATCAACAAATAGTTAGATTGAGGCGATAAGACATTAAAGTTTTAATGAAGTGGGTATTTACCCCAAAGTTCCCTTCCGTATAGGATTTAAACTTGCAAGTTCAAAAAGCGAGTTTGAATCCTATTTTTTTGTAGAGTGCGACGAGACCCGGGTGCCCCCGGAGTGTAAGGCAGAAATTTTAATGGTGAACGGTTCTTGTTCATCGTTAAAATTTTTGCCTTACACAGTAGGGGGCAGGGTCGTCGGAGCACATTTCAGCTAGATAACAGAGAACCACCAAACAACCAATACATAAAACAAACTCCACAAACAAGGTCCACCAAACAATCCCACAAACAAACTCCACTAACCCCCAAAAATTCATCCAACAAATTCCCATTCTCAAAACCCAAACCAGACAAATTCCATAAATCCCACCCAGGCAAAATATTTCTGTTTACGCGATCAAAACACTTTGATATAATGAAAACGCAATCATTAAAGTAAACCGTATTACCTCACGTCATTTCGTGATTTTTATTTCCACTTACTTCTCAAATGCGGTATTCTATTCACATAGAATATTTTTCTATTTCACATTTTTGTTCTGGAAAGGAAGCTTCTAATGAACTTTCGTCGAGTGATTGTTCTTGATTTGGCATCTTTAGGTGTCGGTGAGGCCAGCGACGCAAATCGATATGAATCAGTTGGAGCGGACACATTGGGTCACATTGCGACTTTGGAGGGGACTGACTTTCAGTTGCCTACTTTAAGCCGGATGGGACTGGGAAACATTCGTTACGCTGATCCAGTTGTCGGCTTGCCACCAGTTGAGGAACCGATTGGCTTTTTCGGCAAGATCCGCAGCAAGAGTGAAGAGAATTCAGAACTCAGTGGGTTACGGGAAATGTTTGATTTTCAAGCGGCCACCCGGACGACCAGCGTGATTGATTCAATTGTCGGCTTGCTGGGGGTTCATTCGATTCTGATCAGCAACTATCAGAGTTACCTTTCCAATCAAAATGAGGCCGAAGTCATTCCTGTTAACACCGATGAAGCCGGCTTTTATCAGCTCCATCAACAGGTGATCAAGCCTAATAATGGGCTGCTTTATTTTCGCGCCATGGGGCTCCAGGAAAATGCGGCCACCGGCGATCGCAAGGGCTGCATTGATTCTCTGAAATTGGCAGATCAGCATTTGGCACGCTTAATGCGTGAGTTATACAGCACTGATCTTTTGATCATTACGTCATCGTATGCCAATGACCCAGCCCTTGCCGTTACACCAACTCGTGAATACCTGCCACTGATTGCATACGTTTCTTCTCTGCCTGAGGGCAAGGCTCTAGGTATCAGAAGAACACTTGCAGATGTAGGTGCCACGATTGGTGAAATCTTTGGCCTCGACTTTTCCAATGAGTCCATTGGGCATAGTTTTCTTGGTGAATTGAAATAGTTCACCGCACATCATTTAGGGTTTAATTTATAAAACCAATTCCATCACAGAGGGGGATAGCTAGTCATCTTCATCGTTGTTTAGCAATTATTGTCGTTTAAAATTCAGAAAAGAGGATTTCAGAATATGCAATTATCATATTTACTGGTCAATATTCTGGGTGTCGCCGTATACCTTGGAATTGCTTTCTTGTTTTCAAATAACAAAAAAGGTATCAACTGGCGTTCAGTTGCCGTTGTTTTAGTTATTAACCTTGTTCTTGCATGGATATTGACTAGTTTTGCTTGGGGCCGTGACGCAGTTAAAGCTGCTGCCGACGGATTCAACTGGTTAGTTCAAGTTGCCTACCAAGGAATCAATTTTGCCTTGCCTAACTGGGTTACCCCACAATTTGGTGGAACTGCCAAATCAATGAACTTTGTCACCAGCGCGTTACTGCCAATCCTGATGATTGTGCCATTGTTTGATACTCTTACATATATTGGAGTATTACCATGGATCATCAAGTGGGTCGGCCGTGGACTTTCATTCATCACCGGCGCTCCAAAGTTCGAATCATTCTTTGCCGTTGAAATGATGTTCTTAGGTAACACTGAAGCACTTGCCGTTTCATCACTTCAATTAAAGCAAATGTCAGCAAAACGTAATTTGACCTTGGCTTTGATGTCAATGTCATGTGTTACCGCCTCAATCATCGGTGCTTATACACAAATGGTTCCTGGCCAATATGTTTTGACTGCCGTTCCATTGAACGTGTTAAACGCCTTGATTATCACTAGTTTATTAAACCCCGTTAAAGTTACTCCTGAAGAAGATACTGTTGCTAAAATGGGTGGCTCAGGTGTTAGCGAAGCCGCTGTTGAATCCGGCGACGTTCAAGCTAACGGTAAACGTGAACCATACTTCTCATTCTTGGGTGACTCAATCTTGGGTGCCGGCCGTTTGATCTTAATCATTGCTGCCAACGTTATCGCCTTTGTTGCTTTGGCTGCTTTGATCGATAAGATTTTGGCTTTGTTTAACCCATGGTTATCATTGGAACATATCTTAGGAATCATCATGTTCCCATTTGCATGGTTAATGGGTCTGGATGTCAGCCAGGCATTCCAGTTCGCACAATTCATGGGTATGAAGTTAGTTACCAACGAATTCGTTGTTATGGGTAAGATTGCCGGTACCATCAACAACCTCAGCATCTTCCCAGCTCACTACCAAGCACAATTAACTGTCTTCATCACTTCATTCGCCAACTTCTCAACGACCGGTATGATTATCGGTGCCTTCAAAGGATTGGTTGACAAGGAAAAGAACGATTTGATCAGTAAAAACGTTGGTACAATGCTTCTTTCAGGTATCTTGGTATCCTTGATGTCTGCCGGAATCGTTGGATTATTCGTTTGGTAAACTTTTTAACTAGAAAGTTAGGTTTTATTTTTGGATAAGTTACAAAGAGAAGAAGAGGTAGCTAACCGGCTGCCTCTTCGTGAGGCTATACGAGATAAAGCAACGGTCAAACGAGAATTGATTGCCGGAATTACAGGCTTTTTCGCGATTTCTTACATCATCATTGTGAATCCGATGATTTTAAAAGATGCTGGGATTCCGACCGACTTAAGTGTGTTTGCGACAATTATTTCCTCGTTCATCGGCTGCTTGATTATGGGATTCTGGGCCAATGCGCCAGTCATTCTGACGCCTGGAATGGGGGTCAACGCCTTCTTCACTTATACAGTGGTTGTGGCGATGGGCCTGTCTTGGCAGGAAGCTTTAGCCATTTCAATTGTTTCCAGTATTATCTACGTCTTGATCGCATTCACCAAATTGAGTGAGATTTTGGCGAAGGGAATTCCGGAAACTTTGAAAGCGGGGATTACCGCCGGCATTGGATTGTTCTTAGTGGAAATTGGGCTGGAAAAGGCTCAATTGATCAAACAGGGAACCAACTCAATTCTGGCGCTTGGTGATTTAACCAAACCGGCAACCTTATTGGCGCTGTTTGGCTTGCTGCTCACGTTGTTCTTGTTTGTCCGCAACATCACCGGTGGCTTCTTCATTGGAATTCTGGTGACATCCGTTGTTGGAATTTTGTTTGGCATCAAGGATCAGGTATCACCGTCCGTTGGGATTGGTGATATTGGGCGGTATTCGTCGATTGTTGCCAAAGGGAATTTTAGCAATGCTCTCACGATTCCATTTATTCTCGCTGTGTTTTCGATGACCATGATCTTGGTGTTTGAATCGATGGGGCTTTTGGAAGGCATCATGCCGAATCCCAAGAAATTCAAAAAGGCATTTCAGGCCAGTTCTGTGACCAGTTTTCTTTCCGGAATTCTGGGAACTAGCCCCACGGTTGCCGCTGCGGAAAGTGCTTCGGCAATTGAGAGTGGCGGCCGTACCGGTTTGACGTCAATCGTCGCCGGGATCATGTTTGCCATTTCGTTGTTTTTTATCCCGCTGTTGGCCTTCGTGCCTCAAGCAGCGATTGCACCCGTCATTATCATTACTGGTGCCTTGATGATGAACCAGCTCAGTCGAATTAATATGTTTGATTTTTCCGATTGGTTCCCAGCGTTTCTGATTGTTGTTTTGATTCCATTTACCAGTAGTATTTCCACTGGTTTGGCGTTTGGATTCGTTGTTTATCCAATCTTAAAGATTGCTGCCGGCAGGCAAAAAGAATTGACTGTCGCAACTTATGTATTAGGATTTTTATTCTTGTGTGATTTGGTGCTTAGTGCCTTATTATAGAAGTAGCAAGTGGGCGGACTTTGCGGTTCGCTTCTTGTTAGGAGTTGATTGTAAGCGTTTGATATCGACAAATATTGTTTGGAAAGGAACTTATCATGACCATCAAAATTATTATGGATACTGATCCCGGAATTGATGATGCTGCCGCTTTGACCATGGCGCTGAATGATCCTGAGATTGATTTGAAATTGATTACCAGCGTTGCCGGTAACGTCACTGTTGACAAGACAACCAAGAATGCGCAGAAGATCGTCCGCTTCTTTAACAAGAAGGTGCCGGTTGCTGAAGGTGCCAAGCAGCCACTGATCAAGGAATTTGAAGATGCTGCCCGAATCCATGGCGAGTCAGGGATGCCTGGCTATGATTTTCCTGAAGATCTGCCAAAGCCTTTGGATGTGACCGCCGTTGAAGCTTTACGGGAAACCATCATGAGCAGCGATGAAAAGATTACGTTGGTGCCAACTGGCTCATATACCAATATCGCTTTACTGTTCAGCGAATACCCTGAAGTCAAAGATCACATCGAACGAATCGTTGCAATGGGTGGCTCACTCGGCAAAGGTAACATGACTTCTGCTGCTGAATTCAACGTCTTCACCGATCCGGATGCTGCTCGAATCATGTACAATTCTGGCATTCCGATTACCATGGTCGGCTTGGACATTACCATGAAGGCCTTGCTGACCCCTGACTCTCTCAGCAAGCTTGAGCACATGAACGAAACCGGTAAGATGCTGCATGACATTATCATTCATGATGGTGACAACAGTTCTGACGGAATCGCGATGCACGATGTGAATACTATTTTCTACCTGCTTCATCCTGAAGCCATCACCACTAAGAAAATGTGGATCGACATTGTGACTGATGGTCCTGCCATTGGTGAAACCGTCGGCGATATCCGTGGTGCCTATCATGATGGTCAGACCAATGCCAATGTTTGTGTGGATATTGATGCTGAGGCTTTCAATAAATGGTTCTTGGAAGAAGTTTCTAAGATTAATAAGTAAAAATTGTTTGCGGCCAGAATGTCTCTGGCCGCTTTTTTTTGTGGGCACCTTCCGCTGCCCTTCAGTTCCTCGGCTCCGCCTGCCATAGTGGCTTTGATTTCGAGCCTATAGTCTCGAAATACAAAGGTGTTGTAATCGCCGATTCCATCGGCTCAACAACACTTTCACTATGGCTGGCAATGCCGAGGGACTGAAGGGCGAGCTACTGAAACGGTATATTTCAAGCTGGGGTGAATAATTGAGTGCAATAAAATATTGTAGAGCTCACTTTCGTATATAATATATGTGGACTATAATTTGAAATCTTAAGACGAGGTTATATTGAATGACACACGAAGATTCTTTCAAAGATGAACTGAAACCCATCAATTTTGGGAAGGGGAAGATTAAAGGCTCATATTTCCAAAATGTTCAATATTCTGTGCAACTAGTTACGCCGTTTGACACCCCGGAACAGCAGCAAGAAGTTATCAATCTGTTAATCAAAACGTATACGGAGCAGAGTGATGACGAGGTTGATCAAATTGTTCCAGTTAAACTTGATGTTGACTTCGAAGCTTTCGCTTTAAATGTTCTGTACAACCAACAAATCAAAAATCGAATTTTTCTTTTTCCCATTGAAACCGTGGCGCCAAGCGTTGAAAACTTGATAGATTATAATTCTAAAGCACAACAAATATATAAAGAAGATGGTGTGTACGGAGAGTATGGCATCCGAGATCGTGGACATATAGAAAATGTGGCGTATACATTAAATAATCCGTATATGTATGGTGTAAATCGGCACCCCACAATTTTGAATAAAGCAACTTATTTGTGGTCTCAGAGTGCCGGGCTTCAGGCATTTTCAAATGGAAATAAGAGAACAGCGATGGTCGCTACTTTGGTTTTTCTTCATTCGAACGGATATGATTTCATTTTTCATAAGGGCTTAAGACAAGAATTGATTGATTTTTCAGTTCAGATTGCAGTGAAAGCAGTTGACTTTGAAGAGATTTCAAGCTATATTTCTGATAACGTTAGATTAAATTTGTTCAATGAAGATTGGAATACGATAGAGCAGTTAAAGGACGATTTTCCTAAATAGTAGGAGTGAAAAGGTATGCAAGATAACAAACAAATAAAGACAACTTTCATAAAAAATGTACATGGCAATAAATTGTCCAAAGCAACTCAGCAAAAAATTCTCAAGAAATCCGCTGATGAAGTATTTGGAAACAAGATTGTTCAAGAAGTCATGGCCGAACTTGCCAAAATGTAATTAGTTTAGCCCTTGACACGTTGATACCAAATTGGCATAATGGATTTAACATTAAAAACACATGAGAACAATGTGATGACGAGAAGAGTAGTTATCAACGTAATTTAAAGAGAAGAGCCGTTTGGTGAGAGGTTCAATTACTAAGATAATGAAGATGAGCTCCGAACAAGTTATCGGTCAATGCCGATGACTCGTTAGCAAGCGTTATTTTGCCGGGTATCGATTCCAAGTGGTGCCGTCGAGGTGTATTTCTAATACACGAATACAGGGTGGTAACGCGCGTAAGCGTCCCTTAGTCCATAGTTGGGCTAAGGGACGCTTTTTGTTTTCTCATATTTAAGGGGATGATTTTATGAAATATCAGATGCGATGCTCACAAGTTGAAATGATCAGACAAGTAAAAAAATGACAATTATTTGGAGGAATTAAATTTATGAACTTAAAGAAAATATTCGCAGCTTCCACAGCACTCGCAACGATTTTAATTCTTACTGGTTGTGGAAAAACCTCACAGTCAAACAACGGTGGTACTGGTAAATATGCTAAAACGCAAACACTTAACTGGACTGAAAATACAGCCCTTGCCACAGCTGATATTTCGAAAGCGACAGATACTTTGAGCTTTGATGTTTTGATGAACACCCAAGAAGGACTGTATCGCTTGGATAAGAATGGAACGCCCAAAGGGGCCTTGGCAACGAAAACTTCAATCACTGATAACGGCAAACACTATATATTTAATTTGCGTAAGGGCGTTAAATGGACTAATGGCGATCCAGTCACCGCTAAAGACTTTGTCTATTCATGGCAAAGAACGGTGGCACCGAAGACTGCTTCTCAAGATGCATTTTACTTCTTCCAAGTGAAGAATGCTGAAGGAATTAATTCTGGCAAGAAGCCAGTTAGTTCTCTTGGAATTAAGGCAGACGGTAAATACAAACTTGAAGTTACGCTGACCAAACCAGTTACATATTTCAAAAAGCTATTAGCTTGGCCGTTGTTTTTCCCAATTAATCAAAATGCTGTCAAAAAGTTTGGCGACAAATATGGGACAGCATCAAAATATACAGTTTCAAACGGACCATTCAAGTTAACCAAATGGAGTGGGACTAGCAAATCATGGACTTTGGCTAAGAATAATTCATACTGGGACAAAAAAGCAGTTCACTTGAATAAAATTAATGAATTGGTGTCAGAGGATACAACTACCAGTTACAATTTATTTACAGCTAAGAAAACTGATGCCACATTATTAAGTGGACAGCAAGTAAAGAACAATCAACACAACCCTAACTTTGTAAAACGCCTACCAACTGCCACCACTCGGTTAGATTTAAACCAAAATAAAGTGAAAGCATTCAAGAACTTTAATATTCGCCGGGCGTTTTCTTTAGCAATCAACCGGGAGCAGTTGACTAAGAATGTTTTGCAAGATGGATCAGTTCCATTGAAAGGCTTCGTTCCTTCCAAGATGGGAAATAATCCCAAGACAGGTGAAGCCTTTGACAAGGAAGCCTATGTAAAAGATGCAGTTAGTTACAATTTGAAACAAGCAAAAACTTTGTTGAAAAAGGGATATAAACAAGCTGGGATTAAGCAACTCCATGTAACACTGTTAACCTCTGACACCGACAGTAGTAAAGATGCTGCAGAATTTATCCAAGCCGACTTGCAAAAGCTTCCTGGAGTGAAAATTCAAGTTCAGTCGATTCCATTCGTACAATTGATTTCAAAACAGGCAGCGAAGAACTATCAAACCACTGTTCAAACTTGGCAATCAGTATTTGCCGATCCAATTAATTTCTTAGATGTTTTCGAAAAAGGTTCTAGTTACAATACCAGTGGTTATAAGAGTTCAAAGTATGACTCCTTACTTGATCAATCTGAAAATAAATTTGGTAATCAACCCGAAAAGCGCTGGAATAACTTGGTTCAAGCTGAAAAAACACTAATGAATGATCAGGGAACAATTCCGCTCTATCAAGTAGCAAAGTCACAATTGCTACGTAAGAATGTTAAGAACGTTGTTTACAACCCAGCTGGTGTTCCTTACGACTGGAAAACAACATATATTGCAAAGTAGGTGAACCTAATTGAGCAAAATATCAGATTTCGATAGCGAATTAATTGAATCGTTGTTCATCAAATACGCCAAGGTCAATACACGGTCGGACGCTAGCAGTCACACCGTACCGACAACTGTTGGTCAAGTGAAGTTAGCTAAAATGGTTGAGAAGGATCTTCAGGAACTGGGGATTAAAGATGCCAAGTATGAACCGGAAAATTCCTATGTACTTGGAACTTTACCCAGTAATTCGGACAAGGATTTAAGCTCGATTGGCTTCATTGCCCACTTGGACACGGCGGATTTCAATGCTGAAAATATTCAGCCGCAAGTTCATCCTGATTACGATGGTGGCGACATTGTATTGAATGCAGAGAAAAAGATTGTTTTGAGCCCAAAAGAATTTCCACTGCTCAAGAAATATGTTGGCCAACGCGTGATTACCACTGACGGCACGACTTTACTTGGTGCGGACGACAAAGCGGGGATTGCCGCAATCTTCGGTGCCCTCAAGTACTTCTTAACCCATCCTGAAGTTGAACATGGTGAGATCAAAGTTGCCTTTGGTCCTGACGAGGAAATTGGGCGGGGTGCCAAACGATTTCCGGCCAAAGAATTTGGTACCGAATTTGCATATACCTTGGATAACGGTCAACCTGGCCAAATTGAAGCGGAGACATTTAATGCGTCCGAAGCTAAAATTGATATTCAAGGGACTGCCGTTCACCCAGGGGATGCTTATGGTTTGATGGTCAACGCTGTGACATTGGCAAATGAAATTGTCAGCTCATTGCCTAAAGATGAAGTCCCGGAAAAGAGTCGCGATCATCAAGGCTTCATTTTGGTAACCGATATGGGTGCAACGGTGGCTGAAGCACACATTAATTTAATCGTGCGAGAGTTTGACACCCAAAAATATCAGCGTAATTTGGAATTGCTGCGGGAAATTGTTGATCAGATTAATGATCGCTTTGAGGCCCCTCGAGTGACGTTGAAAATTAACGAACAGTATCAAAACATTGGCGATACTGTGAAGAAGCATCCATACATCGTTAACTTGGCTTTGAACATCTATGATCGGCTGGGAATCAAGCCAAACATTACGCCATTTAGAGGTGGAACGGACGGCAACGCAATTACTGCGAAAGGAATTCCAACGCCCAATCTCTTCAATGGCGGTGATAACTTCCACGGTCCATATGAGTATGTCGGCACTGAAGCAATGGCTAAAACGGCCCAGGTGGTGGCGGAAATCGTCCAAGAACATGTGCGGGAATTTGGGCATAGGGATGAGACGCCCGTCAAATTATTTTAATCGATTCATAGTGAGGCCGAGACAAAGGTTGGTTTACTTTTGCCTCGGCTTTTAGTATGTGGTTTTATTTGGACCACCTAAAATTAGTTTTAATCGAATATGAAAATGGGTGTATTATGAAATAGAAGGGAGGTCATTGAGATGCAAAATACTTCGAATGAGAATCAAGCCCTTTACCAGGAACTAGTGAGTGAGAAGCAAGCCGAGGAAAAGAAATCAACCGTGCGGACTTATGGGCTGATTTCAATGATTTACATGTATTTGGGAGAATAGATTATTGATTATATTGTGGTTGAATCACATTTTAAATTTTAGCTAGAATAAAATTAATAATCTTCGGTTGAAGCAATCAGGCGACTGGTTGCTCTTTTTAGTGAACCGTCAAATCTAACCATTCTTTTGAAATTCATCGCCGATGGTTGTCACTAAGACGTCTGGCGAACTACAGGCAGCCATCCCTCATTCTGGCTTTAAAACAATTTACCAAACAACAGGAATCCCTTTCGAAACATGTTAAAATTAAATATGTATGCTCAAACAAATGTCTGTGGTTACCTTGTCAGTAAAGCAATTTTAAGGTAAAGTATAATAAGACGTGAAACAGATTGTTTCACACATCAGGAGAAGTTAAGAATGAACAATGATCAATTCAAAAAAGCACTTTTGGATAAAGGTATCGAAGTCACCGATCAGCAAATGGATCAGTTCGATGCCTATTTTAAGCTGTTGGTGGCCGTTAACGAGCACGTTAATTTGACCACGATAACAGAAAAGTCTGAAGTTTATCTCAAACATTTCTATGATTCCATTACGCCAGCCTTTTTTGTTTCACAGATCCAAACAGAGCCGTTAGCAATTTGTGACGTGGGAGCTGGAGCTGGATTCCCGTCATTACCGTTAAAAATTCTCTTTCCACAACTCAAGGTCACGATCGTTGATTCATTGAATAAGCGAATTAACTTTCTACAAACTTTAGTCGACAAGTTACATCTGACAGACGTGGAATTATTTCATGCCCGTGCAGAAGAATTTGGCGGCAAGAAATCAGAGCACCGTCAGCAGTATGATTTGGTGACTGCTCGGGCTGTCGCTCGTCTAACAGTATTAAGCGAACTTTGTCTGCCATTAGCCAAAGTCGGTGGCAAAATGGTGGCTTTAAAGGCTGCCAAAGCCGAAGGGGAACTTGCTGATGCTGAACCGGCCATTAAATTATTGGGCGCTAAAGTTTCTGGTGACTTTGAATTTTCCCTGCCGATTTCTGATGAAGAAAGACATATCATTGTGATTGATAAGGTTAAAGACACACCGAAAAAATATCCAAGAAAGCCAGGAACCCCCAACCGGGAACCACTGGATCAAATCAAACGATGAGGAGGGATGAAAGATGACATACGTAATTGCGCTTGCGAACCAAAAGGGCGGTGTCGGCAAGACCACCACGGCGGTGAATCTGGGTGCCGGGATGGCTTCGTTAGGGAAGAAAATTCTCTTGGTCGACGCCGATGCCCAAGGTAATGCAACCAGTGGTGTCGGGGTTTCCAAAGCCGACATTAAAAAAGATATCTATGATGTGCTGGTCAACGAAGAGCCGATGGCAGAAACGATTGTCCATACTTCACACGAAGGTTTGGATATCGTGCCAGCTACCATTCAGTTGTCTGGGGCCGAGATTGAATTGACACCGCAGATGGCTCGTGAAACCCGCTTAAAAGCAGCGTTGGATGTCGTCAAGGACCAATACGATTTTGTACTGATCGATTGTCCGCCTTCGCTTGGATTGATCACCATTAATGCATTTACTGCCAGCAACTCAATTTTGATCCCAGTTCAGAGTGAATACTATGCCCTGGAAGGATTGAGCCAACTGTTGAATACCATTCAATTGGTTAAGAAACATTTCAATCCTAATTTGAAGATCGAAGGCGTCCTGTTAACCATGTACGATGCCCGCACGAATTTGGGTGAACAGGTTAACACTGAAGTTCGCAAATACTTCAAGGACGAAGTCTATGACACAATTATTCCAAGAAACGTCCGCTTATCTGAAGCACCAAGCTATGGTCTGCCAATTATGGATTACGACCCAAAGTCAAAAGGTGCAGAGAAATATATGAATCTGGCAAAAGAGGTGCTGGCAAACCATGGCGAATAAGAAAAAGTTAACCGGTCTTGGGAAGGGAATTGAAGCCCTGTTCCAAGACAATAATGTTGATACGAGTAAGGAAGACGTGATTGATCTCAAGGTCAGCACGATCAAGCCCAACCCGTATCAGCCACGGCATCATTTTGATCAGAAAGCGCTGGAAGATTTAGCTCATTCAATCAAGAATTCCGGGGTTTTCCAACCAATCATCGTTCGTCAACCGGATCCAGAAGTCGAGTCATTTGAACTCCTAACTGGTGAACGTCGACTACGAGCATCCAAGATTGCCAAGCAGCCAACGATTCCAGCCATTATCCGCAGCGCCAACGAAGAACAGATGATGGAAATTGCTGTGATGGAAAACTTACAGCGTGAGGATTTGACCACCCTTGAGGAGGCCGAAGCTTATAACATGCTGATGAGCCGCTTGGATTTGACCCAGGCACAGGTTGCCACTCGTTTGGGTAAGAGTCGGCCTTACATCGCTAATTATCTGCGGATTTTAGGCCTGCCAACTGAAGTTAAAAAAATGTTGGAAGATAAGAAGCTGTCGATGGGTCAGGCACGAACGCTATTGTCCGTTAACAATAAGCAGGAACTCATCAAGTTGGCTCGTAAATCGGTTAATGAATCGTTGACAGTTCGCCAGCTTGAACAAGCGGCTGCCAAGATCAATGGCAACAAGCCCTCCAAAAAGAAAAAAACAACCCGAAAGTCCCCATTTGTCCGTGCATCAGAAGGGCAATTACAAGAAAAATTTGGGACGCCGGTTTCAATCGTTAACTCATCTCGCAAGAAGGGCAAGGGTAAGATCGAAATTGAGTATACTTCGACCGATGATTTGAACCGGATTTTGGAGATGTTTGGGGTTGATTTGGACTAGATGGGCGACGGGGTGTAGTGCAAGCTCACCTGTTACCTAGCTGAAATGTGTTCCGACAGCCCTGCCCCCTACTGTGTAAGTCAAAAAAATCAACGATGAACCAAAACCGTTCATCATTGATTTTTCCGACTTACACTCCGGGGGCAAACCGGGCTTCGTCACACTCTACCTGAGAGGAGCGATTTCACCATGTATGATTTAAATGACTTAGTTGAAATGAAGAAGCCGCATCCATGCGGTACCAACCGCTGGCAGATCATTCGGATGGGCGCAGACATCAAGATTCAATGCACCGGCTGCGGCCACATTGTAATGATGCCCAGACGAGAATTTGATCATAAATTAAAAAAGATCCTTGAAAAAGCTGAAAAATAAACCAGAAAGAAGCGTTTAAGTTATGTCTTTAACTGCAGGAATTGTCGGCCTACCAAACGTCGGCAAGTCAACTTTGTTCAATGCCATCACCAAGGCCGGAGCCGAAATGGCCAACTATCCATTTGCAACTATCGATCCAAACGTCGGGATGGTTGAAGTTCCCGACAAGCGTCTTGACCGGATTCAAGAATTGATTCCAGCCAAGAAAGTTGTCCCAACCACTTTTGAATTTACTGATATTGCCGGAATTGTAAAGGGTGCCAGCAAAGGTGAAGGACTTGGAAACAAGTTCCTTGAAAACATCCGTCAGGTGGACGCAATTGTTCACGTTGTCCGGGCATTCGACGATGATAACATCACGACCGTTTCCGGTAAGGTAGATCCTTTAGACGATATTGACACCATCAACCTCGAACTTGGCATTGCTGATTTGGATTCCGTTAACAAGCGTTTGGGCAAAGTTCAACGCGCTGCTAAAGGGAGCGATAAAGAAGCCAAGGCTGAATTGGCCGTGCTTGAAAAGATTAAGCCAGTCCTGGAAGACGGTGGCTCAGTTCGTTCAATCGATTTTGATGAAGATGAACAAAAGATTGTCAAAGGCCTGTTCTTATTGACCAGCAAACCAGTTCTCTATGTCGCCAACATCGCTGAAGACGATATGGCAGATCCTGAGAATTCTAAATATTTCCCAGAAATCAAGGAATTCGCTCAAAAGGAAGGCGCAGAAGCCATTGCGGTTGCTGCGGGTCCTGAGGAAGAAATTGCCCAACTTGATGACGATGAAAAAGCCGAATTTCTGGATGCAGAAGGGGTTAAGGAGCCTGGCTTAAACCGGCTTATCAGAGCCTCATACAAGCTTCTTGGCTTACAAACCTTCTTCACTGCAGGTGGCAAGGAAACTCGTGCCTGGACGTTTAAGAAGGGTACCAAGGCCCCTCAAGCTGCCGGGATCATCCATTCCGACTTCGAGCGAGGATTCATCCGGGCTGAAGTTATGGCCTTTGATGACCTGGACAAATTTGAAACACCCGCAGCCGTTAAAGAAGCAGGTAAACTGCGTCTTGAAGGTAAAGATTACGTCATGCAAGATGGCGACATTGTTGAATTCAGATTTAACGTTTAAGACGTTTATTTTAAGGAGTGAAGCTAGTGAGTAGCAACGATGAAACAGCAAAGCGCAATGCAAATGATAAGGCGCGTGCAAAGAATGCCCAGGTTCATCAAGACAGGAGTCACGCAACAAAAGTGATTCATTCCCAGTTTGAGAATATTGGGTTAACCAAACGAAATGCAGAATACATGTTTAAATTTAACCAGGCACTTGGCGCTACCAAACTGTCTGCAGACAAGAAAAATGAGACCGTCCAGACAATGATTCAAGAATTGTTGGAGGGTCAAAAGTCGGGAAAAACTGCCCGAAATATGTGGGGGACTGTTGATCAAAAGGTCGAAACGACGGTTCATCCACCGGCACGTCCAGCAGACCCACGTCGAGATTACTGGAAGAATGCCGGTTACAACGCCATTCTATTTTTGACAATCTTCTTCTTGATGTATGGGGTTCTTTACTTCCTGCCAACCAAGGGTGGCCAACATGCACCAATGATGGGAATTACTGGAATTTTAATTAGTGCTGCAGTTGCTGGACTTGGAATTCCAGTTGTGACCATGATGTTCACACCTGGCGTCAAGCACCAATACTCTGTCTGGATTCGAATTATCTTGGTTGTCTTATTCCTGATCGTGTGGATGGGAATCTTCACTGTGTCATCAATCCTGCCAACCGTTATGAATCCTGTTTTGAATCCAATTGTCTATATTGTGCTGGGTGTGTTGTCCGGAGTTGGATCATTCTTCGTTAAACGGCGTTTTAACATTACCGGTGGCGTTTTCTAAAGAAACTAATTAAAACATTGATTTATAAGGCTTTTCAAACAACCTTTTGTTTGAGTGAGCCTTATTTTTTATACTTTAAACGGTTTAAACACGAACATTATACTTAGAAAGTCAGACATAATTGCTCAAGAACTTAAAAAACATGAACAATAGCCTTTATTTATTCGGGGGAGTCGTGTATAATCAATACAATTTCAGAAAACGATTTGCTTAACAGTCGCCTCACTTTTATTAAAAGCGTATGAGAATTTTATCTGATACGTTGATTAACGAAAATGAAAATGATAAGTTATTAAGCAATCAACATTAAAGAAGGAGCGAGATAGATGGTTAGTTGGGATGAAAAATTCGGTAAAAAAGGTTTAACGTTTGATGATGTGCTGTTGATTCCTGCAGCGAGTGATGTTTTACCAAATGATGTGGATTTATCAGTACAATTGGCAGACAACTTAAAGTTGAATGTTCCTTTTCTAAGTGCCGGAATGGACACGGTTACCGAATCGAAGATGGCAATTGCGTTAGCCAAACTTGGTGGCATGGGTGTTGTTCACAAGAACTTAAGTATTGAAGATCAGGCTGCTGAGATCGCCAAGGTCAAGGCAGTTAAGAAAACAGCTGACACACCAAATGCTGCTGTTGATGATAACAATGCGTTATTGGTTGCTGCAGCCGTTGGTGTTTCTGCAGATACATTTGACCGAGCCTCAGCATTGCTCAAAGCTGGTGCCGATGCAATCGTAATCGATACCGCTCATGGCCATTCAGCTGGCGTCCTTCGCAAGATCGCTGAAATCCGTGATCACTATCCTGACACCACATTGATTGCCGGAAACGTTGCAACTGCTGCCGGAACCGAAGCCCTTTTCCAGGCTGGTGTTGATGTAGTCAAGGTTGGAATTGGTCCTGGCTCTATCTGTACAACTCGGGTGGTTGCCGGAGTTGGTGTTCCTCAAATCACAGCCGTTTATGATTCAGCCAGTGTTGCTCGTAAATGGGGCAAGTCAATCATCGCTGATGGCGGAATCCAATATTCAGGTGACATCGTCAAAGCATTAGCTGCTGGTGGCAATGCTGTTATGCTTGGTAGTGTCTTCTCAGGAACTGACGAAGCACCTGGTGAAGTCTTTGAAGACCACGGCAAGAAATATAAATCATACCGTGGCATGGGAAGTGTCGCAGCCATGGAACAACAACATGGTTCAGCTGACCGATACTTCCAAGGCGGTGTCAGTGAAGCCAACAAATTGGTTCCAGAAGGGATCGAAGGCGAAACTGAATACAAAGGCAGCATTAACGATATCGTCTTCCAGATGGTCGGCGGCCTTCGTTCAGGAATGGGCTACACTGGTTCTGCTACAATCAAAGATCTTAACGACAGTGCGCAATTTGTTCAAATTACAAATGCCGGCTTGAGAGAATCTCATCCGCATGATGTCAACATTACTAAAGAAGCTCCTAACTACAAACCAGAAGCATAATTAAAATCGATGCAGGTCAATCGCTGATTGCGATTGACCTGTTTTTTTGCGTCCAAATATTTTTGAAATGTACGATTATCGAGTGGTGTGATTTTGCTGGCTTGGTTCCGCCTGCCATAGTGGCTTTGATTTCAAGCCTGTAGTCTTGAAATACAAAGGTGTTGTAATCGCCGATTTCATCGGCTTCAACAACACTTTCACTATGGCTGGCAATACCAAGCCAGCAAAATCCTGGCACAAAGAGTTGAGTCTACGAATTATTTTGTGGATTCCTTTACATTACTGATTGTGGATTTCACGGTACTGGTAGCGGTGTTGTATATTTTTCTGACTATTATTCCGGTGTTGAGCACATTGAATTTATTTTCAAAGTAGCTGTGCCTCAGTCGGTCGGCATTGCCAGCAGTAGTGTT
>NZ_AZED01000011.1:0-62656 GCF_001434145.1 Lentilactobacillus otakiensis DSM 19908 = JCM 15040 | reverse complement strand
CCAAGCCACTACAGCAGGCAGAGCCGACCGACTGAGGTACAGCGACAGTATCCAACTGAATTTGTTGACCCGGAATGCTAAAATTTCGTGAATATTTGTAACAATTATCATTTTTATTACTAATTAGGAGTATCATAATTCTATTAGTAACATTTATTATTTAGGCAGGGGAGGGCATACCGTTGGATTCAGAAAATATTCTCGAACGGCCATTTATCACGATCACTAATTTAATCTGGAGCTTCGACCACGCCACCAACCGGGTCAATATCCTGTTGGTTAAACGCGACAACGATCCCTACAATAATTATTGGGCGCTGCCAGAGACTTTCATGCGTGCCCAGGAAAGCGCCGAGGAAGCCGCACTCCGGCTAGTTAAGGAAAAGATCGGGATGGATCTGTCCGGCAGTCACACTGAACAGTTGGCCACTTTTACTAATCCTTTGCGAACCCCTGGCGACCGCGCACTATCACTAGGATACATGACTTTTTTACCGGATAAGCCACAACTTAAGGCAGGCTATGGGGCTTCCGATGCCCGTTGGTTCACGATGGGCTACACCGATAAAACATATACGTTTAGTGACTCTGATCATATTTTCCAATCGACTGATTGCCCAGTTCAACGGACGTACTATTCTGAATTTGGCGGCACCAATGCCGACCCGGACAAACATTTGGCTTTTGATCATGAATGGATTTTAAAAGTGGCTTGCGATCGAATTCGTAACAAACTTGATTATCAACCCAACATTCTCTTAATCCTTGGCGGAAAATTCACCCTCAAAGATGCCCGCAGAGTTTATTCGCCATTTCTGAAAGTTCGAGTGGAACAAATCGATAACTCCAACTTCAAGAAGAGCCACCAGGAACTCTTTACCGACATTGGTTCCAGTGAGGTAAATGGCCCGGGGCGGCCGGCTCGACTATACAAATTGGCACATTTGAGTGCGTAAATCCTTGAAATCTGACGCTGGTCGTTGTAACGTAGAATAAAAGTTGAAACAACTTTTATTTTAACTAATTAAAAGTTAAAGGTACTTTAAATCAACTAAGAAAGAGTCGAAATACTATGAATAATTTATCAATGCTGACTGATTTATATGAATTTTCAATGGCCAATGGCTACCGTCAAACCATCACGGATGAGCAAGGGGTCTTCGATGTCTTCTTCCGCAAAGTTCCTGATAATGGTAGTTTTGTGATTGCTGCCGGCTTGGAGCAGGCCGTCAAATCACTCCAAAATTTCCATTTCGATGATAGTGATATTGAATACTTACGATCACTGAATCTGTTCCAAGAGAACTTCTTGGAATATTTGAAGGATTTTAAATTCGATTGTAAAGTTGCCGCAATTCCTGAAGGGACCCCGGTCTTTCCCCGTGAACCATTATTAACAATTCAAGGACCCCTGTTGCAAACGCAACTATTTGAAACCATGGTCTTGAACATCTTGAACCACCAATCCCTCATTGCGACTAAAGCCCGCCGGATCACTTATTCTGCAGGTGGCCGGCCAGTGATGGAATTCGGTGCTCGGCGGGCGCAAGGACCTGACAGTGCGACGTATGGCGCCCGAGCCGCTGTCATTGGCGGTTGTTCCAGCACTTCCAATGTCTTGGCGGCCAAAGCATTTGGTATTCCGGCTGCTGGGACGATGGCTCATGCCTGGATTGAGTCTTTCCCGGATGAATTGACATCCTTTGAAAAATGGGCTGAAGTATGCCCCGACAACGCTGCCTTGCTGGTCGACACCTATGACGTTTTGAAGTCCGGGGTTCCAAATGCCATCAAGGTCTTCAAGGAACTCAAGGCCAACGGTCACAAACCAGTTGGCATTCGAATTGATTCTGGTGATATCAGTCAATTATCTAAGGCAGCTCGTAAGATGTTGGATGCTGCTGGTTTGCCGGAAGTTAAGATCACCGCATCGAATGCTTTGGATGAGCACGTTGTTGCCTCACTCCTAAATGAAGGCGCACCGCTGGATAACTTTGGGATTGGCGAAAAATTGATTACCAGTGCTTCATCACCTGTTTTAAGTGGCGTTTACAAACTGGCTGCCGTGATTGAAAACGGCAAGATGATCCCAAAGATTAAAGTCAGTGCCAGTCGTGAAAAGGTCACATTACCTGGGCTCAAACAAGTATATCGTTTGTATGAGCCCGGTACGGACAAGGCCTTTGCAGATGTGATTGCTTTGAATGATGAATCTTTGGACCAGCCAATCACGGTTGTTAAAGCCAATCCATTGGCAACCAAGCGGGAACAACGGATTGAGAAGTTTGATGCCAAACCGCTACAAAATGAAGTTCTAGCTGGATCCGACTTGAAGATGAGTTTCCCAAGCGTCTTTGATATCCAGAAGTACTCCAAACAAAAGCTCACCGAGATTCCAAGCGCCACTCAGCGGTTGGTTAATCCCGACGAATTTCCAGTATATGTCACCACTAAATTAGCAGCCCTCCAAGAGAGTCTTCTTGAAGCTGATGCTCAATAATAAGTTAACGAAAAGCCTTGGATGCTTGATGCGCCAAGGCTTTTTTGCGTCCGCAAAATTGCTGGGTAAATCTGACCCCACTCATTGAGGATGGGTTTATAATACCCCTGTAAACGGTTACATGGTGTATGTGCTTTTTGAAGGGGGCATATGTATGTATTATTCCAATGGTAATTATGAGGCGTTTGCGAAACCGAAGAAACCGATCGGAGTGGACCAGAAGTCTGCATATTTGATCGGCTCAGGTTTGGCATCACTGGCAGCTGCCGTTTTTCTAATTCGTGACGCGCAGATGCCGGGAGAAAATATTCATATTTTAGAAGAATTGGACTTACCTGGCGGCAGCATGGACGGCATCTATAATCCTGCCAAGGGGTATATCGTGCGGGGCGGCCGGGAAATGGAACAGCATTTTGAAACATTATGGGATCTGTTCCGTTCAATTCCGAGTTTGGAGAACCCTGATGTTTCAGTTTTGGATGAATTCTACTGGCTGAATAAGGATGATCCCAGCTTTTCTCATGCCCGGGCAATCGAGAAACGAGGCCAACGAATTCCAACCGATGGCAAATTTACCTTATCCAGAAAAGCAGTTGAAGAGATCGCCAAGTTGGTCATGACACCGGAAGATCAGTTAGATAATTTGAAGATCAATGATGTTTTCGGTGGTGACTTCTTCAAATCTAATTTCTGGCTGGATTGGTCAACGATGTTTGCCTTCGAGCCTTGGGCCAGTGCTGCAGAGATGCGCCGTTACCTGATGAGATTTGTGCATCACGTTGGCACATTGCCAAACATGTCATCATTGAAATTCACCAAGTATAACCAATATGAGTCGTTGATCAAACCAATGGTCAAATACTTGGAAGATCGCGGTGTGAGTTTCCAATTCAATACGACAGTTGATAATGTCGTTGTTGAAACGTCTGACGGTCAAAAAGTCGCCTCACAACTGGAAATTGTGGAGAATGGTGTTGAGAAGAACATTGACCTTTCTGAAAATGATCTGGTGTTCATCACCAATGGCTCAATCACCGAAAGCACCACGTATGGTGATAATGACCATCCGGCACCAAAGGAGCACGCAACTGGTGCTGCTTGGACACTTTGGGAGAATCTGGCCAAACAAGATCCGGCTTTCGGCCATCCAAAGAAGTTCTATCAAAACATTCCACCGGCTAACTGGGTCATTTCTGCGACCACGACATTTAGCGATGACCGGGTAGTTCCCTACATCCAAAAGATTACCAAAAAAGATCCACACAGCGGCCAGTTGGTCACCAGTGGGCCAGTGTCGATTCGAGATTCGAACTGGCTGATGGGATTGACGGTTAGCCGCCAGCCACATTTTGCTCAGCAGAAACCAAATGAATTAGTTGTTTGGACATACGGCTTGTTCTCTGACTTACCAGGTAATTACGTTCAAAAGAAGATCGCCGACTGCTCAGGAATTGAAATTTGCGAGGAGTTCCTGTATCACATTGGCGTACCTGAAGATCAGATCGAAGACATTGCCAAATCAGCCAACACGATTCCGGCCCACATGCCTTACATCACCTCGTACTTCATGCCACGTCAGGCAGGCGATCGGCCGTTAGTCGTTCCGGCAGGCTCCAAGAACTTGGCATTCATTGGCAACTTCGCCGAGACTAAGCGCGATACTGTTTTCACGACTGAATACTCGGTTAGAACTGCAATGGAAGCCGTTTATCAACTTTTGGATGTCGACCGTGGCGTTCCGGAAGTCTTTGATTCCTCATTTGATATTCGGGCCATTCTCAGTTCGGTTTACTATTTGAATGATGAAAAATCTCTGCTGGAATTGCCGCTGAGTGCGCCTGAGAAAATGGTTATCCAGCGGTTACTGAAGCATGTCAAAGGAACGTACTTGGAAGAAATTTTGAAGGATCAGAAATTGATTTAAGGGGATGCAAATATGGAAGCAAAATCAATTGTGATAGGGAGCTTGTTGTTCATCACTGGGGTAGCAGTTGGGATGCATGGTGCTCGAATGGCTCATGAAATGCACCACATGCATCACGGCCACGGTCATGGACCACACATGGGTCCAGGCCATTTCCACGACCATCCGTTTGAAGATATTGGCGATCTGCCTTATGTAAGGGAGACGCGAACGGATGGGGAAGGCTTGCATAACGAAATATAGTGAATAGCGTTTGGCTGGGCGACTATGGTTGCCTGGCCTTTTTTGTTTGGCAGCTATATGATATTGACCCTTTGTTTTTTCTTTTTACATAGCCAGAACGTGTTCCTCAAGGCTGCTTCCTACGCATAGCCTAGGATAACTTTCCGAGCCTGCAGCTCAAAAAGTTATCCTAGGTTATGCACCGGAAGCAAACCGCCTTTCGTCACACTCCAAACGTGTTTCGACGCAACTGACACTGCGATCTAAGATTCTCTGATTCAAATCCAAACCCGGGATTTAAACCAGAGAAGCCTTAGCTCTCCGACGGCCACGAAATGCCTAGCCTACCTGGCGTGTCAAACCGTTGCTCGGCACACTCTCTCCCAACTTTAAGTTCCTCTTAAGCTTTCCCTGCTATCCTTGTAAACGTTGTGCAAACGCCTTACAGTAGCATTTCAAGTATGGTTGTCGAATTTGTTAAAAAGTGTAGAATCAGAACTGGATGCTAAATGATAAAGCAACGCACATAATAATGATAAAATAATAGTAAATACGATAATGAGGTTGATTAAATTATGAAAATTTTAGTTGTCGATGACGACAAGGAAATTGCTCAACTGCTTGAAATCTATATTCGAAACGAAGGGTATGAGCCAGTTTCTGCCTATAGTGGTCAAGAAGCGCTGACTCGTCTGCGAACTGAATCAGATATTGGCTTGATGATCCTCGACATCATGATGCCAGGGATGAACGGAATTGAAGTTGTGAAGGAAGTTCGTAAAGACTCCCAGATTCCAATCATCATTTTGTCAGCGAAGACTGAAGACATGGACAAAATTCAAGGCCTCATCAGTGGGGCTGACGATTACGTTACCAAGCCATTTAATCCCCTTGAAGTGATGGCGCGGGTTAAATCTCTCCTTCGTCGGACTGAGGAGCATGTCACCAATGACACGCCAGATGTTTTGGACATCGGCCCGTTAACCATCAACAAGGATTCTCACGAAGTTAAAACGATCACTGGCACACCGATTCAATTGACCGCTTTAGAGTTTGGTATTTTATACCTGCTTGCCAGCCATCCCAACCGGGTCTTTTCAGCTGACGAAATCTTTGAACGAGTATGGCGTCAGGAAAGTATCGTTTCTGCCAAGACTGTCATGGTTCATGTGAGCCACCTGCGTGACAAGATTGAGGAAGCTACCAACGGCGAGAAAGTTATTCAAACCGTTTGGGGCGTGGGCTACAAGATTGAGTCCCATTAATTCGAATCAATTTTGAAATGGGGGATGTCGCATGAAACTGACGGGCCGCGAAAAAACCGAATTGTTCCTGGAAGGAATTGTGACGGTTATTTTACTGTTGCTTTTAAACCTTTCAATTATCATTTTAATTAACCAATCAATCTATACGAACCCCGGTTTGCGGGATGGTATTTTTATCATCAAGCGATCGATTGTTATCGGACCAGACCACATGCATTTGTGGAGCTGGGAAAATATCTTCATCGTCTTGATGGTTCTGTTTGATGCCGCAATTGTTTATTGGCGCTTAATCCGTCGTTATCATCAAATGCAGCTGCGACACATCATCAGCGAACTGCATTATATTGCCAACGGTCATTTGAATCACCGAATTCCGTTCAAATTAAGCGGAAATACCCAATCCGTTGTTGAGAGTATCAATGCTTTGGTTGATAGTGTGATTAAATCCATGGACGAAGAACGGGCAATCGAGAGTTCCAAAGATGAATTGATCACCAATGTCAGCCATGATTTGCGGACACCTTTGACCTCTATTCTGGGTTACCTTGGACTGATCCGTGATAAGCAGTATCATAGTCAGGAAGATTTGCTCAAGTATACCGAGATCGCCTATCTTAAGGCCAAACAAATGAAGTCCCTGGTTGATAATCTGTTTGAATATACGAAAGTCAAACAAACCGGAACACCGCTTTCAATCAGCCGAATTGATCTCAATCAAATGATGGAACAACTTGTGGCCAGTTTTGAATTGGAAGCTGATAAAAGCGATTTGGCGATTTCTGCTAAAGAAACCAACAAACCATTGTATATTGAAGCTGACGCAGAAAAACTCGGTCGGGTGTTTAACAATTTAATTTCCAATGCCATCAAGTACGGCAAGGGCGGTCACCACATTTATTTGAGTGCGACGGGTGGTCAACCTGGTGAAGTTGTGATTCATGTTGCCAACGACGGCCCAGAGATTCCAAAGAAGTCGCTTGACCAGATTTTTGAGCGATTCTACCGGGTGGAAAGCTCGCGGAACAAGGATACCGGCGGTTCAGGCTTGGGTCTGGCCATTGCACAAAGTATCATTGACCTCCATGGCGGCTACATTAACGTCAGCTCAGATGAAGGCTTGACGACTTTCGCCATTCATCTGCCAGTCAAACACGGCGACAAGTTAAGTAAGCCGGGTCAGAAAAAAGCTGCTGAATAAAAGGAGAATTTTATGAAGCATCGTTTACGATTTTTAACAGCCTTGATGGGCTTTTTTTGCGTTTTAGCGCTGTCAGTGAGCGTAGATGCTAAGAGCCAAGCTACAGAAACACCCAATATTTACGCTAAATCGGCGATTGCCGTGGACGCGCAAACCGGCCAGATTCTGTATCAAAAGAATGCCAACGAGCCGCGAGCAATTGCGTCTATTTCAAAGCTGATGACGGTTTACATCGTTCATCAGCGAATTAAACAGAACAAGCTTGCGTGGGGCGACAAAGTTAAAATCTCAGCCGAACTTGCCAAACTCAGTACCGCTTCAGGGCTGACAAACGTTCCGTTAACAGCCGGTCGGTCTTATTCTGTCCGCCAGTTGGTTAACGCCACTTTAGTGGAATCTGCCAATGCCGCTGCTCTGGCACTGGGGCAAAAAATTGCCGGGACTCCTGCAAAATTTGCCGCCTTGATGAACAAAACGGCTCGTAGCATTGGCATTCATGATGGTAAATTCTACAATGCATCTGGCCTAACCAATAAGCTGACCGGTAAGTTAGCACTTAAAAATGTGAGCGGTAATGCAGAAAATCTACTGTCTGCAAGCGATGTCGCGTTATTGGCAAAGAACATTTTGAAAAAATTTCCTCGCATCACAAATATCACTCGTCAAACCACGGCCAACTTTTACGGAACCCAGATGACTGGCCACAATCAGTTGATTGATGATCACAGCATTGCAAATGGCGTTCGGGTAGATGGTCTTAAGACCGGGACGTCTGATAAAGCTGGTGCAAGTTTTGTTGGCTCAGCAACTGAAAATGGTAAACATCGAATTATCACCGTGGTGTTAGGTGCCCGCAACAAGAGTGCCAGTGATCCGGCAAGGTTCATTCAGACTGCCAAGCTGATGAGATGGGTGTACACTACTCAACGACCGATTAAACTAGCTGCGGGTTCGACCATTTCCGGAGTGGGTAAGGCGCAAATTCCTGATGGAAAACAAACAACGACTTTGCCTGTTACCAAATCGAATCAATGGGTTTGGGCAAGTAAGGGGACTCGTGCAAGCCAGATTAGCGGGAAGTATGTGAATAAGCCGGCCAAATTGGCATCGCCAACGAAAAAAGGGACGCTGGTTGGTAATGCCCATTTGAGTATTGGCGGCAAACGATTGCAATACATTGGCCACTCAGCGGGTAAGTTTGTGATGGTTACTGACAAATCTGTGAAAAAAGCCAATCTCTTTGTTCGCTTATGGCGCGCGATATTGAGGCTGTTTTAAAATTCAATTACACAAAAGGTGTTTATTAATTGCGTCATATCCCATATAATTGTATGTGGATTGTGTTTACATTATTTTTACACACATATTACGAATGTGTGAGTTGGGTTTAAATGGAGGAATCCTTTTGGGAAAAGCTGAAGCAAAATCTAGGGAGAAGCTTCCGTATTGGCGAAGAATTCTTGATGCTTCTTTACCTGTAGATTTGAGTTACATTCCAATTGGGCTGGCATGCGGTATTTTACTGAACGCATCCGGCTTTAATGTTTGGACCACTTTGATGGTTTCAATCATGGTCTTTTCCGGTGGTGCCCAATTTTTAATCGCCTCACTTCTGGCAACCAATTCCCCAATGCTTTCGGTGATCTTAATGATGTTCTTTTTGGAACTTCGTTATGCGTTGCTGGGGTCCAGTCTTTCTAAGTATCTGCATGGGGAGTCACTTGGGTTTACCGCATTGTTTGCGGCGTCGATGAATGATGAAAACTACGCATTGAACTATTTGAAGTTTTCAACGGATAAGAAGTTTACGCCGCGTGAAGCATTGCACGTTGAACACATGACACTGCTCTTTTGGACTGTTAGCAACCTGATTGGAAGCCTGATTGGTAGTGCAATTAACATCGACTTAACGATTGTCCACTTTGCTTTAACTGCATTATTCCTTTACATGATTGTCATGCAGCTGAAGAACGGATTGATTATTGTAATTTGTATCTTGTCAGGATTCTTAGCTGCTTTCTTCATGGTCATCACCAAATCCACATTGGGCCTGGTTTTATCCACTTTGGCTGCATCATTTATTGGATTCGTGGTCGAAGCAACCATCAGAAAGTACCGTCCAAAGAGTGGTTGGCTGAGGTCGATGAAGAACCCCGCTGGGTCACCTGAGGACGCAGACGAAGACGTTGATGAGTAGGAGCTATCTTTATGGAATGGAACACGACACAACATGTTTGGTTAGTCTTAGGGTGTTTTTGCGTGGCATTTGCACCACGTTTAATTCCCCTAATGTTTTTTCGTACTCGAAAAATTCCAAATTGGTTTAACGAATGGATGAGATATGTACCTGTGTCTTTGTTTACCGCCTTGGTCGTCAAAGATATTTTTATTTCTCCGGAATACACGGTGACACTTGTGAACAGAGCACCTGAGATGATTGCTGCAGTGATCGTTATCGGGATTGCTTATTGGACACGGTCCATGGCAATCTCGGTTGTTTTGGGATTGCTGGCAGTATTTTTACTTGCGATGGTCATTTAATGGCAGATTGTACATACTGATTGGAAGTGTGACAAGGGGTAAATCATAGAAATAGCTTGTGAAATCTTATTGTGCTATATAAAAATACAAGTCAAAAAGAGGCCGGAGCAAAAGTGTTAACTTTTGTTCCGGCCTTTTTTATAGTAAAATTCGACGCTTAATTTTTTCGGTTGGGTTTGCGACTACCAATCCGAAGTCATTGGGGCTCAAGTGTTGGTCAACCCGCATCCCATTTTGCACCAAAATGGTGTATTTATAATTTTCTTTAATCGCAATATCCATGAACGGGTCGATTAATTCCTGATCCATTCGCCCATTAATATACAGTCGATATTCTGGATAATTTTTCAAAATCTTTGTGACCATCTCCGTCGTTCCAGTTTGTTGAAGCTGGCCAATGGTAAGTGCCAGTGCCACGCGTTCCCTAAAGTTACCCAGGAAGGCGCGTTTTTCGTCAGGTTTTACGGTGGGATTGCCAAACATGTGCTGTTTAATATATTCTTCTGAACTGTCTGCCATTTCCAAGCTCCTCTCAAGCGTTTAAATTTAATATAACAAAGATTTCATTCAAAGTCTGCATCAGTCATTTGTTATAATAGACTCTAAAGAACTTTTTGCCAAATCATGCGACTAACAATTCGCCTGCACGAAAATGTCAGTTCGACAAAAATGTTATAATAAATCTGAACAAATTTTATTAGGAGGGCTTCAATTTGAAAAAATGGATCTGGATTGTAATCGCCATTGTGATCGGTGCATCGGTTGGTGGTTACGCATACGCCCGTCATAGTCAAAATGAAAAAATTTACGCTGAGGCTATGCAGCGAGGCCGCCTTCAAATTTCAAATAAAAAATATACAGCAGCTGAAACATCATTTACCAATGCATTGAAGCGTAAGCCAAATGATGATAAGGCGAATAAGGTTCTGAATCAGACACAGTCGTTTATTTCAGCAAATGATTTATTTAATTCACTCAAATTTGGTGAGGCAAAGGGCGAGTATCAATCTGTTGCCAACACCAAGAAAGGTAATGAGCTTTTGGCTGATCGGGCCAAGGCGAGAATTACCAAAATTAACGCTATTCAAAAGAATCGGAAAAACTATAATAAGATTTACGACCAAGCGCTTGATCAAGCTGGTAATGGTCAGTATACCGAGTCAAACAGCACGTTGGACAAGATTTTCTCTGATAAATCAATCCATCAGAAATACTATGCTGACATCTTGAAGAAAGCCGAAACATTGCGTGATAAGAACAACAGTGCAATTACAGGCAGCTCTTCAGACAGTTCAAATAGTTTTGAATCCAGCACCTCTGACAGTAATACCAGCAACAATCCCAACGTGACAGGTGACAAAGGTGCCAGCTTGACTTCTGCTGAGAAGAAAGCTGCAGCTGCCTACAAAGGTTCTAATGAATACACGGTTACTAAAGGTGAGCGGGATCTCGATGGGAAGCCAATCACGGCTGCTCAGGTTGCCAGTGCCAGAAAACAGATTTCTGCCGCAGGTGTTGATTCCAATGCCATGAGTGATCAGGATGTTCGAAATATTATCAAGGGTGCCCACAAGAATGGTGAAACAATTGGCCAATATGTGAAAGCACGTTATTAGACAATAATTAAATGATTGGCAGAGGCTGAGGCAAAACACTTTTGTCTCAGCCTCTGTTGGTTCGATTATCATTTAGTGCAAACGTGCTCAAATCGGCTTTTTTCGCACTTTTCAGAATTTTGGTGATCCACAAGCAATAATGCTTGTGAGGAACCGCTTTCTAAGAGTAGAATTAATTTCAATTAATCAGACCAAGAGGGGGTCGAGTATTTGTCACTTTGGGCAAGGTTCGTAAACAACATTCCATTGAGAAGATTCACAGTATTGATGTTAATAATTTTTGTGTTATACGTGACACGAAGCATGATCAGCACCGTGCTGTTGACGTTTATTTTCTCATTGCTGGTCGTCAAGTTAACTAATTCGATTCGCCGGCATGTTAAAATACCAGCGGTTGTGATCGTCATCGTTGTTTACCTGCTAGTGATTTTAGCGTTGTACTTTGCGATCACTAAATATATTCCAAAAGTTGCAGATCAAACGATCAATGTAACCCAGGATATCATTAACTTTTACTCCAACCCGAAAAATTTGCCGGATGACAGCACACTCTCGTGGGTGAATGAATTAATCAAACAAAGTAACGTCATGTCCCAGATGAAAAACGGGGTCTCCCTGGTCTGGAAGTACGTGACGGGTGTTGGAACGATGGGAATAACCTTGTTCCTGTCAATTATGTTAAGTTTTTTCTTCACCATCGAACTCAAGGAAATGAATCGCTTCTCTGCGTCACTATTAGATAGTGATTTTGGCTGGTTCTTCCAAGACTTGGCATTCTTTGGTAAGAAATTTGTTTCAACTTTTGGTGTTGTCATTGAAGCCCAATTCTTCATCGCTTTGTGCAACACGGCTTTAACCACGATTGTCATCGCCATCATGGGATTACCACAACTGGCAGCGTTAGCACTGATGGTCTTCATCTTCAGCCTGATTCCAGTTGCTGGAGTGATCATTTCGTTTATTCCGTTATCCCTGGTCGGGTTCTCGGTTGGTGGTATCAATGATGTCTTTTACCTGTTGATTACGATTATCGTTATCCACATATTTGAAGCATACGTATTGAATCCCAACTTCATGGCATCCAAGACTAACCTGCCAATCTTTTATACCTTTGTGGTTTTGCTGGTTGGTGAGCATTTCTTTGGCATTTGGGGATTAGTCTGTGGGGTACCAATCTTTACGTTCTTCCTGGACATTCTGGGAGTTAAGAACCATGTCATCAAGCCTAAAAAGCTACTACGTAAGGGTTCATAAGTAATCGTGGATCACTTCACTTTATAAAAGTTTCACAATTAGGCTGAAAAATAATCCCATTTGGTGTAAAATCAATCTGATAGAGATAAAGAAAGAGGTAATTATATTGGCAAAACTTGTGTTAATTCGTCATGGTCAAAGTGAATGGAACTTATCTAACCAATTTACTGGTTGGGTCGATGTTGATTTGAGTGAAGAAGGAGTTAAGCAAGCCATCAACGCTGGTAAGTTAATCAAAAAGGCCGGCATTGAATTCGACTTCGCATTTACTTCAGTATTGACTCGTGCAATCAAGACTTTACATTATGCTTTGGAATACTCAGACCAACTTTGGGTTCCAGAAATCAAATCATGGCGTTTGAACGAACGTCATTACGGCGCTTTGCAAGGCCACAACAAGAAGAAGGCTGCTGAAAAGTATGGTGACGAACAGGTTCATATCTGGCGTCGTTCATACGATGTATTGCCTCCACTTTTGAAGGCTGATGACGAAGGTTCTGCTGTTCACGACCGTCGTTACGCCAACCTTGATCCACATATTATCCCTGGTGGTGAAAACCTTAAAGTTACTCTCGAACGTGTAATGCCTTTCTGGGAAGACCAAATTGCACCTAAGCTGCTTGATGGCAAGAACGTCATCATTGCTGCTCATGGTAACTCATTACGAGCACTTTCGAAGTACATCGAAAACATTTCTGACGAAGACATCATGAACCTTGAAATGGCTACCGGTGAACCAGTGGTTTATGACTTTGATGACAAATTAAACGTTGTCAGCAAGACTAAGTTGGACTAATTCTATTATCTGTTTTTGGGTCGACCATTATAGGTCGATCTTTTTTTGTTGAAAATTTTAAGCAGCTTCTAAGCACTGCCTTTGATTATCATTAAACTATTATTAGAAAAATGTCTTTGAATGCATTTTACTGGTAAATTCTAATTCCAGTGCTATTCTTTATTCACGATCACCTGAAAGACCGATTATAATGTAACTTGTGAATCTTTTAATAATCAACTGTTCGATATGTGAGATAACCGCAATTAATTTTAATAATTGAGTGCTACACTGACTTTTGTCCGAAAACGTTTACCTGTAGGCGTTTATCAATTATAAATTGGGGTATCAATATTATGTCAAAGAAAAAGATCACTTTAGTTAGTTTAATCTTAATGATTTTGACGACGATTTACGGTTTTGCAAACACCACCGTTGCTTATGAACAGATGGGGTATGCAAGTATTATTTGGTACGTGTTAGCTGCTATTTTATTCTTATTACCAACCGCAATGATGTTCGCTGAATATGGTTCAACTTTTAAAGATGCACATGGCGGAATTTATTCCTGGCTGGCTGGATCGATTGGCGAAGAATGGGCCTTTATTGGGACATTTATTTGGCTATCCTCTTGGATTATCTGGATGATGTCAACGGCCTCCAAGGTTTGGATTCCGTTTGCTACGACCATCTTTGGTCATGATACGACGCAGACTTGGAGTTTCCTCGGCCTGAGTTCGACCAAAACGATTGGGTTACTGGCTATTTTGTGGATCATTACCGTCACCTGGTTCGCTGTTCGGGGGATGGATTCAATTTCTAAAATTTCCTCTGTTGGTGGAATCTTTGTTTCATTGCTAACTGTCATCTTTGCGATTGCCAGTGTGATCGTGTTGATTATGAACAGCGGTCACTTGGCACAACCAGTGACTGGGATGAGCGACTTTATTCAGTCACCTAATCCCGATTTTCAATCACCAATCGCTTTGATTTCTTTCATGGTTTACGCAGTGTTTGCGTACGCCGGAACTGAAACCTTGGGTGGTGTCACTGATAACATGCACGACCCTGAGAAAACTTTTCCTCGTGGCCTGATTATTTCCACTTTGGTCATTACTGTGATGTACTCACTGTCGATCTTCTTGTGGGGGATCACCGCCAACTGGCACTCTGTTCTTGGCAATGGCCATGTTAACTTGGGAAATATTACCTATGTCTTGATGGCCAACCTGGGTGTTGAACTGGGGCAAAGCTTGCATTTGTCTGCCGCAGCCAGCACATTGTTGGGAACTAGCTTTGCGCGATTTGCCGGCCTAAGTATGTTCATGGCCTACATGGGGTCATTCTTCTTGTTGGTATATTCACCACTGAAGTCATTTATTATGGGATCCAATCCCAATTTCTGGCCAGCTCGAATGACTAAATTGAACAAGAAGGGGATGCCTGGTTTTGCAATGTGGACTCAAGCAATCATTGTTGCCGTTCTGATCTTCTTCGTAACCTTTGGTGGTTCAAGTGCCAAACAGTTCTACGTGATTTTGACGAACATGGGAAACATTTCCACATCATTCCCATACATCTTCTTAGTTGCCGCATTCCCATTCTTCAAACGGAAGAAGAATTTGGAACGTCCGTTTGAAATTTATACGAAACGTTGGATGACTGATACAATTTCAATCATTGTGTTGATTGTTCTGGTTCTCGGAATCGGGTTTACTGCCGTTTACCCAATTTTGGAACATGATTATGTCACTGCATTCTGGACAATCATCGGCCCAATCTTCTTTGGAGCGATTGCTTGGGCATTCTTGGCATATCAATCAAGAAAATTGAAGAAGTCCTAATTTAAGTGACAAATAAAGGGATCCAGACAAAATTATAACTTTGTCTGGACCCCTTTTTGAGTGGACGCTTATCTAGAATAATTCAGGCTTTAAATGAATATCGTCGTCATCCGTAATTTTGCGTAGTACGCGACATAGATTACCAACCGCCAACGAATTGGCTGGGATGTCTCTGGTGACAACACTACCGGCACCAATTACGCAGCCATCGCCAATGGTGACGCCACCCACAACGACGACGTTGCTGGCGAGCCAACAATTATTGCCGATGTGGATTGGTTTGGCGTACTCGTCGTCATATTCAGAGCCGTCCGCTCGTTGCTTGATATTCCGATCTTGATAGCGGAAGGGATGCATGGGTGTGGCTAAAGTGATATTTGGCCCAAACATGACATTGCTGCCAATGGTCACGGGGCAGTCGTCCAAGATTGAGAGGTTCGCGTTGCCATAGAAGTGGTCACCAATCGTCGTGTAAATGCCGTAGTCAAAGAAGATGGGTCCCTGAAGGTAAATGGACTCGTCTGCTTTTGGGAGCAGTTCAGCGATGATTTTGGCCCGTTCTTCAGTATCTTCATCAAAGGTGTCGTTATACAGTTTGGAAAGTCGGTGGGCATTGTGCTGCTGTTTTTGCAAAATCGGATCGGATGGATCATAAATCTTTCCAGCCAGCATTTTTTCTTGTTCAGTCATGGTTTCCTCCTGAAATTTGTTATATATTGAGTATAACGTAATCTTGTATGATAGCGCTACCACAAATGAACCGCAGCCGCAGTGGTCAATCTAAGTTGCTGTTCAAAATTTCATAATGAAATGACTGGGATTGAGGAGGAAAAACCGTGATTAATCCAATTCCGCTATATCAGAAAATGTATCAAGAAATGGGTCCACAACATTGGTGGCCGGCCGATTCCAAGATGGAAATCGTGATCGGCGCTATCTTAGTTCAAAATACGAATTGGAATAACGTTGATATGGCTTTGACCAACTTGCGGGATGAAACTGGTTTGAATGTTAAGCAGATTTTGAATCTGTCTGTTGAACAGTTACAATCTTTGATTCAGTCGAGTGGATTTTATGTCAATAAAAGTAAGAGCCTCAGAGCCGTTTTAAGCTGGTTTGACGAACATCACTGCAACTTCAGTCAGATGGTCGATACATATGGTGATCAGCTCCGAGAGACGATGCTGAAGCTTCCTGGGGTAGGTGAGGAGACGGCAGACTCATTATTAGTATATGTTTTCGATCAGCCGGCATTCATCGCTGATAAATATGCCAGGACGCTGTTTACTTATCTGGGCTTTCGAAATTTGAAGAACTATCACAAGCTGCAGCAACGAATCGTGCTTCCGAAGATGTTTACTTATCAGGATGCCCAGGAATTCCATGGGCTGATTGATGAATTTGGCAAAAAATATCTCAAGGATCGCCAGCAGTTCAACGACAGCTTCTTGGTTGATTTCGATAAAAGCAGTTTGAATACCCGTGCACGATCCATTTCTGACCAAAACTAATCTGGGGAGTTGTTACAATGAACGTTTTGTTAATGATCATGCCGGCAATCGGGTGGGGTCTGTTACCACCTGTCGTTGCCCGCATTGGCGGCAAACCTGCCAATCAAATTTTTGGGACCGCCATCGGGGCATTGGTTTCGGCCTTGGTACTATTTATTTTTTACCATCCACATATTTCGACTGTTACCTTTTTAATTGCTGCTTTGGCTGGTGCCTTCTGGGTGGTTGGCCAGATTGGCCAATTTATTGGGTTGAAAAATATTGGTGTTTCAGCAACGATGCCAGTTTCAACCGGTATGCAGTTAATCGGGACTTCCTTGGTAGGGGTGGTCGTTTTCGGTGAGTGGTCAGCTGTTAGTGAAAAAGTCCTCGGTGCGCTGGGAATTTTGGTGCTGATTGTTGGTATTTGGTTGACGTCAATTAGAGATCAGCGGTCTGGCAAAAAGGGGCATGATAAAAATCAGGTCAACACGATGATCATGCTGCTATTTACAACGTTGGGGTATATTGTCTATATGGCAATTCCTCGGGGATTGAGCAGCTCTGGCTTGGCAATCTTTTTACCGGAATGTGTCGGGATGGTTATGGCAGTCTTGATCTATGTCATCGTAACTCGACAGACCGCAATTTTTAAGGAAAGCGCCAGCTGGTTGTGCATTGCCGGTGGGTTAGTCTATGCTTTTGGGGCGATTACATATATTCTTTCGGTTAATGCCAACGGGGTCAATTCAGCGTTTGTGGCATCACAGTTGGCGGTTGTCATTTCGACACTGTTGGGGATGATTTGGATGCAAGAGACCAAGAGTCGGCGTGAGATGATGTATATGATTTTTGGTCTTGTATTGATTGTCTCTGGCGCTGTTATTACGACTGTTTTTTAGAATCTTTTGAGCTAATCCTTCATAGCAATTAGAAAAATTGAGCCTAACAAAAAAATCAGTGGTGAACAAAAGTGTTCATCGCTGATTTTGATTAATCTTTTGGGTGAGCGGCTGGCAAACTTAGTCAACCTGTTCCCCAAAATTTTTTCAACAAAAAAAGCCCCTCACAGGAGGCTTTTATTTTTTGTTTGATTTAATTATTCAACAACTGAAACGTTAGCAGCTTGTGGGCCACGATCGCTGTCTTCAACGTCAAGAGTGACCTTTTGGCCTTCTTCAAGGGTCTTGTAACCGTCAGCATTGATAGCTGAGAAGTGAACAAAAACGTCCTTGCCGTCTTCTAAAGTGATAAAACCGTAACCTTTGTCTCCATTAAACCATTTAACAGTACCTTGTTCCATAAGAATGAAACCTCCGTTGCGCATAGCGCGATAAATTTTGCATTTGAAACTTGAAAAGTAAGGAGTCATTCTTAGTAGAACGATGGACCTTGTTTCGAAGCTAAATACATTATCTGTACTATAACAGGTAAATTTGAAAAAAGCAAATAGAAGCATTTTTCGGGTAAGATTGCCTGAAGATTCGATTGTTGGCTTATAATGAGGGTAACGTTAATCTCGAAAGGAGATCGTCACATGAGTAAATCAGTCAATTGGAAAGCTGCCTTAATTGCTGGCGGCGTTGCCGGAGTCATTTCCGGCCTCGTCAAGTTAGGCTGGGAAAATGTTCTGCCGCCACGAACACCAGAACGGAATAAAACCAATCCGCCACAACGTTTGTTGGAACAAGCGGGCATACCTGAGAAGGTCACCCATGCAACTTATACGTATTCGGATCAACAATTACCATGGGTCAGTTACGTGATTCACTTTGGGTTCTCGACTTCATTTGCGATGTTCTACAGTCTTGCCGGCCATTATGTTCCTGTGATCAAGCTCGGGGATGGTACCTTATTTGGTCTCGGTGTTTGGGGAGCCTTCCATCTTGGCATTATGCCAGCAATGGGGACGGTGCCTGCTGCCAAAGATCAGCCAGCTGAGGAACATGTCTCCGAAGCTTTGGGCCACGTTGTTTGGATGTGGACCAACGATTTAATTGCCGACGAAGTTTATAACAAATTAACCAAATAAACGTATCAAAAAAATCTCAAGCCCGTTTTATCGAGGCTTGAGATTTTTTGCTTACATGAATGATTATTTAGATTCAGCTAATTGTTCCTTAGATACAGGTTCGACCTTTTCTTCTGTGTCTTCGGTTGACTCTGAAACTTTTCGATTGCCCATGACCAGATTAATAATGATCGCACTGAGAGCGGCAATCGTAATGGGTGAGCCAAGCAGGTATTGGATCATTTGAGGCGTTTCACTAACCACCTTGGCAGGCAGGAGAATAACGGCCATGGTCAAGACGATTGGGATTCCCAGAACGTAAATTGAACTTTCATCTGTGGCTAAATTGCGAATAACATTTAATCCGTTGAGCATGATGATCACACAAATGATTGAGAAAATTCCACCAATGACAGCTGCAGGTACAGCTGAGAGGAAGGCGGAAAGTTTGCCAAAGAACCCAAGAACGATAAGCCAAATTCCGGCAGATACAAACACCCGACGACTGGCGACACCGGTGATTGAGACAACCCCGGCATTGGTTGAATAACCAGTCATTGGCGTCGTTCCCAACAGGGCAGCGGTTAAACAACTGAGTCCTTCACCGATAATTCCACGGTTCCATTGTTTTTTGGTAATCTTTTCACCGACAACGGCACTCATGGCGAACCAGGTTCCAGTGGTTTCAGTGGTTAATACCATATAAATCACAACAAATGTCAAAATAGCGGGTAATGAAAAGTGAATTCCATAATGTAATGAAGTAAAGTGGGGCAGGCTAATCCAAGCGGCGTTGTTAACGACTGACCAATCAAAACGGCCCATCATGGAAGCTACCACAGTGCCAACAACTAAGGCAATGATGATTGAACTGACTTTGAATAAACGTTGAAGTTGAGGAATCCGAATCCCGATGGTAATGGCGATCAACATTGCTAAAGCAGTGATTGCAGCAATTTCGATATTTTGATTAATGTTGCCGGTTGCTTTAAAGATATTGTCATTAAGTGCTGAAGGTAATAATGACAGACCCACGCAGGTGATGATGGTTCCCCCAACAATTGCTGGCACCAGTGTGTTAATAATCTTTTGATAAATGCCTGAGATTCCCAGTAAAATTAAGAGGATGGCACCGACAACCAAGGATCCAAGAACAGTTGCCATACCGCCATTGGAAGCCCCATTTGCGAGATAAACACCGGCAACAGCGCCAATCGGAACAAATGACGGGCCTTGGGATACTGGCAGCTTCATAAAGTATTTAGTTTGAAGAATTGTTCCAATCCCACAAGCCAGAAATGCTGCCTGCAAGAAGCCGGTCTTTTGTGCCAGGCTCATTGACAATAAGCCGGCAATGATGATTGGTGGGACATAAACATCCATCGCCAACACATGCTGCAGACCTAATAATCCTGATTGAAAATAGGAAACCTTATCCTCTGGACCATAGAGCAAACCATTATCATTGCGTTTCATTAATTATTCTCCTCAATTTATAAAATTCGGCTAAACACGAACATTAGTTAAAAATAAAAATAAATAATTCGCATTGCTAATTGCTTTTCATTATAAACACTCGCTTTACAATAATCAATATGTAATTGGTAATTAATTTTATCTATTAATGTTCGTGTTTTGGTAATTAAATGAGATTGGAATTCCAAGGTGGTTAACGTGGGGAATGGAAACGCTACCGTCCATCTAGTAGATGAGAGGGAAGATGGTGACAATTTGAAAAATTGTCTGCGGTTTGATATTTTTTGGTCTAAAATAGAACTTAATAACTTACAGGGGGATTGTCAGATGATCAAACCCGAAAAGATGATTAACGGCACTAAGTGGATCGAAACGATTCAAATCAATGCAGAAGAACGTGCAACATTAGAAGACCAGTATGGAATTGATGAGGATATCATCGAGTACGTTACTGATAAAGATGAAAGCACCAACTATGTTTATGACTTAAATGAAGACGATCAGCTGTTCATTTTCTTAGCGCCATATGCATTGGATAAGCAGGCCTTACGGTACATTACTCAGCCTTTTGGGATGCTGCTTCATAAGGGCGTTTTGTTTACCTTCAACCAAAGCCATATCCCAGAGGTGAATACTGCATTGTACTCTGCAATGGATAATCCAGAGGTGCAGACAGTGGACGCGTTTATTCTGGAGACATTGTTTGCAGTGGTTGACAGTTTTATCCCAATTTCTCGTGGGATTACCAAGAAGCGCAATTATTTGGATAAGATGCTGAACAGGAAAACCAAGAACAGTGATTTGGTTTCACTGTCCCATTTACAACAGACACTGACTTTCTTGTCCAGTGCGGTTCAGACCAATCTCAGTGAGTTGAATCGGTTACCAAAGACCCATTTTGGTGCAAACGCTGACCAAGATAAAATGGACTTGTTCGAGGATGTTCAAATTGAAGGTGAGCAGGTTCAACGAATGTTTGAAATTGAAACTCAGGTGGTCGACCGTATCGATCATACCTTTAATAGCATTGCCAACAATAACCTGAACGACACAATGAAGTTCTTGACGATTTGGTCACTGACAATGGCGGTGCCAACAATTATCACAGGATTCTATGGTATGAACGTGAAGCTGCCTCTGGCAGGGTTGCAGTACGCCTGGATGGTGACGTTGGGCATTTCAATCGCGTTAATTGTGGCGATGCTGATTATGTTGAAGATGAGGAGAAAAATGTAAGTGTACTCCGGGCCCTGGGTCATCGGAGCATAGCTCAAAGGCCGAAGGGAGCAGTGAGTATAATAAATGCTTCCAGGCCTAGCGAGGTTATCCTCATTTTTTCTAAACAATCTCATCTTTTACCTTTCCTTTACACAATCGAAACCAAGCAAAAACATTACCCTTCTATACTAAAAGTGTTACATTGGAATATGCGAGATTGAGAAAGTTGGGAGGGTTTTACATGAAAGAACGTCATGAATCATTTGTCGCTTCTGCACTATCAGGAGGGGCAATCCCCGGTACCGGGGAGGCCACAAAAACTTTTTCCGTCAGTCAACCTGCTTTAAGAACATTGAAAAATGTGAAAGAACATGAAATCCATCTGCAAGGAGCTTTCAACGTCCGAGATATGGGCGGTTATCCGACCAAAGACGGTTTGGTCGTCAAAAGCCACTTGCTCTTGAGATCTGCTCGACTGAATCATTTAACTCAATCAGATATTAATAAACTTGTTAATACTTATAATTTAGCAATAGATTTTGATTTGCGCCGACCTGAAGAGGTCAATGAACGACCTGACATTGCAATGCCGGGTGTGAAATATATTAATGATTCTGTCGATACTCGGGAGACTTATTACTACAAGATTAATCCTGAAAATAACCGCAAGCACTATCGGACATATGCAACCTCGAAACAAGCTCGCAAAGTTTATCACGACTTGTTTATGGCCTTGCTGAAGAAGCCAGTGGGGAAGTCAATCCTTTGGCACTGTACTTCCGGCAAAGATCGGACTGGAGTTGCCGCAGCGTTGATCCTTTATACGCTGGGTGTCGATTCAAAAACGATTTTTAAGGACTACATTGCGTCTAATGATTTTTTGAAACCGAAAATTGAGCAACGCATTGCTGGCTTGAAAGCCCAAGGTGCTACTCGGGCTGAAATTAAATTTGCTAAGATTGATGGTAGTGTGGACCTTTCATATCTGAAATCAGCCATTAATGAAATGCAAAAAGATTTTGGATCGGTTGGTGAATTTATCATCAATGGGCTTCACATTACTAAAGAACAGCAGGAACGACTAAGGGAAATGTATTTAGTTTAATATGGCATTTGGTAAAAGTAGACTTTATTTTTGAAGCCTACTTTTTTATTTAGTAAATCCAGTTAAATATTTAATCGATGTTTAATTAAATGTTTATTGACAGATTTAGGTTAAGCGCTTACATTATAATTAGTGCACAGATGAAGGAATAGGAGCGTGAGATATTTATGGAACCAGACATTAAATGGTTGGATGACCCGGAAACTTTCCGGGTAGGAATGCTGCCAGCCCACAGTGATCATCGATTTTATCGGTCCCCCGATGAAATCAGAAACGATGATAGCAGCTTTGTTCAGAGCCTGAATGGGCAATGGCAATTTGCTTTTGCGAAGGATCCAATGCATCGAATTCAACATTTTTACGATGCTGACTTTGACGCAAGTTCGTTTGATGAAATTAAAGTTCCAGAACACATCGAGTTTGCTGGATACGACAAATTTCATTACATTAACACCATGTATCCATGGGAAGGAAAAATCTATCGCCGGCCAGCTTATGCACTCGACCAAAACGATAAGGGCGAAGGGATGTTCAGTGAAGCCCCTGATAACCCCGTTGGTCAGTACATCAAAAAGTTTGAATTGAACCCAGCCTTTAAAGATAAAAAAGTGCGGGTTTGTTTTGACGGCGTTGAAAAGGCAATGTACGTTTGGCTGAACGGTCACTTCCTTGGATATGCCGAGGACAGTTTTACACCTTCAGAATTTGACTTGACGCCATATCTTCAAGAGGGTGAAAATACCTTGGCTGTCGAAGTGTTTAAATTGAGTACTGCTGCTTTTCTTGAGGATCAGGATATGTTCCGTTTCTTTGGCATTTTCAGAGACGTTTCATTGATTGCCCAGCCTGAAGCCCACATTGAAGATCTTTCGATCAAACCGACCTTATCGGATGATTTAAAAGATGGCACATTAAACGTTGAAACCAAAATGACGGTTAACAAATCCGGGGCGGTCGCCAAAGTAACCGTGAGCGATGCGGATGGCAACCAACTCTATAATGATACCCAACCGGTTACAGATTCAATTACCGTGAAAGACGCGCCCTTTAAAGGCGTTCACCTCTACAGTAACCACGATCCATACTTGTATCAACTGACGATTGAAATCGATGACAAAGATGGCAATGTTTTAGAGATTGTGCCTTATAAATTTGGCTTCAGAAAAATTGAAATTAATCAGGATAAAGTGTTGACGTATAACGGTAAACGCCTGGTTATTAATGGTGTCAACCGACATGAGTGGGATTGTGATTCCGGCCGAGTCGTTTCGGTGGATGATATGGAGGCTGATATTCGGACGTTTAAAGCCAACAATATTAATGCCGTTAGAACCTGTCACTACCCCGACCACAAGTTGTGGTATCACCTTTGTGACATCAACGGAATTTATGTGATGGCGGAAAATAATTTGGAATCCCACGGCACCTGGCAGAAGCTTGGCGCTGTGGAGCCTTCCTACAACGTTCCAGGATCGGTTCCGCAATGGAAAGCAGCTGTTGTCGATCGGGCTCGCAATAACTATGAAATGTTGAAGAACCATGCCAGCATTATTTTCTGGTCACTTGGGAATGAATCTTATGCCGGTGATGATATTCAAGCGATGCAGGAATTTTATAAGCGTGTTGACCCAACCCGGTTGGTCCATTACGAAGGGGTTGTCCAGAATCGTAAGTATGAAGATGTAATTTCGGATTTTGAAAGCCGGATGTACGCTTCCCCTGATGAAATTAAAGACTATCTTGATAACCATCCGAAGAAGCCATTCATACTCTGCGAATATATGCATGACATGGGAAATTCACTTGGCGGCATGAAATCGTATATTGATTTAATCGACAAGTATCCAATGTATTCGGGCGGCTTTATCTGGGATTTCATCGATCAAGCAATTCGAGTCAATGATGAAGTGACCGGCCAAAAAGTTTTGAGATATGGTGGCGATTTTGACGACCGGATGTCTGATTACGAATTTTCCGGTGACGGGTTGATGTTTGCGGATCGTACAGAAAAGCCAGCAATGCAGGAGGTGAAATATTACTATGGTCAACACAAATAATCAGTTACACGTGATTTATAGCGATGGTGGATTAGGTGTCGGCGGCGACAACTTCCATTATATTTTCAATTACACTCGAAGCGGAATTGAGTCGATGGTCATCAACGGCAAGGAATGGCTGTATCGGGAGCCAAAGCCGATTTTCTGGCGGGCAACTACTGATAATGACCGTGGTAACGGTTTTTCACAGAAATCAGTTCAGTGGTACGGTGCTGATATGTTTGCCAGTGCAGATAAAGTGGATATTAAGATTAATGATCAATTAATTGAATTTCCGAGTGCCCCATTGAATAACAAATATTCCAATCATGAGTACGCGGATAAGGTTGAGGTAATCTATCATTTCACGACTTTAACCACCCCAACGACTGATGTTGAAATCAGTTATACGGTTATGCCAGATGGTGATATTGCGGTTCATGTCCACTATACTGGCAATGATCAATTACCTGATTTACCGGCATTTGGCGTTCGCTTTGTGATGCCGACTTTGGCAGCTGGTTTTCAATACGATGGCTTGTCTGGAGAAACTTATCCAGACCGCATGGCTGGCGGGATTCCCGGCGAATATCAGGTCGATGGCCTGCCAGTGACTAACTATATGGTGCCACAAGATTGCGGCGTTCACATGGCTACCAAATCATTGACGGTCACTCGCAACACCACCAAGGATAATTCAGATAAATCAAGTACGCCATTCAAGATTAAATTTGTCAATGACGGCCAGCCGTTTGCTTTCAGCTGCTTGCCATACACCTCTGAAGAGCTGGAAAATGCGACTCACCAAGAGGAATTACCATTACCTCGACGGACGGTTGTCTCAATATTAGGCGCCGTTCGTGGTGTTGGTGGGATCGATAGCTGGGGCAGGGATGTTGAGGAACAATATCACATTCCGGCTGGCAAGGATATTGATTTTGGGTTCAGGATTACGAAATCATAAAGCAACAAAAAACAGCCATAGTTGGCTGTTTTTTGTTGGAGTCGATTTGATTGACCACAACCTTCTCTGGGTAGATACTTTTGGTGACCAGATAAGTTATTACTTTGAGGAGGATTCACATGACAAATTTAGTGATTAAAAAAGACGTTGAATATGATTCCATTAACCATCAATTAACTGATATTTATTACGATGCTGAAAAAGCCCAAAGCAAAGGTGCCATTATCGATATTCATGGTGGCGGTTGGTTCCGTGGCAACAAATCCAAGGATGCAGATGCATCGATTCGTTTCGTGGAAGCTGGATATTTGGTTGTGACCCCGGAATACCGGATCACCCCAAAAGCATTCTATCCCGCACCATTGGAAGATATGGATCACTTATATGAGTGGCTGAAGAAGTCTGACTTGCCATTCAATCACGATCACATCGGCGCATTTGGGTCTTCTGCCGGCGGGAATATGACCGTCGAGCTCGCCATCAAGTATGGGATTCCGATTGTTTCACTATCCGGCATTTTGGATATTGATAAATGGCTGGGTGAACATGAGGATGTTGTGGCTGCGGAAGGCGATACCAGTGGTTTTAACTCGACGGCTAGTGCAAACATCAACCAAACTGGTGCCAACGATCCATTTTACAAATGGTTTGTGACCAACTACTTCAATGGTCGAACTGACCAGTATGCCGAAGCAACGCCGGTTCATCGGGTAACCGACAAGACCGGCCAGATGTATTTGGCTAATTCGCTGAATGAATTTGTGCCGACCAGCGGTGTTCTGGACATGGCTCAGGCACTGACCAAACACCAAATTCCATATCGAACCCGGATGATGCCGGGGAGTCGGCATGCCAAAGGTTATTTGGATGATGTCTGGGATGATATCGAAGGATTCTTTGATCAAACAATATAATGCGTTAAACTAAAGTAGCTGGGTCAGTCCCAGCTACTTTTTACATAATGAAACGGGGTCACAAGCGATGATTAAAAATAAAATGACTTGGGGAAAAGAATTTCTGCTGGCAATCTTGTTCCTGATCTTATTAATGGGGATCGATTTCTCGGTAAAAGGCGCCGGACCAGTAATGCGTGGCGGTGTTCGGCTAGTCTTCGCATTAGTCGTTGCCGGGATTGTGTTCTATGTATTGGGCACGATGAAAATATTTGAACATCGAATTAAGCTGGGAACTTTCTCAAAAATTTGGGGATTCATCTTTGGAATTTGCTTGGGTGGTTTGTTCCTGCTCATCAGCTTTCTTGGGCATACGACTTTAATGATGCATTCCAAGACCATTCTTGCTGACTCCATGATGGCGTTATCTGCTGGGATCTTTGAAGAACTTCTATGTCGTGGGTTATTGTTATCGGGCTTTCTTTCCGTGTTCAAAAATGCCAAATATAAGTTTACCGAGGCAGCTTTGGCGTCAGGCATCTTTTTTGGTCTATTTCACTTCCTGAATTTAACATCGGGGCAGAGCTTTTTGCCAACACTTCAACAGGCAACTTATGCATTTGTGATTGGTGCCATCTTCGCCTCAATCAGATTAACAACGAATACGCTGACGTGGGTCATCTTAATTCATGCCCTGATTGATTGGCAGCCAGGCATTTCGGTTACCCATCTTGTCAATTCCACGGTCTCATGGCCGGTGTTTGGTGCTGTTTGGGGCATCATCCTGGTGGTGACTGTAATTTTTCTGACCTCATTTGATGGCAGTTACAATCATCAGGAGACTTTGAATAGTAAAAAATAAAAAATGAGAGTGGGAAAAGAGGCGTTTTGATCCCACAATTTAAGGGAATAAACCAATTATTCCTGGTTCTGGAATGGTTGGTTTATTCCCTTAAATGGCCGGGATTAGCCGATTTGAGCACGTTTTGGCTACGTAATAAAAAAGGCTGGGACAAAAGTTTGTACTTTTGTCCCAGCCTCATTTTGAGTTTTTTTAGCTTACCAATAACCAAGAATTCTAGTCAATTTGGCCCGGTTAATATCTCGTGAAGATAATTTGTTTTGGAAAATGGCGTAATCGTCATTAACCACTTTTGATTGACTCCAGGAATATTTGGCATCACCGCTCTTGGTACCGGAATCTGCCTCCATGATGTCGTTGGAGTAGGGAGTGTGGTCTAAGCTTAAGCTGTGACCAAGTTCATGAGTGATAACTGATTTCCAGTAAGTGTCATAGAGTGCCTGATAATCGGCACTGTTTGGTTGATCGGCGGATGCTAATGTCTTGCCGGTTTCAGCTTTGTAGACTGCCGGTAAGTATTTTGCGTTATCAAAGAAATTGTAGTTAATGTAGAGTTTGCTGGTGATGTAATAACCATCCCAGCTGCCTTCACCAGTCCCAGCATTTTTAAAGCCAACGGTAATGGTGTGATGAGCCTTCGTTCCCAGCTTAAAGGCTTTGACTTTTAGTGCCTTGTTCCAATTTTGCATGGCCGCATAGGTGTAGGATTTGAGCGACTGATTTGCGACGTACACGCTGGCGGTATGTTTTTTGAAAACGCCTGGGGCACTCATGGGTTGAACGTTGTACCACCGGTCGAATACCTGCCAGTACTTGTCATAAATATAAGCGGGATACTTGCGGACACTAGCAGTCGGATTTAAATCCGGCGTTTTTTTGATGGCTTTGGCAACGGTTTTGCCGGCAATACGCTTAGTTGACTTTGCATAAGTAATTGGGCTTGAAGTCGTATTCAATGTCAGCGGAACCGCTAAGGTGAAGCTGATACTAGCTAATGCGACGAGAATGAAACTGCGTTTTTTCATAAGTGACCCCCACTTGAAGTTGCATAAAAATCATTTCGACTGAATAATATCATTCCAATGAGGTCCGTTCAAGCAAACCTGCTTGAAATTCAGCCGTCTTAATGAAGGCTTATGAATTATTCGAGGGTAAAAACCATATTATACCAGGTCTCACCAGCGTGACTAGATGCCGAAAGGCCTTCGTTTTGGTAACCATTCTGTTCATAAAAGGAGACCAAATTTGCCAGGCAGGTCAGCGTGATTGCAATCCGGTTCTGAGCTTTGGCAACTTTGGCAAGTTCTGTGAGCAATTGGCTGGCTACGCCCTGACCACGAAAACTGGGGTGAACAGCTAAACTTAAAACTGTTTGGTAGCGGTCTTTTGTTCGGTTGGGATGGGATTGATCAAACAGTTCGTCGGTTAAATAACGATGGTCAAAGGCAGGTCCGACGATGTAGCCGACCAGCTGGTCTTCACCGTTTTTGGCGGTAATAAACGTATCAGGATATAAGCTGATTCGTTCCTTCATCGCCGTTTCGGTGGCTGCTTCAGCTGGTGAAAAGCCGGCATTTTCGATTGTCATAATTTCTGGAAGTTCGGTTAAATTGGCGTCTTCAAAATGTAAATTCAAATTGGGCCTCCATTTGGCTTGTGGTATTATTTGATTGTGTATCATTTCATGAATCAATAACGATTATCATAGCACGATAGGGGATCGAACAAAATGAATCAATCAACAATTGGCCGTCATCAGCGGTGGGTCATCATGACCGCGGTGTTTATTGCAACTTTTATGACCTCCGTGGAAGTCACGATTGTCACGACGGCGTTGCCATCAATCATCAGTGAACTGCATGGACTGGCTTACCAAAGTTGGATTATGAGTGCCTATCTGTTGACAACGGCAATTACCACGCCAATTTACGGGAAAATGGCAGATGCCTTGGGTCGACGTAATGTCTTTCAATGGGGTGTGATTGTTTTCACCATCGGGTCGCTGCTTAGTGGGCTGTCACCGTCTATTTTATTTTTGATTTTAGCCCGAGCCATTCAAGGAATCGGCGCCGGGGCAGTTATGCCGCTGACGTTTACAATCATTGCAGATATCTTTACCTTTAAAGAAAGAGCAAACGTGCTGGCACTCAACAATACCGCCTGGGGGTTGTCCGCCTTGGTAGGACCGCTGATTGGTGGGTTTTTAGTTGACCACCTTTCCTGGCATTGGGTTTTCTTTGTCAACGTACCTTTGGGACTGATCGTTGCAGTCCTAGTTTGGCTTGGTTATCACGAGAATATTGAACTTAGCAGTCGGTTGACTATTGATTGGTGGGGAATCTTGTGGCTGGCAATTTCGTTGGTCACATTATTACTTGGAATTCAGGCCTTGGATACCATGCCAGCTCTTGGAATCGGACTTTTACTGATCACAATCATTGCGGTAGTCTTGTTCATCCGTCAGGAGAAGCGGTTCGTGGATCCGTTGATTTCTCCGAAAATGTTCATGTCAAAGACTTTTACCATTCAAATTATGACCGCAACCATTTTGAGCGGTGTCCTGATCGGATATCAAATGTACTTTCCAATCTGGCTGCAGTCGCTGTATCGAGTTTCGGCAACGACTGCCGGTTTGGTGGTGACGTCTAGTTCCATCATGTGGTTGGCAGCATCGTTTCTTGTCGGCAAGTTAATTAATCGATATGTCCCCAAGCAAATTGCGATCGCATTGATTGGCGTGATGCTACTAAGTTACTTGTCACTAATCTTTGCCAGTCGAACATTTCCTGTGTGGTCTTTTTATGTGATTGCGATGATCAACGGGATTGGTATGGGGGTCGTTGTCAGCATGAACACGATTCTCAGCCAGCATTTGGTGCCAAATGACATGGTCGGTTCGGCGACATCTGTGCTGACCCTTGGTCGATCACTCGGCCAGACGGTCATGGCAGGTGTCTACGGGGCAATTCTTAATTTGGTGATTCGCATGCAACTTCACGGCGGGATTACCTTCTCACAGGTTAATAACGTTATCAGTACAAAAGGGACCGCGGTTGTGGTCAATCGATCATTAATCGATCCGATCATTCTCACAGCGCTTCATATGGTGTTTGTTGGCGTGGTGGCAATGTTGGTCGTGGTATTCGTGATCAATTTATTGGATCCAAATCATAAGATTATTCGTTAATTCATACTAAAAAAAGAACTTTGGCGATTGGCCAAAGTTCTTTTGTATTGACGTATTAGTTAGTTGACCCTGGGACACCAGCAACTGTCTGGAAGACATCTGCCAATGAGGTATGCATGTCCGCAAATTTTTTGTGGAGAATCAGTTGACGAAATTCTTCAACTGAGATTGTCTCAACGTCCTTGAATGGAATTGTTGGAGCATCAGTATTCACAGCTGGATTTACAGAGCTGATTAGTGTGATGACCAAGCCTTTTTTGCTGTTCAAAGTGACCGTGTAATATTCGTAATACGATGGTGTTTCATAATTACCATTCAATTGCTTGTGATCTTTAAAATAGTTAATAATAAAATCATTAAATGCTTCTTCTGACTGCAATGAGTCTTTCCAGTTGGTATTTGTCATCTTATATCTTCCTTTCGTTATGTGAACCCTCAATTAATCAAGTAAGGAATCAGTAATCTGACATATTAGTAGCAGCTATGTTCCCCTTACCTCAATAGTTATTTTAAACACTTCAAAAATTAATACAAGTGAAAATCACTATGAAAACGTTGACAACAGCGGATTTCTTTTACTTTTCTCATTGAAAACGTTGCCGTTTGTGAAATCGATTAAATTAGTGGTTCATTCAGCTAATATGTCAGTATCTCAGACGACGATTCAGGATTCTTCATGAAGTCTGCTTGCTTTGTCCGCTATTTTGTAAGACCATAACAGCAGAGATCAATATTTTACGCGAAAGGGATGGTTAGATGGCAACTGGATATATTGGGGACATCAGAAAACTCGTCGGGCATATGCCGTTGATTCTTGATACAGCGGGTGGAATCCTGCTAAACGATCGACATCAGGTGTTGTTGAACCTGCGGACAGATACTCATAATTGGAGCTTGCCGGGAGGGTATATGGAATTTGGCGAGACTTTTGCCCAAACCTGTGTCCGAGAATACAAAGAAGATAGTGGCCTGGACGTGGAAATTGTCAGGCCGTTGAAGCTATTTGACCAGGGGATTTTTGCTTATCCAAATGGTGATAAAGTTCAAACGATCACTCAGTTGTTTTTGGTCAGAAAAGTTGGTGGAGAACTACTGTCTGCTGCGACTGACGAAACCCTGAGATTAGATTATTTTGATTTTGGTAAACTGCCACCGTTGTTGAACACTCAGACTGAACAGATGTTGGCGTTTGCTGAGGAACATTTATAGGGAGGTTGAATCATGACTGATAAAGTTTTAGTTCCGGCACAACTACATCCGGATGGAAAGAGATATCTGCGTGATCACGGATTTGACGTTGTTGAGCTTCTCCGAGCCAACGCAGAAAATATTTTGAAGAATGGCAAAGATGCCGCTGGAATGATTTTGTTTGTGGATCCGATTGGAGAACCGGTCATCTCACAAATGCCAAATTTGAAAATCATTGCCCGCCACGGTGTGGGCTATGACAGCGTTGATTTGGATGCCAGTGCAAGGCATGGTGTTTGGGTGACAACAACGCCAAATGCGAATGCGGTGACGGTGGCTGAGACGACACTTGCCGAGATCATGGATGTTTCGAAAAAATTGACCAAGGATTCAATTGAAATGCGATCTGGAAACTTTGGTTATTCGTTGTCTCATCTGGGGTTCGAATTGGAAGGAAAAACTCTGGGAATTCTGGGTTATGGTAGAATTGGCAGATTAGTTGCCAAAAAAGCAAGTGGTTTGGGGATGCAAATTTTGATTCATAACCGAACCCCGAAGGAATCGCCATATGGTGAATTTGTGGATTTGGACACACTGATGGAGAAATCAGATGTTTTGACCCTTCATCTAGCAGCTAATCCACAAACCCGCCACATCATTGGTCGAAAACAACTGTCAGAAATGAAACGTTCTAGCGTGTTGATCAATCTCGGACGAGGTGCACTGGTGAATACTGATGCGTTGATTGATGCACTCAAATCCGGTTCGATTGCTGGTGCAGCTTTGGATGTCTTTGACGAGGAACCGTTGCCAATGGACAGTGAATTATTCAAGCTGGATAACGTGTTGTTGACACCACACATTGGATCGAGCACCGTTGAAAGTTTCTCCAGAATGGCCACCGATGCAGCCAGCGAAGTTGTCCGAGTGTTGAATGGCGAGCAGCCACAATGGCCGGTGAATCAACCAAAATAATAGCTTCCGAAATCGATCATTAGATTGTGTACAACCTAAATAAGTGCTATATTTAAGTTGGCTAATCAATCTATTTAAGGGGAGCGTTAATCATGACAAAAAAATATCAAGCAGAAATCAAGTCATTGAACGGCGAAAAAATTGGGACTCATCCAACTGGCGAAGCGACCTTCACTGTTGATGGCGATACTTTGACCGTCGAAATTACCATGGATCATACTTCACCGAACACCCAACACTGGATGCATTTTCACGGATTCCCAGACGGTAAGGACGCGCAACCGGCAACAATTGCCCAAGATACCAATCATGATGGCTATGTTGACTTACCCGAAACGGAACCAGTTTCTGGTACAACAATGGTCCCATTTAACGATGCACCCGAAAAGATGGATATCCCAACTGATACTTATCCAACCTCGGATGCCAATGGTCATTTCCATTACAAGAAGGAGGTGCCTTTGGCTGAAATTAGCAAGAAATTCCAAGAAGTCTTTAATGATGCTGATTTACACCTCGAAAAAAGAGTCATTTATATTCACGGTGTTCCTGATTCAATGGAATTGCCAGATACCATTCAAGGCGCAGTTGGCAAATATGATCAACATACGACCTTACCGATTGCGGTTGGCAAGATTGTTGAGCAATGATCTGATTTAAAGTTCCTATTTGAGGCAGATTAATTTCAATGTAGACCCAATTAGATCAAGTTGACAGCTGATGCATTTCGGTTGCAAGCTTGGTCTAATTTTTGGTTTACCGCAAAGGCATGTACACTTCATGAAAAATTTGGGATAATAGAAATTGAGTGATAACTTCGGAGGTCGACAATGATGGAAAATAAATTCAATCTAACACTTAAACAAAATCGATTTCTCGCGAAAAAGAACTTTGTGAATATGGTTTATTCCAATTCGAAATTTGAAGGCGTTAACACCACTCTCCCACAAACTAAAACGATTATTGATGGGATGAGTGTTGCAGGTGTATCAATTGATGACATTCAAGTGATTGTCAATCTCAAAAAAGGGCTGGAATATGTCATGGCACATAGCGAACCATTTACCGTTGATGTGTGCAAAACAATCAACGGGATTGTGGCTGCTGAAGATGCACTGGATCCTGGTCAAATTCGAAGTGGCAATGTCCAGATTGGTGGGGTTGAGTATGTCCCGCAGGTTCCCAATCCGGATGAGGTGAAGGCCTTCATCCAACAGATTATGGATGATGATATCAGTGCGACTGACAAGGCCTTGAAGATTATGTATTATATGATGCGACACCAGATCTTTTGGGATGGGAACAAGCGAACTGCCGTGTTGTCTGCTAATTATATTTTGATTAATGCTGGGGCTGGAATTGTTAATATCAATGAGAACCAGTTGGAAACCTTTAATACTTTGCTATCAAGCTATTATGAAACTGACGATAGTCAAACAATTATTCGATGGACATATGACAACTGCCTTTACGGAATTGAATTTAAATAGTAGAAGATAAAAATGAATCGGCCCGAAGCAAAATTCGTTGAATTTTTGCTTCGAGCCGATTTTTAGTGTTTATAACTGAAACTTAGAATTGGTAGGCTATTATTTGACCTGTTTAAATTGGGCCACACCGTTTTTCAAACGTTGCAAACCATCAGCAACCATCGAGGTCGGACTGGCAATATTCATTCTTAAGAATAGATTGCCATTACCGCCATAAACGGTGCCGGCTGAAACATACAAGCCGGTTTCTTGTCTGATAAACGACTCTAATTGGGCAGAGTCTGAAGTCAACTTGCTGACGTCGATCCAAACCAAGTAAGTGGCTGTTGATGGGACGACAGTGACATCTGGGATGTTTGATTCACAGAAACTTGTGACTGTTTCATAGTTGGTCCGGATTTGCTCCCGGAGTTCGTGGACCCACCGGCCGGCCTTGGTGTAGGCGGCAATTGTGCCGGGAATTGCCAGCAGGTTGGGTTCGCCCAATTCATCAGTGTTGATGCCACGGTTTACTTTATTCCGTAGTGCTTCGTTGGGGATGATCACTGTCGCTGCGTGGAGGGCTGTCACGTTAAAGGTTTTGCTTGGTGAAACACAGACGATGATGTTTTGAATCAAGTTCTCTGGAAGTGAGAACATCGGCGTATAATCGGTGCCTTTGAAGACTAAATCACCATGAATTTCATCGGACAACAGGGTCACACTATGTTTGATACATAATTGATTAATTTTGATCAGTTCATCTTTTGTCCACACTTTGCCGATTGGATTGTGCGGATTGCATAAGATCATCATCGTCGTCAGTGGTTCGGCCAATTTAGTTTCCAAATCATCAAAGTCAATATGGTACTGGTGTGTAGTGGCGTCATATACCAAGTCACTGGAGAGAACATGGCGGCCGTTATTAACGATTGAATTGTAGAAAATATTGTAAACGGGCGCTTGAACTAAGACGTTATCGCCAACATTGGTCACGCGGCGAACGGATGAGGAAATCGTCGGCACCACACCGGTGGACAGAAATAGCCAGTCTTTTTTAGGAGTGGCATGGTGTTCCTTGGTGTACCAGCTGGCAACAGCGTCAAAATAATCGTCATGGGGCTCCTCGTAACCAAAAATCCCAAAATCGACTTTTTTGCGCATGGCGTCAAGAATTTCTGGTGCCACTTTGAAATCCATGTCGGCAACCCACATTGGCAGTTCGTTGGGTTTGACATCCCATTTGACAGAATCGGTGTTTCTTCTGGGAATAATTGAAGTAAAGTCGTACATTAGGCAGTCTCCTTTTTGGCTTTATCATCGGTGATGATCGTTGTCTTGCTGGGATCAATCTTGGTTGGATCCAAGATGACTTCGCTAATTGAATGGGCATGGATCGTCCCGCTGATTGGATTTTTGACACTCATGATGTTGGAATTGATGTCGGCATCAATATTTGAGCAGTATTCAAATGCCAAATCAGTCCGCAAAAGTCGGCAGTTGCGCATCGTCAAATGATCGATGTAACAGAGTCCTTGGTCACTTTCAATGGTGCAGTTAACCAGCGTGATATTGTTGGTATTCCAGGCAAGATATTCACCATTGATGGTTGAATCGACAATTTTGACATTTTCACAGTTCCAGAAGGCATCTTTGGAAACCAAAGTAGAGTTATGAACTTCAACATTTTTAGCGCCATCAAAGACGTAGTTGCCGATTAAGTTCAAATGATCCACGTAAATGTTTTCACTGTTCATCCCAAAGTAATCTCCATTGGCCTGAACATTGTTAATCTTGATGTTTTGACAGTTCCAAAGGGTTTCTTTGGCGTCAGAAAAATGATCATTGTTCAGTGTGATGTCACTGCAGCGGCGGAAAATTTTGGGCGCCTGAATGGCACTATCATTGATTTCGATATCATGGGTGTACCAGATACCCGATCTGGCCAGCGTTTCTAGAATTGAATGGTCAACTTTGACATGCTTGCTGTACCATAAAGGGTACTTGTAAGTAAAAATTGAATCAGTTAGATGAATATTCCGACTTTCTTTGAGTGGGGATTCCCCAGTACCAAAAGTGGTCCCTTGAATGTCCGCGTTCGTTTCAGCGAACAATGGCCGTTCACCATCAAAATATTGATTAGTATATTTTTTCATTGCGGCTCCTTTATGATTAATTGATTATTTTTCTGAAAATCACTTAATTTCAGTATACTCGTTTCAGAAAATTCCGTTATCAAAAATCTGATTTCGAATAGCCTTACTATAAACGTTGAAGTTGACTCTAAGTCAAGCGAATCCTCCAAATTATCTCAGAATCATATTTTGATTAAATCACCCACCTTGATTAACCACTGCTATAATGTAAGTGGAGGTGCAGATTATGACAACAATTTATGTTGACCCTTCAAAAAAGAAGGAACAGATCGTTAAGCTGTCCGATGGGACGTTTGGTTTGATGAAAGCTGAAAAGCAGAAGTCTGGTATTGGCTATGAATTTGAGTTTACCAGCCACATGCATCCTAGTTTCGAGATGGCCCATGCGCCAGTCAATGGTGATGAAGAAACCGTTCATTCAATTGATGGCGAGCAGCAGTTTAAGATTCAGTGGTTGAATAAATAATTCGCTGGTTTGTATATTACCGCAATCTTTATTTGGGAGAATATACAAGAACGTGAACCTTAGCCATTTTGATAAGATTTGTTTCATACTTTGCACGCAATCAGGTGTTATCTGGTTGGGTGCTTTTTTATGGTCGTTATTCCCATGTACTTATCACTTTGGCATTATAATCAAGATGTTAAGAATAGACCAATTGGATGGGAGGAATTGTGATGCGCGCAGCTTATATTACTGAAAATGGTGAAGCCAAAGATATCAAAGTCGGCGATTTGCCAAAACCAGAGATTTCTAAAGGTGAAGTGTTGATCAAAGTGAATGCGGTTTCAGTGAACCATGTCGATGCTTTTGTACGTTCAGGTTCATTTAAAACCGAAACGAATTTTCCGTTTGTCATCGGCAGGGATGCCGTTGGTCAAGTTGAAGAAGTCGGTGCGGATGTGACTGGATTTTCAAAAGGAAATTGGGTTTGGACTAACAGCATGGGCTATGCTGGTCGGCAAGGTGTGACCAGCGAATATGCTGCTATTCCAGCCACTCGCTTGTTTCATGTTCCCGAAAAAGTGGAGCCGACGCAGTTAGTTGCTTCCGTTCATTCTTCGGCAACGGCAGCCATTGTGCTGACGAAAGTATTTGGTGCTGTTTCCGGTTCGTCGATTTTAGTTGAGGGAGCTGCCGGACATGTCGGCACCAAATTCGTCCAGATGGCGCATATCATGGGTCTCAAAGTTGTCACAACTTCGAATTCCAGCGACTTTGATCTGCTGGATCGGCTGGGGAGTGATGAGCGCTTGGATTACGGAAAATCCTTGAAGAAACAACTTGCCAAAGCGGACATTCAAAAGGTTGATTACGTTGTCGACACATCGGGACAGGTCCCACTGCAGGATAATTTACAAGCGTTGAACCCTGGTGGAACAGTTTGTTTAATTACCGCGCCGAAAAATAATAAATTCTCGTTTGATGTCCGGAAGTTCTATACCCAATCAAAGACGATCAGTGGCTTCGTTATCAGCAACGCGCCCCTTGATCAAATTCAAGACGCTGCCAAATTTATTAATCGTTTGATGGCAGATGGCTATCTGTTAGAAGATAGTGTGCTGGAAAAATCGTATGAAGATGCTGCCTGGGCTCACAAGAAGCTCGAGAAGAATTCGAAGAAGAAAAAGATTTTACTGACATTTTAATGAGCGTATTGTTTAGATATTAAAAATAAATCAGTTATACTGTACTTGTATAAGGTAAACGCTTTCATAGGAGGTATAACTCATGGGAAAATTAGATAACAAAGTTGCAATTATTACCGGCGCATCGCAAGGAATGGGTGCCAGTCATGCAAAGCTATTTATTGATGAGGGTGCTAAAGTGGCAATTACCGACATCAATGATGAGAAGGGTAATGCGTTGGCTAAGGAATTAGGCGACAACGCCATTTTTATCAAACAGGATGTTTCCAGTGAAGACGACTGGAAGAAAGTGATTGACGAAACGGTTCAGAAATTTGGCAAGTTGGATATTTTAGTCAACAATGCCGGGATTAGTTTTAACAAACCACTTTCTGATATGACGGTTGATGACTACATGAAGATCTTCAAGATCAATCAACTCTCTGTCTTCTTGGGAATGAAGTATGCTGCTGAAGCAATGAAGAAGAATGGCAGCGGTAGTATCGTTAATATTTCTTCAATGAACGGTTTGGTTGGTGGCGCAATTGGTTACACGGATACCAAGTTTGCGGTTCGTGGGATGACCAAAGCAGCTGCACTGCAGTTGGCTGGCTCACATATCAGAGTCAACTCAGTTCACCCGGGTGTGATTTCAACACCAATGATTCACCAAGGTGACAGCGAAGAAGTTATTAAACAATTTGCAAAATCAATTCCACTACAAAGAGTTGCGGAACCGGAAGAAGTGTCAAAGATGGTGCTGTTCTTAGCATCGGATGACGCAAGCTACTCAACGGGATCGGAATTCGTGATCGATGGCGGAATGACGGCAATGTAAGTAAGTGTGCGACGAGCAACGGTTGATCCCGGGGCACAAGTAAAAGCGGCCAATGATGAACGTTTTTTGTTCATCGTTGGCCGCTTTTATTTGTGCAGTAGGGATCAGTTGCGTCGGAGCATAGCTCAAAAGCAGAAGGGAGCTGTAAATAAAATGACTGCGTCTATCCCAGTGACATCAGTTTGGATGAACCATACGAGTGGAACGGTTCTTGTTCATCGTTACCGACTAGAATAGTGCCCCAAACCCAAACAAAAAACACTTCCAACCAAAGCCGAAAGTGTTGCAACATCAAAGTCCTTAATCCCCAAGCTTCATCCGTAAAGTATAAATAAACTTACGCTTACGAGGCTGTGGATTGATTGAATGAACCACGTGCCCATGTAATGGTTTCTTTGCTGGCTGAAGTTTATGCAGCTCCAGCAGCATTTTTGCTTCGCCATCACCGTTATCTGCTCGTCTTTCCAACTCATGACGAGCCGCCACTGATACCAAACCGCTTGCAAAGCTGGTGGCAGTCAGTTTAGTGTACAATTCATAATTACTACAATTTTCCATTGTTATGTAAGTCTCCCCAGAATGTCATTACTTGTATTATGAAATCATCACTTATAAGATTATGATTTTTTTGGAGATAAGTCAATCAATAACAAAAAGCTGCTAACTGGATTGCCCAGTTAACAGCTTTTTGATTCGTTATGCTAAATTCTTGTTATAAACGTAATTCATTAACGAACGAGTTTCAGTAAATTCGTTTTCGTCATGCAAGACAACGGTGATGATTCGGTCGTGTCCAGACATTCGGCCGGTACCAACGAAGCAGTAGCCGGCTGGATCAGTGTATCCAGTCTTCAAACCATCAACGTTCAATGATTTCTGGTAATACTTTCTGCCAGGAAGCAAATTGTTGTAGTTATGAAGCGTTTGACCGTCAACTTTCATTGATTTTACTGAAGCATCCGTCAAAATGTCATTGTAATCAACGATGAAGTGGCGAGAAATTTGCGCAATGTCACTTGCGGAAACGTAGTTGGCATTCTTAGATGCGCCAATGCTGTAACCATATGGGACCAAGCTGTTTTGTTCCATTCCTGAAGCGGAAACAAATGATGAATGCTTCAATCCCCATGTCTTAGCTTGATGATTCATCATGCCAATGAATTTTTTGTTGTAAGCAGGTGTTGAACCACCGGCAACCCATTGTCCAAGGGCAATTGCAGCATTATTGGAAGATTCAATCAAGCCTGCCAAATATAATTGGCGAACGGTGTATGAGTTGTGCTTGAATTTAAAGCCACCAAAGACACTGGAACTGCCTAACTTCTTCAAGCCAGCATTACTGGTTGTAACTTTGCTTGACCAAGTGCCTTTGCCTTGCGCAATCTTTTGTCGAACCAGATAAAGTGTCATTAACTTGGAAAGCGAAGCGATTGGACGAGCGGTGTTAGCGTGCTTGGTCCAAACATTGTTATTGGTATTAACATCCAGTGCAACTGCTGATTTGGCGTATTTCAAGCCAAATGGTGATGTTCCGGATTTTAAGTAATTGTGCCAAACAATTCCGGAAACAGTTCCAGAACCGTTTTTAACTTTGTAATACAGTGCTTTGGAGTTGCCATGCTTAAGGGTTACCTTAGCGGTTGCATACCAAGTAGTGTATGGATATGTTTTTAAATTAGCAACTTTTTTGGTGTGCGAAGCGTTGTAGACAGCGCCTGCAGATGATTTCTTATGGTACGGTGCTTTCTTAATACTGGCCGTTGAAACGGTCTTATAAGTACTTGCACTCGCGTTTACAGTTGTTGGTTGGTTCCCAAGGCCAATCCCAATTGTAATCGCAGCGGCACAACTTACAAATGCCACCTGCAAAAATTTCGTGATTTTCATATAATCTCCTCCTCATTCAATAAAAAGTGTAACATTCAAAGATTACCGACTTTGGCTTTTTAACAGAACTGTAAAAGAATTGTGCCATCTGAGTAATTCTGCGGGAACTACTTAATATTGGTGAAATAGTCTGGAAATTTATCGAGAACAGATTGCTGCTCACTCAGCATCAGGTTCAAATGGCTGTAAACCAATTGGTGAACTTTGTCAGCATCATGATCGGCAAAGGCTTTAATAATTTCTCGATGTTCATTGGTCAAACGGTCCATCGGCAAGTTGGCGTCATATACACGCAAAAGGCGATAACGGTTGAGGTCGGTGCTAAGGCTCAGCAGCCAATCCCATATATTTTGTTTGTCGGCAAATTCATAAATTTTTTGATGAAATTGATTGTCCATTTGGAAAAAACGTTTAATCTGATCCTTTTCAGATGCGGTAGTTTGCTCGTCGACGACATCTGTCAGAGTATTGACTTGATCATTGGTTAGCGAAGTACCAATTGATTGGGCAATGTCTGACTCCAATAATTGGCGGGCATAACGTGCGTCTAAGGATTTTTTGAGGTCAATTCGGGTGACATAGGTGCCACTTTGTGGAAGTGAGTAAAGCATGTCGTCTCGACGCAAACGCAGCATTGCCTCTCTGACGGGAGTTCGACTCACACCAATTTCTTCTTCGAATTGTTTATCTGAAACTTGTTGGCCTGGATACAAATCCAAGTTCATGATTTTTGAATAAATTGCGTTGTAAGTCTTATCTTGTAAACTTTCCATGTCATCTCATCTTTCCTTTTTGAAATCTGATCACTGAGATTATGGTACCATATTAATCATTTATCTGAACTATAAAAGTGAAGTAAACCCCGAAATAACTGCTTTGACGACGTTCACAAAAAGTGATATATTAGTGTAGAATTTTGTGAATCAAGAAAGGGCGAATTACTTTGAAAATGGGATTTAGATGGTTTGGCTCAACTGATGACCCAATCCAGCTATCGGAGATACGACAAATACCTGGTGTTTCCCAAGCAGTCACAGCATTGTATGATGTTCCGGTTGGTGACGTCTGGCTTAAAGACCAGATAGCGCATCTGAAACAAGAAGTCACGGATGCCGGGCTTGGCTTTGAGGTTGTTGAATCGGTCAATATTCATGACGACATCAAAATCGGCTTGCCAACACGTGATCAATATATTGAAAATTATAAGCAGACCATCAAAAACCTTTCAGAGTATGGCGTGAAGGTTATTTGCTACAATTTTATGCCCGTATTTGACTGGCTAAGAACTGATCTGAGCTATCAGTTGTCCGACGGTTCCAATGCAATGGCTTATCAGCCACAAATGCTGACGGATGATCCAAATGAAATGATCAAACAGATCATGTCAGGCTCAAAAGGATTTGCGATGCCTGGGTGGGAACCCGAGCGTTTAGCGCATATTCAGCAATTGTTTGCTAAATATCGGGATGTTGATTCACAAAAATTGTTGGAGAATTTGAAATATTTCTTCGATGGTATTATGCCAACTTGTGAAAAGTATGATGTTCGCATGGCGATGCATCCAGATGATCCACCATTTCCATTGTTTGGGTTACCACGGATCTATAAGAACCGCGAAGATATGTTGAAAATTGAGCAGCTTTATGAATCTCGATATAATGGATTCACGATTTGTACTGGAAGTTTAGGCGAAAATCCTAAGAATGACGTTCCGGCGATTATCCGTGAATTTGTGAAGAAGGATCGGGCTCCATTCATTCATGCCCGAAATATTCGCTTCATGAATCCGGAAAAGACTGAGTTTCATGAGTCGGATCATTTATCAGCGGATGGTTCAATTGATATGTACGAGGTTATCAGGGCGTTAGCCGATAACGATTATGACGGTTACATTCGTCCTGACCATGGCCGTAATATTTGGGGCGAAAATGGTCGGCCTGGATATGGCTTGTACGATCGGGCACTTGGAATTGCGTACCTAAATGGGCTCTGGGAAGCTTGTATGAAAGCAAAAAAGTGAGTTTGACTTGGGGATACACCTTGGACACCTTTCCTAATTATCTAAAAGTATTATCTAAAAGTGATAACACAAAAGCTGTGAACAAAACTAGAGTTTGTTCACAGCTTTTTTCTATCGTTTAATTGAATTATTTCAGCGAGTCATTGCGTCACGAATCTCAGAATCCCGTGACAGATTGAAGTCTCCCGGAATTGTGAGTTTTAAAGTTGCCGCTGCAATTGCGTAATCGACTTGAAATTGTGGCTTGAAATTGTTCAAAACACCATGGACGATTGCGGCGCCAAATGCGTCTCCTGCGGCAACTTCGGGAACGACTTGCATGTTGTAAGTGGAACTTTCGTAGAACTTGTGATCAGTTAACAGGATTGCCTGCCAATCACTTTTTTGAGCGGAGTAAATGTTTCTTAGAATGCTGGCAACTAATTTAATATTAGGATAGTTGGTTGTCAGTTCTTCCAAGGATTGTTTGAATGAATCCTTTTCGTGAATTGCCTGGTGATTTCGGTTGTCAAATGCCTTCAGGCCGAAAGCATTTTCAAGATCTTCATCGTTCACAAGGCAGATGTCTACAAATGGCAAAATTTTTGAGTTAAAAGTATTGGCTTCATCTGCCGTCCAAAGCTTACCGCGGAAGTTGGCGTCATAGATTACTTTGATGCTGTGATCTTGGCAAAACTTTACAGCTGAAAGAAGTGTTGCTTGGAGCTCTTCTGACAGTGCAGGTGTAATGCCTGATATGTAGAAGTAATCCGTGCCGTCCAGCAATTCATCCCAATGATAATCGCCGTCTTTTGAAGCCGCAAAGGCACTGTCATTTCGATCATAAATCACTTTACTTGAGCGCACCCCAGCTCCTGGTTGGAGGAAATACAAGCCTAAGCGTTTGCCACCGCGAACAATCCGGTTTGTGTCGACGCCAAATTCGTTGAGCTTTTGGATGACCGTGTCTCCCAAAATATTATTTGGCAGCTTGGTGATAAATGTTGCTTGATCCCCAAGTAAAGCTAGGGATACTGCCACATTTGCTTCGGCACCACCGTAATTAGCATGAAACCAATCAGTCTGGACAAATTTTTGGTTGCCCGGGACGGTCAGCCGTAACATGATTTCGCCAAAGGTCGTTACTTGCATCTTGAAAATCTCCAATCGTTATAAATCCTTGTATCTGTATAATACCATATTGGTGACGGGTAAACCGCTGACAATAAAAGTCCGGCAACTCATTTTTGAGATGTCGGACTTTATTAATCAGATTATTCTTTTGGTGTATCTTGCGAATCATTGGATTGGTCATTTGAGTTATCAGGCGTTGCCGGCTGATCATTCGAAGGATTAGTTGGCTGTGCTGTCAACGTATCAGCCAACGTTTCAGGATGATCTTTTTCGTCGATCAATTCGCGGTAGAAATTACCGAAGCTCAAGACCATGTACGGCTGAACCCAGATGGCTGCAATACCAAGGGTGACAACGACTAAAAGTCCCCAGCCGATAAAGCTTAACTCCATAACGAAGTAATCCCATTTATGGCCGTCCATCAATTTCCGACTCTCAGTAATTGCATCCAAATAGCTCATCTTCTCACCACTGTCAACCGCATCACGATAGACATAGAAGGCTTGTGAGTAAGCAATTGCCTTGATGACTCCTGGAATGAATAACAATAACATCCAAAGGAAAATGAAGACTTGTTCGATGATGTAAATGACAATTGTTCCTAAGAAGTAATCGACATTATTAAAAATCGTCATCGATTTCTGAAGTGGCTGTTCGTAGGTCAACTTCTGTCGCATTGCGTCAATAGCTATAAAAGCCACACCCATGGCAATTAATGACCCGAGCAATATGATGATCATGCCCAATGTTTGTTGGCCAGTCCACACTGGCATGTCAGAGTTTAATTGGGCATTGTACTCTTCCCGTGGTGCATACATAAAGCCACCAATAAACTCTAGAACAAATACTGGTAAAAATAGCAAAAAGAAAAATTTGAAATGCGCATTTAATAGACTCTTGGAGTCTAATTTTAATGCTTTTCTGTCCATAATCTCTACCCCCGTCAATATATAATATCTTTACAACTTAATTATAGTTCAACTGTCAGGTTTCACTTAATAAAACGTCGTTTAAGCTTTCTTACTGTTTTCAATCAGATCATCAACGACCAATTTATACAGTAACGATTTAATTGCCATTGATTGATATTGTTTGGCCGATAGATTGTCGATGTCGACATCAGTCAACTCCTGATTGAAAAGGTCGATGAACTGGTCGTAGGCTTTTTGGGCAGAGTCTAATTTGAGGGCGATTTTCATTGCTTGGTCGATGGTATCCAAAGACAGAATCGGTTTGAGCAGGCTGACTACCAGAATTTTGGCCAGATGGACTCGCGAATAGCGTTTTTTGGTCGGTCGGTCAACAATTCCTTTTTTAACGTAACTATTGATCATCGATTTGGTAATATCGGTGTGGGTGATGGGTGCCAAATATTGATTAACTTCGTCGATTACCTGGTCCATGTACAAATCCAGGTTGGGTAAATCGTTAAAGTGCGGCATCGTCATTCCCGCTAATTTTTTTGTGAAATTTTCTTTAGCCATATTATTCCCCTTACAATTGAATACTAGTATTATTGCATATGAAAACGGAAAAATAAAGTATGTAGACATCGAAACTATGTTATCTTGACTTACAGAATAGAATAACTTATTATGATGCTAAGGAGGCATCGTGATGAATGAATCAACAGTAAAAATGCGCCATCAACAAATTATTTATGAGGTTTTAAACGCCGTTACCCACGGTGTTTCGTTTGTGGTGGCAATTGTCTTATCAATTATGCTTGTTAATAAAGCTCTGCGAGATGGGCTTTCCACTGCAGCAATTATCTGTTTGATTATATATAGTGCCACCGTATTATCCCTGTATTTGGCATCAACGCTCCTACACTGTTTTGTCTTTACCAGGGCAAAGCGCGTGTTCCAAATACTGGATCACAGTAATATTTTTATCCTGATTGCAGGGACGTATACACCGTACTGCATTATCTTTGTCCACAACTGGGCCGGCAATTTGTTGTTGGCAAGCGTTTGGGTCTTGGCAATTGGGGGTATCGTCAGTCATGTGGTCTTTCATGGCCGTTTTCAGAAAACCGAAACCACGATTTATGTTGTCATGGGGTGGCTGTGCGTCTTTCTTGGCAAGGAATTATATGCCAATTTGAGTACCAGTGGATTTTGGCTGTTGGTAGCAGGTGGCGTGACTTTTACGGTAGGGGCTTTGATTTACAGCATTCCGCGGATTCCGGGAATGCATTTGATCTGGCACTTCTTCGTGATGGGTGGCACTTTGACAATGTTTTTGTCGATTTATTTTAATATTTAGGATTGTAATTGACAGAATTTTCGAAAATTTGCTTGACATATTTCCGCTGGGTGGTAAATTACAAGTATCAACAAATTAAAAACAAATAATAAACATGAAGTTACGATTAGAAAAGTAATTGCTTATCTCACATAAAGAGAGCCCCGCTGGTGAAAAGGGGAAATGAGGAGCAGTGAAAACACATCTATGAACTGGATGATTGAACCAAGTAGGTTGTCCCGCTAGTGAGCGTTACCACGGCTACTGTGACTGTTCTCCAATTTGGATGACTAGTTACGAGCAGCATAAGGTCGTTTTTGTAAGAAAACGATAAACGTGAGGTGGAACCGCGAAAGATCGTCCTCAGATATTGCTTAGGCAATGTCTGGGGACTTTTTTGTTACATGGAATTCTGATCATGGTGGAATGTTTTGTCATCGGAAATGGAGAGTGGAATATATGCAAATTATTGAAGATTCCTTAGATCAATTATTAAAGCAGGTCGCAATCAGAACAAACGCAGTCGCTAACCGTGAGGAAGTTGAAAAATCGGTTAGAGATATTATCGCCAATGTTGTTAAGGATGGTGATAAAGCCGTCAAAATGTATGAGAAGAAGTTCGATAACGTTGATTTGAACAATTTGAAGGTCACCGAAAAAGAGATCGATGATGCTTATGCCGCAACCGATGACAAAGTAATCAATGCCTTGAAACTTGCCAAAGAAAATATTACTTCATTCCACAAGATGGAAGTCGAAGACAGTTTCATCGATGCTAAAAAGAAGGGCGTTATCCGTGGTGAAAAGATTGCCCCGTTGGCTGCTGTCGGCTTGTATGTACCCGGTGGAACTGCAGCATACCCATCATCAATTTTGATGAATGTGATCCCAGCTAAGATTGCTGGTGTTGGCCGAATCGTGATGTGTACGCCACCACAAAAGGATGGTTTAAATCAGGCAGTCCTGGCCGCAGCTAAAATTGCCGGCGTCGATGAAATCTACATGGTTGGTGGTGCTCAAGCGATTGCCAGTTTGGCATACGGTACTGAAACCATTCCACGGGTAGATAAGATCACCGGTCCCGGAAACGTGTTTGTGGCCACTGCTAAGAAGCAGGTATTTGGTCAAGTGGACATTGATATGATCGCGGGCCCTTCAGAAATTGGCGTCATTGCAGGCTCTCAAGCAGTTCCCAGCCAAGTGGCAGCCGATTTGTTATCACAGGCTGAGCATGATAAATTAGCCCGACCAATTTTAGTCACTGATGATCGCAAACTTGCGGACGCTGTGAGTGCTGAAATGGATCGGCAGGTCGCACTATTACCTCGTAAGGAAATCGCCCAGGCTGCGATGGATAACGAAGGATTCATTGCCGTGGTTGACGATATAGATGATGCGTTTAGGTTGATGAACGCCGTTGCTCCCGAACATTTAGAGGTTCAATTACCCGATGCCATTGAATATCTGAACCAAATCAAGAATGCCGGGTCCGTCTTCCTTGGCTTCTCAGCCTCTGAACCACTTGGTGACTACCTGGCCGGGCCTAACCACATTTTGCCCACTGGTGGTACCGCACGGTTCTTCTCACCACTTGGGGTCCAAGACTTTGTCAAACGGACGCAATTTGTTTCTTATACTAGAGAAGCGCTCAAGAAAGAAAAGGACGCCATCACGACGCTTGCGAGAGTCGAAGGATTGGAAGCCCACGCTCGGGCAATTGAAAGCCGATTTGATGCCTGAGATTGGAAATCTTGTAGTCTATTCGTAATATTGTTTACAAAAACGGTAAAGGTATTACTCTTTTAGCATTAACTTACTTCATTATAAAATTTCTAATCGTGCAACCTGACGCCTTTGACAGAACCTTTGTGTCAAAGGCTTTTTCTGTAAAGGAACTGTAGTCGGATGGAAAACTAAATCGCCACTAATCGATGATATACTTTTTATAACCAACGGGAGGCGGAATAATGAAAAAAATTAAACTCTTTATGCTCGCAATCGCAATTGTTTTCGGAATTCAGTTAATAGCTCTTCCAGCCAACGCCGATGCCAGCTCGACTACCACAACGCCCAAGGCTTTACGCGGCACCTGGTATGAGTATAGGGGCAGCGGAAAATTTAATGTGATTAAGATTACCACGCACAGTTTTACTACTAACGGCAAGTCTTACACACCATCGAAGAAATCCGATCGGAAACTCCGAGTCAGTAAGTGGGGATCCTGGTATCTGTTTAATAAATCTAAATCTTCAACTAAAGATCTCGGTCAATACAAAGTGACTAAGAAGCTCATCCGCGGTTCATATAAGAAAGTGCTCATAAAATATCATGGAATCGGCACTTACCATGTGTTCCCGAACCACAAGTATGAACATAAATATTCATATACCGTGTTGGATTAGATTGCTTGCTTCTTGATTTAAGCGGTTTGTTGGGTTTATGTTGCCTAATCATTTATAATAAAGACAATATCTGACAAACGACTTTATGATAGGAGGCCGAACGATGAAAAAGGCATTGATTACGGTTGGTTTGATGCTGGTTCTACCTTTGGGATTATTTGGCTGCTCGAATAATTCCGGTAGTTCCAATAGCAGCAGTTCCAGCAGCACTAAAACGGAACAAACAAGTTCCACAAGCACTTCAGAGGTGACCCCAACAACATCTAACGCAAAGCGCGCAGAAAAGGTCCGTTATGAAAAGGTAAATTTCACAACGACGCTGGATCACGAATACTTGGAAGAAAATGTTTATAAGGATCTACCAGGAACGGTGGATCATAACAAGATTTATCAGTGGGATGATTTAAAGGTTACTGCCAAGACGAAAGTTCATGTTGATAAAAAGGCAGTGGCAACGTTCAAGGATGACGACGATAACGAGTTTGACCATGAAGACTTTTATCGCGTGACATTTGATAACAGCAAGTCTAACCAGCACTACTGGGTGGGCGATGACGTTTTACAGAATGACCACGAAAATGACTATGATGACTGATCATTCAAACAGCTTGCATTTTATTTTGAATCGCAGTATTCTATACACAATCAAAAAAGGAGGTGATGCTTTTTGAATAGTGGAATATTTCTTAAGGCATCAGCTGTGGAGAACGAATTAAAATAGTTGATGCATTTGAGAAGGGAACTCGCAAATAATGTGCGGGTTCCTTTTTGGTAGTGTGCGACGAGACCTGGTTAGGGCCCGGAGTACAAGAAGAAGCTGGTAATGATGAACGCATTTTGTTCATTGTTACCAGCTTCTTCTTGTACAGTAGGGCCCTAGGTCGTCGGAGCATAGCTCAAAAGCCGAAGGGTGCAGTCAGTAAAATGCTCGCGTCCATGCCTGCAATATTATATGGAATGAATAATTCGAGTGGGACAGTTAGAGCCCACAAAATAAACCAACAAAAAGACGACCACCGGTGAACGATTTAGTTCGCCGGTGGTCGTTATTTGCATTAAGATTAAATTCCCGCGAATAAACAGCTATCCTTCATCCTTATTCAACAAAGGTTTGCCATCTGCACCCACCAACACAGTTACACCACCACCAGTAGAGACTCCGCCACCACCAATACTTAGGTACTGCACACCGGTTTTGGTATCGGTAATGATGCTGACTAAATTTCCTGAATCGGTTCCTTCCAATTTAGTGGACGTGAAACGCTTCTCGACCTTCTTATTCCCAAACATCTCGATTGCTCCTCCTTATCAATGAATCAGTAATAATTTCTACAATTGTAACAAATTACCAACATATATAGAAGCAACCCAAGCCTCATGAAATATTACAGGCATATTAAATAACCTTAGAACCTATTTTTTTCTTCCCAAATGGCTAGATAATTGCTTGGATAACCTGTAGTATAAAAAAGTTGTGCTTTTCAGAAATTAATAAAGGGGATGAGAAATCAATGAAAACATTCAAGTTTCAAAGCTTTGTTCTAGTTCTTATTGCATTTGTATTGGGGTTCAGTGAATTCCTAATTGTCGGGATCCTGGATGACTTGAGCAGTCAGTTCAACGTTCCAGTTGCGACGGTTGGCTATTTGGTGACTGCATTTGCGATTGTTTATGCCATCAGCACGCCGTTTATCACAATCTTAATTGGAAGATTTAATTTGTTTTGGGATTTGATGGTCGCCATGGCAGTCTTCACTTTTGGAAATATTTTGAGCTTTTTAGCACCCAGCTTCTTCATGCTGGCTGTTTCCCGAGTGGTGACGGCAATGGTTGCCGGCGTTTCCATCTCACTTGGGCTCACCTTTGCGGGTTATGTTGCGCCAATGGCCAAACGTGGCTGGCTGCTGTCGTGGGTGTTTTCCGGTTTCTCAATCGCCTCAGTGGTCGGAGTGCCTTTAGGAACTTGGATTTCAACTCAATTTGGCTGGCGGATTTCATTTTTAACGGTGATTATGATTTCGTTGCTCACGATGGTCATGATTTTTATGAGCCTACCAACTGATTTTAAACAGAAAAAGAGTACCATATCCGGTCAGCTCACGTTATTGACCAATCATAAAATCCAAATTGGCATGTTACTGCCGATGTTTAATTTAGCCGGTATCTATGTCTTTTACACCTATCTGCGGCCGATCATTACTAATCAGCTGCATTTTTCAATTTCAATGCTGACGATCTTGTTGTCTGTGTTTGGAATTTCTAACATTATTGGCAACCGTGTCAGCGGCCGAATTAGTGAGGGACCGGGGATGAAGGGAATGCCTTACGTCTTCATTGCTCAGTTTATTTTGATGATGCTGATGCCGCTAGTCTTTAACTTCAGCTGGCCGGGGGCAATCTTATTGACCTTGGTTATCTTTACGATGCCGCTGATTAATTCACCGATCCAGCTGTTCTTTCTCCAAATTGCCGAGCGTGAATATCCTCAATCAATCGTGTTGGCGTCTTCCCTGAATTCAATCTTTTCGAATTTTGGGATAGCATTGGGCTCAGCCACTGGCGGTATCATCGTTAGCAATCTCAGCCTCGATGGTGTCGGCCCTGGTGGGGCAGTCTATGCGGTGGTTGCACTTGGACTGGTCTTATGGTTGAATCATTTAACTTCGAAAGGGCTTTCATCTCGCTCAACGAACCTGTAAAATGTGATTGAATACAAAAAATTTGGTGGGTGAGAATATGAATGGATTTATCGGTGAATTATTTGGAACTTATGTACTGATCGTACTTGGAACCGGTGCCTGTGCCGGATCTAATTTGAGACAAACGTACGCCAAAGGATCAAACTGGACCTTTATCAGTGTTGCCTGGGGGATGGCAGTCACGATGGGCGTCTATGTGGCTTCATCACTTGGTTCATTGGGGCACTTGAATCCAGCAGTGACGATTCCGTTTGCAATTTTTGGCCTCTTCCCATGGGATCAGGTGGTGCCTTATTTGTTGGGGCAGTTTATTGGTGCGTTTTTAGGAGCAGCCACGATCATGGTTATCTTCTATCCACATTTCAAAACCACAACGCCTGAAAATGGGAATACGGTTGGCATTTTTGCGACTCGGCCAGCTATTTATTCACCAGTTTCCAATTTTTTATCAGAAGTTGTTGCGACCTTCGTGTTTGTTTTTGCGCTGCTGAACTTGGGTGACTTTACTCAAGGCCTCAAACCGTTAGTGGTAGGCTTATTGATTATGGTTGTTGGTTTGGGTGTCGGGACTACCACTGGGTTTGCTTTGAACCCTGCCCGTGATTGGGGTCCACGATTTGCTTATTCCGTGATCCCGGTCCCTAATCGTGGCAGTGGGGAATGGTATTACTCATGGGTGCCAATGTTTGGTCCCCTAACTGGTGGAATTATTGCGGCCGGACTCCAAGTTATGTTTAAATAGAAGTTATTAATCATTTTGGAGGTATTTATGGATCGCGTAGGATTAAAACTAGAAGCAAAACGCATCATTAACAGCCATTTCCCGTTCTTTATTTTGTTGTTTTTACCAGCAATTATTATTCAATTGGGTTATTCGGTTGCCTACTCAATGAATCCACTGCATCAATCCGATATCGATCTGGCGATGAAACAAATTGTTCAGGGGACGGCGCGTTTTGGCAGCAATGAAATGTTGAATCTGTGGGGCATTTCCACAGTTATCTCAATTGTTTCAGGATTGTTGTTATCTGGGATGATGTTTGTCTGTATTGATATTATTCGTAATAAAGTGAAGTTTGATGCCCCTGTCACCAAATCATTTACGATTTTAAACAATGGTCAATATTTCATTGGTGCGATTATGATGGGGATTATTACCACCGTCTTGACGTTATTGTGGTCAATACTGCTGATTATTCCTGGGATTATCAAAGGGTTTGCGTATTCGCAGGCGTTGTATATCTATCGCGATTCAGTGGATGCGGGCAAACCAATCAGCTATTTGGATGCCATCACGCAGAGCCGAAAAATGATGGACGGCCACAAGATGGAATATTTTGTCATGGCACTGAGTTTTATTGGTTGGTACATTTTGAACTCGTTTACCTATGGGATTTTGCTGTTGTGGTTACAGCCATATTATCAATTATCTTTTGCAAACTTTTACGTTAAAGTATCACAAGAATCAAAATAAAAAGCCGAGACGAAATGTCTCGACTTTTTTGTCTGCTAATCGCCTAACGCTTGGGTCAAATCAGCTGCTAAGTCCTTGGGATTTTCTAATCCAGTGGACAACCGGAGCAGTTCATCCGTAATCCCGAGTTTTAAACGATCTTCTTTTGCCATGTCGCTATGGGTCTGTAGGGAAGGGATGGTAAGAAGACTTTCCACGCCACCCAAACTTTCGGCAAAGGAAATAATTTTGAGGTGCTTGAATAATCGGTCGACTTGGTCCATATTTTGCAGATAAAAGCTGATCATGCCGCCGACACCGGGGTACAATACCTTTTGAACCTGCGGCAGTTTGCTCAAACACGCTGCGACATATTTGGCATTGCTGGTGTGGCGTTCCATTCTGACGGACAATGTTTTGAGGCTTCGAAGCAGTAGCCAGGAGTCGAATGGATCAAGCGTCACACCAGTGGTATTGAAATTAAATTCCAGTTCATTGGCAACTTTCTCTGATTTGGCAATGACACAACCGGCCAGCATATCATTGTGACCAGAAAGGTACTTGGTGGCACTGTGAACCACGATGTCAGCACCTTCACGTAGCGGTTGCTGATAGACCGGGGTTAAGAATGTGTTGTCGACACAAACTAGGGTATCTTTGTTGGCACCATGGATGAGATCCGCCACCTTTTGGATATCGATAATCTTCATAGTTGGGTTGGAAGGGGTCTCTAGCCAGACCGCTTTGGTTTTAGCAGTCACCAGGTCACTCAGTTTTTCGTAATCCTTGCCATTCCATTTATGAAATTTGACGCCATAGTGGTCAGCCAGATAATCGAAATATCGAAATGAGCCTCCATACAGGTCATCTGAGGTAATAATTTCATCGCCGGATTTGAACAGTGAAAAGACCAATTGGATTGCCGCCATTCCGGAACTAACGGCAAAGGCATTGGCGCCGCCTTCCAGTTCGGCCAGTGTTTTTTGGAGAACACTTCTGGTAGGAGTCGACAGCCGCGAATATGAATATTGTTTGTGGGGATCAAAAGTTTCTGCGTCCTCTAAATCGCGGTGTCGGAAGTTAGATGTGAGGTAAATTGGTGTGGACACTGAGTGATACTGGTCGTTGTTGTCCCGGTTTCCTGCTTGTGCGAGTAATGTATCGATATCAATTAATTTGTCTGACATATGATCGTTCTCCTTTAAATAATTAGATTAAAAAAGCCTTCACCCTGAACAATGTAATGGGCATTGTTCAGGGTGAAGGCTTTTCACTTTACCACCTGGCTTCGCTGAGATTTTGCAACCTCGGCCTCAGTAAGTACGCCATGGAAAAACATGGGATACTCGGCAAAGTAACGCTTGCTGACGTCGAATTGGCCGTGCGACCGCATCGGGGTTCAGAGATCATCTTCACATTTTCAACCAGTCTTCTCTCACCAACCGAAGCTCTCTTTATCAGCTTAAAAACGCTACTCTTCTCATCAACACTTAAGTAAATTAAAATTTATTTAAGTGTAAGATAAATTTAGACAAAGGTCAATGTCCGATTTGAAATCACTGGTTTATTAATTCACAAAGTGATGAATTATGTGTATGATTGTCTTCTAAAAGTTGAAAGCTGATGTAAATCATTTTGTAATATGAACCCTTTATTTACAAAGGATTAATGAGAATGAAAGTGTGAAAATCAGGCAATATTTAATTTGTTGAGTCTATTTACATATTTTTCACAAGGTGTTACCATGAAAGCGGTTTAAAAATTATTGATTTCATAGGAGGAAGAACTCATGAAAGAAAATTTCGATTTCTTAATGCCGAGTGTGAACTTTTTTGGTAAAGGCGTTATTAAAAAGATTGGCGACCGTGCCAAAATGTTGAACATGAAGAAGCCATTGATTGTGACTGATAAGTTTCTTCGCGGAATGGACAACGGTCCTGTTGCCCAGACCCTTAGTTCATTGGATGAGGCTGGCGTTTCATATGTCATTTTTGACGGCGTTGAGCCTAATCCTAAGATCAGAAATATTGAAGCAGCTAAAAAAGTCTATTTGGATAATGATTGTGACAGTATCATCACTGTTGGTGGTGGCTCTTCACACGATTGTGGTAAGGGAACTGGCATTATTTTGACGAACGGTGACGACATTACCAAATTGGCCGGAATTGAAACTTTGGAAAATCCATTGCCTCCACTGATGGCGGTTAACACCACTGCCGGGACCGCTTCAGAATTAACCCGCCACTGTGTTATCACCAACGAAAAGACTAAGTTAAAGTTCGTGGTTGTGTCATGGCGTAATATTCCATTGGTCTCATTCAACGATCCAATGCTCGAATTGGACGTTCCTGCTGCAATGACTGCGGCAACTGGAATGGACACATTTGTTCAGTCGATTGAGCCATATGTGTCAACTAACCGCAACGAAATTACTGACGGTCAGTGTATTGAAGCAATCAAATTATGTGAGGAAAGTTTGCGTGAAGCTGTTGCCAACGGTCATAATTTGGAAGCTCGGACCAAGATGGTTGAAGCCGAAATGTTAGGCGGCATGGCATTTAATAATGCGGACCTGGGTTACGTGCATGCGATGGCTCACCAATTGGGTGGACAGTATGATGCTCCACATGGTGTTTGCTGTGCAATGCTGTTGCCAATTGTTGAGGAATATAACTTGGTAGCCTGCCCAGAAAGATTTGCTGAATTGGCCAAAGCAATGGGTGAAAATACCGACGGCTTGTCAACCAGAGACGCTGCGGAATTAGCGATTAAGGGCATGCGTCAAATGTGTGATGACGTGCATATCCCACGCAGCATCAAGTCCATCGGTGCCAAACCTGAGGATTTTGAATTGATGGCAGAAAATGCGTTGAAGGATGGAAATGCCTTCTCAAACCCACGTAAAGGAACTAAAGAAGAGATTGTCGCCTTGTTCCAGAAGGCTTATGACCAAAAGTAGAGCGTGACGAGCCCCGGGTGGCCCCGGAGCGTATTTTGAAGGCCGAAGGAACCGGCCAATAAAATAATCGCACCAACTTCAGTGACATTAAACCAAACAGATGATGCACACAATCGGCCTTCATCCGCCATCTCCAAAAACTTTCCAACAATCTTCACACTTTCTTCACAACTTCCCCAAAACATTACGATAAGATTATAGTGTAGATAAGAGATAACCCAAAGAACCACATCAATATTCAACATTGGAGGGCGTTTATTATGAAAAAGTTTGATCTAGCCGATGCCGTATTGCTTTTGCTTATTCCATTGACCATGGTTGGCTTCTCCGCTAGTATTCATACCCGGGATCACGATATTTCAACCACTAGAGCAGCTCAGGTTAATAAAATTGGGGAAAATATCGACACTGAATATTCTGGTAGTTCTGATTTAAATAAAGGAACGATCAGACCATTATATTTCCAAGCTTCACGAGTATTTAGCGTTAAATATCGGACGGTTAATTTCAAGACTGTTTTAGATGAAGATTATCGTGAAGAAAAACTATATCGCTATGTTCCGGGGGCTAAGAAAAACAATCGAACATACAGTTGGAAAAAGATTAAAGCTCACACTGGCAAACGCGTATACGTGGATAAGAAAGCTAAGGCATACTATCGCGATGATGACGGCGAACGTGAAAGTGAAGATTTCTACCGAATCCGAGTGTCTGCCAATAAGCAGGCCACCCGCTACTGGGTTAATGAAGATGCAATTGATGATTAACTGAAATAATGAGATCGATCGCAAGCGAAGATTTGCGGTTGGTCTCATTTTTGTCATTAATTATGGTAAGTTATATGTATAAAAAAGAGTTCCGGGAGGTGCAGCTTGAATATTCTAGTGACTGGTGGAGCGGGATTTATCGGTGCCAACTTCATCCACTATCTGCTTGAAAATCATTCTGGCGACCAAATTGTCAATTTTGATGCATTGACATACGCTGGGAATCTTGCAAATTTGGCCGATGTGAAAAATTCTGCTCATTATCATTTTGTGGAAGGAAATATTGCTGACAAGGATGCTGTGACAAAAACGATTCAGCAATATCAGATCGATACCATTGTCAACTTTGCGGCCGAATCACACGTCGATCGGTCGATCCGCCACCCGGATGAATTTGTCCGCAGTAATTTTGTTGGTGTCAGCACATTGTTGGATGCGGTAAAGCAATTTGACGTTCGTAAACTTGTCCAAATCTCGACTGATGAGGTTTACGGCAGTTCACAGTCAGGTAGTCAATTTGATGAGTCAGCCACTTTAAATCCAAGCTCACCATATTCCGCAACCAAGGCTGGTGCGGATCTCCTGGCACTGTCTTATTTCAAGACATATGGGACACCGGTTTGTATCACTCGATCCGCGAATAACTATGGGCCATTTCAGTTTCCGGAAAAACTGATCCCACTGATGGTGACTAACGGCATGCGAGACAAACAGCTGCCGGTTTATGGTGACGGCAAAAATGTCCGCGATTGGCTGCACGTTGCCGACAATTGTCGAGCAATCGATGCCGTCTTACGAAAGGGACAGCCGGGAAACGTTTATAATATTGCTGCTCACAATTATGCGGAAAATATTCAGATTGTTGAAAAAATTCTCAAACGGTTAGGATTGCCAGAATCAAAGATTGACTATGTCACTGACCGTCCAGCCAACGATTTGCGTTACTCAATTGATGATTCAAAAATTCGTCGCGAGTTAGGATGGCAGCCAAAAATCGATTTTGATGAAGGCATTTCTCAAACAATCGATTGGTACCTCCACCATGAGGATTGGTGGCGGCCTTTGTTACAGAACGTTCAAAATAGATAATGGGGTGACATGATGAAAATTGGTTTTATTGGAACAGGTGTGATGGGAACTGGCATGATCAAGAATTTGCTGAAAGCGGGTTTCGAGGTGACCGTTTATAACCGCACCAAAGCGCATGCTCAAGAGGCACTGAATTCGGGTGCCAAGTGGCTGGAGACGCCGGCAGCAGTTACCGCAGTGAGTGATGTCGTCATCACAATTGTTGGTTTCCCTGCTGATGTCGAAGAAGTTTATTTTGGCGACCATGGTATTTTCAGCGCTGCTCATGGCGGTCAAACTTTAATTGACATGACGACGAGTTCTCCGAGCTTAGCCAAAAAGATTGCTGAGACGGGGAATGCAAAAGAAATTGGTGTGCTGGACGCACCCGTTTCAGGTGGTGATGTTGGTGCTGCCAAAGGGACTTTAACGATCATGGTTGGTGGCGACCAAGCGACATTTGCGGCCGTCCAACCAATATTTAAGGCAATGGGCACGTCAATCACCCGATTTGGCGGAGCGGGGCAAGGTCAAAATGCCAAGATGGCCAATCAAATTATGGTCGCCGGTACGATGACTGGCATGATCGAATCGCTGGAATATGCAAAGAAGGCGGGAATCGATCTCAGCCAAATGATTGAAACCATCAACGGTGGTGCGGCTGCTAATTGGAGCATGACCAATTATGGTCCACGGATTCTAAAGGACGATTTCAAACCAGGATTCGCAGCCAAACATTTTCTCAAAGATTTGCGGATTGCTTTAAATTCAGCTGATGAAATGGGAATCGAGTTACCTGCTACCAAGGTCGCCAAAGAACTGTATGAAAAAATGACCGACGAACTTCACTTGGGAGATTTAGGCACCCAAGGATTAATCAAAGTTTATGAAGACAAATAATTGAAGGTAAAAGAAAAAGTTGTGGCGAAGTTTGCCACAACTTTATTTTTGACTATTCTTACGTTCTTTTCGATTCTGGTTTGCTGACACTAAGTTGATTATGACTGATACTAGTAAGAAGATTGATGCTAAAATTAGCAGCCCAATCTTGACATCACTAGGAAATGACGATTTTTGAATAAAGAAAGCTAATGCGATTGACGCCACTAGGGCAATGTCTGCGACAATTAGTTTTGGAGAAAATCCCATACTGTTCACACCTTTCAAACTGCATTATAACAAATCTCCACAAAAGGTCACGCTGTTTTTTGAAGACTTTGTGTCAACCGCCAAAATTGATATAATGAGTTTATAAACGAAGGCTAGGTGGAAATGATGGCAGAACTGCACGGCAATGACGCATTTATCGATACAGACAAGTTAATTTTTGGAATTGGTCAGGTTCAGCAGATCACTGGCGTTTCTGGCAGACAACTGCGCTATTGGGAAGAGCAGGGCTATATCAAGTCGATCAGTCAAAAGAAGGGTGCGGCGCGTGAATATTCAATGCATACATTGTTTTTTATCTTTCATGTGACACGTTTCTTAGACGATGGCTTCACCCTCCAAGCCGCTGTCGACAAGGCCAAGAAGTTTGACCGTCAGCTGCCGGTTCTTCGTCAATTTCTACGCTCACAATTAAAGGGTGTTGATTTTCAAGACGACCAAAGTGTGATTGATTTTGGCTACGTTGACGCCGAGCATAAGCAGCGAATTTATGGGATCGTTAAGAATGGTGAAACGTCTTTTAAGATTGAAAATGTTGATTAACTGAACGAGATTTAAGCGAGCTTTGGAAGATTCTGTTTCCAAAGTTTTTTTGTTTCGTAATTTAAAAGGGATGAGACAGAAATGATCCTACTGCCTCAACCCCTTCAAAATCTATCGATCAATCAACATTAATGTCCCTTATGTTTTTCAATTCTTTTAGACTTCCGCAATCGGTATTCTTGTTCTTGCACAACGGCCTTCTGCAAAACACTCGAATGTTTCTGCGTTTGCTTTGACTTTTCGAATGCTTTCTTCAAGGCTGCCTGAGCTTTTGAACTTGTATTGGATGTCATGGTTTTTCGAGCCAAACGTTGTAACCGTTTCGGATTAACTTTTGTCGTTGCGGCCAATTTTGATTTTGTGTCAGAAGTGGCTTCAAAGAACTGAATCCTTGACCATTTATTAATTACTAAGTCGGTAATTAAAGGCGTTTTAGGTTCTGAAGAGCCCAGGACAACTTGAGCAACTTCATAGCTGTCCTTAGTTCTTCTTTCAAAAATTGCCTTATAAAATGGTGGATCAAAGACAATGGTTAGCTGACTGGTAATTGTATTCATTTGATAGATCCTCCTAATTGTTTGATTCAGAAAGATGGACGACCTAGGAGGAAGGATACTGATAACTCGCAATTGAGTTACGTCCGGACTACCAGCCGGAACTGTGTTTTTACTTTCTGTGGTTAAGTGTAACTTAATCAGTGGATTTAGGAAATAAAGAAATTCAGCAATCATCAACGGCGACTCTTGCTAATTGATGTCTGCACACAAAGAGACCATACCAAAAGTGAATACTTTTAGTTTGGCCTCTTCAGTTGAATTATAGGAGACTAGTCATCCTCATCATCAAACTTCTTATACAAACCAATAATCGTTTTGTCTTTTAATTCCACTGGCTTGCCATCCAATGTGACGTCAACAATTTTGTAGTAGTCCTCCAGATCAGGGATTTCCAAGCGTTGGTTGGCTACGAAGTCAGCTACTGAGTTGTATTCAATAGACTCAGTTCCCGCACCATTCTCATATTTAATTTTTAACATGCTGCCACTTTCTTTCTATATAGGATCAATATTCCCTTAACAACTTAATTTTAGATTGAACATTTTTGAAATACAACTAACTGCCTTTATGAAATTTGTGTGAAGAATGTTTGACTATTTTGAGACTTTAAATTCGACCAGAAAATAGTGCCATGATATATTATTGATGAGGGGATGGCTGTCGTAACATCCTTAAACTTAATATTACAGTGACGACGTTTAATTAGGGGGAATTGAATGTTTAAGTTTAAGCATGTTTTTGTTCTTGTGTTAGCAACGTTGATGTTTGTAATCGGATTTGCCGCAGTTGGCGGTCAGTCAAGTTCAGCTCAAACGATTAAATTTACCAGCGCGATGCACACCAGCAAAAATCTGACTTACAACGGAACAATCAAGTATTACGTTAAAGCAGATGCTAAAAGATATTCACCTGAAATAACCTATGCCACCAAGAAATGGAATCGAGCTCTTGGTAAAAATGTTTTTAAACGAACAACTCAAATCAGTCATTCCCGGTTGGTCTTTACGGGAACTAACAAGCTTGGCAGCAACTACGCGGGGGTAGCAGAAATAAATAGTGGCGTGATTGCTTTGAACACGTCATGGATGAGTCGATATAATCAACAGAAGCGCCGAGCAGTTGTGATTCACGAATTGGGTCACACGTTTGGTACCAAAGATTTATATGCTTATCCAAATGCATCTTTAAGGAGTTTGTTTAAAAAACAGACGATCATGGGTGGTAACTATTCCTCTCAAATCAAGTCTTTTGACAGCAAACTTGCCAAGTGGACGCTGAAGAAAACTCGGAGTATGTCTCAGACTGAGTTCCGCCATTACCGCTCCAACGCAGGACTTTATTACCAGCAAATGCTGACGGGTCGGCTTTAATTTCCAGCAAGAAGCCATTGACAAGGTCATATTCAAACACTATGATTAACTTATTGTTTTATGGACGTTGACGCAGTCCGGTAGTTGGTCATTTTGAGAATTCAGAAACTCAGCGGGGATGTGAGCTGAGCGGATGGCCAACGAACATACAGCTGCTGAGTTCTTAATATGTTAGACGGATCATCTCGTTACCGATGAATTGAGTGGTTGTTGGACTTTTCCAGCAAGAACTTGGGTGGTAACGCGGAAAACTTTCGTCCCTGGCAATTAATTTTGCTGGGGACGTTTTTATTTTAGGAGGAATTATTAGATGAACATTTTGGAAGAACTGAAGTGGCGTGGCGCGATTAATCAAGAGACCGATCATGATGGTTTGAATGACTTGGTGAATAAGAAGTCAGTCGGTATTTACGTGGGAATTGACCCAACCGGTGACAGTATGCATATCGGACATTTGATTCCATTTATGATTTTGAAACGATTCCAATTGGCTGGTCATCATCCAGTGATTGTTATTGGTGGTGGAACAGGTTCAATTGGTGACCCTAGTGGTAAGAAATCAGAGCGGGTCCTTCAAACGATGGATCAGGTTCGCCATAATCAAGATGCCCTGACTGCTCAAATGGAAAAGCTCTTTGGCCAAGATGGAAAGTTTGAAATTGTTAACAACTATGATTGGCTTTCAAAATTATCCTTATTGGATTTCCTGCGTGATTACGGCAAGTTGTTTAACGTGAACACCATGTTGAATAAGGAAATTGTTGCCAGTCGGTTGGAAGTCGGTATTTCATTCACTGAATTCACCTACCAAATTTTGCAATCAATCGATTTTCTCCATTTGTATCGACATAACGACGTTCAAGTTCAATTGGGTGGTGCTGACCAGTGGGGAAATATCACTTCTGGAACTGATTTGATTCATCGAATTGAAGGGCAGGATGCTCAAGTGTTTGGCTTAACGATTCCTCTGTTATTGAAATCGGACGGAACCAAGTTTGGTAAATCAGAAGGTGGCAACGTTTGGCTGGATCCTGAGAAGACATCTCCTTACGAGTTCTACCAATTCTGGATTAACCAAGACGATAACGACGTGATCAAATATTTGAAATACTTCACCTTCTTATCTCAGAACGAAATTGCTGATTTGGAAAAGAAAGTTGAAACTCAACCAGAGAAGCGGGAAGCTCAACGTAAGTTAGCGGAAGAAGTGACTGAGTTTGTTCATGGCAAAGACGCAGTGAAGCAGGCAGAACATATTACTGCAGCATTGTTCTCAGGAAACGTTGCTGACTTAACAACGGCTGAGATTGAACAGGGATTTAAGAATATGCCTTCTGTTGAAGTATCTTCAGAACCGCTTAATATTGTGCAGTGGTTGGTTGATGCCACTAAGATTGAAAAATCTCGCCGCCAAGCGCGTGAAGATATTACCAATGGTGCAATCAGAATTAATGGCGAAAAGATTCAGGATGTTGATTACGAAATTAACCCCGCAAACAAGTTCGATGGCAAATTTGTCATTGTTCGTCGCGGAAAGAAAAAGTATTTTTTAGCAAGAATTAAATAGTAGGAAAGACAGATCAAATTTGATCTGTCTTTTTTAGTTGACATAGCGCGCAAAAGCCGGTATATTATTTAGTGCGGCTTTCGCAAGAATGACTTCTTCGATAAGCCACAAATTTTAAAAAGTCATTGACACTGAATGTGCCACATGATAATATTAAATAGTTGTCAAAAGCGATAAACAAGCGCTTACGACAACTCAGTA
>NZ_AZED01000010.1 GCF_001434145.1 Lentilactobacillus otakiensis DSM 19908 = JCM 15040 | reverse complement strand
CTGCTCAACTTGCCAGAGAATATGGCATTGGGTATTCCACTGTTCATAAGTGGATCCAGGCCCAAACTCAAAACAAATCAGGTAAGTCTCCTGATGAGATTAAAGCAATGGAAAAGCGTTTAGCTGCTTTATCTGAGGAGAACGAAATCTTAAAAAAAGCCCTCGGCTTCCTTGCGCAGAGATAACCGATGTTTTTGATTATATCCAACAAGAAAGCCAAAATTACCAGGTAGCTAAGATGTGCCGAGTCCTTGGGGTTTCAAGAGCGCATTACTATCGCTATAAAGCCCACAAACCCTCAAAAAGAAGTCTGGAAGACAAAGATCTGAAACGGCGGATCTTCCGCATCTTCGTTGAGTTCAAGCAAAGATACGGGGTTATGAAGATCCAATATGAATTAAGTAAGGAACTTCAGCCCCTGCAGCGCCGCTGCAGTCCTCGCCGAGTCTCTCGACTCATGAAGGAAATGGATATTCACTCGATTATCATCAAGAAGTGGAAGGCCACCTCTTCCTCCAAACAAGCGATTAAACAGCGTCCCAATCTCCTTAAGCAGGATTTCTCCACCACCGGTTTAAATCAGAAGTGGACAACTGATATTACTTATATTCAGACTAAGCGTGATGGCTGGTGTTACTTATCAACCATCATGGATCTGCACTCGCGTCGGATTATCGGGTATTCATTTTCTAAAAAAATGGATACCAAGCTGATCATGAAGACACTTGAAAGCGCCGTTCAGAATCGGACAATTACTGAGAACCTCATCATTCACAGTGACTTAGGTACGCAGTACACCAGCGATGAGTATAACAAACGCTTAAATGAACTACATATCCGCCACTCATACAGCCGTAAAGGTTGTCCTTATGACAACGCCCCAATGGAATCCTTCCATGCTTCACTCAAAAAGGAATGTGTTTATCCAATTCCAGTTTTTGAAAATTATGAAGCGGCAGCTTCAGTCCTCTTTGAATATGTTCATTCCTTTTATAATAGGAAAAGAATTCATAGTTCACTCAGCTACCAGACCCCCTTACAGGTTGAAATCACAACGATTGCGAACCAGATGGCCGCATAATTTAATGCTTTCCATGGTTCAAATAAGTTATTAATCGAAATTAATGATTTATTTGAGCTGTGGAAGCTAAACGCGGTTCTTGATCTCTCTTAAAATCTGTCTCACGTATTGACTATAATCCA
>NZ_AZED01000009.1 GCF_001434145.1 Lentilactobacillus otakiensis DSM 19908 = JCM 15040 | reverse complement strand
TGGATGTAAGCTAGTTCCTGAGACAACTTTTAAGAGAGGGTATAATAAGTCAATCGTCCCTTAGAAGAAAGGAATTTTTACATGCCAACTCATTACGACAAAGAATTCAAACAGAACATCATTAACCTCTATAAGCAAGGCGAATCCGCTGCTCAACTTGCCAGAGAATATGGCATTGGGTATTCCACTGTTCATAAGTGGATC
>NZ_AZED01000008.1 GCF_001434145.1 Lentilactobacillus otakiensis DSM 19908 = JCM 15040 | reverse complement strand
AAGCGCCCTACACATTCGTTTGTCGAAAATTTTGTTCAGTTTTCAAAGGTCTACATAGAAACACAAACATTTTTGATGAAACAACGAAAATCGTTCGCATATTTAAATCCTTGTGTTCCTTGCCTCTAACAGCAATAACAATTATATAACAGCCAATCTTTCAAGTCAACAAAAACTTTTTAATTGGTAATTGGTATATGTGTTCATGTCATTGAAGCAACGAGTAATATATTATCAGCTATTTGGACTCAGGTCAACAGGTAATCCAAAATTAAACCAATTAATGTGTAAATACAAAGTTTAAAGATTGTTAATACCGGGTCAAATCGTCCCCACTATCCCGCTTAAGCCTGTATACTTGCAGTTGAAATCTTCACGAAAGGAACTGTCATCACTTGGAGAAAATTGTAATTATAGATGCCAAACGATCAGCCATCGGTAAACTAAACGGCTCATTATCTTCTTTAACTGCCGAACAACTCGGATCCACAATCACACGTGCAATCCTAAATGAAACCAAATTGCCCGCAGATAAAATTGATCAGGTTATCTTTGGCAACGCTATTCAGGCTGGTAACGGCCAAAACATCGCCCGCCAAATTGAACTTAATAGTAACATTCCAGAAAGCAAAACTGCTTTTACTGTCAACCAAGTGTGTGGCTCCGGGCTTCAAGCAATTCATCAAGCTCAATCCGCACTATTACTTGGCGAAGCACAAACCATTATCGCTGGCGGAACTGAAAGTATGTCAAACGTTCCTTACTTAAATATGTCCCAACGCAAATTCACTAAGTTTGGTCCGGTGACTCTCTATGATGGCTTGCAACGGGATGGTCTTAACGATTCACAGACCGACGAGCCAATGGGCATGACCGCTGAGAATGTTGCTGACCAATACCACGTGTCACGACAAGAGCAAGATGAGTTCGCATTACAATCACATCAACGAGCAGTCGAAGCCACCCAAAATAATTATTTCACTGACGAGATCGTTCCAATTGAAATTAAGCAGAGAAAATCAACAACTTCTCAACTCATCACCAAAGACGAATCCATCCGCACAGATACAAGTTTGGAAAAATTAGCCAAGCTGCATCCCGCCTTCAAACACAATGGCACGGTCACAGCTGGCAACAGTGCACCATTAAACGACGGTGCTTCAGCATTAATGATGATGACAGAGACGCGCGCGGAACAATTAGGCTTAACACCCATGGCCGAAGTACTGGGATACGCTGAATGCGGAATTGATCCAAACGTCATGGGTTACGCACCCTATCTGGCGATCAATAAACTGGTTAGCCAACTCAAGATGGCGGTTAACGACATCGATCTCTATGAAATCAATGAGGCTTTTGCATCCCAGTCAGTTGCCGTTGTTCGTGATTTGGGAATTTCAATGGATCGAGTCAACATTTCCGGTGGCGCAATTGCACTGGGCCATCCACTTGGTGATTCCGGTGCACGAATCGTCACCACACTACTCCATAATCTCAAACGGACCAATCAAGAATACGGCATCGCCGCTTTATGTATGGGCGGTGGAATGGGTTCAGCTCTGGCCATTAAATCACTATAGACACAAAAATAGGACCGCGGACAAAACATCGACTGTTTTGTGCTCGCGGTCCTTTTGATTTCGATTAAATTTGTGCCTGTTCATCCTCAGGCAAACTGCTTCTAAACGAAGACTGATAGAGCCAGTAGTAAAGATGTTTCGTTGCTTTGGACATCTCCGCGTATGCCGGATTAATGGATTTGACTTCAGGATAAACCCGCATTAGATGGCTGAATGCACTAAACGTCCCTGCTTGAGACATGCCATCATAATCCTTCTTGCCTCTCGCCACCAATCCAATCAACTGATCAACTTGAAAACGAGCTAATGCTGCAACGTAGTCTGTGACCTCTGTTTCAATTTCGGAATTTGGCCCAATCACATTTCGCGATGACGTATACTGGCCATCGGCAATTTGCTGTAGCAATTGGTTTCTGGTTAATGTATACGTCACCATCAAAGGCGTTAAAAAGACGTTCTGCAAGATCTGATGAGTCGTTTCAAAAACGCCATAACTGACTTTAACGGTTTCACCCCGATCGTTAACTGCGGGTCGGTCGTTTTCGAGCACTTGGCTGTACCGCAGCTGGTAATTCTGGTGCTTGGCATTTCTTGCGCTGCCGGCATTACTCAAGTTCAAGACAGCTAATTTTTCTGCAAGGTCGGCCCCCGATTGCGGTAAAGCTAAATAATCCCCAATCTTGGCAATTTCTGCTTGTGTCTTAGAAATAACCGTTGCTTCATCCGTCGAATCCGTGACCGGCGCGCCGACCAAATCATTATTGGTCTGACTAAAATTGGTATCCACAAGGGCATACAATCCCAGTGATGCCAATGAATTCAGCATCCCTGACAATGTATTGTTGACGAACAAGTTGACATCTTCAGTCAGCGAGACTTTGCCCAACGCATCCGTCATCATTTTAGGTAAATCGTGCTCCTCAGAAAAATCATCTTCATTATATGAATAATTTCCGAGCAACGGCTGAGTATCATCACCAACCGGTTGGTTAGTTAAAAAGCCATCGCTGATCTCTTTAGCCACGCCTTCAGCGATCGACTCATCGGACTCAGATGGTTTCTTGGTTTCGTTATTAATGGCTTTGAAAGGAGAAGCCCCGTTCATATACGAATTCACGTGGGTAAACCACTGATTAACCAACGTGCGTTGTTGATTAACATCAAGCTTTTGTAAGGCAGAATTAATTCGAAAGACAACCCCGCCAGTCCCAGCAATTGCCCGAACAAATTGAATCACAGCCGTTTTGTAGCCCACGACAAATTTGTCAGGCGCATTGCTTTGACTCAGGTATTCAGAAAACTCGGTTCCAGCTGCACGGTTCACCACCGAACTATCGTCATCTCCAGTTGCCCAAAGGGACATGTAATTAAATTGATCAATCGTGACATGCTTGAGATCCTTAGCTGCCACCAAATAACCCATTTGCATTGGCTTAGACATTTTGAATTCTGCCAATGAAACGCTTGGCTGCAACGGACTCGGCAAAAATGATCGCAAGCCTCGAGTGATTCGTTCAGAATAAATCGAACTCTTTGCGTATGTATTCTCCCCAAGTACTTTTGACGTCATCAACCCCAGCATGCTGAGTATCTTTTGTTGTTTCGAACGGGTATCGGAATCGTTTACCGATGTATTGGCCTTATTCATTTCGAAACCACCCCCTAGTATTAAGACTATAATATCATAAACCATCACTAATCATGTGCATCAAATGTGGAATTTACTACTATTTAACTTTTTTTGGAATCACAAGCGTTATTTTTGTGGTTTATTTTCGATTCCTGTATTCTTATAGTAGAGATAAGGAAAGGGTGTGAAAATTATGGGAACTCTGAAGAATAAGTCCGATGAAGTTATCGGCAAAGTAAAAGAAACTGTTGGTGACGTAACTGGTAACGACAAGCTGAAGTTAAAGGGTAAAGCCCAGAAAACATCCGGCAAGGCAAAGGACAAAGTTGAAGACGTCAAAGAAAAGGCATCTGAAAAGGTTAATGATGCTTTAGACGACAAGAAGTAACGGTTCATGATCTGAATTTCTTTCAAAAACGATCGATGCAAATTTTAATAAGAAACCCGGTGTCCACAAATTGCGTGGTGCCGGGTTTTTACTTGCGAAAATGAGAATGTAAAACTTTTTACACCGTTGGTATTGCATGGCAAATAAGAATGCTCTATAATTCACTCTCGTGTTATTTTGATCTAATCAATTGAATTAGAAATTTGAACAGGGACGTGATTTAGAATGTCAGCAACTTATTTACGACAAGCAACTAATAAGGATCTTTCAGAAATTAAAAAAATCATTGATGAAGCAAAAGCCTACCTCAAAAAACAAGCCATCGATCAATGGCAAAATGGTTATCCAGCATATGAAGACTTGGAAACCGATGTCAACAATGGCATCACCTATGTCCTGATTGTGGACGGTAAGATTGCCGGTACCGCAGCGCTACATCAAGGCTTGGATGTCAACTACCTCAACATCCACGATGGCGAATGGATTAACGGTGTGCATGGCCGTTATACCGCGATTCATAGAATTGCCATGTCTTCAGACTTTCGTGGACAGCACTTATCTCAAAAAATGATTAGTGGTTTAATTACCATTTCAGGCGTGCTTGGCTACAAAGATATTCGAATTGACACCCATCCCGAGAACATGGGCATGCAGCACGTCATTACCACTAACGGTTTTACCAAACGCGGCACAATTTACATGGCCGAAAGTGACGGCGAGGCATCCCCTCGTTACGCCTACCAACTCGTTATTGGGTAACCAGATAAATTGGGGTACAATGTTGTTAATGAGGTGATATGAATGGCACAAGATGATGCTGCCGTAAAGACCGCACTAATTATAATGTACGTCATCGGCGTGATTTGCTTGGGAATCACATTTTTCGTTCTCAATAAAGTGAACGGAAAATGGTTCACCAAGTTCTCAGTTGGACTTGCCGGAATTGTTTTGGTGATGGGAATTATTTTGATTAATATCATTAATCTAAACTAAATGAGAGTGCGAAAAAAGGCGTTTTGATTCCAGAATTTAAGGGCATCAATCAATTATTCCCGGTCTTGGAATGGTTGATTGATGCCCTTAAATGGCCGGAATCAGCCGATTTGAGCACGCTTTATCTAGGTACCATGGATGCCACTTAAAAAGAGTCGAGACAAATATATGTTTCGACTCTTTTTTGCATTATTTACTAGATCTTCTGAAACGCCTGATCCAAATCCGCAATCAAATCATCGGCATCTTCCAAACCAACCGACAACCGGATCAATTCATCCTTAATTCCCATTTTTAGCCGCTCTGGCTTAGGAATCTCAAAGTGTGACATAAATGCCGGCACTTCAACCAAACTTTCAGCAGCACCTAAACTAACCGCTAAGATGATCAGCTGCAGGCTATTAACGAATTTAGCGGCATCCAAACCATCCTTGATTTCAAAGGACAATACACCACCTGCACCTCTGGCCTCATCGCTGATAATCTTGTAATCCTGACTGGATTTATCCACAGTTGGGTAGTAAATCCTTGATACTTTAGGATTGCTTTCAAGATAGGCAATAATCTTTTCCGCATTTTGAATGTGACGATCCATTCGAAGATTCAAGGTCTGAATTCCTCGGCGTAATAAGTTGGCTTCTTGGGGTGCTAAAACTGCACCAATCGTGTTTTGGACAGCATATACCCGATCGCTCAATTCCTTGGTCTTAGTTACAATCATCCCTGCAGTAAAGTCTGAGTGACCTCCAAGATATTTGGTAGCCGAATGTAAGACAACATCGGCGCCTAAATCCAATGGTTTCTGCAGGTAGGGTGTTAAGAAAGTGTTATCAACGACAACTAAGGCCCCATGTTCATGAGCAACCTTGGCAATTTGTTTGACACTGGACACCTTGAGCAACGGGTTAGTAACCGGCTCAAAGTAGACACCTTTGGTATTTGACTTAAAGGCCGCTGCCACAGCATTTACATCTTGCGTATCGACTTCAGTAAATTCCAAACCCCGGGGCTTCAAGAAATCATTAACCAACCGGAATGTGCCACCGTAAATATTATCACCAATGATAATGTGGTCACCTGGTTTAAACAGGGCCAGTGCTGCATGAATTGCCGCCATCCCGCTCGAAAAGGCAAAACCACGATCACCATGTTCCAGTTCGGCGCAAACGTCTTCAACCGCATCACGGGTGGGGTTACCTGAACGTTCGTAGTCCCATTTAACATCAGAGCCTAATTTAGGATATCTGAACGTCGATGAGTTATAAATTGGGACGTTGACCGCACCAGTAGAGTTGTCGTCAGGTCTGCCGCCGCGGACCAGCAATGTATTAAATTTAACCATTGAAAAATCTCCCGTCTATCTAGATTGATGGTGCTATTGAACCGGAACTAATTGATCTGATGATAACAGATAAAGGTACTTCTTTGAAATCGGCTTGCCAAGAATCTTTGTCAAGGCAGTCGCATACAAGCGCAGCTGACCTTCATATCGTTCACGAATCGTGTCAACGGTGGTCTTCGGTGTCAATCTGTCGGTCTTATAATCAAACAGAATCACCCCGTCCGCCGATTCGACATACCCATCGATAATTCCATGGATCAAGATGCTTTGATCATCATCTTTATCAAAATTCTTAAAGGCATGGGTCGCCTTCATCAGAAGGGAAAATGGCACTTCTCGATAAGTCGTCTCAGGGTTGGCTAATACAACCTGGCCAACCGAACTGGCATAAAACCGTAAAATGCCCTTAATATTGATTTCTTGAGCCACATTTTCCTGCAAAATGCCGTCCTTAACCAAATGGTTAATCAATTCAGTGACATTGTCTTTGGTCGGCTGCTGGTGCAAATCCACCTGCTGCAAGACCAAATGGGTGGCCGTTCCGATCTCGGTTGGCGCTGGTTTGTGGGTCCCATTTTCTGAGATGAAAGTTGGGGTTGCCAAACTGGGCTGCGTGTATCGCCCCGGCTTAATGAGCTGATCGCTGTCGATCCGGGCATAATTACCTAACCGGACGTTATCAGGATCGTCAAATAACCGTTTAATTTCGGAAACAGACTGATAAGCCGTCGTGTGAGTTGCCGCTGTATGCGGATAGTCAAAGGTCATCATATGCTTGACCTGTTGCGTGTTCACATCTGAGGCAGGGGTCACCTGAGCTTGCTGTTCCATCCAGGCATTTGGATCGGCCGCTGCAGTTCCAGTCGCCTTCTGGCCCTCGATCACTTTGGCATTGTCGTAAAATACTAATTTAAAATGACTTGGATCGTCCGCAAGTCGATTAACAACTCGACTATCACCATAATCCTTAATCACATCTGGATGTCTGGAAATTGCCGGTCCGATCCAATCCAAGTAGCTCGTTGCAGAGTTCCGCTCCGCCATTGGTAGGAGTACACGAGATTCCTCAGTCTTTGACTGCCAGCTTTCAACAATCGACTCCATATCGAGAGCCGGCTTCTTGCTGCCGCCTTTGCCTGGAGTAACTTTGCCAACCAAATACAGCCGCTGTTCTGCCCGAGTCAAGGCAACATAAAGTTTTCTCATTTCCTCGGACAACCCCGCATTTTTGGTAACATCCAGTACTGCCTGGCGTTGGAGTGGGTCCTGAATTTCTCGGGTTTTGGTGTCCAAGTATGAAATACCAATTCCCAAATGATCGTTCAGGACTGCCCGGCCTGTAACATCTTGGTTATTGAAATTCTTGCCAATGTCATTTAAAAAGACAATTGGAAACTGTAACCCTTTGCTGCCATGAATCGTCATGACGTGAACCATATTGTCTGAAGTATTTGGGACGGCTGTGGCCAAGTCATCGTCTCGGTCTTGCATCCGCTCGATAAAGAGGACGAATCTGAATAAACCTTTAAAACCATTTTTCTCGTAATCGGCAGCCCGTTCATACAAGGCATGGAGATTAGTCTGACGTTGATAGCCGCCAGGCATCCCGCCAACATAATCTAAGAAGCCGGTTTGTTGATAAATTTCCCAAATTAATGCAACTAAACCGTCTTGCTGAGCGACGTTTTTGAAATGATTCAACTGATTAAAGAAAGTGTCGATCAGTGAATAAATGGTTTGGGCATATTCATTGGGTTCTGAGTGGGGATATTCCCGATAAAACTTTAAAACTGACTCATAGTAGTTCCCGGTCTTCTGGTTAATCCGTAAATAAGCCAGTTGATTCTCATCCAAACCGACAATTGGAGACCGCAAAACCGCTACGAGCGGAATATCCTGGTATGGATTATCAATAATTGACAGTAAAGACAGCATCACTTGAATCTCAGTTGTCTTCAAATAACTCTTGGCACCGGTAATTTCGGCCGGAATGCCGTAGTCTTTGAAAACTTGCGACATGGTAATCTGACTACCTCTGGTTGGTGAAATGACTGCAAAGTCGCCATAGGTTACCGGTCGATAGCCATCCCCATCTGCCACTTGCTCTTGGTTATCCATCATTTGGCGGATTTTTTGAGCAATGATTTGAACTTGACCTTCATCGGCATCCATTGCCTGGTCTTCAGGGACGTTATCGGCTTCTTTCAACGGCTTGTTGGGACTAAATAATAGTACAGAAATATCGGCATTAACGTCTTCAGGATAGTATTTGGCACCAAACTGTAATTTGGCATCTGAGTAATCAATCTCACCGACTTGTCGATCCATGATCTGTTCAAAAATCAGATTGATGAAATTATCAACATTTTCGGTTGAACGGAAGTTATCCGCCAACGTGATCAATTCGTTATCGTTATCACTCAAAGTATAAGTATTCTGCTTATCAATAAACATCTGTGGATCCGCTAACCGAAAGCGGTAAATTGACTGTTTGGCATCACCAACCATGAAGCGGTTGCCGCCGCCATTCTTGGCTAATTTATTTAAAATGGCATCCTGGAGCCGGTTATTATCCTGATACTCGTCGGTCATGATTTCATAATATTGGTTCCGGAGCTTTTCCTGGACTTGTTGGGCCTGCTCACTCTTGTCATTTAAAATCCGGTAGGCTGCCTGTTCAATATCGATAAATTCCATCAAGTGACGCTGACGCTTTGTCGTTTCATAAGCTTTTCGAAAATCTCGAACAGCTGAAATGAGTTTGGCAACCCGCTTTTTAGCTGCTCCCATGAGATCAACGTTGGCTTGTTCATCAAGGCCGAAGTATTCATCACGGAAATTTGTAAAATCTTTTTTATTCTGCTTATTGAGATCACCAATTTGAGCATGGAAAAACTTCTGCTCGCCTTCAGGTTTAGACAACTTAGGTAAGTTGATAAATTCAATTTCCCTCAATGCCTTACGAATATCGTCATACATAGTAAGACCAGAAATTGTCTGTTCCTGGTTCTTAATCATATGCAATTGGTCAGTAAAACCTTTCTCATCCTTATCCAAGAGGCCATGTTGAGCTAATTGAATCATGAATTTATGATTCATTTTCATTTTCGAGAACATTTCAATTAACTTAGGAGCAACGTTAGATTGGTAAAAATCACTGTCGTACAAACTTTTCCCGTCAAGATCATAGAATGCCGTGACATCATTCAGCCAGCCATCCGGATCATCAGTAACATTGGCAAATTCATCCAATCGATAAATTAAATCGGCCAAGCCATCATCACTGCGGTCGTTGGAAAAGTTTTCGGTAAGCCGAGCAAACGAGCCGTCATCATCATTGCCATACAAGTCTTCACGAACCGTGTTCCAAACTTGATCCTTCAGCAATTGCTTTTCGGTATCATCGGCTAAAATCCGGAAGTTGGGATCGATCCCTAATAAATAGTAATATCTGCCGACCAACTTCTGACAATAGGCATCCATCGTTGTGATATCAGCGACCGCGACTTTTTGAATTTGAGTCAGTAATCGGCTTTTTTCGTTTTCTGGTGCTTGATTGAATTCTTCACGGAGTGCCACCTGCAGCCGTTGCCGCATTTCCTTGGCAGCTGCGTTGGTAAATGTAACGACGAGAAGTTGGTCGACATCGACGTGCTGATTTTTGACCATATCGATAATTCGATCGACTAAGACTCGCGTTTTCCCCGATCCAGCCGAGGCGGAAACCAGGACGTTGCCTTCCGGGCGGTCTTTGATTCCCTTTAGCTGATCAGGCGTGTAATTAAATGCCATCCTATTTTTCCTCCCCTAACTTCTTCAAAACATCCTCTTTTGATCCACTACCGACCAATCGGTATTGATTATCCGGCAAAATGGGATCGAAATTCATAATTGCTTTGTATGGAGTGAATTGCATTCCGGTTGACTGTCCCTGCTGAAACGGCCAGAGCCTGACGTCACCATCAAAAATCTTGGTGGCAGCGTTGACAATCAACTTTTCAGTATGGTTCAAGAAGGCGACCAGTTGCAGCGGATTAATCGTTGAACTTTTTTTGGTCATTTCTCCATTAAGCTTGATACCAAATGGGTAAATCTGTGAAGTCCCTTTCTCCAAATCAGTTTCTAAATTATCAATCAGATCAGAGTCATCAACCAAAATGCCTTCATATTTGTGTTTTTTCAACAAAGCATCATCAAAAGTCGTCTTCGCCAAATCGCCCGGCTTGAACACTGAGTTATAAATATGCAAGTAAAGCGCCCCTGCCAGTGCCACGTCCTTATCATCCGGATTCAGGCGTTCCAAGTTATTCTTCAACACATCTAGATACGTCAATAGCTGCATCGACGTGCCATCGTAGGCGGCGTTGAAATCAAATTTCCGGTCAGAGGACTTGTAATCGACAATCCCAAAGTACCGCTTGTCCTTGGTCGTCATTGAATCAATTCGATCAATTCGACCCCGAACTTTGACTTGACGATCATCCGGCAAGTCAAATTCCAAGCCTTCGAGCGCCTGTTTTTGATTAGGCTGACCAAAAATCAGCTCGGTATTTTGCGGCCGCATTGGGGTCAATTGCTGCTGATCACGCAAGGCCCGAACCATCTGCTGAATGGTGGCTTGAAGCTGCATGGAAATGTATTGCATTCGATTGGAACTGGTTAGAATGACATAATCAAAATTCTGTGGGTCATGGATAATTCCTTGGACCGTTTCTTCAACCAGATCTTTGACGTCCTGATCTGACAAGCCTGCTAAATCAATATTTTGGGCATGAATTTGTTTGATAATCCGATCCATGGCATCATGATAAAAAGTCCCAGTCGATGCAGTAGAAAGTTCAAACTTCGGCCGTTCTTGCAATTTCAAACCATATTTGAGGAAATATTCATAGGGATTCTTATAGAAGGTTTCCAGTTGTGAAATCGAAATATTGAGTTCAGACCCATATAACTTCGTAACGATTTGAGAATCTAATGGTTGGGGTTGATTGCTGTATTTAATGCTCTTAAGCAATTTAGAAGTCTTATCACTCACTTCCGGATCATGACTCAGAAATTGCAAAATGGCACTCCAGCCAGCGCTCAAGTCCTGCTTAACCCCAAACTTACTTTGAACCACCTGAATTAAGTGGTGCAGAGTTCCCTGTTTTGTACCGACATAAGGCATCACATCTCGCGCCACGTCGGGGATTGCAGGATTGTTTGTAATTTTAAGATTGAAGAAATGTTGAATCCGTGAAACATACGGTGATAGTTTCACAGCCGATTCATCATTGAGCTTAGTCGTATACGTAAAAATTAATTTGTCAGATGCGGTCATAAATGCCAAGTAGTTCAGGTAAGGCTCAAAGGCCATCTGAACTTCTGCGGGATCATTCAAATACTGATCATCCCCAAGGTTGCTTTGAAGCTGACTAATGTCATCATCCCCAAATAGATTCTCGTTAACTAATCGATCCGGCATATTGTCGTCGTTGGAGCCGATCATAAAAGTAACCTTGTGATCATTCATTTGAACCATTCCGCTTTCAGAAATCGTGACCTGATCCAAAGTGGACGGAATTTGGGAGTAATCTGCACCTTCAAAGCCAGCATAAATTAACGCCCAAAAGTCTCCCGGCACAAACGGTTTATCACCTAAAATCTGCACGCATTCATCCAACAGGGAACAAAATGTTCGCCAAACTTGTTCGACTTGGGCGGAACGGGTCAAATCACCCGCATCAGTCGCAGCATTTCGCCATTCTGTCAGTCGATCAACAACGCCAGCGTCAACTAAAAATTGATAAAGAATTCGGGCAGCATCCTGGTTGGTTTTGGCTTGATAAAATTTCTTGTAGAAGCTTGGCAATAAATCACGAATCAGGTGACGGATCACATTGATTTTCCGTGAAATTTCTCGATCCTGATCAGTAATCTTGGTGGCAGTTTCGCCTTCGTCATTATCTGGCAGCCACACGTATTGCCAGTCTTCTTTTTGCGTCCAGCGACTGTCAGCGTAGTCATTTTTCAACACGAGATTGTCGGTCAACGACACTGCCTGGCGGTAATCGTCGATCGCCATTGCCTTGCCGTCAGTCATTGGTAGGACTAATTCCGACTTCAAAAAGCGCATCACATCGTCATAACGATAGTTACGAGTCCGGCTCGGATCATAGATATCAAAGAGTGAAGCCAGTAACTCCACCAGCGGATGATCCGCCATCGACTGCTGAATATCTTTGAAGTATGGAATCTGCTGGGTGGTGAACACAGGATCCAAAATATTTTGATAGGCATTCAAGTGACGAGTCAAAATCAGAAAGTCCGAGTAACGATAATTGCCAGTCGCCACCATTTGATGAATCATTGTGGCAACTTGATCTAATTCGGAATACAGGTTATCGGCTTGATAAATCTGAACAGATTTCGGTGAAATTTGATTATTAATCTGCGGGGTACCCAAACTACTGGAGGCAATCCAATACTGCTCCAATTTTTGCATATCAGGGTTGGTCCGCGGTTTATCTGCCATCACTGTCTTTAAGTAAGGCACCTGGTTATCGGCAGCGAATCGATAGAGTTGATTGAACAGCTTGGCCGACTGAAAGAAAATATTCGGTTGTTCAGGCAACTCCGTGGTATAAGGTCGGTCCAACGTCAAAGAAACCGTCACCGAGGCGGATTGGTTGATCAAAGTTTGGACTAAGCCACATTCTTGAGCAGTGAATTTTGAAAAGCCGGCAATATAAAAATGGTAGCCTGTCAAATCGATATCTGCGAGTTTGGTACTGAGGAGATTCAAAACAGTATGATTGTCAAAATACTGATCGGTGATTTGTTTCACGTATTGTGAATAAATAATCGCAAAGTCATGCAACTTATCGCGTAAATCGTTGGTAATCGTGCTGTCAGAACTTTCAAGCATTTCCAGCAAATTTTCAGGAAGCACATTGCCAGCCTGCATTTCAGTAATCTGAGAAGCAATTTGGTCGATGAAGCCCGGATTATGAATTTCGTGGGCAAACAGAATTAATTTATCTTCATTATCGATGATGATCTGATACAGCAGCATGTTGATACCGGCGCTGCTGATGCGTTGCTTTTGATATTCGGAAGTGTTCCGTAAAAAGAACCACGCCAATCGAGTAAAGGACAGCACCTGAACGTCACTTTGAGCAGTTGTAATGTCATCGGGGTCGCCGAGTTGTTTTAATATAGTAACTTCTGATTCGAATTTAATATGGTTTGGGACCAAATAAAAAAATTGGTCGTTAGGATTGTCTGATTTTTGTTGCTGAAGAATGTCGATCATTTTTTCTTGATGATCGAGCCCTTCTTTACCTAAGACAAATTGTAGGGTCACTGCTCTCACCTCTTTAAAATTACTTTAATTTTACCATAGTGCATTCCTAATGTTTGCCGAATATTTTCGACCGCTTACACATATAAATCGGTTCATGGTTGCTGTTATACCAGTACTTACATCGATTATCAAAATGATTTGTGAAATTCAGGAACATTATCATTGAACATTAACAAAAAGGGTCTATTATGAGGGTTGGATGTAACTTACATCCATCTATTTGACCTAAATGAAAGCTTTATGCTTGCATTGATCTTGTTAGAGAGCCTACCAGTGCATTCCACGATTAAGTATCGGAAGCAAGAATTTACGATCTACCCCCAATATATCTTTCAAGTTCAAATACTGATAGGCCCTACTCCTAATAACGCCCAGCGAAAACTGGGTGTACATAATAATAGAGTGTGACGAGACCCGTTTTGGCCCCAGAGTGTAAAACGGAATTTCCATTGATGAACGCATTTGGTTCATCAATGGAAATTTTGTTTTACACAGTAGGGGGCAGGGTCGTCGAAACACATTTCGGCTGGAGAAAAGTAACACAGCTCAATAAAATCTTGAGGAATAACAGAGCGCGACAAAGCCCGGTTTGACCCCGCCGAGTAGGCTAGGCATTTCATGGCCGTTGGAGCATAACTAAGAAAAACTAGTGATGAGTGTTTTTTGCTCATCATTAGTTTTTCTTAGTTATGTAGCAGGGGTCTGGGCTATCGGAGCGTATTTTGGAAGCAGCCGGGATCTAAAAATAAAATAAACAATCCAGCTTCAAGAGTGTGACGAGACCCGTTTTGGCCCCGCCGAGTGGGCTAGGCATTTCATGGCCGTCGGAGTGTAAGACAGAAATTCTATTGATGAATGCTTTTCGTTCATCAATAGAATTTTTGTTTTACACAGTAGGGGGCAGGGTCGTCGGAACATGCTTCGGCTAGAGAAAAGTAACACAGTCCCCCAAATCAAACACCACAAGCCAAAAGCTGAGGAGTAAGCCTCAGCTTTTTTGTCTGCCTTTTTACGGATAATTAAAATTCACAATGTTTGTATTCACTATCATAATGTGCTTAAATACAACATATAGAAAGTGCATGATGTCGGTAATGTTATCGCTTACACAGAATGCACATTCTTAACGTTTTGTTTGTGAATTGCATCAACGATATTCCATAGGGGGATAATATTATGACAAGAATCGCAATTGTTACCGGTGCCGGCCAAGGTATCGGAGAAGGAATCGCTCGTCAGCTGGTTCAAGACGGGTTATCAGTTGCCGTTGCTGACATGAATGAGAAAAATGCACGAAACGTTGCTGACGAAATTGGTAACAATTCAAAGGGTTACTATGTTGATGTTTCTGATAAGAAAAGTGTCTTTGACTTAATTGATCATGTAGTTGCGGACTTTGGCAAGCTCGACGTGTTAGTTAACAATGCGGGAATTGCCCAAATCGGGACATTACTGGACACTAAAGAAGAAGATTTTGACAAAATCATGAACGTTAATATTAAGGGTGTGTTGTTTGGCATCCAGGCTGCCGCAGCCCAATTTAAGAAACAAGGAACCGGCGGAAAAATTATCAGTGCCTCATCCATTGCTGGCCACCAGGGATTCGAGTTACTTGGGCCTTATTCTGCAACTAAATTTGCCGTTCGAGGACTCACACAAGTTGCTGCTCAAGAATTAGCTAAAGACAAGATCACTGTAAATGGCTATGCTCCTGGGATCGTTTTGACTAAGATGTGGGACCAAATTGATGCCGAAATGGCTAAAATTTACAACGTTCCAATAGGCGCATCCCTGCAAAAGAACATTGACAGCATTGCACTCGGTCGTGGTGAAACACCTGCAGATGTTGCCAACTTGGTATCATTCTTGGCAGATCCAAAATCAGACTACATTACCGGTCAAACAATTATCGTCGATGGTGGAATCCAATTCATCTAGAAAACATTTAAGGAGGCACCCAAAGCTGGTCGCCTCCTTTTTGCTATCTAAAATTATTCAGCCCGAACCTTATTTTCTTCCATCACTTTATTAGTGTAGAATTCCAAATCATCCACGGCTTGCTCATCCTGATCACCTTGTTGCGTTACGGTGTGCAGATTCTGTTGAGCGACCGCCCAATACACTAAATTAGTGGTGATTGGCAAAATATCTCTGATCACATGGAAGTCAAAATTATCGGCGTTAGTGGACTTCATATTCAGAAAATTATTCCAATCAGTCACCATATTGACACGACTTTGCTCTTGTTTCGAAACAGCAGAGATAATCACAAAATGAGAATTGCGATTTGCTTCTGCCAGTTGATCTTTTAATTGTTGAATTTGTTCTGCTCCCAGCTTAATAGCCATTCTATCGCCCTCCCATCGGTTGTTGATCAATAATTCCAACTGAATGATTGATCCATTTTTGTTCAATCAGCATTTCATATGCCAACTTGGCAACTGCCTGAGGTGAGACAGTGCTAACTGGCATTTTGGTTCCTTCATTAAATAATTCGTAATCGGCAACCTGGTTGTCCTTTAACTGACCCATTCTAATGATAGAATATGGGATTTCAGACTCATCGACAATCTTAATTGCATATCTTTGCTGTTTTATAAACTCTTCTTGATCCTTAACCCCATCATAGTCCACTGAGCCGGTCAATTCATCATCGACTCCGGCATACGACAGCATCACGATGTCAGCAATTGGCGGCTGAACTTCATCCACCGCTTCAAACAGTGATTCCAGATAAAGGTCGGCATCATTGGGGCCAACCGCGATGAATAGCAAATCAGTTTCCGGCAAAACTTTCGCATATTCATCAGCAGATTCCAGATCACCAGAATAAGCGTGAACGTCAATCTCTGAATTTTGTTTCAATAAGTCCGTTAATGGTGGGACTACCGGACTGTTCTGGTTAATGATCAATAATTTTTTCAAATCGGCAGCTTCCTAATCTAAATGTTTTTCAAATTGTGCGTAAAGTACCATAATTAATATGTACCATAATAATTATGGAAAATCAAAGGAGGACGTAAAAATGTCCCAAAATGTAAAAATTGGTCAATCAGATGTTGTCAGTACACCACTCGGTTTTGGCACCAACGCCGTGGGTGGGCACAACTTATTCCCTGATTTGGATGAGCAAGCCGGAATGGATTCAGTTCGCGCAGCCTTGAACAGTGGGATCACCATGCTGGATACAGCGTTTGCGTATGGCTTTGGTCGTTCTGAAGAGTTAATTGGCAAAGTTCTCAAAGACTATGACCGCTCAAAAGTTGTCATCGCAACTAAGGGTGCTCAAATTGTTGACGGTGACCAGGTTTCTATTAGTAATAAGCCTGCCGACCTTGAAAAGTTTGTCAAAGACAGCCTCAAACGTTTAGGTACTGATTATCTCGACATCTTTTACATCCATTTTCCTGATGATCAAACACCTAAAGATGAAGCAATTGCGAAATTAGCTGAACTTAAAAAGCAAGGCTTAATCAAGGCAATCGGCGTTTCCAACTTCTCCTTAGATCAACTCAAAGAAGCCAACAAGAATCATGACGTCGATATCGTTGAAGATCAATACAGTTTGGTCCATCGAGATGCTGAGAAAGAATTATTCCCTTATCTAGAAAAAGAAAATATTTCCTTCGTCCCGTTCTTCCCACTTGCTTCCGGCCTTCTAACTGGTAAATACGATGGAAGTCCGGTTAATTTTCCTGAAAATGATCTTCGAAGTGATGATCCGAACTTTTCCGGCAGCCGTTTCCACGCCATCACTGAATCAGTCAAGAACCTGCAGCCCATCGCCGACAATCACGATGCCACTATCGCCCAGGTTGTCTTAGCTTGGTATATCAAAAATCCTGACATCACGGTTGTTATCCCCGGCGCCAAATCCCCCGACCAAGTCCGCAGTAACGCCAAGGCAATGAACGTTGCGTTATCAGATGAAGAATACAATACCATTGATAATGCCTTCAGACTTTGATTGAAAGTAAAGTCAATGTGCCGCCCAACTGCCTCTGATTTTTCCCCCTCTTCGTATCAATTAATCCAGCCGTTTTGTAAAATACATTTGTGTACCCCCTTTTGCGAACGGTGGTATACTCATGTTGGATTAGAGAACGCTTACAAACGTGTTGTAAGGCTTACTAAAGGGGGTCTTATTTATGAACCGTCTAGATGGTAAAGTTGCAATTGTAACTGGTGGTGTCAGTGGTTTTGGTTTAGCGTCTGCTAAGCTATTCGCCCAAGAAGGTGCAAAGGTCACGATCACCGATGTGAATGATTCAAAAGCAGAAGCAGCCTTAGAAGAAATCGGTAAGGACAACGCAATTTTTGTTCAACAAGATGTTTCTAAAGAATCCGATTGGGACCCAGTTTTCCAAAAGACAATTGATGCATTTGGACCAGTCACTGTACTGCTGAATAACGCTGGTATCCTGGTCTTTGATGATGCAGAACATGTCGACATTGATCAATGGCACAAGATTTTATCTGTTGACTTGGATGGTGTCATGCTAGGTGTTAAATATGGCATCAAGTATATGAAAGACAAAGGCGGATCAATCATCAACCTGGCATCAATTGCCAGCTTGATTGGGATCAGCAATCTGTATTCCTACAATGCAGCCAAAGGTGGTGTTCGACTGATCACCAAATCAGCTGCGTTGTATGCTGCAGAAAACAAGTATCCAATCCGGGTTAACTCAATCCATCCAGGGTATGCACATACCCCAATGGTGGATTCCTATCCTGAACTCAAAGAAAAGTTAGAGAACCTGCATCCAATGAAACGTTTGGCAGATCCAAAGGAAATTGCCAACATGGCTTTGTATCTCGCTTCAGATGAATCATCCTTCTCAACTGGTTCGGAATTTGTTGTTGATGGTGGGTACACTGCACAATAACCAATCAAATGAAATTTAAAATATCTATTAGCTGCTCACACATTAGTGAGCAGCTTTTTTGCGAAAAAACAATGTAACCACTTCCATAATCGAAATGGATAACTATAAACAATTTTCGACTTTACATTAATTTAATTCGTTTATTGAACCTATTTAATGATAATGCTAAAATAAATATGTGATTTTTTATTTATACACGAACAATAGAAGGAGCTATTATATGTTAAATTCAATTGCAAAGTATTTCGAGTTCGATAAACGAAATACCAATTTCCGTAAAGAAACAATCGCCGGCATTACGACTTTTGTTTCCATGGTCTACATTTTGTTCGTTAACCCCAACGTGCTTGGGGTAAGTGGAATGGACAAAGGTGCCGTCTTCACTGCGACCGCCTTGGCTTCCGCATTCGGCTGTTTCATGATGGGCTTTCTGGCCAACTACCCCATCGCGATTTCCGCTAGTTTGGGAATCAACGCCTTCTTCGCCTACTCAGTTGTGATTGGCATGAAAGTGCCTTGGGAGACTGCCTTAGCCGGCGTCTTTGTTGCTTCCATTATTTTCATGATTTTAACGGCACTCAAGCTGCGTGAAAAGATCATTGATTCAATTCCAGTTGATTTAAAAGCTGCGATTGGAGGCGGAATTGGACTCTTCATTGCGTTTATTGGTTTAAGCGATGGCGGTTTGGTTTCTGCCAACAAAGATACGATGGTTGCTCTGGGTTCTCTCCATGTTGGAACAACTTGGTTAACGATTTTTGGCCTGTTAATCACCGTTATCCTGATGAGTATGCGGGTTCCTGGTGCTATCTTTATCGGAATGGTTTTGAACGCCATTTTGGGAATGGCCACCGGCTTAATTCCACTTCCTCATCAATGGTTGGCTGCAATTCCAAGTTTGAAGCCAACTTTTGGTGTTGCGATTTCTCATATCGGCGACATTAACTCTGTTCAACTGATTGTCGTGGTGCTGACATTCCTGCTGGTGACCTTCTTTGATACAGCAGGTACATTGGTTGGTTTGGCCGAACAAGCTGGTTTTATCAAAAATAACAAAATTCCCCGAATCGGTCGTGCTTTGATCGCCGATTCTTCAACCATGTTAGCTGGTTCAATCTTGGGAACTTCACCAATGGGTGCCTTCGTTGAATCTTCTGCCGGAATTGCCGTTGGTGGCCGAACTGGATTTACCGCTATTATCGTCGGTATCCTCTTCATCTTGGGAACTTTCTTCTCACCACTATTGACGGTGATTACCAGTCAAGTGACCGCTCCTGCACTGATTATTGTCGGTGTCTTAATGGCTCAGTCATTGAAAAATGTCCATTGGGAAAAATTTGAAATTGCGGCCCCTGCCTTCATCACATTAGTTGGTATGCCATTTACTTACAGTATCGCCGATGGAATTGCCCTTGGATTTATTACTTACCCAATCACAATGATCGCTGCCCGTCGTGGTAAGGAAGTTAGTGCCATGATGTATGGTTTGGCTGTTGTGTTTGTAATTTTCCTGTGGATCTTAAACAATTAGAGTGTGAGGAGACCCGGGAGATGCGGTTTCTAAGGGTGCTTTGGCTGAAACCCCGGGTTTTGGGGTTTTAGTCAAAGCACCCTTAGAAGTTAGCATCTGGTTCGTCGGAACACATTTCATCCAAATAACAGTCAAGCAACACTTGGGTTTCCAACCAAACACATTTTGACCTCGCACCCCAAAAGCGGTAAGGTATAAAGGTTGTTTAACAACTGAATATTTAACAAGGAAGGAATTTGTTATGAATTCTAAGACTAATTTGTTTGGCATCAGCAACGTTCGTGACCTCACGAAAGCCGCTGTTGTATCTGCACTCTACATCGTTATCACGATGGTCTTTGCAGCCTTGAGTTTTGGCCCAATTCAATTCCGCTTTTCAGAAGGTTTGAACAACCTTGCTGTTTTCAATAAGCGTTACGTTGTGGCGATCACGCTGGGATGCTTTATTTCGAATATGATGTCATCACTCGGGCCACTGGATATGGTTGTCGGAACTGGTGAAACGCTGATTGCGTTGTTGACCATCAACATCGTGACCCGCTTTATCAAGTCACTGCCATTAAAGCTGGCCGCATCCGTTTTGATCGGAACCTTCTATATGTTCATCGTGGCAGCTGAAATTGCTTATCTCGGAAACAGTGCTTTTTGGCCAACCTTCTGGGGTGCCTATTTGACCACTGCTATCGGTGAGTTTGTCACCATGACGATTGGTGCTGTATTGGTTTACATCATCAGTTTGAGATATGATTTGAACAAATAATCATCAAAACAAACAAGGAATCCGCGACTGTATTTTCAAAGTTGCGGATTCCTTGTTTGTTATTTATCTGCTTCAGTGGTCACAATAATTCGACCATCATGCTTCTTACTTAATAACTCATGCCCTTGAATAACGCCTTCAACCGTAAATGGTAACTGATACCCAATTCGGATTGAAAGTTTCTTCCCAGCCATCAATTTCAACAAGGCCGTCAGTGCTTCAGCGTCCGAAATGGCCTTGGTCGGCATGATTGGTTTGAATTGGAATGGCTTATTCGATAATGGTTCGTCGCCGCCAACGGTCGTAATGATCCCATTTTCTTTGACGATTCTGGCATCACCGTCACCACCAGCACCATTCAATGCCGAATTGATGACCACATCAGCTCGATTGGCCAGAACCAACGCAGGATCCTGTTTGTTATATGAAACGTATTCCTGCACACCCAAGGATTTGACGTATGCTTCATTCTTGCTGGAACCGATACCGATGACTGTCGCGCCCAAATTGAGTGACAACTGGGCAGCCAGCGAACCAACTCCGCCGGATGCACCACGCACCACGATGGTTTGGCCGGCTTTCACTTCGCCAAAATGATAAACCGCTTTATATGCTGTAATCCCCGGTGTCACCAGCCCGGCAGCTTCAGCAAATGAAACCTCATCGGGAATAATCACCGTTCGTGCAGCCGCAGCATAGGCATACTCAGCATATGCACCGTGACCGTGGGCAACAACGCGGTCACCAACTTTGAATCCCGTCACATTGGCACCCAGCTTGGCAACTGTTCCGGCAACATCCCGTCCGGGAATCACCTGGTGAGTGGTTTCCTTATATTCGCCAGCCCGCATTGATTTTTCAAAATTGTTCAGGTTAAAGGCCTTCGTCTTGATCAAAATTTGATCATCTGAAATTTCAGGCGTCGGCACGTCGTATTCTTCAAAGACGTCCGCAGCACCATTATGGTCATATCCAAATGCTTTCATTTTTCGCACTCCTATCTGTTAATCTGTCATGGTTTACCAAAATTGTAAGAGTTATCAAATTGGTTATCAAACAAAAGGCTCTTTGAGAATGATCAAGACACACAAAAACAGGATCTCACCGCCCTCTAGGCGATGAGATCCTGTTTGAAACATGTTGTCTGAAAGGTATCGAACCAATCATTGACCAATTCATGGTCGGTATTCGTATCATTAAATATCTTCTGCAGGGTGGAACCGGCAGACTACTCGGATCTAAGCTCGCTGACTTAGCACCTACATTATTTTCGGAAATCCCTCGTCTGTCTTGCAGGTGATTAGTTCATTCACCTTTCACCATTATTATATGATGGATTAGCTTGATGTACAAATAAACTGACTTCAAATCATCCCTGAAGATCGCGGAAGATTTTCTGCATTCGACTTTCAATATCGTACAACTCACTGGCATATTCCTTCAAATTACCAGCATGCTCATCCACTTTTTCCTTAGGCACATCGGTCTTGTATCGCAGTTTGTGTTCCAAGCTGGCCCACATATCCATCCCAATTGTCCGCAGTTGGACTTCAACCGGCACATCAAACACACCGTTGGACTGGAACACTGGCACTGAAACGACCAGATGCAGGCTCCGATAGCCACTGGGTTTAGGATCCTCGATGTAGTTCTTGCGTTTCATCAAGGTCACGTCGGACTGTTGAACCAAGGCTTCCTCAACCCGATAAACATCATCAATATAGTTGGTGATTACCCGAATGCCACCGATATCGTTAATTTTATGATGAATCGTATCTAGATTCAGTGGGTAGCCTTTGCGAACGATTTTGCCAGCCAAACTTCGAACACTCTTCATCCGTTCTTCCATGTGGTGAATGGGGTTGTGATCATAGTTCATCGAATATTCTTCATCCAAGTTTTCCAACTTGGTCCCAATCTCATTAACGCCTGAATGGCGCAGCTGATAAATCTGGGCCAATTCCTTCAAATCGCCAATTTGACCTTTCAGAGGGGACTTTTCAATATCCTTCATAATTTGTTTGACGTCCAAAAAATTACTTCGTTCAAGTATCATATCATTGCACCTCGTGAAATTTTATAAAATCGGGGACAGCAGACGACTAAAGGTTTGCTTGAATTTCAACCACAATGACTGTTGTTCAAACATCTCTGGGGTCTGGAGTTCACTGACATCGATATCATTCAAAAAGATATCGCGTAAATCAGCTGATAATTTCTGATCATAAATAAACGCGTTAATTTCAAAATTGAGTTTAAAACTCCGGTAATCCAAATTGGCTGAACCCACCGAAGCAATTTTGTCATCGATTACCATCGTCTTGGCATGTAGAAAACCATTGCCATAATAGTAGATTTTGACGCCTTCTTCAGCAAGTTGGCGGGCGTAATACTGGGTGGCCCGGTAGACAAATGGGTGATCCGGCATACTTGGCACCATGATCCGAACATCAACGCCGGACATGGCGGCAATCCGCAATGCATCCATGACACTATCGTCTGGAATCAAGTATGGCGATTGAATCCAGCAATATTTTTTTGCCATTGTAATCAATTTGATGTAACCCATTTTAATCTGCTGCAAATCTGAATCCGGTCCGCTGGAAACAATCTGCATGTTGACGTTCCCTTTCGTAGTCGTGACAGGGAAGTATTTGGCTTCAACTTCCTCTTCATCTATTTGGTCGCGGGGACTGGTGGCGTTCCAATCAAGAATGAATCGGGCCTGCAAACCAAATACCCCAGAACCGATAATTCGGATATGGGTGTCGCGCCAGTTACCGAATTTTTTCTTCCGGCCTAAATACTGGTCGCCAATATTGAAACCACCTGTGTAGCCGATGGTTCCGTCGATCACAATAATCTTTCTATGGTCACGAAAGTTAATACGGAAATCCAACAGAACTGAGCGGGTGTTCAAGAACGGAAAGGCTTTGCCGCCAGCGTCAACTAACGGTTGGAAGAATTTTCGGGTAGTCCCCATCGATCCCCATGAATCATAGATGACTCGCACCTCGACACCTTCGCGGGCTTTTTCAATCAGCAGGTTTAAGATCTCATTTCCAATCTTATCATTGTAAAAAGTGTAGAATTCAATATGGATGCTTTTCTTGGCGGCTTCAATGTCACCAATGATTTTATGGAAGAGTGCATTGCCATCGGTAAAGATGTGGACTTTATTTTGGCGGCTCAAAAAAGCGTGATCGGTTGTCATGAACATATCAACGGCGTTTTTTGCGTCGGTAACGACTTCGTCAGCGGGCGTCTTATCGGCATGCCCCAACTGATTTCGCTGTTCGTTCAGCCGTTCATCCAGCTGCATCTGCACGTGTTTATGTAATTTGAATAATCGGTTTTTGGGCAATTTTCGGCCAAGAAAGGCGTAGGCAATAAAGCCGACCAGCGGCAAAAATACCAGCACCAAAAGCCAAGCCCAAATTGCAGCGATATCCCGTTTCTCCCTGAACACAGTGAAAATCGCCAGAACCGCGTTAACCACAACTATGATATTAAAAACCATCGACCAATCAATATTCATTTTTTCCTCCCCGCAGCCTGTTTTAGGCTAAAATAAGAATACATACTGTAAGTATACTAGAAAGAAGCGGAAAAATTATGGATTTATTAAATTTTCTTGTTGTGGGGATTCATGGTTTCCACTCCATTTTCTTTTTTCATTTGATTTTTCGAGAGCAGCCAATTCTTGGGTTCGGGCTGATCTTGGCAATTGTGCTCTATATTATCTATCGTAGAATGAATCGTTAGTAATTATTTTGTTCGTAAATTTATTCAGATTGGAAGTTACTTATGCAAAAACAAACTAAAATTGCCCGTTGGATTGCCCTCTCCGCAATGGGATTGGGCGTCTTCATGGGCCTGTTGGATGTCACAGTCGTCAATGTTGCATTGCCGACGATGGCCAAAGGGTTCAACACTACTTTTACTGATTTACAGTGGGTGCTGAATGCCTATACCCTGGTGTATGCGGTCACTTTGATGATTATGTCCAAACTAGGCGATATGTACGGCCGTAAGAAAATCTTCTTAGGTTCGATGATTCTATTTGTCATCGCCTCGGCAATTAATGGTATGGCGCCAACGCTATTCATCCTCGATATTAGTCGGGGGGTTCAAGCAGTTGGTGGCGCCGGAATGATGTCATTGTCAATGGCATTGGTTGCCTCAAATTTCGAGGGTAAAGAACGGGGCCTCGCGTTGGGAATTCTAGGCTCTATCATTGGTGTCTCATCAGCTTCAGGGCCGCTAATTGGTGGGTACCTAGTAGAACACTTCGGCTGGCCGGCAATCTTCTATGTCAATGTTCCATTTGGGATTATTGCCGTGATCCTGACCTTAATCTATGTGCGTGAAACACCAAGTTATGGTAAAAATCACAAAATTGACCTTATCGGGATGATCCTTTCAGCGATTGGCCTATTTGCGGTAATTTATGGCCTAATCGTCAAGGAGGGCCATCCACACTGGTCATGGACTGATTCCCGTGTTAGCAGTCTGCTAATTGGTGGGATCATCGTGATGGTTGGGTTTGTCTTTGTTGAAATGCGGGTTGAAGATCCGATGGTCGATATTAAGATGTTCAAACGGCCACATTTCCTTGGAACCATTATCGTGGCCTTCGCCTTAGGATCAGGAATCTACGCCTATAATGCCTTTTTAACGGCGCTCATGCAAAACTATATCGGTTATTCCGCCGTTCAAACTGGAGTTAGACAACTGGCAATCAGTGCCTGGTCACTATTTCTCGGTCCAGTCGCTGGAATTCTCAGCTCTCGATATTCCAAGAAATGGATGATTGTCTGGAGTATGTTGGTTGGTGGTGTCGGCTTCTTCTTGATGGCCAACTCAATCAGTCCAACTGTGACTTTCGTTGAACTATGGCCCGGCATGGTTCTGATGGGAATTGCCAATGGCATGGTTAATCCATTGCTAAACACCGCTGGTATGGAAGGCACCCTGCCTCAGGATATGGGCATGGTGTCTGGTTTACTGAACGTGTTCAGGCAATTCGGTACCACAGTCGGAGTGGTAGGATTGGGGCTGATTCAAGACGCCCAATATGAGAGCCACTTGAACGCCCACATGCCCAATCTTGAAATGCCTGCCAAAATTATGAATAATATCAAAGACGTGTTGATTAACGCCGGACCATTTTCTGGTCACACAATTGCCTTCTCAACTAGAATGAACCACATGCCATTTGCTGCACCACTGCAAAAAATCGTCATCCATGCCTATGATAACGGGATGGCGGCAGTTGCGGTGACTTCTGGCATCATTGTCGTGGTTGGAGCAATTGGTGCTGCTATATTGATGAAGAATCATGTTGACAGTGTTCATCTGGAAGTTAAACAGAAAAAATAAAAAAGTTTGATTGCGATCTCAAGTCGTAATCAAACTTTTTTCTATCGATACAATTCCGGTCGTCGATCATCAAACACCGGCATAAACCCACGCGCATCATCAGTTTCTTTGGTGTCAATCGTAAAAGTTTTTAACCGCGGTTGATCATCCAGTGTCAGGAGCTCATCACCCATTGGATTATAAATTCCCGAATGACCACCAAATGGGTTATCCGGATCACTGCCTACTCGATTAACGGCAACCACAAAGCTCTGATTTTCGATCGCTCGGGCTGCTAACAAACGGCGCCATTGTGGAATTCTTGAGGTTGGCCATTCAGCAGGCACAAACAAGATTCGACTATCGTCTAAGCTCAATGTCCGCAGCCATTCCGGGAAACGAATATCGTAACAGATCACACTTGCGGCATTAATCCCGTTAATTTGAAAATGATCTTCTTCTACCCCGGCGGCCAAATAGTCATCCTCATGCATCAAGCCGAAGAGGTGAACTTTATCGTAAGTTGTCAGCAGAGTGCCATCCGGGCCAAAAATATACGTTGTATTGTAAAAAGCCCCATGTTTCGCTGTGGAAACCGAGCCGCCATGCACGGTAATCTGATATTTCTTCGCCAATTCAGATAATAATTGCTGCGTCCGTTGGCCATCCTTGTCCGCAACTTTATCCAGCCGAGTTAAATCGTATCCGGTATTCCACATTTCAGGAAAGACAATAATATCTGCCTGTTGTTCGGCTGCATTTTGAACGTTTGGTTCAATTTGAGCAAAGTTTTTATCTGGATCGCCAAATACAATATCGAGCTGAGCCAGTGCTATTTTAATTTTCATCTCATCGTCTCCTGAGTGATTTTCCAAAATTATACATCAAAAAAGTGCGTTAACCAATCTAATGGCAACGCACTCCCATCATATTTTACATAATAGCTGTGACTGCAGCGATCAACCCAAAGATAACTCCAGGCACATCTGCCACAATCAAAATCCAATCCCGTTTTGGCTTCACCCAGCCATAAGCAACCCACAATGCCGCGTTGATTGACGCACAGAAGGGCTGAATAAATGACGTCGGTTGGCCGTTCAAATTCTGCAGGATTTCTCCTATGTATGAGATATACATAATCATATTCGCGACAGTCGCGATATCCCCGATTACTTTCTCCTCACTAAACATCCGTTTGTTCTCATGTAGTTGACTACCACCAGGGTGACTCAACTGATTTTGCACACTAACATCTCCCAATCTCTCTTATGTACCGTGATACCATATTCCACGGGAGAATACTAGGCATTCTGGAGATTGTATTGAACAATTTTTTTAATGAGTTGAACTGGAAGCGGTTGATCAACTGGTAATTGAATGGCACCGATGCTGGTCTTATAGTCTGTCAGCTGATCTTTGAAAGCGACAATTGCTTTTGGCCCTGGATAAATACCAATATGATTTTTAAAATTCGCAAAATGAATAATGTTTTTATGAAAATGAAAGGTCGGCATACCATATGAAATCTTTTCCTCATAATTTTCCGGCATTTCTTCACTCATAATTTGGTAAAGCTGGTTAAGCTTGGATTGCCTTGCCACGGGCTGATTTTCGATGTATTCTCTGACTAGTTTTTCCACGAAAATGACCACCTTTTTGGATTTTTTTAAATTATTTAATTAAAATCTGTTGACATTTCTATTATAAGGCTCTAATATACAAAGCAACAATTAATTCGTCCATAAAACCGATGAAGTGGAGATCAAGATCATTGTGCACGCAAAGAGAGCTGCCGTTGCTGAGAGTGCAGCCGAACGCAGATGATTAAATGGACCACTGAGGGTTCTTCCGAAAGTTCGCAAGTACGGAGAAACGTGATGGCATACGTCAGTTGCCGGAGGGATGTTAGTCCCTTGCTAAGAGTGATTAATTGGGGAACTTAATAGATGATTTTTATCTACCCTGATTAATTGAACTAAGGTGGCACCGCGGAATAATCCGTCCTTAACAATCAACTTTGTTATGGACGGATTATTTTTTTATCTAATTTACGGAGGTCACACTTATGAAAAAAGAAACTAAACGATGGCAAATCATAGACTGAACTTTAAATCATTGATTCGAACTTACTATAAAGAAAATATTTGGAGGAAACCACTATGATAAAACAAGCCATTGAAAAAGTTGTTAACCACGAAGATCTTACGTTTGATGAAAGCCAATCCGTTCTCGATGAAATTATGAACGGTGAAACATCCGAAATTGAAACTGCCAGCCTCTTAACCGCTTTAACTGCTAAGAACCCAACCATTGATGAAATTGCCGGGGCTGCCTCATCCATGAGAAATCACGCATTGAAGTTCCCTGAAGCCGGCAACGTATTGGAAATCGTTGGAACTGGTGGCGACAAAGCCAACACCTTCAACATTTCCACCACCAGTGCAATCGTAGTTGCCGCTACTGGTACTAAAGTTGCTAAGCATGGTAACCGGGCTGCCTCATCCAAGAGCGGTGCTGCCGACGTTTTCGAAGCACTTGGCTTAGACATCAATGAAGATCCAGCCACCAGCTTCCAAAGTTTGCAAGACAACAACCTTTGCTTCTTATTCGCTCAGGAATATCACAAGTCAATGAAGTATGTTGCTACTGTCCGTAAGCAATTAGGAATTCGTACCATCTTCAACATTCTTGGACCCCTGGCCAACCCAGCGCATCCAAGCAGCCAATTATTAGGCGTTTATGATGAAGACTTACTCGAACCACTCGCTAACGTTTTGAAGAAGTTGGGCGTTAAAAATGCCATGGTAATTCACGGCCGCGATGGTCTTGATGAAATGACGGTCGCTGACGAAACGGCAGTCGTTGAATTACGCGATGGCCAACTTACCAGTTACGTTCTCACCCCTGAACAATTTGGTTTGAAACGGGCAGCTCGACAAGATCTCGTCGGCGGTACTCCTGAAGAAAATGGTCAAATCACTCGTGACATCCTAGCCGGAAAGAAAGGCCCTAAGCGAGATATCGTCTTACTGAACGCTGGTTCCGCATTACATCTGGCTCACCCAGAATTGACAATCCAACAAGGAATTGATTTAGCAGCCAAAGCCATCGATGAAGGCAAAGCCCAAGCAGAACTTGACCGCCTGATTGCCTTCTCCGACAAACGCAAGGACGTGGTTGCATGATTCTTGATGACTTAGTAGCCGCAACCCAACGCCGTTTAAAAAAGCACGAAGCTCAAAAATCACTCACTGAATTAAAAAATGAAGTTGCCCATATGCCGGCCGGTCTGAAGCCTGATTTTCTCGCCGTTTTGAATGAACCTGGTCTGCATGTCATTTCCGAGGTGAAGAAAGCTTCCCCATCTAAAGGAACGATCGTGACTGATTTCCCGTACCTCCAAATCGCCATAAGTTACGACGAAGCGGGAGCCGATGCCATTTCCGTTCTAACCGAACCGGATTACTTTAACGGCCATCTTAACTACCTGAAAGAAATTAGCCAAGCGGTCTCCGCACCCACACTTCGCAAGGATTTCACGATTGACCCTTACATGATTTACGAAGCCAAAGCTAACGGCGCCTCAATCATTCTTCTGATTGTTGCCATCGTCGATGACCAGCAATTAAGATCCTACCGAGAATTGGCGGAGAGCCTGGGCATGCAGGCAATCGTTGAAGCTTACACAGCCGATGAGGTAACCCGAGCATTGAACTCTGGTGCTAAGATCATCGGCATCAATAATCGAAATCTCAAGGACTTCAAAGTTGATTTTCAAAACAGTTTAAAACTGCGGGCGATGGTTCCTGAAGGCATCCCCGTGATCGCTGAAAGTGGTATCAAGACCCAAGCAGATGTTGAAGTCCTGGCCGATGCCGGCTTCAATGGCATCCTGATGGGTGAAACGCTGATGCGATCTGATGACAAAGAAGCACTCATCAAGGAATTCAAGCAAGCAGCAGTCAAATAATCACAGGAGGTGTGACCATGGTTAAAGTAAAAATTTGCGGCCTCATGAGACCCGAAGATATCCAAGCTGTTAATGAAGCAGGTGCTGACTTCGCCGGGTTTGTCTTCGCTCCCAGCCGACACTTTGTCTCATTAGAAACGGCACTTAAATTACAAATCAATTTAAATCCTGATATCAAAAAAATTGGCGTCTTCGTGAACGAGTCAATTGCGGAAATCCTGGCCATTTACCGCGCTGGTGCAATCGACATCGCCCAGCTCCACGGTAAAAGCACCCCTGATGAAATTGCTACATTACAGGCGGTGGGTCTCAAAGTCATCCAAGTTTTTGAACGAAAAGCCATCGATCCCCAATCCTCCGCCGACTATTTAATGGTCGACAGCGGCAAAGGTTCCGGTCAAGTGCTGAATTGGCAATCAATTCCCCACATTGATCGAACAATGATTCTGGCAGGCGGCTTGAATCCTGACAATATCAGTCAAGCAGTCCAAATGGTCAACCCAGACATTGTCGATGTATCATCCGGAGTCGAAACTGATGGTAAAAAAGATCCAACAAAAATGATGAATTTTATAAAAAATGCGAAAGAGGAATATGTCCTATGAAAAATTTAACTGAATCAAAAACAACTAAACGGCCAGGAATTTTCGCCGATACATACGGTGGCCAATACATCCCTGAAACCTTAATGACTGAACTGGAGAAAGTCGACAAAGCCTTCCATACCTTGAAAGATGATCCCGACTTCCAAGCCGAATTACACGATTTATTAATCAACTATGCCAACCGGCCATCGCTTCTCTACTACGCCAAAAACATGACCGAAGACCTTGGTGGTGCCAAGATCTACCTTAAGCGAGAAGATTTGAACCATACCGGTGCCCATAAGATTAACAACGTTATCGGTCAGGCGTTACTCGCTAAACATTTAGGTAAGAAACGTCTAATCGCCGAAACCGGTGCCGGCCAACATGGTGTCGCAACTGCCACCATCGCCGCATTGTTCGGCATGGACTGTGAAATTTTCATGGGTAAAGAGGATACCGACCGGCAAAAATTGAACGTTTACCGGATGGAGTTATTGGGTGCGAAAGTGCATCCCGTTACCACCGGCTCAATGGTTCTCAAGGATGCTATCAACGCCACTCTGCAGGAATGGGCAAGTCGTTCCGAAGACACCTTTTACGTGATGGGTTCAGCCGTTGGACCATATCCATTCCCTGAGATGGTCAAATATTTCCAAAGTGTCATTAGTAAAGAATCCAAGCAACAACTCAAAGCCAAAGAAAATACGCTGCCAGATATGGTCGTTGCCTGTGTTGGTGGCGGTAGTAACGCCATCGGCAGTTTCGCAGATTATATCGACGACCCTAGTGTTAAATTGGTTGGTGTTGAAGCCGCTGGCAAAGGTGTCAACAGTGACAAAACTGCCGCTACGATTGAACGAGGCACGGTTGGAATTTTCCACGGCATGAAATCATTGTTCTTACAAAATGAAGACGGCCAAATCAACCCGGTTTATTCAATTTCAGCAGGATTGGATTACCCCGGTGTCGGTCCTGAACACGCTGCTCTCGCCAAAGAAGGCCGTGCCCAATATGTTGGCATCACTGACGATGAAGCGGTTCAGGCATTTGAATACATTGCTCGCCAAGAAGGCATCGTTGCCGCAATCGAAAGTTGTCATGCGGTCGCTTACGTTGAAAAAATTGCCCCAACCATGTCCAAAGACCAGATTATTGTCTGCACCCTGTCTGGACGTGGTGACAAGGATGTTGCCAGCATTGCCAAATACAAAGGAGTCGATATCGATGAGTAATTTATCAGAAATTTTCAAAAATCATAAAGCATTTATTCCGTTTGTCGTTGCTGACGATCCCGACTTTGATACAACAGTCGCCAACATCATCGCATTAGCCGAAGGTGGCGCAGACATCGTTGAAATTGGCATTCCCTTCTCAGATCCAATCGCGGATGGCGGTGTCATCCAAGCGGCGGACCTGCGTGCATTTGATGCCGGCGTCCGGACTAAAACTGTCTTTGAGATCGTTGAAGCCGCCCGCAAACAAACCAATGTCCCGATTGTCTTCCTGACTTATTTGAACATTGTCTTCAAATATGGATACGACGCCTTTTGTCAAAAATGCCAGGAACTCGGCGTTTCCGGTCTGGTCATTCCTGATATGCCATATGAAAGTCGCGAGGACATCGTGCCAACCGCCGATAAATATGACATCGACATCATTCCATTGATCGCCCCAACTTCCGGCCACCGGGTTGAAAAGATTGCCAAGGCGGCTTCTGGATTCATCTACGTGGTTTCCTCGTTGGGGATCACCGGTGAGCGGAACGAATTCTTCAATGGTTTGAAGGATTTGGTTGCCGAAATTAAGTCATACACCGACGTGCCGACTGCGATTGGCTTTGGGGTCCATACCCCTAAGCAGGCCAAAGCAATGGCTGGTATTGCTGACGGCGTGATTATCGGCAGCGCCATTGTGGATATCGTCGCCAAACAAAAGCAAAACGCCCCACAAGCGATTGAGAAGTATACGCAATCAATTCGGGCAGCTGTTGATGAAGCCCAAACTGAAGAAGCCCATGTATAAAAAAATTCCCAGTGCTATGAATGCACGGGGAATTTTTTATGAATTATTTTCTAAATTTATATAGTATTTCCAAAACAAATCCGGTGTAATTATACTTTGTAGATCTGATAAAATTTGGCCAAAAAAATAACCGCCCATAACTTTAGCGAGTTCGCGGTTATTCATTAACTAAGAATGTGCTACCGTCTTAAACGGTTTCCACAAGGGGAAGTCCTGTTACAATGGGGCTTCCTTTTATGTTTTTATTATACCACGAGTACAATATGGTCGGCAAAAGGAATCCATTAAAAGGCCCCTTCAGAAAAATGTACCCATAATTTATCATTTTAGAAGCAGCCTCAATGCACTTACTGCATGATATACTAAAATGAATGAAGAATTCTATAACTGGAGGACACAATATTGGTAAAAATTGCTGTCATTTTAGGATCCGTCCGCAGTAAACTCGGAGAATCTATTTTCAAATATTTAAAATCTACATTCCCAAGCTCCGACCAAATCACATACGATTGGATGCGATTGGAGGACTTTCCACTGGATTTCTATCACCATGATGAAACACCGCTGTCCAATCCCATCACTGATTTAAAATCCGGTGAGCAAAAGTGGTTGGATCACCTGAAAGACAATGATGGCTTTGTTATTCTGACACCTGAATACGATCACGCAATCCCAGGTGTTTTGAAAAATGCCCTCGATTATGTCGGGCCCGAAGTTGACCACAAACCCATCCAAATCGTGACGTATTCTTATTACAGTGACGGTGGTATGCTCGCGGCTGAATCATTTGTCGAAATCTTACAGATGCTCAAAATGATCGTTCTGCCAACACCCGTGTTGCTCTGGAACGCAAATGATAACTTCACCAAAGATGGCCAGCTAATCACAGACGCAGCCAACAGTGACCATTTTGAACAACGTCTCCAAGAAGCCTTCCATGAGATCGGCTTCTACACCAAACTGCTCCACGACAATCCTTTCAAATAATCGAGGCACTTCATGCGACCAATTTTACCTAATAAAACTGAATTCATCCCACATGCGCCCCAAAATGAACATGAAATCTTCATGGCGATGCGGACGTACCCTGACAACGTCAAAGTGTACCATCCCCATGGCCAAATCGACGCCACTTCGGTGTTCTGGCACAATAAACTCCATCCCAATGCATTGAATTTTGCCGTGTATGTGGACCCCAAAGCCACCGAACAGCCGATTTTATTTAAACGGGTCTTGGGTGATATCCAAAAATTAGCCTGGAAATTTTCTGACGATCGGATGATTACCAGAGATTATGCACCTCAACATCCTTTCAACAACTGGCTGACAAGGCGGCAGTTTCAGTTGGTAAAGTCAACATTTACGGCAAATCTTGAGATGAGGGGTCTCTCGTTAAGTCAAGGTTCAACCAGTCAGGCTGTGAAGACATTTGCCGAGATTTCTTCAGACGCTGCTTTGTATCAACACGTCTTACAGAAAAGCATGGCCGAATACAGTGGCAAACCAACCTTCAATCCCGCCATCGGCGTCCCCATAGATGATTGGCAGGCCTTGATCTCCCATAACCAAATAGTAGATGCCCCATTTGCGGTCATGGATCAAAATGATACTCTTACCGCGTTCAGCTTTCTTTATCAACTTGATCAGGGCACCGCCACTCTTGGCATCATGTCTGCCAACTATGCTGACTCGCTGAATGTGCTGCTGAACCAGCAATTGAAATGGCTACAAGACCACTACCGCACCTTGACCGGCGAATTTGCGACGAATAGTAAACTCGACATGAAGATTTTTGAAAGTCTGCCATTCAAAGACGTCAATAAATACGAAACTTATATGCGTTTATCATAAAAAGGATTCAACCAACGCCAACTGGCACATAGTTGAATCCTTTTTTCACTTTTTTAAATGTATCTACTGGAAATGCTTATATCTAAAATACTTGTACCCAAGCTTATGATTAAACATTGTGTCGGACAGACCAGTGCGGTTGGCCATGAAAATATAAATTTCCAGGGTCATCAAACCAAATACGACACAGTACAAGAATGCTGGAATCAATCGACTTGGCAGGATGAATTGGTGAATGCCCCAAGTTAACGCCATGACGATTGCGAAGAACAATAGGTTCACCAAAACGCTCACCTTGAGTTTACTAAATGGCACATGGAATTCGTACATAATTTCGCCGTAACTCAGCAAACAAATGAAGCCAAAGCCGATGGCGGTGGAAATAATCGCCCCAAATCCCTGCAGTAAAATGACCAGCGGAATCTGGAACAATAGTTTGGCAACCAGCCCAACGACCAGATAGTACATTGCTTTTTTACTGTAATGCAGGGCTTGAAGCAAGGTCAACCCATTGATGGCGAGACCCAACATCAAACTTTGGAGAATGTTGGCAGCCAAATACTTGCCACCCAGCACGCTAAACGAGAAGAAGATCCCGTTGGTTTCATACGATAGCCCACATAGAATCGTCACAATCGGCAACAGTACAAACATTAGCATGTTCACATTTTGAAAGATTAAATCACCAACGTCCGCCTTTTTAGAAGCCTGACTATTCGCCAACAGTGGCAAGGTCGTTTCGGCAACCGCCAGAGCCAGCGAAACTACCACCGTGGTGATCTTAGTCGGATTGGCCGAAAACAACGTGTAAATGTATTGGGTATATTCAGCTGAAAAATGCTGGACACCCTGCATGACCTGTTTGAAAAACAACTGGTCAATCAACTGGCTCAAGGTGATCCCGGATCCCACAATGACGAATGGAATAGACTCATAGGCAATCATCGTAAAAATTTTCTTAATGCTGGTTAAATCAAAAGGCTTACTTTTCTTTGCCAGTTCGGCATAGTTGGCGGTTTGTTTCCGATAATAGAGTGCAAGGTAAATATAGCTGGCTACGGCACCGACAAACGCCGCCATCACACTAAGGTAAACGGCTTCGATATAACTGCGGTGAAGAACATTAATCACAACATAGGTCGAGGCCAGGATAAAGACAATCCGAATGAACTGTTCCCAAAGTTGGGATACCCCATACGGCTTTAAATCCTGGTTGCCTTGAAACCACCCTCTAATACTGCTCATAGACGGTAGAATGACAATTGCTGGTACCAATACTCGAATGGAAGTAATCGCGCTCTGAGTGGAAACCACAGGGCTATTTTTAGCAATCAGCGGTGCAATGAACCACAGAATTGCCCCACAGAGAATTCCAGACAGCAGCATGACAAATGAGCCAACTTTTGCCAGTTGACGTGAGTTCAAAAATTTATTTTGACCATTATAAATCGCCACCCGCCGGGCTATCGCTGACGGAAAGCCAGCAGTTCCCAAGGCAATGAATAAGCCATAAGGGTTATAAGACGCATTAAACAGCGCCATGGCGACGCTCTTGTGCTCCGGTGAACCGATCATATACAGCCAGGGAATCAAATAAATGATGCCGAGTACCCGTGAAAAGATACTACCAAACGATAGCCAGAAGGAACCTGACATGATTTTCTTATTCATGGAGAGACGCACACTTTCTATAATTTCTAGTAAACATTATTATAGTATGTTTGATGAAGGTTTGCTATCACATTAAAAAAGACCAGAGTGCGAAGAGAGGCGCTTTGATCCCAGAGTTTAATGGAATAAACCAATTATTCCCGGTCCTGGAATGGTTGGTTTATTTCATTAAACGGCCGGGATCAGCCGATTTGAGCACGTTTTTTCTATGTAATAATGGAACCACCAAAAGAGGCTGAGGCAAAAGTTCCCACTTTTGTCTCAGCCTAGTCTTGGTGTTTTTGTAGGAAGAATCTGTTTGGAGTTATATCCTTTCTAGATGCTGTTTATCTAGTCATGACGTGTCCCTTGTGCCAGATGCCAACACCGAGAGCGAAATACTACTCTAATCCTCCGACACATTAGCATCCTTTTGAATCTCTGGTGATAGATCATACATCTTGGCTGCTTCCGTTAACATTGCGTGATACGAGTAAGAACCGTCCTTATAAGGTTCGATGACCACCTCGTCCGCGATCTTAGAAAATGGTTTCTTACCATCCTTCACTTGAGCTGAATCCAGTTCTGCAACAATCTTCTTCTCAACATCGGAATAACTGCCTTCGATCTGTTCGGTCTCCAAACTGCCTTGAATAGAAATTTTACTCATATAAATTCCTCACAATCTATCAGTTTTATTTGGTGTAATCATACCGCCTAAATGAAAGCGATATCTCTAACTACATCATACCAATTTATTGACCTCTATTTCATCAAAAATCGAAAGTAATGTCAAATTTAATTTTTATAACGAAAAATAAAAAACATCATCCCGAATTTCGTGTCGGAATGATGTTCTCAATCATTATTTATGATAGAAATAACTGGTCTGCGCTTTGTTAGTATCACTAGACTTGTAATACATCTTCAAAGCGGTCTTGCCATTATGCTTCACATGTTTCAAGTAAACCGGCTGGTTCTCTGAAAGTAAGGTTAATTTCCAGTAGCCATGCTTGTTAGCCTTGTTGGCAACTGTGAAGAGATAACTTTTATTCTTAGTTGAACTGTACTTTTTGACGTTCGCATAATAAGTTCGGGCATCTTGTTGCTCAGACTTCTTCGATGAGCCCTGAAGGAATGAATATTTGGTTAGGCGGTATTTAACCGGCACATTGCCAAATAGGTCATCGTGATATTTGCCAAACCAAGTTCCCTGGAGCGTCTTTGGAACGGCGTGGCTGGTAGCCTTTGCTTGTGCTGGCTGAGCTTCGGTAGCAACGATCGCAACACCAAGTGTAACAGCCAAGAATGATAATGTTTTGGTAAATTTCATACAACTATCCTTTCATTTGCAAAAACGCAATTGGGAGTAGTTTACCAGAAATCTATTGGTGATGCAAAATTGCGAACCGATCTATTGATAGACTTGTGCTAATTTGGCAAAATTAATCGTTCCTAAACCGCTGGCCTGATTGTAGACCGTACCTGGTTGGCCGGTGTAATACAGGTTCGAATTATCAGTTGTGTCGTTCATTGGATGGAATGGTGAATTAGACTGCTGAGCCAATTTGTAAATCTGCCCATTCCAAAAGCCCATTCGTTGACGCCCAGGTTGACTGTTAATGACAGCAGCCATCGCAGCCATTTGTGGTGAGGCAATACTGGTACCGCCTGAGGCTACCCATTTAAGTGTGTCCACTGGATAATAAATCTTGTATCCAGTCATCTCATCAGCATCGGCCGCAACATCAGGGTAATTCCGACCAGTGCTGGTACCGTGCAATAAATCAGAGTCCATCATTGGCTGGTTGAGATTTGATAGGTAATTCCGCGCATTAAATGTATTCACACCCGGAACGCCTTCTTGATACTGCGGTGTGGCGACCAGCTTGTTGAAGCCACCACCACCAGCAGCACCAGTCATGCTTAACAGATCTGGGAGTTGTGCCAACAGGCCGGAATTCTTAAAGGCAGGCCAGAGATAATCGACACCCCAGCTCCGTTCTTTAGCGACTGAGACTTTTCCAAATGGTAATGACCCCGGATTATGTGAGGTTCCAAAATTCTTCGAGAATGGCAACGTGGTGCCACCTACTGAAGTGACCCAAGGGTTGGATTCCATCGGTGGAACAGCATTGGCGGAACGATCTCTCAATGCATGCGTTCCAGAAACGCCTGTGGTTTGGTAAGGTACGGAACCATAGTCGCCAGAAGCACTAAAATCAGAGATTCCCTGCAAAGCACCTTGTGCAAGAATCGTATCCAAAACTTCCAGATAATCGGGTGAAAGGACCTGTCGATTCTTTAACATTGTTAAGAGTGAGCTAGACCCAAGTCCCCAACTGCTGGAAATTGAACTAACTCGATTTTCATTAAATGCGGTGGAATAGGCGTTGACCATATTCATCACCGTTGGAATTGCGTTATGGCTCCAATACAAACGGATATTGGCTTGCGGTGCCACTGACCCGGCGTATTCAACATCCATCGTCGCTTCGGCATCATTTTTGCTGACCATGTTGGAAGCCATCATTGTGCTTGGCACATTTTTAACCGTATAACGGCTCATATCTGTGCTGGCGTGCTCATGCTTCCAGAAATTGTAGGCATTACTCTTCTTAATCGCACCAAAACCAATGATCCCAACCGTTTGGCCTTTACCAGTCATGCCTTGATCGTAGAGTGGCTGGACATTGTAATGATCAACGAATTGCTTGGTATAACCAGAGAATGCGTATGTGTTATCCACTGATTTTGAAATGGCACTGCTGGCATTTGGGAAGACAAATTTTGGATTATGCGTCCCCATGCCTAATAATGTCCACACGCTGTTGGCAAGATCACTTGGAATTGCCGGCGCATGCTTACCAAATTGAAGCGGATTACTATGATAAGTTGCCTTGTTCATGTCAACTTTAAACGTCTTATCAATGTACTTGACCTTACCAGTAACTGTGATCAAAAGACCGTTATCGTACACAAATGATTTCAAATGATGCTTGGCCAGATATGATTTCCAACTGTTCGTAACGGACGTGGACTGACCATATTTATCACGAATTGCACTCGGTGTCAGGAATTTCTTGAAATTCGGATTTCCAGGTGTATTCACATCCAATGCATCCTGCAACATGGCCTGCTGGCAGCGTGGCTTGAGGACAATATCAAAGGATGTCTCGGTATTGGCCTTGACTTTTGTCGGCTTAAATAAGTTTGGCGAAGTTTCAGCACTATATGTATCGCCAATTGGATTGTCATCTTTTGCCTGAGCCGCTTGGTAGCTGACACCCACGCTCAAGAATCCAACCCCAACTAAGATTGATCGTTTAACCCATCGATTCATAACATCTGCTCCCCTCTGAGCGAATTGTATTTTGGATTACAAAATAATCATAGCACTACTAGAGCAGGGAGTGGGTATATGAGCTTGTTCGCTTACTTCCTAGGGGAGTTCTAACAGAAACTCGTAAAATTTTTACTAGCATATATAAAAGCCAATCCACAATCTGGTTGGCTTATACGATGGATAAATATTCTTATTTCACTGTCTGCGATTCAATTATTCTTCCTAGATTACTTAAGTTTTCTGAAAAAGCATGCTTAGCAATCGGTGCAAGTAATTTAATCGGAATTTTCGTGTGCTCCGTATCAACAAAAAGGGTTTCCATAACCTGAGTCAAACTATCTCCACTTTCAATCTGGAATTCAAGATCATATTCTAACCGACCTTTAGTACTACGATAAATAATCTTGTCACCTTTATTCTCCACCTGAATAGTTTCAAAATGATTCAGGGCACCTTTTGCACGATGAACTGTGAATAATGACTGATCAGAATCAATGGAACTAATTTCCGGAACCCATTTGAGAAGTTCACCCGGATTTGCGATTACTTTTCTCACATTCTGCACATTCGCATGAACATCAATAAAATTGATAAAAATTTGGTTTTTCATAAGATAACGCCTCCATATATTTGATGGCTTTACCTTACCAATTTAGACAAGCTATGCACAATAAGAATACTAATATTTAAAATCGGTCAAATGGTTTTTCATGAAACAATTCCGCAAACGTGCGCTCTCTAGTCTCAGCTTCATTACGGAGATTCTCTTCTTCTTTAAGGTCGGCAACTCTAGCAAGTATATGATATAGATTTGCCAGCATGTAATGTGAATTGTGCTCCGTGGCAAAATCTATTCCTTTAAGCACGATATCGATCACGTCATCCCATCTTTGTAATTCAAAGAATAAGAAACCAGACAGATAAAAAATAATGTTGAGATCTTCTTCGTAATTAATATTATGAATGCCCTCAAGAGATTCGTTGACTAATTTATCTGTGGCGTCTCTGTGACCGAGTTTGGCTTCAACCACTGCTAAGGATACATGTCCAAGTCGTGTTAAGACTGAGTTCCCGGTTTCCCTCGCATTTGTTAAAGACATTTTGAAATCATCTTCAGCATCAGTAATAGAATCGTTTATTTGGAAATTGGCCACTCCATGATAGTAATAGTAAGCCTGCAGTTGTTCATCAGTTTCAATATGGTCTAACACTTCCTGCCGTTCTAGAAAAGCAAGCAACCTTTGGTAATCATGAGCATTGCATAGGCTAGCTAAACGTTGATTCAAATTATCTGAAGTGCCGATGGCAAAGTTTTGTGCAAGGCTAATCTTATTTAGACTAATTTTTAGTCGATTACATAATGCAATCAATAACTTTGCATTAGGTGTGTAAGTTCCTTTTTCGATTCCGGAAAGCATTGGTTGTGAACAAATACCTGTTGCCAACTGTTTTTGAGTTAGATGCTGCCGCTTACGTTCATCCTTAATGACTGAGCCGAGATCTGTCTGCATTCATCCTGCCTCTTTTCTTGAAGGGAAACTTTTTGCCAATGAGTATACCATAACGGCCTGCCTTAACTACACATTTTACAAAAACAACCAACAAAAACAGTAATCCGAGTTATTCGCTTGCTGCAAATTAGTCGTAAGATATTGTATAATATATGTAGCAAGTTCGACAAGGAGGAGAAAGTTGATGATTAATATTAAACCAGTATCAGATTTAAGAAACTATAATAAGCTCTTAAGCGATGTTAAGGCAAATAATCCACTGTTTCTAACAAAAAATGGTCGAGGAAAATATGCGATCATTGATATAGAAGAATATGATAAGCTTAAAGCAGGCCTGGAATTATTGAATCGATTGCAAAAAGCACAAAAGGGACCATTTCACAAGTTTGATGATGTGGCTAGGAACTTGGATAAGTGAGTTACGAAGTAGTCATTTCGGATGATGCATCTGTACAGCTAGAGGTAATTAATAATTATTTGCGAGATAACTTTGGGCCGAACGTCAGAAAAAGGGTGATGGATGATTTATTGAAGACCATCAGTTCACTAGGTGTATTCCCAAACAAAGGGCAATCCGCCAAAAATATTTTGGAGTATCTTGATGGATTTAGCTATCTTCATACCAAAAGAAATACAATCTTTTACCAAGTGAATGATTCCCTGCACGAAGTTCAAGTGTTAAACGTCTTGGATAATAGGGAGGATTTAGTCACGAAACTTAGTATTTTTGACATCAAATAGTTTACGTCGTTCAAAAGAGTGGCATTCAAGTAGTCAAGTTATTCAACATAAGTCTAAACAAAGATACCCTACAACAATTTGCCGGATGCAAACTGTTATAGGGTATCTTTGTCTAGTTTGAAATATTCCTAAAGGAATTCATTTAGTGCCTTAGTAATCTTTTTCCGAATTACGTCATCACGATTAGGATTATACTGAAATCTCTTATCTGACCAATATGTAGAGGGATACAGCCAGACAGGCTTTGATAAATATTCAGTATTCTCTGTTGCGTATCTCGGAAAAACATGTGCATGCAAAAAATTATCTGTGTTTCCAAGAATGTCATAGTTAATGCGAGTTGCATTAGTACCTTTCAAAACTGCTTCACCCAAAAAACTCATACTTTGTAAAAAAATTGTTTGGTCCTGCATACTCAGATTATTCAAAGAATTTACATCTTTTTTTGGTAGCAGAACAGAATATCCTGGTAGAAACTGAACATCACCGTATACTGCAAACCCACCAGGAAGTTCGGCCATAACCATTGGATTATTTCCACTGATTGCCGAACCAATACGATCATCTTGCCATTTTTTCATCAAGTCTCCGATCAATTACTTAAAGTATCGTGCAAAAGTTTTTAACAAATATTGCATCTTGTGGAATGATTTACAGAGTACCATCATCTGATTAATGTTCTCTGAAGTCATGGATATGAAAATGAATAGTCCAAGTGTACTTGTTACTTGTATCAATAATAGCTATTTGACACATAACTTTCAAGCACTAGGTTAGGACTGCTTTGTCATCTAGTAACAAAAAATTCACTACTTGTATTCTTCCCCACCCAGCCTAAACTAGAGTCAAATCCCGAGAGGAGTAACACTTATGACAAAAATGAAAGCAATCGGTTTTACAGAGCACCTACCCATTTCTGATCGAAACAGTTTCCAAGAATTCACCGAGGATGTGCCATCCCCGGAAGGCCACGATCTGCTGGTCAAAATCATCTCGACTTCGGTGAACCCCGTCGACATTGGTGTGCGCAGCGGTCACGGCAAACTCGAACAGCCCAAGGTGATTGGCTGGGATACTTATGGCACAGTCACTCAAGTTGGCAAACATGTTTCCTTATTCAACGTCGGCGACAAGGTATTTTACGCCGGTTCCTTCATCCGTCCCGGTTCTGACAGCCAGTATCAACTCGTTGACGAGCGGATAGTTGGTCACGCACCAACCACTTTGAAGGCAGCCGATATTGGTGGCATGGCACTGACAAGTCTGACTGCTTGGGAGGCATTGTTCGAGCGCCTGGAAATTGACCCAGCTGACAAGGAACAAAACGCTAATAAAACTATTTTGATTATCAACGGCTCTGGTGGTGTGGGCTCCATTGCAACCCAATTAGCACACATGGCGGGTTTTAAAGTCATCGCAACTGCATCTCGACCTGAAACCATCAAATGGGTTAAACAAAACGGTGCCGATTACACCGCAAACCACCGCAAGAACCTGGTTACCGAAGTTCGTGCACTTGGTTTCCATTACCTGGACTACATTCTGAATCTAAATGACATTGATGGCCACTGGAATGAGATTGCGGAGCTGATTCGACCCCAAGGAAAGGTTGCCGCAATCACCGAAAACCATCGCAAAATTGATTTGCAACGGCTCACCAAAAAATCTGCCTCATTTAACTGGGAGTGGATGTACACCAAATCTTATTATCACACTGACGACATGATTACCCAACATGAGATTTTAGACAAAGTTGCCGAACTCTTGGATAAACACGTGATTCACCCAACCGTGACCAAAACGTTTAAGCCAATCAATGTTGCCAACTTAAAGAAAGCAACCGAGCTGGTTGAAACGAATCATATGATTGGGAAGGTGACGATTAGTAACGAGTAATCTATTCAAAGTTCTTTGCCAACCCGCTTTTCTTCCACAAACTCAAGGTTCTCAAGATCTTTCCGAAAATCATATTTCTGAGCACTCTGAGTCTCCCAAATGTTCACTTTCTTTTCATCATTATTTTCCATCATTTATTCCTCCCATCTATCCAAATCAGGTCCCACCGGAATCACACGATCAAACGACGTCACCGGATTATCACTGGTTTGGAAGAAGAACTGCTTAATTACGTTGAAGTCCGTATTCTGCCTAAACGCCGGAATCTGGTAACACTCTCTCGCATAACGCCACAAATTTGGATACTCATCCAAACGTTTCTTGTTCAACTTGTTCTTGAAGTAAAACACCAAGTCAAAGCGAATCAAACTGACCACCAGCCAAAAGTCGGGCAGTGTTATGTGATCACCCATCAAGAATCTTTGATCAGCCAACCGGGCATCCAACTTGTCCAATCGATCAAAATACTGGTTAAATAACATCTCATATTCAGCTTGTGAATCGACCTCGCTGATTTTGCCCGGAACTGAAGTAATATCCGTGATAATTTGAGTGTTCATCTGATCAATGTCAATCTTCAAACTATCCGGATACACATCGGGTACATCAGTGGCAAAATATTTTTTCCAGTTACCAGCCAGTTCCGTCATGATATCAAGGGAAGAATCATTGACGACACCGCCCGTTTTCAAATCAATTAATGCCGGAACCGTTGGCCGTGCCGAAAAATTCGGAACGGTCTTTTTGTAGTTCTCTGATAATCTCGTGGTGTGCAGAAGCGAATCCTCATCATCGTCGTTCTTACCAAAGAACCAATCATCAGCGATTCCGGCGTGGCGCAATGGATAAATCGAAAATTTTGAAATGACCTGATTCAAACCCGTGTAATCAATCATGATGGCCCCTGGGGTTGCCCATGGACAGAACTTGGCCCAAACATAATGATACCGGTTCGGTTCAATAGACAGTTCACCGGTTGAAAATTTCTGGGACAATGCAATTTCCTTCTTTTGAGATGGTAATGCGCATGCATCCCCACTATTCACTTTGTTGCTCATCAACCTCACTCCAATCCTAACTGTTTGTTTTTACTTTACACGGCTTTGAAGCGATTGTCAGCCTACAAAAAAGGAACTACTCACCAGAGTAACTCCTCATTTTAATTGTTATTTGTAATTATCATACAACTTCTCAAAGTTCACCGTACCCAGTCCGGTTGCCTGGTTATAAAGCTTACCAGGTTGGCCCACGTAATACAGGTTCGAGTTGTTGCTATCACTATCAAGCACTGTAAATGGTGTCTTGTCTGGATCTTGTGCCAATGCGTAAAGTTGTGGATTCCAGAAACCCATTCGAGTTCCCTTGCCACTGTTGAAGACAGCAGTCACACCATTAAATTGCGGTGCAACGGCACTGGTACCACCAACTGTCTTCCAACCAGTTGCCTTGGTGTAAATCTGGTAACCGGTGAAGGAATCAGCATTTGCCGATACATCGGGATAATTCCGGCCGTATTGCGTCCCACTAACCAGAACCGGGTTAGGACTTGGCTGCATCAAGTTAGAGAGATACTGACGGGCATTAAAGGTATTGACCCCGGAAACGCCTTGCTGGTACGCGGGGGTATCGTAGAGCTTACTGATACCACCGCCGCCAGCGCTAAACAACATCTGGATTGCCGGTAAGCTGGATTGGAAAGCCTTTCGATGCTTAGCATATGCTTTGTACAAGTAGTCGGCACCCCAAGCTCGTTCTTTATCGACGGAAATCTTCACGCCACCGCCAAGATCTTTGGTAAATGGCAACGTGGTTCCACCAGTCGAAGTGACCCACGGGTTATCAGCTGGGAAATCGGCATAGGTGCTGTAATTTGGAATGTTGATTGGGCCGAATGTCCCGCCAACACCCATTCCGTAAGCACCTGAATCACCTGACGCCACGAAAGTTGAGATCCCTTGAAGGGCCCCTTGCGCCATTAACAAGCTCATAGCCTGACCATAAACTGGTGTCAGCAATTTCTTTTGATTCAAATAGTGAGTCACATACTCATTCATGCCCCAACTCATTGAAAGCGAGCTGGCTTTGTTCTCATCAAATGCGGTTGCGTAGGCATTCGTCATCCCTACATCGCTCCAGTTGGCCTGGTAGACACGAACATTTGCCTGGGGTGCAATCGCACCGGATTGCTCAACGTCCAAAGTCGTTTCCAACTGACCAGTGGAACCAGTGGAGCTAGAAGCTGGTGAAGCAATCTTCTTCACGCTTAATCGGTTTGGCTTAACGTCGATGCCTTCGCCCTTCCAGAAGGTTTCAGCATCGCTCTTCTTAAAGCCGGCAAAGGTAATAATTCCCACAGTTTGACCTTGGCCTTGGTAGCCCTTGTCATATAGTGGCTTCAGATTGTAGTGATTAACAAATTTGCTTGGCGCATCCTTGGTGCTCATTTTGCCAGTTGGCGTCTTGCTCTTAGCCTTGCTGGAAACCAAACCGCTACCGGCTTGGTTAAAGGTGGTAATACCCAGAACCGTCAACACTTTATCGGCCAAATTAGTCGGCATTACTGGCTTTTTTGATGAAAACTGAACTGGATTGGAGTGATAGGTCGCCGTCTGCAGGTTCGTTGCGAAAGCCTTGTTAATATCCTTCGCTTTCCCGCTGACCTTGATGATCAAGCCATTGGAAAAGGTACTCGACTTCAAATGATACTTACTCAAAAATGGTTTGAATTGACCAGTAACACTTGCCGGCTGGCCAAATTGGTCCCGGAAGTGCTGCGGTGTGTAGAAATTCTTGAAATTCGGATTACCCGGTGTATTCACCGCATAAATCTGATTGGTAATCTGATCCTCATTTTGTGGCTTCAAAACAATGTCCAACTGAACCTGCTTATTCGGAGACATTTTCTTCTTAGCCGTTAACTGCTTGAGAATCTTTTGAATTCCGTAAGGATCCTTCCCGGCAGATTTCTTGGCGGATGCTGCTTGAGTAACTGGTGTTGCTGACACAAATAATGCTAAGCTGGCGATTCCTACCAGCCAACGATTAACTGTCTTCATTCTTCCCAACTTCTTTCTGTGTGATCAATATGATGTTGGTCGAAGCAAACCCGTTCTGAATAATCCCCCAATTACCAGCCTGGAATATTATGTAAAGGGCGCAATTTGCGAGGCGCCCAAAGAACATCTCCGACTATCTAACTATTGCGAGTGTATACTTTTCAGCCGAATATGTCAAGAATGTTACAGGTTGGATCTGATCGGTTATTTATACAAAGAAACATCCCAAAAGCCAATTGAGGTTTGCGGGATGTTTCTTTAAATCTATCAAGATTGGATTAGATTCAATTCAAACTTATTTAGGATTTGCAGCAGTAAGGGACAAGTTACTCCAGAATTCGTTGTTAGTTGGGGCAACACTGTAACCCTTAACACGCTTGTTAACTGGGCTCCAAGCCATACTGAAGTCTTCAGCAACATAAGCAGCTTGGCTGTTCATGTATCGCTGCCACTTCTTGTATTGTTGAGCACGGTATTTGGCGTTCCATGCCTTGTTGTTGTTCAAACTCTTCATCAACGCTGTGTTCTTCTTAGTTGCGAAGTGACCCATGTTGAATGGTGCATCAACACCATAGATTTGAGTTGGGGTTGGTTCGGTTGAAAGTGACCATGCGGCCAAGAAAACATCAATAGAAGTTTGTTTTGGCTTCTGCAAAGTTGCATAGAAACTGTTCATTTCCATTGGCTTGCCGCCAGTCATCTTAACGTTCAAACCAAGCTTGTGCCATTGTTGCAGGTAGAACTGATACTCAGCTTCGGTAGCAGCTGAACTTTGCATTCCACCGAAGTGAATAACCAGCTTCTTACCATTTGGATCAGTCCGCCATTTACCATCCTTCTTGTATCCAGCTTTATCAAGAAGTGACTTGGCTTTCTTCATGTTGTACTTGAAGCCAGGGTTCTTGGCATCATAAACATCTTTAAATGCAGGTGGAATCAAAGTATTGGCTTGCCATGAAACACCGTTACCAAATTTCTTCTCAACGGCATTGACATTAGCAGCATACATCATGGCCCGACGAAGACTCTTGTTAGCCATCTTGGAATTCTTGTCCATGACATTCAAACCAGTCTTAGTGTCCATGTGACCAACGTTAAAGCCAAAGTAGCCATATCCCATTGAAGGAGTGCCGGCAATTCCGTAATCGCTCAACTTCTTGAACTTAGGATATTGGCTGGATGGCATAACTGAGTTGGCACCACCGGCAGCGAAGTCATATTTCTTTGACTTAAATGCTGCCAATGCGTTGTTGGTTGAAACAACTTGAATGGTAATGTGCTTAACTTTTGGTGCCTTGCCATAGTAATACTTGTTTGGAGACCAACTAGTTGATTCACCTTGAACAACTTTATCAAGCTTGTAAGGGCCGACAAAGATTGGGTTCTTACGAACTTTGCTTGATGAAGCCAACTTGGCAATTGGAATACCCTTGTAGTATTCGTATGGTTCAACAGTTGTCCAAACAAATGAGTTCCCAGCATACTTCATTGAAGGAGACATGTGGCTGTAATGAATAACTGCTGTCCGACCATTTTGACCATCTGGGAAGGTAATTCCAGAAATCGTCTTGGCTTTCCCAGCGTGATAAGCAGCCATCCCTTTAATTTCAGCATAATCTGCGGAATATTGTTGTGAAGTGGTGTTCTTGTTACCGATAATTTCATATGGATATTCAACATCTTTGGCAGTTACCTTGGCACCGTTTGACCATTTAGCATCCTTACGTAAAGTAATGGTGATGGTCTTAGCACTACGGCTAATCTTCTGGTTTGCAAGGCCACCATCAATGATCTTGTAGTCCTTGCCGACATTGAACAGGTTACCTTCGCCACCAGGTGCAAAGACATCCTGATCTTCAGCGTTGGATGCTAACGTAGGTGCGGTGATACCTGCAAATGGTGCATCATTTACTTCGGCAACTTTCAAAGTGCTGTTATTTCCTGCTGTGGTGGCCTTTCCAGGACCACTATATGTAGCTGACATTGATACATGCTTACCAGCGCCTGATTCGCTGCTCTTATTATTAGAGCAGGCAGCGAGAGTCATCACTGACAGCATCGCAATTCCGGCTGTGAGCCATTTCTTTTTGCTCATAAAACATCCCTCCAAATCTATATTTGAATCTGACTACCAACAAAATCTCACCTCAAACTGCAAAAACCGCATCATCTCCTTTAATGCTTATTTCTTACTTTTGATCTTGACCGCGGCGTTGAGCAGCGTTGGTGGTTCGACGCATTACCTGGCCGATGTAACTGATTGACAGACATAAAATAATAATTTCAATAGCGGCGGGCAGCCAGGTCCACCAGTATTGGGTAATGTTTTCAGGATCATTGGCATTAGCGATTAAAGTACCAAGTGATGGGGTTCCCATTGGCAGGCCAAAGCCCAAGAATGAAAGTCCGGTTTCAACACCAATATTTTCAGCGAATGACAACGTCGTATCAACAATGATCAATGAAGAAATATTTGGCATAATTTCTCTGAAAATGATCTTGAAGTTGCTGGTACCGGAAGTCTTCGAGGCGGCCACGTAATCCTTTTGCGACTCGGCCAAGGTCCGTGAACGGATCAGTCGAGAAGTCCCCATCCAATAGAAGATGGACAGAATCAAAGTCAACGTGATGGCGTTGTAATGGGGAATGATGGTGACGATAACAATGATCGTCATCAGCATTGGGATAATCATCATAAAGTCATAGACACGCTGCATTGCGAGGTCGACCATACCGCCGAAGTACCCGGAAACCAGGCCCCAGCAGATACCAAATGTTGAAGAAATAATCGTCAAACCAATCGCAATTGAAATTGAGTTTCGTGAACCAACAACTAACTCTTTGGCAATTGAACGGCCACCGGCATCTGCACCTAGCCAATAATCGGAACTAAACGGCTTGTTGTAATAACCCATGATATTGGTTTCCATCATCTTTGGGACATCAATGAATTCTGATGCAATGATGACGAATAAAATAAAGAATACCAAGAGAAATAGTGAAACCAAAGCTGGTTTGTCAGCCTTGAACTCGCCCCACATGATTTTCATCCGTGAGGGAGTGGCTTCTTCGTTAGCTTCCTTGGTTAATTTAGCAAGATCTTCTTTTGAAATGCTTGTTGCATCTGCAATATCTCGTTTCATCTCAGCACCCCCTACTCAACCCGAACTCGTGGGTCAACAATGCTCAAGACGATGTCTGACAGCAAAGTTCCCAACAAGTTCAGGAAGCCATATAGTAGAACCAAAGCGGTGATAACGGTGTAATCCCGGAAGTTGATGGCGTTCAAGAATAAGAGCCCCATACCAGGATAAGAGAAGACCATTTCGGTAAAGATCGAACCGCCAAGCAAGCCAGTGATTGAATAACCGGCAAATGCGGCGATTGGCAACAGTGAGTTACGGAAGATGTGGTGACGGTAAATATCCTTCATTGGGACACCCTTTGAACGGGCTGTCCGGACATAGTCGGAATGTTTGGCGTCAATCACTTCTGAACGCAGGTACTGGACGATGTTCACAGTTCCGAACAATGCCCCCAGCAATCCAGGTAAGATAATGTGGTCAAGTCGCGACAACATCGTCCCACCAAGGCCACTTGCCTGCGCGGAAACCGAGCCGCTGGTTGGGAACCAGTTCAACGCATAACCGAAGATCCAGATTCCGATAACCAAAACAACGAAGAATGGAATCGACATTGTGACATATGTATATACACGTACCAAAGTGTCTTGAAGTTTGCCTTCGTGATGGGCAGCGTACATCCCAAGCGGCAAGCCAATTCCATAGGTGAGGACCATCGTGAACAGTGCGAGCCATAAAGTATTGGCACCACGTTGTTGAATCAAATCAACAACTGGTTCCTGATATTCATAGCTCATCCCCAAATCACCGTGGAACAAATGGACAACCCAGTTCCAATACTGCTGATACCAAGGATCATACAGACCATGGATTTCCATCAAATGGTGAATCTGGGCAGGATCGGCTCGGGGGTTGATTGATCCGGTAAATGGATCCCCAGGCATTGCCTTTGCGAGCAGGAAAACCAGAATGCTCAAAATAATCAGTTCCGGAATCATAATCAAGACCCGGCGTAAAATTGTTTTCCACATCAGACATTTACCCCCTTACTCTCAGACTGTTGTTCGAATTTTTTGGCCAACTCAGGTGGCAGTGCCACCGAGTGCGTTGGTGAAACTTTGACGAGTGGAAATGCCATGCCGTCTTGATCATAGTATGTGGCCTGCTGCTCTTGATAAATTTTTTCGATTTCCAAACGGTGCTTGCGATGCGCTTCTCGGTGATTCACATTGGTTTCGGGAATTGCCGCTAACAAACGCTTGGTGTAAATGTGCATTGGATTATTGTAAATGTCTTCTCGAGTTCCCACTTCCACAATCCGGCCGCGGGTCATAATGGCAATGTTTTTGCACATATGACGAACCACCCCGAGATCATGGGAAATGAATAGATATGAAATGCCAAATTGTCGCTGAATCTTCTTCATGAAGTTCAGAACCTGTGCTTGAACGGAAAGGTCCAAGGCAGAAACCGGTTCGTCAGCGATGATTAATTTGGGATGGGTCGCCACGGCTCTGGCAACCCCGATCCGTTGACGTTGGCCGCCTGAGAATTGATGAGGATACTTGTATAACGCATCGGCATCCAAACCAACAATGTCGAGCAATTGTAGAACTCGGAGCTTTTCTTCTTCTTTATCCAAATGTTCGAAGTTCCGCAATGGCTCTGCAATCACGTCTTCAATTCGTTTGCGAGGATTCAGGCTTGAGAGTGAATCTTGGAAAATCATTTGAACATCACGGTTGTAATCGAGTTTGCGACGATTTTCAGCTTTCGTGACATCCTTACCGTTATACATAACTGTTCCGGCAGTTGCCTTTTCCAAACCAATAATGGCTTTGGCAGTGGTTGATTTACCGGAACCAGATTCACCAACTAAACCGTATGTTTCACCGGCTTCAATATTGAAGGTGACGCCGTCGACCGCTTTGACGTTATCAACGATTCGGTTCCAGAAGCCGCCGCGAATTGGGTAATGAACCTTCAAGTCATTAATTTCAATTAGACTCATGACCGGCGCCCTCCTTTACTTGATCTGGGAAATAAAAGTCTTTGTAGCAGGTGCATCGGACTAAGTGATTGTCACCAATATCGTGCATTTTCGGTTCAGTTTCATGTGCTGATGCGGGAATCCAAGGAATCCGTGGTGCAAATCGGTCTCCTTGCTTAGGCATCTTCTGCAGTGAAGGCACCATGCCCTGAATCACGTAAAGGTCATCGCTTTCGTTATCTCGCTGTGGCATTGACCGCAACAATGAGCGGGTGTAAGGGTGCTTAGGTTCATTAAAAATTTGTGAAGCCGTTCCCTGCTCGACAATTTGGCCAGCGTACATAACGGCAACCCGGTCGGCAGTTTCGGCAACCACACCCAAATCATGGGTAATCAAGATGATGCCGGCGTGGTTTTCTCGTTGAATATCGCGAAGGACGTCCAGAATTTGGGCTTGAATGGTCACGTCCAAAGCAGTGGTTGGTTCGTCAGCAATAATCAAATCTGGCTTGCAGGCAATCGCAATGGCGATAATAATCCGTTGCCGCATCCCACCGGACAATTGATGGGGGAATTGGTGAGCCGTTCGATCCGGATCCTCAATCCCAACTTGGTTCAGCAGTTCAATCACCCGAGCATGACGCTCTTTTTCGGTCATCTTAGTGTGATAGACCATGACTTCTTGAATTTGATCTTCAATTCGTTTTAATGGATTCAAAGCAGACAGTGGGTCCTGGAAAATCATGCCAATCTTGGCACCTCGAACCTTGTTATAGCCTTTTTCATCCAACTTTAGTAAGTCGGTTCCTTCAAAATCAATTTCCCCCGAGATTTTGGTTTCTTCCGGATCATGGAGTCCCATGATCGTCGTTGCCAACGTACTTTTCCCACAACCGGATTCCCCCACAATTGCTAAAATCTCATCATGTTTCACTTCGAGGTTGACGTTTGAAACAGCATCATAGTATTGACCATTAATCTTGAACGCGGTGCTGACATTTTTGATGTTCAAGAATTGGTCTGTATTTGTCTCAACCACGTGAATATCTCCTTTTGAAAATGTATTTATGTATGACCATTAAAAATTGATAAATGGTGTTATTATTATTTCATTTAAAAAACATTATATTCTCATTGTATTCTCATTTCAAACCATGTTAAGACTTTTTTGTAAATATTTGTTAATCAGTGACAAAAAAGCAGAAGGAACGCCTATCTAGCGCTTCTCCTGCTACTTATTAAGAATGTTAATTTTTAACTGATACTGGGATTTCAGAATGTGATGGCTTCTCTTTAAGTGAGAAATTCGGAACCACGTAGCTCATCCCCAGGCTGCTAATCATCATCCAAGGAATGTAGAAAGCCACCTGGTAACGACTTTGCACCTCAACGGCCATGAAGATCAGCGTCATCCCAATCATCACGATCTCATTGACGAACACACCATTTTTCTCATGAATTCCAGATAAATCATCCATTCTGGACACCAATTGTGGCAGCATGCCGATCAACACTAGTATCAGGACAGCTATCTGAAAACCAGTTACCAAATTTGTCAGTGTGCCAATCTCAAATGGCGTGAGGTCTTCCCACATGTAATTGGGTTTACGAGTATTGTTCCAAAAAAGGACTGGGCCATAGTCTGGCTGCATCAAAATCTCATTTTTTCGAAACAAGAAGTCCTTCCACTTACCATTCTTTGTTAAGGCCTCTGTGTTGGCTTTCAACTGCTTTTTGAGAACTTGATCAAAACCTGCGAATTTTTGGGCAGGTGTCAGCGTCTGATCATGATTATACTTTTCCAACTTCTTAACCAGTTTTGAGGACCACATGCCACCGGTTTTAATAGTTGTTCCCGTTGCCAATGTATATTCTTGGCCGATCGAAGACTTCGCAATTGGCACACCATAAACGAACTGGTCAACTTTAGGCTCAATTTGAGTCAGCCCGAAAAATACCAACACGACTGCTAAAATACCAATCCGAGGCACCCAGACTGCCTTCGGGTGTTCATGACGCTTCAGCGGTTCTTTGAATTTGAACCAGACAAACAACCCATATGCGATCACAATCACCATTGATAATGGCCGAATATTTTGAGCAAAGTACAACGCAACAACTATCCAACCCGCATCTATCCAAAAATGGCGGTCTTTTAACGATCGATAAGTCACCAGCCGATTCAGTAAAGACATGCTCATGAGTAGTGCAAACAGCCAGACGGGCTCGGCTCCCAGAAGAGTGGTATAAATATACCAAGTTGGCAGAAAAAAGAATGTCAATGCAGCAAACATGCCAGTTTGACGATTAAAAAAGTAACTGACAATGTTCAAAATTAAAATCGCACTCAAAACGCTAATCCCAATGTTGAACCATTGAACTACTTTTGGTGAATTTACAACGACTTTATATAAATAGTGATAAAAGTTCCCGATGTGAATCACATGTGGAAAAATGCTGTCCAAATCGAGTGCACGCACATGGTATAACCACTGCCAACTATCACCATTGGCTCTGGATCCACCCAAGACGTTATAGCTCCACATGTCTGAGATGAGGTTCAATCGAAACGAGTAAATCATGATGATCTTGGGAATTGACATGACACTGAGAAACAGCAGCAGCCAGCCAGTAAATCGAGTCGCAAACCATTTCGCCGAGTACCACAAAAGCATCAAGAAGATCAGGCTGCCAAAGATGGCCCCAATCAGTTGATTGGTATTGGCGTGAAACGTATCATACGGAAATTTGTAATACCCGGTCACCGTTCCGGCAAGCAGCCAGCCAGTTGCGATGATTGCTAACACCGTAACGCAAAAATAGGTGATCTTGATGAGTTTTGGCTGCTTAACGATCATCGTCTCACCGCCCCATCTTCGGCGCTGGTCGCTTCGTAAGGTCTACCAAACAACGTAGTTTTGGGAATAGTACTGTGAAGCGGTTTCCGAGCGGTCTTACTTTCGTGAGCAGTTTTCGCCCAGTCACTGCGGTTGGTCATCAGCCGATAAAATGAAATAAAGGCAACGGGTGTCAACATCCATGAATAAAGCAGATTACCTTCAATCATGACAACAACATCCCGGTAATTAAAGTGATAACCTGACTGGCGCATCAATCGATTAGCGACAAAAATCATCAAATAAGTAATCAGCATCCCCAACAACAGTACCGTTCCGGCCGCCAACATTGTCTTTCGAGGGAAGGCAATCAAATGGTAAGCCATCACGATGGTTGCTAAGAATGAACTAAACGTAAACAGCATCGAGAAAAACGGCAGGATCATAAAGATGATTAAATCAGTTTTTAGCTTTGGTGGAATTTTCTTGGAGGAGAAGACTCGTTTACCATATCGCTTGAGACACTGCATCCCGCCTTGACACCATCTGACACGTTGTTTAATTAACGGTTTGTATTGATTGACACCTTCTTGAGGCATGAAGGTGTTGGCGAGAAACCCGCCATTAAAGCCATGCAACAAACCATTGATACTGAATTCCAAATCATCGAGGAGTGAATTGTTCCATTTGATTTGAGTGGCCATTTCCAAGGTCATGAACTGACCATTGCCGGATGCAATCGCACTACCCCAGTCCATCCGGATAATCTGCTGCAAAAAGTTGGGAACACCAAATTCAAATTCCTGCATCAGAGTCAGGAAATTATGAATGTTGCTGATCGAAATCCCAGTTTGAAGCAAGTCATAATCAGAATGGGTGAAACCATTAAAAATGTTCAATAGAATTTTGAAACTTGGTTCTGAATCGCTATCGATCACGCCGACAACGGTATTTTTAAAGTCATGAGTCTGGGTTGTAATCCAATCCAGGCCATCGTTAAGCGCCTTACCCTTGCCTTCGCGGGCGTGCGGTAGTTTCCGAGTCAGGATGTGTACCCGGTTATTGCCTTCGAACCTTTGTAATTTAATATCGGTGCCATCGTCTGAACCATCGTTAATGATAATTAAAGTCGTCTTGCACGGAAGGGGGCTCATTGCCCGCAGTAACCGAGTGACGGTGACTTCAATTTCATTAACTTCGTTGAGCGCCGGCACCATAATATACATATGCTTAATCTTTCGTTGAATATCAACTGAATAATGGGCCTCGGCATCCTTATGACAAAAGATATTAAAGAGATTGAGAATGCCAAATCCTCCTGTACTAAATAAAGAGATGAATAGGAAAACCCAAATGATTGTCCATATGTCCATGTAACCACCTCCGTGCAAGTTTGATTGGTTTACTGTTCACTGTTATCTAGTGGAAACGTGCAAAACGAAGCTGACCCCTGCCATTTAAGCAAATAAAGCAATCATTCCTAAAACCGGGAATAATTGCTTTATTTACTTAAATTCTGGGGTCAAAGCGCTTCGTTTTGCACTCTGGTTTTTACCAGCCCCAGCACGGAATGAAGTGATGACTACGTTTGCTATAAACGTTGATCAAGTTGACATTATTGTTTGCATCTGGTGTTTGTTGACCTGGGGTCTTAGTCTTGTAGCCAAATGGGACATAGTCTTCGGCGACTGTGTACACAAATTTATTTCCTTGATCGTCATATTGTGGCAAGTAATGGAACGTGGTTTCATACCAGTCACAATAGCTTAATGTTCTAAATCTGTAAGGGACACCGTTTTGATACAAGGTCACGTGAACACAAGGTGTGCACTTCCAGAATGGCACGTTCTTCCATGTCTTGGTGACGTGAACGAAGGTGAAGCACTGTGGCTTCTTCTGGTACACATTGGTGAGGGTAACCACGCCGTTGCTATCAGGCGCAACTGGCTTGTTGCCGTCAGGATCACTCTTGTATCCATCGGGAACCGAAGCTTCATTGACGGTGTAGCTGATTGCGTGACCGTCTGTAGCAAATTTAGCTAAACCAGTAAATTGAGCTTGATAAGAATTAGCTTCATTCAAGGTAACCGTCTTGCCGGTATCCTTGCCATCAGCGTACAACTTGGCTGTAACAGCTGGTGTGGTGACACCATCTGGAACATCCTGCCATACTTTTTTGACAGTGACGCTGGTAGTTGCATCGGTATGATCACCGGTTGCGGAACCTTTGCCCATTGTCAGGACAACCGTCTTGGTGTTTGAAGTAGCAACTGGTGTCCCAGCTGCAACGGTCGTGATGTCACTGGCAGTGATCGAAGCAGTATTCGGCAAATCCAATTCGGTACCATAAAGACTGTATTCATTGTCATTGCTGATATCGGATTGATACATAATGTTGATTGCCTTATCAAGTGTTCCATTCCACTTGAAGGTAAATCCGGAATCTGTTGGGGTGATTGTGTAATGACTGGCAGCGATTGTTTGCCCACCAGCATTATCAGTAACCGTGACTGATTTAGGATCAAAATTTTGTGCAGATGTATTGCCTAAAGTATCGTCAACTTGAACATTGTTCAGTTGGTGGTTGTTAGGGTTAACCAAGACCTGCCAGTTAACTTTGGCCAAAGTCCCGTTAGCACGAACGGATTCGTTCTGGCCCCAACCATTCTTGGCAAGGAAGACGTTAACTGGATAGCTCGGCGTGAATGACCGAGTACCAGTGACTGAGAATTCCAGTGAACCGTGACGGTTGGTGTTGTATTTGGCCCAATAGGCTGCGTTACTAAATGTAATTTGGCCGGTTGTGGCCTTTGGATTGGCAACAAATTGACCAACGGTTTCGTTGGTATTGCTTGATTTAATATCGAACTTTTCTGGTGTCCTAAATGTTGCACCAGTAGGTAATGTGACCGTCGCGGTATCCCCGTTATTAACGGTTGTCCCATCAGCGATCTTAAAATCATAATCCAGCGTATGTACTGGACCTGCATACCACTGTTGCGAAACAGCGGGTAAAACGGTCGCTCCGTCTTCCTTTGCGGAAGTGGCGGATAGACCGGTGATTGCAGAATCAATATTGGCAGCACTTGCGCTGTCAGAAATGACAGCTGCTGAAGCAAACGAGCAAAGAAAGATTGCGACGATGCTCAGTAGCTTAAAATGCTTAACAACAAAATCGTGCATCTTATAAAATGTACAACTCATCATATATTCCCCCTAAATATGAAATTTTACCGATCGAATCGGCGTTGATACTTCATTACACATTGATAATGGCTCATAATTCACGTATTCCCAGTACGTTATGGACAAAATCCCCCTTGTGCAACGTCAGTACTATTAAATTGTAACGCTAGAGTCCTGTTATGACAAGGTGTTTAATGAAATGAAATTAATTTCTGAGCGAATTATAACAATATTTCGGTATATTTAATTAGTTATGTATGTGTGCATAATTTTAGTAAGCGACTAAAAACACCCAACTTTTCAAATGAAAAGTTGGGTGTTTATTACACCTTGGTTATTATTTTATGTTGATGTATTTAGTGTTGCCGGTAATATAACCACCAGCAACTCGATATCTCAAAGTTCCATGATGCTTGGTACTGTTTGCTTGGGAATAGTCGAAGCCATAGACTTTGAACGTCTTTCGCTGATTTGCGGAATAATGTTTATTCCGCTTAGTTAAGTTGACATTTGAATACCGATTAATCGCACCTTTAGCGCGAACCCTAGTTGGTGTTACATGTCGACCCATTTGAACTAATTTTCGGTTGGCTGTTACATACTGACCATTGCTCAAAACAAATCGAGTTGTCAGATTGTGGCTCACAACTTTCTTAGCTTTCAACACTGTCCCTTGCTTGTAGTTCTTAACCTTGCCAGTTAAGGAAGCCTTCTTATAGCCGTTAACGCCACGTGGGTTGATCACCGTGATAGTTGCATGACTGTCTTCATAATATACCGGGCGGACATAGTTCCAGCTGGCGGTGATGTAACCTGTCTTACCGCGGTTCTTGGTGAGATGGTTGACATCACGAACTTTATAACGAAGAACGCCGTTACTATCACGGGTATAACCAGTTACTACAAACATCGGTCGGTAAATCCGTGGTTTTTGAACGTACCAAGCTTTTCGATTGTGCTTAGCAAAGTTCTTAGAATCATACAGGCCAATCTTCTTAATCGCATAAACAACGGTTCCCTTAACCGCAACATTGCCAGGAGTGACCGGCCCTGAGGAAGAACTACTACTGCTGCTGTTTGGGGTTGAAGGGGTTGACGGCGTCGATGGTGTGCTTGGTGTAACCGAACTGCCACCACCATGATTATCCGGGATATTTTGTGATGTGATGGTAAAGGATGCCTTCACTGCATTGAAATCAATGTCGTAATTACTATATTTTTCTTCAAGTGCTTTGATCTCAGCGGAAGATAGCGTAATTTCATACGTACCAACTGCTGAGCTGTCATTGCTGATATTGTATTGTCCCGACGATAACTTAATTGTCGCCTTCGTAGAACCCTTGGCATCTCGCACTGTCAGCGTTGGTTGATAATTGCTTGCGCTGACTTTCTTACCATCATAGACTTTACTGCCGCTGGTTAGAGAAGCCGTGGCCTTTTGTTTCGTAATGTTGAAAGTCGCAGTAGACGAGCCACCGACTAATGTAAAATCGCTACCTAGAAGATTACCAATTCTTGTTTTACCAGCCTCACTCAAGTCAACGGAATAATTACCGACATCCGAAACGCCATTGTCATGGCCAGTGATTGTAAGATCAGAGTCTTGCAGTTTGACTTGTTTGCCATCGGTCATCGTAATTGTATAGTCACTAGCAGATGGTTTATGAGTTTGACCGTCGTACCCAATACTGTGTGAACCTTGTATTGTGTATGAAACTTGTTTTTTAGCCAAAATAATATATTCCGAACTTATTGTGCTCAGTCCAGACAGATCATAATTAGAATACTGGTTCTGGATTTTCTTAATCTCATTAGGATTTACGGTGATTTCATATAACCCCACCGCAGAGTCATCATTTTTGACGTCGTATTGGCCAGCTTGTAAGACAATGGTCGCGATGGACTTTCCATTGGCATCAGTAATAGTCAATGATGGGGTGAAGTAGGTATCGTGACTAACATTAAAGCCATCATAGATCTTCGAGCCACCCTCCAAAGTTATAATGGCACCTGTTGCAGGTGTAATGGTATAAGTGGCTTCAACTGTATCCAAATCATTAAACGTATAGTTGGGATACTTTGCTTTAATCGCCTTTATCCCAGCAGTGGTTAATTTGATCTTGTAGCTGCCCGCGTTACTGCCATCGGTTTCAAATCGATAGTCACCAGCCGATAAATCCATTGTTCCAATTGTTTTTCCGGTACTATCGGTTGCAGTAAATTTAGGCTGTGTATAGCTTGAGCTGGCCGATTTACCATCATAGGTCTTTGAACCACCACTCAAGGTACCAGTGGCAGCATCAGTAATGATGAACGAAGCCGAACTAGATCCTTGAGTAAGCTCGTAGGTGTTTCCAAATTGAGAGTTAATATGATCTATTCCAGCTTGTGTTAAATACACTTCGTAAGTCCCTGGAGTTGCCGCATTATTTTTTACAGCAATGTCTCCGGACTGCAAAGTATACGAGCCGCCAGCACTTAAATTGACGCTGTAATTACTTAAAGTCGGTTGTTGGGTCTGACCATTGTAAGCCACCGTCTGAATACCATTAAGGCTATATGTTGCGGATCTCTTCGCAACTGTAACAATGATAGTCGTAGAATCATTTCCGTACGAATAAGTCACAAAATAGTTGCCGGCTTTAGTTGTGTTGACTGTTGGAATTGTATTGCCGCTTGCGTCTTTAACCGTGACTGTCAGCTTATCCAAGTCTTGGCCTCTGTAATTATCCGCCGGCTTCCATGTGTCTCCAATATAAATGGTAGATGAAACTGCGTCGAATTTTGGAATTTCCCGAAAAACGGTGTAACTACCAGAATAGATGGTGTTGCCATTGCTCTGTAATGTCCAACTAAAGCTAAACTGTTTAACACCAGCAGGAATACTAAATTTCCCACTAGTTTTGTCATACGTAACACCATCAGTAAGATTGGAAATATCAATATCCATATTTGTCTTACCATTCGTATTAATTGTAAATAAATCATTGATTGAAAGTGTGGGTTGTTGAGCCGTAATTGTCACTGATTGGCCAATTGCCCCATGTGCTGACAAGGAACCACTTGGATTCGCAATTTGGCTAATTTGGTTTTGAGAAAAGGCATCTGTTCCGACGGCTGAATTGCCCGAAACATTCACCTTTGTAATCAGATTGCCGACAAATGCTTGTATCCCAACGCTTGTGGTACTTTTAGGAATAGTAACTGTGCCATCAATCTTGTTGTATGCAAAGGCTGATGTATCAATCGTTTTGAGTGCTTCATCGAAGGTAACACCAGTTATTTTGTTCCCGGCAAAAGCCTGTGTGCCGATTGTTTCAAGAGATTTCGGAAGAGTGATCGTTGAATCTAAGGCAGAGTATGCGAAAGCGCCATCCTTAATGGTTGTCAAACTGGTTGCAGGTGAAAGATCGATATTTGCCAAGATTTTATTATTAGCAAACGCCCGAGAACCAATTGTTACCAGGTTGGAGTTAAAGTTCACTTTATCCAAATTATCCATTACAGAAAATGCACTTGTGCCAATCTCTTGAGTATTTTTGCCCAATGTTACCTCACTTGTCGCCCCATACACGAATGCATATGCGCCAATTGATGTGACTGAGTCTGGCAGCACAATTGGAGAAGTCTGTTTAAGACCTTGAAATGCGTTATCGCCAATGGTCTTCAAACTGGTTGCCTGTGAGAAATCAACATTTGTCAGATGTTGAAGCGAGCCAAATGCGTTCTTGTCAATTGCTGTCAAATATTTTGGTAATGTAACACTGGTCATATTATCTTGAAATGAAAAAGCATTTTCCCCGATCTCAGTTACCTTATAAGTTTTTCCATCATTAGTTACCGTATCAGGGATCACAACGGTGGAAGAATTATTACCCTGACCGGCCCATATGTTCATGCCGGTGATGGTAGCTGTATCATTTGCATCATTATAAGACCATTTAAAGTCTGTTTGATTATTGGGCTGAGCAGTGTCAGCTGCGTGCGCCTGAGTCGGTGTGAGCATTATGCTCCCCGTACTGACAACCCCCGTTCCAATTACTAAAGTTGCCGTCAATACTGCTGCAGCCAACTTCGTCTTTTTCATACTGCTCCCCCCAATTCAAACTAGTTATCGCGCTTATGTTAACTAGATAAATATAGACCGTTTAACTTAAAACAGCCTTAATAATGTCCTAAATTTTGGTAAAGTTACTTATCCACCGCCGTAAATCGCTCATTATGGTGCGCCGGATGCTCAATCTCATCATTAATCACTTTAGCCATGGTACCGGCTGTGATTTCTGATTTGCCCTCAGCATTTGTCAGCAGAGCATTGTGGCCAAGCACATATTCAGTTGCATCCCCAGGTTTAAACGTTGCACTTGGAGAAACCGCAACCCAATTAACATCTGTCGCATCCGTCAACATCTTATATTCCTCAAACTGATGGCGAGGAATTTCGATAAACGATTCATTATTTGGCATCTTTTCGAGCTTATCGATCAAACGTTGACCGTTGCCCGTTTCCAAACTACCTGCACCTAAAATGAAGAATAGCCGTGGCTTCTCGGCATTCTTGGCAAATTCAATCAGTCGCGCAGCCAAATCGACGTGCTGATTGGCCTTTGTCGAATCATGAGTCGCAAATGCATCAACAACCACGTCCAGATTTTGAATATCTGCGTGTTGAATTTCAAAAGCATCTTTAACAACCAGATGAGCTTGGTCACCAAACATGTCCTTGGCTTTTTCACCATTGCGAACAAATGCGGTTACTTCAAAGCCACGACGAATGGCCTCCTTGGTAATCTCGCTGCCGGCCATTCCGGTAGCACCAATTACACCTACTTTTAATGTCATAGTTAACCCTCATCTCATAATAGATTGTGCATGATAGTATTGCGCTTATGTTTTTCATTCCACCACTAGTATTACGCGATTTGTAGCTATGGTCAACTATTTTGAATCGCAACATTTAGTGCGCTAAAGCCTGTTACAGCATGGTTATTGTAAAAAATAACAACAAAAAATCGAGAGCATTTAGCAACTCTCGATTTCTTCAAAACAGTCATTTACTTAGCTAATTCAACAGGTTTTCCAGCCACATCAATCGTGATTGGGTCGCCACTAATTAATTTGAAATGTGAACCATCTTTGTCAACGTCAACTTCAATCAGACGATCGCGGAAGACTTGCCTAAACGAATAGTGTGACCATTTCTTCGGCAGGAATGGTGCATAGTGCAACTCGCCATTACGAACCCGCATGCCAGCGAATCCTTGGACAACGGCAATCCAGCCACCGGTCATGGCAGTGATATGCAGGCCGTCAACGGTATCGTTGTTGTAGTTGTCCAGGTCAAGCCGAGCAGTCCGTTCATATAATTCGACCGCTTTTTCTTCATAGTGAAGGTCGGCAGCCAGTACGGAGTAAATTGCGGGTGACAAGCTTGATTCATGAACAGTGTATTGTTCATAGAAATCAAAGTTAGATTTCTTCTCCTCAGGCGTGAAATCATCAATGAAGTCCCAGATTCCTTGGAGCACATCGCCCTGCTTGATGTAAGGAGAGCGCAAAATTTTGTCCCATGACCAGTTCTGGTTCAATGGTAATTGATCTGCAGGAATTTCTGAAACCGGCTTAAGATCCTTGTCGAGGAAGCCGTCGTGTTGAACAAAGATATTCAGATCCTTGTCGTATGGCAGATACATATTGTCGACAATGTCTTGCCAGTGCTTCTTTTCATCTTCGCTGACGCTCAATTTCTTGGTTTGTTCAGGTGAAACTTCCTTGAGAATTTCCAAGGTGTATTTCAAAGTCCATTGAGCCAAAATGTTGGTGTACCAGTTATTATCAACGTTGTTCTCGTACTCATCGGGGCCAGTCACACCATGAATCTGGTAGTTCTGGTTGCGTTGACTGTAGTGAACCCGGTCAGCCCAGAAACGTGAAATCTCAGTTAAAACTTTAGACCCTTCATTTAAGACATATGAAGTATCACCGGTGTATCGAGTGTAATTGTAAATCGCGAAGGCAATGTCACCATTCCGATGAATTTCTTCGAAGGTGATTTCCCATTCGTTATGACACTCAATCCCATCAAAGGTCACCATTGGGAACAAGGCACCTTTGAGCCCCTGTTGCTTAGCATTATGATAGGCACCATCCAACTGTTTGTATCGATACATCAACAGGTTACGGGTCACTTTTGGATCAGTAATTCCCAAATATACTGGAACCGCGAAGGCTTCAGTGTCCCAGTAGGTTGCACCACCGTACTTCTCACCAGTGAACCCTTTAGGCCCGATATTCAACCGTGAATCTTCACCATAATAGGTTGAGAAGAGTTCAAACAGATTGAAACGAATGCCTTGCTGAGCTTCGGTATCACCATCAATCTCGATATCCGATTTATTCCAACGGTCAGCCCAGATCTTTTCATGGGCATCAAACAGTTCATCGTATGATTGGCCTGCAACCTTGTCACTTAATTGGTGCATTGCATCAGTCAACGCATCTTGGGTATCGTAATCACGTGAAGTGACCACAATGACCCGTTTTTCGAGTTGGGCAGATTCATTAGGCGCTAATTCGCCTGTGAACTGGTTAACAACTTCTTTTTCATTAGGCTGGGCAACTTTTTCCGCTTTCAAATTAGTGACGTGACGCATTTCCATCCCTGAAGTAAAGCGAGGTGTCCCAAATGGGTTCGGGGTGGTTTCAGCGAGAACATTCCCTGAATCCGTGCCCTGTTCAGTTGAGAGAATTTCCCAGAAACGTTCATCATAGTTGGAATCTTCATTCTTAACATCGCCGTCGATGGCCGAATCGATCACCAAATCCACTTTGCTTGAACCGACGTTTTTAACAGAAAGGCGTTGAACCGATAATTCCTGCTGAGCAACACTCAAGAAACGTTCGAATTTAACAGCAACCTTTGCATCGCCCTTCGTCACAGTGAACGAGCGGGTCAATACGGCCCTTTTCATATCAAGGTTTAATTCAAAATCACTGAATTGATCTTTGGCAAGATCGATGGCTTCCCCATTAATCTTAACGGCCATTTTGATGAAATTAACAGCATTGACAACTTTACCAAAGTAGTCAGGATAGCCATTTTTCCACCAGCCAACCCGGGTCTTGTCTGGATACCAGACACCACCGAGATAAATCCCGTTAAGTGTGTCGCCGCTGTAATCCTCCTCGAAGAAACCGCGCATCCCCATATAGCCATTACCAAGACTGGTCATGGATTCCTGGAGGCGCTTGTCTTCTGGTTTAAAGTCGTGGGTGACAATATTCCAAGGCGCTACTTCAAAAGTTCTTTTCATAAATAAACGTCCTTTCTAAGCTTTGTAAGTTTCTTTGATAAATCCAACTGAGGCTGCACCAAGTGCCATGATGACACCTGCTAACAGGAACATGTTTGGCTGTGCGTTACCCAGCATTGGGAACAAGCCAAAGCTGGCAAGTGATGCGACGATTTGTGGCAGGCAGATTGAACCGTTGAACAATCCAAGATAAGTTCCCATATGTTCACCAGACAATGCATTGGTAACCATTGTTAATGGGTAAGTGTTCATGGATGCCCATGCCATTCCAACTAAAGTGAATGACAAGATCAAAATGTATTGGGTGTGAACGAAGAATACTGAGATAAAGCCGGCAGCACCGAGTGCCAAGCTGATTGAGTACCATAACTTGTGGTGATTGTTAGGCATTTTAGCTAATACGTATGACCAAACAACTGCGGCAATTGATTGAACGGCAGCGAGGACACCATACCAGTTACCGGCAGCCTGATAGCCTGCAGAAGTAGCGTTAGTAGTGTTCCAAACGTTGCTGGCGATGGCACCAGCTGAATATGTCCAAAGGTATTGGAATGAAATCCAGCAGAAGAATTGCACCAAGGTAACTGTCCAGAATACTTTTGGCGCTTTTTTCAGCAATGACCACCAGTTACCACCAGTTGAGTTGGCTTCTTCAGTGATGCCGTGGTATTTTGCATAAGTCTTAGGATCATATTCATGAACCTTGAAGATTGTCAGCAAACTGGTAAGTAACAGAATTGCGGCACCAACATAGAAGGAAACCACAACTGATTGAGGAACAACCCCTTTTTCAGCGGTGTTGGCAACCCCAAATGCGGTGAAGATAAATGGGAAGATAGCCGCGATAACCGCACCACCATTTGATAAGAAGCTTTGAATCCCGTATGCATAACTCTTTTGATCATCATTAACCATATCGCCGACCATCATCTTGAATGGCTGCATGGCGATATTTGACGAAACATCCAACAAGGCAACGGTCACAGCGCCAAATACCAATGCGGTGATCGAAGCGTACCCGAAGCCAAAACTACCCGAATTAGGCAGCAGACACATGACAATAATTGCAATTAACGTTCCTAAGGCCAAGTAAGGAAGACGACGACCGCCCAGCTTAGGTGCCCAAGTTCTATCTGAATAATAACCAATAATTGGTTGAACGATTAAGCCGGCAAGTGGTGGCAAAATAAAGAACCAACCCAACTTGTTGGGATCTGCCCCAATGGTTTGGAAGATCCGGCTCATTTGCGAGCTTTGCAGGGTAAATGCGATCTGCACACCCAAGAAGCCAAAGTTAATCATCCAAATGGTACTGGCCGGAAGTTTGGGCAATCCAGACTTCTTGGTCGCTGCTGCGCTACTTTGTTCATCCATTTCATATTCCTCCAATTCAAAAACATAGCATTAATAATAGCGTTTACATTTTGTATTATGGCACGTTTATTTATTTATTGCAAACGGTTGCATGAAATTAATTGAGCATTTTTATCCTTAATGCGTGATAAATATTGTGATACCGGTTACTTCTGTGATAAATCAGTTTTAATAAAGCTTTCAGATACAATCAAATGATGATTCTTCTGATCTCATCATTTGGAGCGAAAAAAAGTTTTTTACTAATTTTCAGTCAGTGATAACGGACGTGGTCTAGACCTCACTGATAATATGAAAATGCATCATGTAAATTATTTACACCTTTTCATTGCACTTCAATCAAAAATGTTTTATATTGAACAAGCATTCACAAGTAACTTGATGGATTACAACTTCATAAGGTGGTGAGATTTACATGTTATTAGGTAGTGTTGAAGCCGGTGGTACAAAGTTCGTATGTGCTGTTGGTAACGAGGATTACCGAATCTTGGATCGGACGCAGTTCCCTACGACCACTCCAAAGGAGACCCTGCAAAAGACTGTTGATTACTTCAAACAGTTTAAGGATCTCAAGGCAATCTCAATTTCTTCGTTTGGACCGATTGAGCTCCGTAAGAACTCGCCTAAGTATGGGTACATTACTAATACCCCGAAAAAAGGCTGGGCCAATACAAACTTTGTAGGTCGAATTAAAGAGGATTTCGATATCCCAATTAGTTGGACAACTGATGTTAACGGCTCCGCTTACGGCGAATACGTGATGGCAACCCTGTTCAACGAAAAGATCAATTCGTTGGTTTATTACACCATTGGGACCGGTGTTGGTGCAGGTGCAATTATCAATGGTAACTTCGTTGGTGACATTGGACATCCTGAAATGGGACATGTTCGTTTGAAGCGTCACCCAGACGACCTGAACTTTAGGGGAATCTGCCCTTACCATGGGGATTGTTTGGAAGGCTTGGTTTCAGGCCCAACATTCGAGCCTCGCACTGGTAAAAAGGGACAGGACGTACCAATGACCGATCACGTTTGGGACATCATGGCATTTTACGTTGCTCAAGCAGCCATTCAGGTCACCTTGATGATGCGCCCGGCTAAGATTGTGTTTGGCGGTGGCGTTGTCAGCGAGGCGTTCTTGAAGAAAGTTCGGGAACAATTCAATGAATTGCTGAATAACTACATTGACGTTGGCGATCTCGATAAATACATCGTGATGCCATTGGTTAAGGATAATGGTTCAGCAACTGTCGGCGATTTTGCTTTAGCTTTGAAAGAATACAACAAGTAACAACTTATTTTTTTGGAAGGTTCCACAAACGTTTGCGGAACTGAATGGATATTAAAAGGAGATTATTTATATTATGAAAGCACTCGTATTTACTGGAAAACAACACATGGAAATTCAAGACATTGACAAGCCAGAAGTAAAGCCTAACGAAGTCCGTGTTGACACTGCTTACGCTGGTGTTTGTGGTACTGACCATGCCCTTTATAACGGGCTTCCAGGTTCAGCAGATGCTGTTCCTCCAATCGTCTTTGGTCACGAAAACTCAGGTGTTATTTCCGAAGTTGGTTCTGACGTTGATGGCTTCAAAGTTGGCGATCGAGTAACTGTTGACCCTAACATCTATTGTGGCAAATGTTTCTACTGCCACACTGGTCGTCCAGAACTCTGTGACAACCTCTCAGCCGTTGGTGTAACTCGTAATGGTGGCTTGGAAGAATCCTTTACTGCTCCCGCCACAAACGTTTACCCTATTCCTGACAATGTTTCATTGAAGGATGCTGCCGTTATCGAACCAATCTCATGTGCCGTTCATGGTATTGACTTGCTTAAGTTGACTCCATACCAAAAAGCATTAGTTATTGGTGATGGCTTCATGGGTCAATTATTCGCACAAATTCTCCAATCTTATGGTGTCCATCAAGTTGACTTGGCCGGAATCATCGACGAAAAGTTGGATCTTAACCGTGAAAAATTAGGTGTTACCAACACTTACAACACCACTCGTGACCAGCTACCTTCAGATTACGATGTTGTCATTGAAGCCGTTGGATTACCACAAACTCAACAACAAGCTGTTGAAGCTACTCGTAAGGGTGCTCAAGTATTGATGTTTGGTGTTGGTAAGCCAGATGATCATTTTGAAATGAACACTTACGAAATTTACCAAAAGCAATTAACTGTTCAAGGCTCATTTATTAACCCTAACGCATTCGAAGACTCAATCGCCCTTCTCCAAAGCGGTGACTTGAACGTCGATGCCATCATCAGCAACGTCTTTGATTTGGACGAAGTTGAACCATTCTTACAAGGTAAGACTAAGGGAGTTTCAAAAGCAGTTGTTAAAGTAGGTGAATAGTTTGAAGAATAATGAGGAAACCGACAGCCAAGTATTAAATGGCCGGACAATCTCAATGTCTAAATCCATCACCTTCTTCATCATTTCATTGGTGATCAACTCTGCCGGAAATGTGCTGACCTTGGTTACCAGCGCGCAAATCCACCCTTCCTACTTGGGATCGGCTTATTGGACTGCCGCTGAAGCCAACTTGGCCGTCGCATTTGGCTGGAACTTGTTTTGGACATTCTTAATTCTTGGTGTTGTTATTACAATCTTAAACGCAATTCTGGTTGGACACTGGAGTTGGCGCCGAGCACTTGGAAACCTGGTCTTCATGGTTCCCTTCTCTGCATTAATTCAAATCTTTGAAGATTTCTTCCTCGGTAAGTACCCTGCATTGTTCAGCGGGTTTCCACCCGCAAAGACACCGTTCATGATCGGATTCTACATCCTGTTGAACTTCTTGGGTGTCGCAATGATTGGAACCGCCATCTCGATTTATCAACGGGTCAACCTCGTGCTGCATCCCGCCGATGACTTAATGCAGATTCTGCGTTTCAAGTACTTCAAGGGAAATGCCACTACAGCGATGTGGGCTTCATACATTCCACCAACGCTGATGGCAATCTTGGCATTCGCAATCACGCGTCAATTCACCAACTTCGGAATTGGGACCATCTTTGCCTTCTTATTCCAAGGTGGCATTACCGGGATCGCGGATACAAAGGTCTTTCCACACCTCAAGCATCAAGCTTTGGATGTGGGTAAGGATTAGAGTGTGACGAGCAACGGGTGATGCGGTTTCTAAGAGTGCTTTGGCTGAAACCCCGACTTTGGGTTTTAGTCAAAATGCACTTAGAAGTTAGCATCAGTTGCGTCGGAACACGTTTCAACAAAGTAACCAAACGCCTAACCGCACGAACTTTCGCCCGAGGTGCTTTATTAAAAATCAAACTTGGTTTTTACTGGAAGTTCCTTGGGTTTAGGTTTTCTCATAAATGAACACGGTTACAAAATGTTAGTTGTTACAAAAATTTGATACAAAAGAGGACATTAAGCATGGCAATTAAAGATGATATTACTGGAATCCAACACGTTGGTATTCCTTCAGTTGATTTAGACAAAACAATCGCATTTTACGAATCACTTGGCTTTGAAGAAGCCGGCTTATTCCATAATGGCGAAAGCCGTTGCGCATTTATGCGCTTCGGTAACTTAACCATTGAAACTTGGGAAGGCGATCCAACCGCACGTAAGGCTGGTGCGATCAACCATATTTCTTTGAACACACCTGACGTTGAAAAGGCGTTCGCTGACGCTAAGGCACAAGGCTTGCGTTTGGTTGATAAGGAAATTCAATCAATTCCTTCATTCTGGAAACAAGGAATTAAGTACTTCAACATCCTCGGCCCAAATGAAGAAACCATCGAGTTCTGCCAAATTCTCTAGTCCCAGCCGGATTATTTAATTTTCAAGGAACCCTGCATAAGCGGCTGAGATAAAACTTCGGTTTTGTTCCAGTCGCTTTGTGTTTTATAATTAACATAATGTTTGATTCTAAGAAGGGAAGTACTAACACATGGCTCATATTTCTTTTGACAGTTCAAAATTATCAAAGTTCGTTCATGATAACGAACTCGGTGAAATGCAGGCATTGGTTAACGCTGCAGATGCCGAATTACGTAAAGGCACTGGCGCCGGCAGCGATTTCCGTGACTGGCTCACTTTGCCTAAGGATTACGACAAAGATGAATTTACCCGGATCCAGGCAGCTGCTAAAAAGATTCAATCAGATTCAAAGGTCTTAGTTGTCATTGGTATCGGTGGCTCATACCTGGGTGCCAAGATGGCCGTTGATTTTCTAAACGACACTTTCTTCAACTACTTGCCAGATGACCAACGCAAATTCCCACAGGTTATGTTTGCCGGTAACTCACTCAGTTCATCATATGTTCATGACTTGATCAACTTGATTGGCGATCGTGACTTCTCAGTTAACGTGATTTCTAAATCAGGAACCACCACTGAGCCTTCGATCGCATTCCGAATCTTCAAGGAACGCTTAATCGCTAAATACGGCGAGGAAGGTGCCAAAAAACGAATTTACGCTACTACTGACAAAGCCCATGGTGCTTTGCGGAAGGAAGCTGATGCAAGTGGTTACGAAACTTTCATCATCCCTGATGGCATTGGTGGCCGTTACTCAGTTTTGAGCCCAGTTGGTCTCTTGCCAATTGCAGTATCAGGCGCTGATATCGAGCAATTAATGAAGGGTGCCGCAGATGCTTCGGACGAATATTCTGATCCTGACTTAACTAAGAATGAGGCATACCAATACGCTGCTTACCGAAATATTTTGTATCGTAAGGGCTTCACCACTGAATTGCTTGAAAATTATGAACCAAACATGACCTACTTCGCCGAATGGTGGAAGCAACTCATGGGTGAATCAGAAGGTAAAGATCAAAAGGGTATCTATCCTTCATCAGCCAACTTCACCACTGATTTGCATTCGCTGGGTCAATACATTCAAGAAGGTTTGCGTAACCTCATGGAAACGGTTATTAAACTCGACAAACCTAACTATGACGTTGACATTCCTAAAGAAAAGGACAACTTAGATGGCTTAGGCTACCTTGAAGGCCGTACCATGGACTACGCCAACACAGAAGCCTTCCATGCGGTTGTTCTCGCCCACACCGATGGCAATGTGCCAAATATGGCCGTTCACATTCCTGACGAGACCCCTTATACTTTGGGTTACTTGATCTACTTCTTCGAGGTTGCGGTTGCCATTTCCGGTTACCTCAACGGTATCAACCCATTCAACCAGCCAGGTGTTGAAGCATACAAGCAGAATATGTTTGCATTGCTTGGCAAACCTGGATTTGAAGAAAAGGGTAAAGAACTTAAGAAACGCATTTAGTCTTCATTAAAATTTTCCGCAAATAACCCGCTCGCTGACATCGTGTTGATGTTGGCGAGCGGGTTTTTGCTTTGGAGCACCTTTTATAAGTGTATTTAACACTATACATTATACATTTAACACTTTGTAGAAGAATATTGGTTCGAGGCTTCATTTGTAAATAAACAGGAAATAATTGGTGTGCCGATAACGGGTCAGTTTCAATGTTTTCTTGGGTCACCTTTGGCGGTTGATTTACTTTTAGCTGTCATTTACTCATGATCGATGTCTCGTATCATTGCATCTAGATCAACGTCTGGATCATCCTGACGTTTAAGAGCACCGGGCAATTGACCACTCATTGCCAATTCCAATGTTTCTTGCCAGGCATCATAGTCTCGCTTACTCATCAAGACAGCACTTTTCTCGTCGTCACTACCAGCGATGAGCACTGGTTTGGAATCTTGATTGACAGCCTTAATTAAAGCAAATAATTTTGAACGTGCTTTAGTTGGATTGACAATTTTCTCCATAATGATTCCTTCTCTCGATGATTATGTAGTTTGTATGATTTGTTATGTAATACGCTATCCCCGTACGTCAATTGATTCAAGATCATATAATCTACAAATCTAACTTTGGTTACCTCAACGGTATCAACCCATTCAGCCAGGAGTTGAAGTTTACAAGTAAAATATGTTTGCATTGCTTGGCGAACCTGGATTTGGAGAGTCGGTAAGTTCTATATCGAGTAAATATATTGACTCATTTTGAAAAACAATTTATAATTAGTGTATGGAAAAAATAACCTTTGAAGCTTACATTCGCCCCAATGGTCACAACGAATTTCGAGAATTTCTAAGTAGTCTTCCTGATAAAGATGCTCGGAAAGTGCTATACACCCTGGACGCAATCTCTGAAGTAGGCATCCTGGATGCCGCTAAAATGAAGTGGGTTAAACGGCTCAATGATGATTTGTTTGAAGTTCGATCTAAGCTGGGTACAAATATTCAGCGAGTCATTTATTTTCATGTTGTTGCTGGACGCTATGTGATTACCCATGGATTTACCAAAAAATCGCAAAAAACACCTATAACTCAAATTCAGCATGGTGAAAAGATTCGTCAAGAATTCTTGCAAGAACTTAGGGAAGGAAAGTGATCAATATGCCCAAAACTGAAAAACTAGAATCGCTTATCAGAGATTATACGAACAATCCTGAGGAAAAAGCAGAATATGAGCAAGGGAAGGCGCGATTAATTGCTGCTTACAACTTTATGAAGGCACGTGAAGCGGCTGGCTTATCACAAAGAGACTTGGCAGCAGCTGCCGGGGTACCCCAACGTACAGTTGCACGAGTTGAATTAGCAGATAATACGAGTTTGGCTACCTTAGAAAAACTAGCTACTGCCCTTGGAAAGAGGCTGGAGGTCTCATTAAATTAAGGAAATTATTAGTCGTTTATTTAATTATCTGCTCAAAAATATTGTTCAAAAAATTTTTATAAACAGAAAACCACCTCTCACCTTAGCTCCAAGTTTGTGAGGTGGCCTTTTTGTGTTTTCATTTACAGCTATATTTCCTATACCTTCTTTGCTGAAGTGCGCTTTGCTGCTCAGCTTCACACCTAACATTTCTCACAATTTCCGATTCTATTAATCAATCTTTCCAAGCATAACCTTATAATAAGTATGTAAACTAAACTTGAATTGGAGCTGAAATCAATGCTTAACTTAATCTCAGATATATTCGTTGTCCTAGTCGGAATCGAAGCGCTCTTAATCATGGCTTTCGAGATGTTTGGCAGCCAATCTAAGGCCGCTCAGAAGGCTTTCAATGCTTCGGCCAACTACTTAGCGATCCCGGAAACTAAAGCTAGTATGGCCAACCAGGGACTGTATAACGGCTTCATCGGCGTCGGCGTCTTGGTGGGACGATTCCTGTTCCCCGCAAATGCAGTATACCCGATTCTGCTGCTTTTCATCGGTTTTGTTGTGGTAGCAGCTATTTTTGGCGCAGCCACTATCAGTAGACGCATCCTCCTCACTCAGGGTGCCCCGGCGATCATTAGTCTAATACTATTATTGCTCACTCACTAGAGATCATAAAAACCAACCTGACGGATTTGCCAAGCTGGCCCTTTTTAATCTGATTTAAACAATCGCATGACCGACAATCATGTGGTCAACCATTTTTTCATCGTCTGCCGGTTTGTCCAGCAACAGTTTAACTGCTGACTGCCCCATTTCATCTGGGTGAATGTCAACGGAATGAAAATGTTGATCAGTCAGTTCACTTGGTAATGAGTTGTTATAGCCAAGCACTTCGATGTCCTTGGTTGGACGGATCATTTTGTAACGATGGTACATCTGTAAACCGCTATAATCATCGATAGCGACAATGCCGTCCATTTGCGGATTATCCTTGATAAATTGGTCTTCGGCCGCATCGTCTTTATCTTGAGTCGACAAAATAACCGGCTTTTTTTCGGCTTTTTCAATTGCTTCAAGATAACCTTTGCGACGGTCAATTTCATATGGCCAGTCATGATGGGTCTGAACGAAAACCGGGTTTTGACAGTGATATTGATCCATTAAGAAGTTTGTGCCATCCAGTCCGGCTTGAACGTTATCGTTATCAACATACAACCACTTCTGATCGGCTGCCGGTTTCCCGATGGTCACGAAATCAACATCTTCTTTTCTAAGCATCTCGATGACTGGATCATCTTGATGTGAATATAGTAGAATGAAATGTTTGATTTGGGCACGACTAATCATTGATTTGACGTTATCGATCACCTGCTGGGTGCTGTCACCAATGGCGATGGACAGGACATAGTTACGGTGATTCAATTGGGCATTAATGCCTCGCAAAACGCCAACGTAAAAGATGTTATCAACCACTCGGTTATTCACTGGGAAGACAACCCCAACCGTATTTGCTTCATGGTTGGTCAGATTCTTAGCGTTGTAATTGGGTTGGTAGCCCATCTTGTCAGCCATTCTCCTAACTCTGCGCCGGGTCTTGAGACTGATGCGCTTATTATCATTGAGTGCCCGTGAAACGGTCGAAACTGAGAGCCCCAACCTTCTTGCGATGTCGCGAATTGTAACCATTGTGATGCCTCCCCTCCTTTAGATTTTACCCTTTTTGAAGTTGCGATCTTGTTAAACTTTTGTATCAATTATTAATAATGAACCATACTACTAGATTTTGACAGTGTTATGTGATAATTTCAACATATGAGGTGATTATGGAAATGAAAAAGAGCAGATCATTAGCCGTTATTTTGGCGGTTGTTGCAAGCTTTGCACTAATTTTGGCTGGCTGCAGCAGTTCTTCAAATAAGAGTTCAAATAACGACAGCAGCAAGGCCAGCATGCAGAACCAGGTTCAGAATAAATCAGCCAAAGAGGTTTTAACATCCAACGATAATCTTTGGTATATGAACGGTTCAATTAATTATAAGAGCAAGTCAGGCATTGATGCATACAAATTTAACAGCAAAAATCACACTGTGACAATCTACAGTGTGAATAAGATGTACAAAACATACAGTGAAGCTAAAAAAGCAAATGATCTGGATAAGCAGGGAACTTTGAAGTATACCTTCAAGAACGACTCGGCTAATAAACCGGTGATTTATATGAAGGGGAAGCTTTCAGACATCCCAATGCACCAAACGATTTCTGTAAAGAATACCGTTGCCGGGAAGAACCATCAGTCCAAGTTGAAGGTAACTGGTTATAAAGTTGTTCGGAACCTGGATGAAGATCCTGCACCACAAGTATGGGTTACACCTAAAGATTAAATAAGTATCAAGGAGACTGGGACAAAAGTGCAAACTTTTGCCTCGGTCTCCTTTTTTGGTGGCGCCATTATCACCTAGCAAAAACGTGCTCAAATCGGCTGATCCCGGCCATTTAAGGAGATAAATCAACCATTTCAGAACCAGGAATAATTGATTTACCCCCTTAAATTCTGGGATCAAATCGCCTTTTTTCGCACTCTCTTTTTGTTAGTTCTGCTTGGAGTTATGGTAGGATAAAAATATCGAACTTTAAAAAGAAGGTAACTCGAACATGAAAGGCAACAAGCTTTTACGACGATCAATCAGAACATTTTTCAACAACTGGGGTGCCTATGTCAGTTTAGTCATTATTATTAATTTATTATTAGGCATCGTAGTCGTTCCAATCATGCAGTATGTGACCGGATTAATTCTCCAAATCAACCGGATCCCATATCTGTCATACACCAACGCAGTTTGGCTGCTGACACAAAAGCCCCTGGCAGTTGTGGAATTATTCATCTTACTGCTGGTGATTTTTGCCCTCGTCTTCTGGCAGTTTGCTTTTCTGCTTTACGGCATTAACAACATTGCCCTCAAACAGAATATGAGTCTGTGGGAAGTTTTCAAGAACGCGATTCATGACATGCGGCGATTGCGGTTAGGTAGCTTTTTGTTCTTCATTGGCTACTTTATTTTGGTCTTACCCTTCTCAGTTGCCTACCTCAATTCACCGCTGCTTTCCAAAGCCACCATTCCGACATTCATTTTAGATGATTTAGAGAAAAAGCCATTAATAGCTATCTTGATCACCGTTCTGGGTATCGCAATCTTCTATCTAAGCATTCGTTTGATCCAAGTGTTGCCAATGATGATTATTCATCATCAGCGCGGACTTGAGGCTGCCAAAAACAGTTGGCAGCTAACGCGGCATAACACTTGGCAGTACCTGTGGCGAATCTTTGTCTTGGGATTAATCAGTCTGGCCTCGACGACCATCGTCTCTTACCTACTTTATTTCTTGCAAACGTATTTGGATTCGCAGGCCAAGCTGATCGGCTTCGTCGGTGCAATTACCAACATGGGTCTCCTAACCGTCTGGCAGCGGCTGGTCGCCTCATTCAGTGTGGTTGTGTTTATGCTGATCCTGTTAATGGTTCTAGATGAATCCAAATGGCACACTGAATCCGTCGTCACTCGTCTCCCCCGCAAGCGAAGAATTGGCCGGCGGTTGATGGGTGCTGTACTAATTGGTTTATTCTTAATTGGTGATGTCACCTTCAATGCCGTCTACCTTCAAGGTGCTCTATTGAGCCGCCCGGCAACGATTTCTCACCGCGGCGTCAATGATGGCAATGGGGTCCAAAATACCATTCCGGCACTGAACCGAACCAGTAAGGATAAGCCCGACTACGTTGAAATGGACCTGCATGAAACCAAGGATCATCAATTTGTCGTCATGCACGATGAGAATTTATCAAATCTGGCTGGTGTGAATAAGGCGCCCTACCAGATGACCCTCTCACAGATGACGAAGCTAAAAGTTCATGAAAATGGCCACACAGCGCATATTGCCAGCTTTGATCAATATTTAAAGGCTGCTGAGCGCGATCACCAAAAGCTGTTGGTTGAAATCAAAACAACGTCTCATGACAGTCCAGATATGTTAAAACTATTTGTTAAACGTTACGAAACCCGGCTATTAAGTGATCATGACCATATTCATTCACTTGATTATGACGTAATCAGTGGATTGAAGAAACAGGCACCCAAACTATTTGTCAGCTACATTCTGCCCTACAACTTCTCGTTCCCACAGACCAAGGCGAATGCTTACACGATGGAGGAAACCACTCTCAATGACCAGTTCGTCAACGAAGCCCATTTTCGCCGTCAGCAGGTCTATGCTTGGACCGTGGACGATGAGCCCGATATGACTAAAATGTTATTCTTAAACGTCGATGGTATCATCACGGATAATCTGACCCAGCTTAAAGGAACCATCAAATCCACCTTTGATCACCCAAGCTATGCGCAACGCCTGCTGATTTATTCAAATGAATTACAGGATGAGCAAAAATAGTTAGGTTATTTCTATGAGTGTTATGGAATAGCTCCAACAGATGTTACCCAACACTTATGTACTTATGCAGATTACGCTTTTTCCGGTATGATTAAAGAACCGTCAATCTTTCTGATGAGCCTATTGGAAAGGAGGTGATGGAATTGCTTTCTCTACTCACCCAATTTCTTATGGCTGTTTTAGCCGGTATTATTGTTGCTATTTTTAGCAACCGACGATAATTGTTCTTGGCGGTGAACGTAGCCATAAAAAAAGGAACCCCTCACCCGGGTTCCTTTTTTTAGTGATGAAATACTTTCTCTACTTACAAGTTAATCATACATAGGCGCTTAGACGGTGTCAATATTCATGATTCGTTTTTATGCCAACGAATCCCAAGCTGGCAATTCAATTGGCGCCTGTTTCAGCAAGGTTTTCTGATCGTCAGAGAGATACTTTTTGTGAACAACTACTTCATAGACATAGTCATCCATCCAGTCGTCATTCATCGTGAAGTAACCTTTCTCACCATTCTTGTCGCCCCAAGAATTTTCAACTTTCCATTTCGTTGGGGTGTCGCCATCCAAATCAACACCGGTAAAGGTCATGGCGTGGGAAACCTCGGCTTGATGATATTGAAGCCGAGTGCCTTTATCCATTTCCAAATCCGTATCGAACAATTCTGAATAACGGAATAAGTGGCTATCGAGGAAGCCCTTCTTGCGATCCATTTGCTCAAGAACATCATTGCCAAACCAGACAGTTTCACCGTCTTTGAGCTGAGCAATCGTCGCTTTTTTCAGGACATCCATTGGTAAGTTCAGGAACTGAATTTGCTTACCACCGACCACGTTATTTTGACTGGGCAGGGAATACAGCTGGTTATAATCCTTCTCAGGCGAATTCGACAAAACCACGTAGTCGTCCAAATCAACGTCAAAGTATTTGGCATAAAATTCTTTGGGTGTCAGACCTGAAACCTTGTGATATTTCTTATCATCATCCCGATAAGCAAAGTCAACCGTTGTTGGCGGCTCACCGAATGAGTATGCCGTGATTCGATAAACTTCGCTCAACATCTTTTTGCGAGCGGCACTAATTTCGTCATCGGACTTTTCGCCTTTGACCATTTGGCGAAGATTAGCAGCATCGATCCGCAGTTTCCGATTCATAACGATATCAAATGCGCCGGTATTCTCCACGTTGGCAGTTTCAGGGAAGTCGCTCACCGGAACCACGCCGTACTTTTGAACCAATGCGGCTGCCATAGCCCATTGGCCACCATCATCACCAGGAAAGCTCAAATAATTTTCCACTTCACGGTCATCGGCAGGCCGACTGGCGGTTGCCAGAATTCGATCATAGAAAATATTGGCCCGTTCGATTTTGTCCCAGAAGAATAAGTATTTTTGTGAAAGATTAAAATCCTTCACCTTATATTTCGATGCAAATTGGTGACGCAACGTGTTGACCAGAGAAAACAACCAGCAGCGGCCGCTTTGCTTCTGATTAGTCACTGAGCCTGTCTGCAAATCCACCGAAAACACTGGATTCAAACGAACTTGGGCGTCGGGATCCTGGGCAGCTTGGTTAATGCCGTTTTGCTCAATGATTCTCGATAACACATCACTCTTTGGTGCGCTTTTGAAATCATTGTGGAGCTCCGAGAAATCTTTATCAGTTAAAACACTGTTCTTATCAGTCATGCAGACATCCCTCCTATGTAATTGTGTAACATTGTAGATCTTTTCTGATTTAGCCGCAATGGACCTTGTTGATGGCCCTTGTCCAGATGCATTAAATGAGTGTCACGCCTTTCGCCGTGTCTCAGCCCGCCGGCCACGCCTGCTGTAGTGGCTTGGATTTCGAGCCTGTAGTCTCGAAATACCAAGATGCTGTAATCACGACTTTCAGTCGTTTCAACAGCATTGACACTACTGCTGGCAATGCCGGCGAACTGAGACACGGCTACTTTGAAGATGGTTCTAACTTTGATCACCACTAGGACATTAACGACGTTTCCGCAAATATATTAGGAATATGAAAGATGCTTACCTTCCCAAAGACGCATACAATCCGCAAAGTAAAAAAGTCCACAAACTCATTTGTAGACTCAACTCTTTGTAGCCGGATTTTGCTGGCTTGGTATTGCCAGCCGTAGTGAAAGTGTTGTTGAAGCTGATGAAATCAGCGATTACAACACCACGATATTTCGAGACTACAGGCTCGAAATTCGTGCCACTATGGCAGGCGGAACCAAGCCAGCAAAATCTATAGTGTTATGTTTAATCTCCAAGTCAACATAGTTGATTGATTTTATATGCGTTTCCTAAGTCGTGGAGTCACCAGATAAGCAATCAATGCGCCAACAGCCCCTTGAATCAGGTTGGTCCCGATCCCGACATACCCGGCATAAAGGTTATAAAGAACTGAATCAGCCACAAAATAACCGATCACCATGATCACAATTCCAACAGAAACGGCAATCAGCTTGGTCCACTTACGATCAGCATGCTTACCCGCAATCAAGCCGACAATCAGGCCTTCAGCGCCGTGAACAATCAAAGAAAACCACATATATTGACCATAACCTGAAATCAGATCCAGCAGAAACCCACTGGCGCCACCGACAACCCCACCGACTCTGGGTCCCAATAATAAGGCACTAATAAAAATACCAGCATCACACAAGTTAATATTTCCATGAGTCATCGGAATTGGGATGATGAAAAATCGACTGATCGCAACCGTCACGGCGATAAACATTGCCGTTAAGACGACCTTGAAAATATCACTACTTACCTTGCCACCTACACTTTTGCGATCCATTACTTGCTTCCTCCCAATACATAATCTTCCTTATTTGCTTCAGTAAAATCATATTTAGCGCGTTGGCCACCAATGAGTTTTGGTCGTGATGACAGGCAGACAACATTCGCTGCCCCAACGTGACGATTAGTCATCCTCACCGGAATCTGCACGTATTTTACGTGCATTCCAATCTCGGTGCCACCAATATCAATGCCGCCAAACGCGGTGATGTGCTCAACTTCCACCGGGTCATCTAATCGTTCATAGGCGGCAACCTGAGTGCCACCGCCGGCATGCATGGCTGGCACGACTGACACGATTTCCAAATTGTGTCGTTCGGCCACCCTTCGTTCCAACAATAATGCCCGGTTGATATGTTCACATCCCTGAATTGCCAAATTGATATTGCGGGGGATTAAGAAGGTTTCCAAAGTCGAAACCACCGCTTTACCGACATCCAGCCGCGAATTGGTTCCTTTCCAGTCACCTGATATTTCACTAGTACTACAGCCCACGACAAAGATGCCATTTTCTGGGAATTTAACTTTATCAAAATATTCAGTTAAGACGTCCGACAAGTCGCTTTTAATTGTGAGTAAATCCATCTTTTACACTTCTTCCCCTGTTTGCCCTAACGTAAACTTCGCCACATTATACAATGATCTGGTCAAATTCAATCCAAATTTGCGCTGGCCTTTTGGTGCGTGGCTGGTTAAACTAACCGCATCATAAACACCGATCACTGCTTTTTGGATTGCAGTATCAAGATCCAAATCAAAGTTCAAATAACCAATTAAGAGTGCTGAAAATAAGTCACCGGTGCCATAAAAATGACCGGGAATTAATGGGGACCCTGCCCATTTGAGTTTGCCATCATTCATGTAAACACAGCCGATGCCGCCATCTCTCAGCACACCAGTTACAATCACCTGTGCATGGGAATGGTTGGCCACTCGGCATTTTTGAATTGCTTGGCCGATGACACCGTCATTTGCGTCAGCTGCCAAATTCTCACCGCTCAGCAAACCCAACTCTGTGATGTTCGGTGTGATGACATTCGCAATTTTCACTAACCGTTTAATGCTTGCCAGATAGTCATCGTCAAAGCCCGCGTACATTTCCCCCTGATCGCCCATGACGGGGTCGATCAACAGTGTCGCTAAATCAAGAGTCGAAAGATAATCATGCAGAAAATCCACTGTACTGGATTTGCCAACATAGCCAACAATGCCTGAATTGAATTTCAAACTATCCAAGCTATTCCAGTGTGTAACTGCTCTGTGCAGAAAGGCATCAGTACTGAGCGTAGACGGTTGGCCAAAACCTTCTGTCTGAGTAGAAAGAAGTTCTGTCGGTAACGTCGCTGTCTGAATTCCAAATGCGGAAAAGACAGCAATTGCCGCCGTAGCAGAAAGCCTACCGACAGCTGAAAAATCTTCAGCAATTAAGACACTCGATTTGATAATGATCATCCTTCCATAAGATGTGTTACAAACATTGTACCCCATTGACGATTAAAAAGTTAATAGCTTACACATTAAATGTAACATTCTCTCATCAAAAGTATTTTAAGTATACCAAGATTCCCAGAAGAAACAATAGACAGTTTGCTTTTAATGTCGATCACTCTGGTATAGTAGAGCTGTAAACATTTCGGATATAGAAAAGAGTGATCACCATGTCTTTTTTTACGAAACACAGTATTACGACACTTGCCCAGACTTTTATCATGGGTTCCATTGATGCCTATACATTTCAGAATTTTAACGGCTCATTTGTGAGTGCCCAAACCGGAAACCTGGTCATCTTCGCTTATGAATATGCGACCAAGGGTTGGACGACCGCCTACATTCGCGTGCCGGTACTTCTTGGATTTCTGTTGGGCGCATTCATTTCTCAAGGCTGCAAGCATATCAAGCTCAGCCCGAATCATCGTTTTAATCTCCTATTAGGCTTCAGCATTATCTTTCTTGGGCTGCTGGCAATTGCGGCAGTCGCCGACCTACCTGAATTGGATATGCTTTTTAGCCTCGGCCTATTCTCTGGGTATGAATTAACCGTCTTTAACCGCATTGGTGAGACCAGCGTCAATAACGGCATCATGACCGGGAATTTAAAGAACTTCGCCAATAATGTCTACGAGGCAATCTTTAGTCACGACAAAACTGCCATGTTTAAAGCCGGTCATTTTTTGAGCGCAATTGTCATGTTTGTGATCGGCATCATGTGTAGCGCCTACCTTCTCAGAGCAATTGGCGTAGAAGTGTTCATCGTGGCCGCTTTACTGAATCTAATCTTATTGGCAGCCATCCACATCCACTTTCGAATTAGTAAGCGTCATGAAACAATGAGTTGACATTTACTTAGATTTGGTTTAGATTAAAAAGCAATTAGAAGACTTACGAAATTTCAAGCTATGAGGAGAAGAGTAACCACTCGGATCGATTTCAGAAAGCCTGGCAGATGAGAGCAGGTATCGAAACGACGGTGAAGATGAGCTCCAAAAGGCATTAGTCCGTTCACGCGGATTGATCGGTAGGAACCGTTAACTTCCCGGGTATCAATGGGTACCGGTGAGGCGTTGTTTGTGAGAACGACGCGAATTAGGGTGGTAACGCGAGCATTCGTCCCTTGACTGTCAAAATGACAGTCAGGGGACGAGTGCTTTTTTTCGTAAGTTGAACTTTTAAAATTATAGGAGGATTTACACATGACAAAATCAGCTATTCAAACAAAATTTCCATATCGGTACGATGTCGTCGGTAGTCTATTAAGAACTCAAGCGTTAAAGGATGCCCATGCTAAATTTAACGCCGGCCAAATCAACGCCGCGGACTTACAAAAGGTTCAACATGAAGAAACCAGGAAAATCGTCGACAAACAAGTCGAACTCGGCTTAAAAGATATTACAGACGGTGAATTTAACCGCAGCTGGTGGCACTTGGACTTCCTCTGGGGATTAACCGGCGTCGAAAAGTACGATTACCATAAGAGCTATAAATTCCATGGCAGTAAAACTCGAACTGACAACGCCGAGTTATCCGGCAAAATTGCCTTTAATCCAGCGCATCCCTTCTTCGACAGCTTCGAGTTTCTGGAATCAATCACGCCAGATGGTGTCACACCCAAGCAAACCATCCCATCACCAACGATGCTCTTCCGTGATAATCGAAGTGATAACTGGTCCAAGTTCTATGACACATGGGATCAATATTTGGATGACGTTGCCAAAGCTTATCATGAAACGATTTTGCATTTCTATGAACTCGGTGCCCGTTATGTTCAACTCGACGACACCACCTGGGCATTTCTGATCAGTAAGCTAAATGAAACAGCCGATGATCCGAAAGCTCATGCCAAATATGTCAAACTCGCTGAAGATTCAGTCAAAGTCATCAACAAGTTACTCGCCGATTTGCCAGATGACTTAACCGTCACAACCCATATCTGTCGTGGCAACTTTAAGTCAACCTTCCTCTTCTCAGGCGGCTATGACGACGTTGCCGACTATCTGGGTCAGCTCAACTACGATGGTTTGTTCCTCGAGTATGACAGCGAACGCGCCGGTGATTTTTCACCATTAGGCAAAATCTGGAATGGTGACAAGAACAAACGGATTGTCCTAGGGCTGATCACTTCGAAATCTCCTGAACTGGAAGACAAGGACGCCGTCATCAACCGGATCAACCAGGCCAGCAGCAAAGTACCGCTAGAAAATTTGGCACTCTCAACCCAATGTGGCTTTGCCTCCACTGAAGAAGGCAACAAGCTCACTGAACAACAGCAATGGAACAAGCTTAAATTGGTTCGTGACATTGCTCGAGAAGTTTGGGACGTCGACTAAGGATCACAGAATGGAAATGAGGGATTCTCATGGATCAAATTAGAGAAAAGCATCCACAATCTCAGAACACTTATAACCAAGAGAATCATTGGCTGGGATTGTCAATTGGCTTGGTTGTCGGTCTGGCAATTGATGCCCTGTTTAGCTTTCGTACCGGGACCTTCTTCACTTTTGTCGGCATTGTGCTGGGAATGAGTGGTTTCTTGGATTTCAAGAAAAACAAATAGCATTCAATAATCTGTCAGCTTCGTGGAAACCGGCAGATTTTTGCATGTTGCCTCAAGACTTGAAAACAGGTAGACTTTCATTAAATACTTCTCATAATTATGTAAAGGAATGATGAACATGCTCGCTTGGATTAGCTTGCAACACAGCATTTTCGAGATCAACGCACTTCAGTTGTAGATTCTCAAAGATCACATAACTCGGACTTCTTCAAATACACCGAATAGTTATGGATCTTGCATTAACTGGAGTGCAGATAAATGAAAACGAATTATGCTTCAAATATTAATAAAGGTTATACTTACAGCTTTCTATCGTGGTTTGGGATTACCAGCCTGTGGGTAATGTACTTGCAGACAAAGGGCCTGACACTTGTGGAAATCGGCCTGTGTGAGAGTATCTTTCACATTGCCAGCTTTTTATTCGAAGTGCCCTCCGGTGTTTTGGCCGATCGACTCACTTATAAATTTGACTTGGTCATCGGCCGGCTGGCGGCGATTCTGTCTGCCGTAATTATCCTTTTTGGTCAGACATTCTGGCTGTTTGCTTTGGGGTTTGTCATCAACGCCCTGTCTTATAATATGCAGTCGGGAACTTTGGAAGCCCTGTTGTACGACTCACTGGTCAAAGACGACCTAACAAAAAAATATCCCAAGGTTATCAGCCACATTGATGTCATTATCGAATTTGCGGACACCTTGGGGGTTGTCCTTGCCGGCCTCCTAATTCATTGGTATTTTGAATTGACCTATGTCATTGGCATTGTCGTTGGCGTGATGGGACTGATTACCGTCCTATTCTTCAAGGAACCGGTGATCAAAAAGCGGGCAGTTGAAAAACCAACCTCGGTAAAATCAATTGTGGTGAATTCCTACAGAACAATGAAGGGAAATCATCAATTACGAAATCTGATGTTATTTGATGCCTTATACGCCACGGTTTGTACGTCCTACTTTTTCTATTTTCAAACTTTGATGGAAACCAATCACTTTTCGGGTTGGCTGATTTCAGTGTTGATGGTCATGTCTGCCTTGCTTAATATCATCGGCATCCAACTTACCCCGATGATTCAAAAGAAATTCTCAAAGCGGGAATTGATTCTGGCATTAAGTGTCAGCCTTGTCTGCCTACTGATGTTGACATGGCTTTCCTGGCTACCAATATTAATCGTTATGTTTTTAATCTCCCAACTGTTACCATCCCTCATCACCCCCATCTTCAGCAGTTACTATAATGAAATGATCAGCTCCGAAGAACGGGCAACGTTGCTAAGTGTTGCCAACGTCCTCTTCTCAGCAGTGATGATCATCGCATTTCCACTGCTTGGCTGGCTGATCCAAATGAATGGTTTCTCGTTTGGATTTGGGCTTGTGGGCTGTGCCCTCGCAGTTGTCCTGATTGTCATGAGACGAAGTTTTGTGAGTCCTAAATAATTTCAAAACCTAACAATAAAGGAGGCCGTGAGCAAAACGCATGTTTTGTTCACGGCCTCCTTTATTATCATAATTATAGTAATGCTTCACCCTTATCATGATCAACCCGACGTTCACTCTCTGGCATCATACTGCCGCCAGTCGCCCAGACAATGTGGGTGGCATTGGCAGTGTTGAAAGCGGGAACTTCAGTAATTGCCCGATCAATTGCGGTGAACCCCGCTGCAGCTGAAGGTTCAACCGTGATGTTTTCAGTGTCCATGAGTTGGGCCTCATACTTGTAAATGGTTGGATCTTGGAAAGTGACACTCCCAAATAACAGGGTTCGCATGACTTTTCCGGCAATCCGAGATGGTCGACCAACTGCCAAGCCATCAGCGGCAGTCTTGCCATCCAAGCCAATATCAAATACTGAAATTTCATTATTGAGCTTAGTCATCATCCCCAAGGTCACTGATGGCACATGGGTTGGCTCACAGAAGATTGCGTGAATATATGGGCCAATGATCATCTTGAGTCCAAAAGTCACCCCACTGGGACTGCCGCCAACTCCAGCTGGCAGGTACACGATCACTGGGTGGTTGCGATCAACTTTGATGCCCTGCTTATCAAACTGCTGTTTGAGCCGCACACCGGCAACAGCATAGCCAATAAACAGATCAGACGAACCTTCATCGTCAATAAAATGAACGTTGGGGTCTTCGGCGGCAGCTTGGCGAGCCTGTGGGATCACGGATGAAAAATCCGTATCCAGTTCAACCACGTCGACGCCATTTGCCCGGAGCTTAGCTTTCTTCCACTCCTTGGCATCGCGTGACATATAAACTGTTGTCTTGAAACCAAACGTCGATGCAGCAATTCCCACACTCAACGCCAAGTTCCCGGTAGAGGCCACCATGACACCGTATTGAGCAAATACTTGTTTATACTCGGGCGATTTTAAAATCGCGTAGTTGTCAGTCTGCTTGAGCGTTCCTTTAGTCATTGCCACGTGTTCAGCGAATTTCAATACTTCATAAATCCCGCCACGAGACTTGATCGACCCAGAAATTGGCAGCTCACTATCGGCTTTTAAGTACAAACTTCCTGCCAGTGGTGTTTCGTGCTCGTCATTCCAAGCCTTTTTCATCTGATCGAGTTTGATTAGCGGTGATTCAATCACCCCATGCATCTTCTTTGTTTCTGGAAAAGCAGCCTCGATGAACGGCGCAAAGCGATCCCAACGGGCAACAGCATCCAAAATATCTTCTTTAGAAAATGGCAGCTTAGCACTCTGCCCGTAATCTGGATTCTTCCAAAAAATTGGTGTTTCATTCATTAAATCTTTCACTTGTGGATACTTAACTGCTAATGCTTGTGTATTATCCATTTCCTTGATCTCCCCCAAAAATAATTTAAGCATATTGTAGCGCTAATTGATCCGGACAATTCCCCGCCAGATCAACCTTTACTAAGCCTTAACCATGCTGGCAAGGTCGTGTCATTTAGAAATTTGTTCGTTTGCAACATCACCATGACAGGTTGGCTTATTCGTTCACTTGGTTCGTGCTGGGTGCGTTCTGCTTGATATCAGCAGGGACCTTGAATTTCTTAACCTTGTTCACATTGGTATATGTCTCGGTTACTTCTTCAGTAATTGACTTTTTCGATGATCTGTCTTGATACTGCATATAAATGTAAGTATTGGTTGGCAGATCAGTCTTCTTATCCAAAGTATATTTATAAGTAAATTTGGTAATTTTGACCTTTTTCAAGACATTCTTAGTGCTCTCACTGTGGTTGGCTTCAGCCAGAATGATCTTCTTAGCGACCATTGAACCCAACTTGCCATGGCCATTATATGAAAGCGTATCGGTGGCTTGATTCTTCTGAAGTTTCAAATGATTTTTTAAATATGCCATTGCCCTAACTGCTGCACTTGCCGAAACCTGACGCTTAACACTCTTAATCAATGGGCTCTTTTTCGGTAAACGTTGTTTGGACCAATTATTGTCAGCGTGAATATAGACCGTCCGACCTTCAATGAAATAATCATAGTTTTTGACCAAACCGGCAGTGTTGTTGAGTTTGGCCTGAACGATCATTGGCTTAAGATAGAATTTTGCGGCAATCTTGCCGGTAGAAGTCTTTTTGTTCTGGGTATTTTTAGTCACCAGCAACACATTCCCGCTCTTAATGCTATGAGCGGCTTTTTGTGCCTGGTTGACGACTTTGACAGCCTCGGAAGGCTTACTGGTAGATTTACTTGAAGAACAGCCTGCCAAGCCGATTCCCATGATGGCAATGGCGGCAATGATTACTTTTTTCATGATAATCTCCCTTTAAAATTTAAATCAGGCTAAACATCGACCAGAGAACAACGTAGGCACCGGTCACCACGGATAGTGACAGCCAGTGCGCCTTCATTACCCGCTTAACGGACTTGAACCACTTTGAAAAATAATAGACTGACCGATTTTTCTGAACAACATTAATAATCTGAAATGCGGTCATAGTGGCACAATATATCAAGACCGTGTAAGCAATGACAAATAACAGGTCCATGGCAATTCCCCGCCAGTGACCACTTAAAATGACCATGCCGAACTGCCAGAGATATGACCCCAGCAGGCCGAAATAAAAAAAGCTGGGAATTACGATCGCCATTCTCGCGGGAATGATAGTGAAAATTACATATGCCAAGAGCAATAAAAGTCCTCGCAATAATCCCTGCAGGAGGCGGCGATCGTTAATTGAAAAATTGACTGTGAGTGGCTGGACTTTAAAAATTGCAGCCGCCACAAAGAAAGCCACGACACCCCAGACTATAAACAAAATGTATGTTGAGCGACGTAACTTTAGATTTTCCAGCAAACGAACACCTCCTTTATAGGTTAATGAGTGTCTAGTCGGTCACAATCGTAATTTGTGGTTTCCAGGTTTTGGCAGTCGTATCCGGTACAATATACAACCCGTAATGGCCGTTAACCGAATTGCCGGTCAGACCAGAAACATGACTGGCGACAACTGCTGCGTAATAGTGCAGGGCGTTAGTGGTGCGATATTTGGCCCAATATGAATAGTAACCGGTCATTGTCTTGGGATCGACTTGTTTAACCGTAAAATTAGTGGTTTTGGGATTGGTAACCCCAGCTTTAACGGCAGCATCCCGAGTACTGATATCTTGAGTTGCCAGAATCTTGGCCATGGCATCTAGTTTGGTATCAGAAACACTCTTAGTCAGTTTGGCAGCCACCTGATCGGTCACCAATTTTTGGAATTGACTCTGTGGCAGGCTTGCCAAGGTCGTTAAATTATCTTGGAAGAACTGTAGTGAGCGTTCTGATGATAACTTAATCACCCCTTTGGCAGCTAAAGCCCGTTGGGAAGGATTAACCCCTTTGGTCAAATATCCGCGCCAAATAAAACCATCTGCGGCGTTGCCGTAGTTATAGACTTCATAGTAAACGTGGCTCTTATTGCCATGTTGCATGACGACACTATTTTTAACGTACCAAGTGGTATTTGGATAATTTTTTAAATTGTGGACGCGTTTAGTATGGGTCGCATTCCACAGATAAACTGCGCTTTTGGATTTGGCATGATAGGCCACGGCGGTATTGCGACTCAGCACCTTGGTCCAAACGTAGCTGGGATCAGTTGTGGTGGCTGTGGTGGTGGTGTTCGGCGTCTTAGTGGTCGTGTTTCCTGAAACTGGAAGGCTCGTTGCGGTGACGAGTCCAAGCGTCACCAGCGCAAGCAAAAATAACTTTTTCATGATGTTTTCCTCCTATGTACTAGCCAACTAATTATATCAGAAAAACGGTTTAAAATATGCCCTCTGGTGAAGATATCCGCAAAAGAGTGCGCCGCAAGCCGGTTAGTCTTTGTAGAAGCAGACAAAAAAGAAGCAAGCGACCCAGGGATCTGGCAGCTTGCTTCTTTAGACTACAGTTACTTTTGATAGGATAGGCCTCTTCTAAGACGTTTCCAAAAACTGGTATCGTCCGTCTGCAGAATCAACCCTTCATAAATCTGGCCAATGTACCAGGTCAACAGGCCGATACTTGCAACTAAAATCAGCAAAGAAAGGCCAATCTCCATCCCACTTGCGTTGTCGTTAATAATTCTCATCGGCATGAAGTACGAAGAGAAGAATGGCACGTAGGACAAAATCCTAGAAATTAAGGCATCCGAATTGCTTTGGAATGGCATCGTTAAAAAGAAAGCAATCATGCTCAGATAGATAGCCGGCTGGGCCGCTTTTGGCGCATCTTCAGCCTTGGCAACCAGCGCGCCGCTGAATGCCGAGATAATCGTGTAAATGATGACCCCGAGGAAGACAAACAGCAGGTTAATGCCCAGCATATTCTTGATGACGCCATTGACCAGTGACTGGTTGTCGGTGATCAACTGCTTGATGTTATCCAAATGCATCGCAATCTGGAAGAAGCCGTACCCACCAACAATGTAGACGACAATCTGAGTCAGGATAACGCCAAACACACCCAGAATTTTACCCACAAAGTACTTGGAGGCTTTAGTACTGGAAAAGATAATTTCCATGACCTTGGTCCCCTTTTCAGAGGCAATCTCCTGTGCGGTGACGGAAGAATAGGTAATCAAAACCATGTAAATCATAAATACCAGTACCCAAAATGAAATGATTTTCGCCAAATTGGCACCGCCATGACTGGCTTTAATTTTTTCTTGAAACGCCGGTTGGACAGCAAGTGACTTCACCTGTTTGGAACTCAGCTGAGCATTGGCCAAGTTCAACTGCTGTTGAGTTTGCGCCAGAAAAGCGTTGATTTTAACTTTCATCCCGCCGCTTAATGAATCGCTGGAATGGTAGACCCCGGTGACTTTGGCTTTGTCAGCCGATAACACGAGATACCCCGACAAGTTATTGTTATCGACACTCTTTTGGGCAGCGGCAGCCGAAGTGACACTTGCTTTCACGTCATCGCGATTCGCCTTGATGAATCGTTGACGAAGTGCCGGTTGCTCCGAGACCACCGCGATCCGCTGTTGATCCGAGCTGGATGTGGCACTGGTGTAACCAATCCCCAAAGAAATCGCCAACAGGATAAATGGGGACAGCACCAGCATAATGAAACTCCAGGATTTCACTTGTCCAAGATAAGTTTCCATGGCGACAATTAACGTTTTATTCATGTTGAATCCCCGCTTTCATTCTGAAAATTTCATCAAGGGTCGGTGGCTGTTGACTGAATTCTTCGATGTATTTGCCATCAGTCAGTTTCTCAAAGACTTCCGGGCCTTTGCTGGGATCATCAATCTGCAATAAGAACCGATTCCCACGGATGTTTTGCACTTTGATCACATGGGGTAATTGCTTCAGCTGATCTTCCGTCCAGTCAGTTGTCACGTAGATTTCCGACTTACCAAATTGATCCCGGACTTCGCTGATTGTACCGTTCAAAACAACGTCTCCGGTTCGCAGCATCACCAGCCGATCGCAAACTGCTTCGACGTTGGCCATATCATGACTGGAGAAAATGATGGCAGCGCCTTGATCACGAGCTTCCAGAATCGCCTTCTTCAATAAATCGGCGTTAACTGGATCGAGGCCACTGAACGGTTCGTCTAGAATAATTAACCTGGGGTGGTGAATCAGAGTCACAATTAATTGAACCTTCTGTTGATTTCCTTTTGAAAGATCTTTAATTTTATCAGTCTTCTTGCCTTTTACAGCAAACTTCTCAAGCCAGCCGTCAATTTGCGGCCGGATTTCCTTGGCGGGTTTGCTTTTAAGTCGGGCTAAGTAAATAATCTGTTGTTCAATCGTTAATTTGGGCATCAAGCTTCGTTCTTCGGGCAAATAGCCAATCGAGTCAAAATCTGCCTCCTTGATGGGTTGACCGTTCCAACGAATTTCGCCATCGTACTTGAGAAAGTTCAAGATACTATGAAAGGTTGTTGATTTACCAGATCCGTTTTGGCCGATCAAGCCGGTAATTTGGTTGTCGGGGACGTCGAAACTGACGTCGTCTAAAGCTTTTACAGAACCAAATTGTTTACGAAGATGTTTGATTGAGAGCATTTGTTCAGCCCCTTTCGTTTTTTTAATCATACCATAAGTCAACTTTTTTTCGAATCTTTCGTCTATTTAATTGTATCCGTTCACATTGTTATTTGCTCGCCGATTGTCATGATATTTGCTACTCAAATTTTTATTAATCCAATTTTAATTCAAACTTTATTCGAATTTAATTCATAAGTGTTTGCTAATGTAGTCCTTGTATCAAAAACCTAATTAATCTTGGAGGATCGCTTATGAACAAAAAGTTTAGAAATAATGTCTTACTCGCAACTGGTGTTTTAGTAGGACTATCAACAACCTCAGCAATCGACCAATCAACTGCCAACGCAGATGAAACAACACCGACCGCCAATACCACGGTCGACAATTCAGCTACGGAGAACGCAACGGCTACTTCCACCTCAGACACAACCACTTTTCAAAAGCCGGCACAATCATCATCGACAAAAGTCGAAAGTAATGTGCCACAGGCTTATGAAGAATCAGCTGAAGAGCAACCGCCTGCTACAGATCAGCAAACCACGACCGATGTTCAACAAGCCGAAACGCCGCAGACACAAACAACCCCCACTGAGTCGAATGCGGCTGATCAAGCCCCTGTGAATGAGAAGCCGACTCAAGCGGTTCATAACACCCCAGCACCCAAAACAACTCCTGTTTCAAAACAGCAAACGACCCAGAAAACTCAGAGCACCCACAAACAGGCTTCACAAACTGAAACTAAGCAGTCAGCCGACAAGGACGTAAAGGATTCGGTTACGCCAAAAGCACAAACGAAAAAATACATCCCTTATGAAGATGCTACCGGCGAAAATCAGTACAGACGAATTATTTATCGTCAAACCGATTCATCAAAATCAACCAATTACTATCTCTACGACGAGGAAACCAATAAGTATTTTGAAATTTCCGACCCGGACATTCTTGAAGAAATCAACGAAGCAGACGATGCCAGTGTCATTAGCAAGCATTATTTTGGCGAAGAAGCTGAAGTTAAGGGCGATGCTTTGACCAAGCTCCAAAGTGCCGTTGAAAACAAAGACGATAACATCGATGAATATAAGGTTGTCACCACAACAGAAAAACCAGCAGACAACATTTTGGTATACGAACATGTTGGCAAAGAATATTTTGAAGTTGGTCAAGGACCGTCAAACGCTGAAACTGTGGTAGCTGTCGAAGAGGACGGCAAATATTATACGTATGCAGAAGACGAAAATGGCCAACCTGTCTACACAGAGATCACAGATGAATACCTCGAAGCCAAAGAAAAAGCACAAACAATTAGAGCAACTACTGACTTGGCAACAATTAAGGGCGCGTATGAAGCAGCCAAAGAGAACGGAATTGTGTTAACGAAATATGACCAGTACAAGGTGGTCACAACTACCGAAGATCCGGGATTACCTGAGGATCAGCAATTCACTTCTGTTGAAACAACCCTATACCACCCAGATGAATCCAGCATACCTGATGGCACAACTATTGTCACCGTCTTTGAAGATGCCAACGGTGCCCTTTGGAAGTATGAAAACGAACAACTGGTGGGATTAGAATCCGCAGAAATTCAGCAATACTTGGCAGCCAAAGGCCAACTTTCCGAAACCCATCCTGATGGCGCAGTAAAAGTTGATACCCTGAAGGATTCAGATGGATCAACTGCCAACAGCGACCAGATTAAGGCTGCGCTTGAAGCCGGAAATAATATCGTTTCTGTAGATGGCAAACTCTACAAAATTGTTGGGGTTCATAATAAGTCGACCATCGACAAGCTTGGCGAAGACGTTGCGTACTACTTAGACATGGAACCATACGTTGAAATTGAAAGTACGGTTCCAAGCGACACAACCCTGACGCCAATCCAAAACCCTGCAACTGGTGGTGTCGAAACAACCATCACCGATTACTGGGTATCAAGTGAAAATGAGGATAAGAAGGCATCACTGCTAACAAGTGGGATTAATGCTGGTCATACGCTTAAATTCTCTGGTGGTAGTGGTGACGGCAATCCTTGGAACTCATACGATCAAAATGGGATTACAACCGGAATTGTGGCCAAAGATCTGGTGGATGGCTATCCAGTTCTTTCAACAAATTCCGGAGAAACTTTACCTGATGGTCAATCCCCTGAATCATTAGCGTACTTGTTCAACGGTCTCTCTGATGAAGGAAGTGAAACCAGCACCGGTTCGCGTAGAAACTATGTAGCCGGTAAGGAGCTGCCATTATTCATTAGTGATGGTAAAGGTAATTACGAATTCAACAGTGCTGCGCACTATGCCCAACTCCAGAAGGACGAAAACGGACAGTACAAATTGGTGGTCTATAATTTGGCAAGCAAACCAAATGCAGATACTAATGGCCAATTTTTCCCGTTTGATGAAAAGGACATGTTCTTCGATAATGACGGAAACCCAAAAGATTATCCAACCAGTAGTTCAAGTAAATCCACTCCCAATCATTACTTTGGGGTCAAGATGGAACTTGAATACATTCAGCCAGAGAATGGGATGATCACGGAGACAACCAAAGATTCGCCAGAGGTTGCGGAGGGCAAACCAATGACCTTCCATTTCAGTGGCGATGATGATTTCTGGTTATTCATTGATGGCAAGTTGGCGTTAGACCTTGGTGGTATCCACGGTGTTGCATCCGGAACGATTGATTTCAACAGCGGCGATGTGACGGTTGTTGACGCATCTGGTGAACGGGTTCAGACCACGCTGGATAAAGTCTTTGAAGGCAGTGATATCAACTGGAAAGAAGCCGGCTCACAACATCAAATGAAGATTTTCTACCTTGAACGCGGGAATAACTTGTCCAACTTAAAGGTTCAATACAATCTTCAAATCCCAACTTACAACTATGCTCAGCAGCAGTCTTATGGGGTTCACGACGCCACATCCTACGTTTACGCAGAAAACCAGCAGTATGACAAAACCGAAACACCGTTATACACGTATGGCGTAAATGAAAAATACGGTGTGGAATTAGTAAATGAAACTGTTCCGCCGGTAACGCCACCTGTCACACCTCCAGTGACTCCCCCTGTGACGCCACCGACGACCACCCCAGAAACACCCGAAACTCCTGAGGTGCCTTCAGTTCCAACACCACCCGTTGAAGAATCCCCATCCGTTAATCTTCCAGAAGACATCGAAGATCCAATGGGCATCCCATCAATTGAGGATGAGGATAACAACCCAACTGCTAACAATGTTACAGCTGAACGCGACGACGGTGTCATGCATCTAAAGAGCAACACAGATACCAGCGTTCAACCCAAGACCAGTCAGTGGAAGTACCAGAGTTCATCACCTACAAAAGTGAATTTGGATAAATCAAATGTCACAAAAGCAGGCCTTGGTTCCTCTCAATTACCTCAAACTGGTGATAGCCATCAACTTAGTTGGTTATCAGTATTAGGCCTTTCATTGTTAGGATTGCTTGGGCTCTCAAAACTAAAATTAAGAAAACACGAATAAATAAAAAAACAGGATTCCATAATGGAATCCTGTTTTGCATTTTAACGATATTGCTTCATTGGCTTCACAAAATGCCAACTCCGCTGGTGATAAGCTTGATCCCAGAACTCCCACTCCAGTTCACAGCTCTTCAAAAACTCTTCTTTAACGACATCCAAATGATGCTGATCATAGTGCTCAGCTTCTCGGTCAATCAAGGCAAACATTTGCGATAAAATGCTGTCATCTTCATCCCCCATATCGGCATAAAAGTCGATCCATGGTTTGAAGACATTGTCGTCGCTATTCTTGCCCTGCTTCACAAACCGGTTTGCGATTTCCAGATACGTCCATGGGCACGGTGTCATCGCCGCCACGATGTCAATCAGGTCACCAGTTCGCGCAGCCCGGTACATATGCTCATTGTATAGGTAAGTGCCGGGGGCTTGCGGCTCGTGCTGCAACGTTTCATATTTCACCCCGGCAACGTTGCAGAAGTTGTGGTGGGGATGAATTTCACTGTTCAAAATAAAGTCAATTTGTTTGGCAAAGATTGCCATATCAGCTCTGGTTTGCGATTTCTGAATTGCATCAGCATAGACCTTGATAAACGCATTCAGGTAGTTGTAATCCTGGCCGACATAAAACGTCAGTGCTTCTTTTGGTAAATCCCCATTGCCAATGCCTTCGACAAATGGGTGTTGATAAATCTCGTGTAAAATTGGTTGTCCAGCTGCGACTAATTCTTCAGAAAATTTCATGAGTCAATACTCCTTAAAGCAAAATTTTCAAACAGAACGCGACCAGACTTGGTACATGTTGTTGTCATTTTTCCACTTCCCTACGTTGGTATTAACCAAATCAGGTTCAAAGGGATTGGCAAATCGCCATCTCAGCACAAGGCACCCCTAGTGATCTTATTTGAATAACCAAATTCTAACATATTTTGAATCAATTTTACGATTTTCTTCATATATGATACGCTGTAACCAACAATTTTCTGAGGAGTGGGGGAATTTTGTTAAGGAGAGTTGTTTTATGAAATTCAATTTGAAGATTGCCCTGGTTTGTTTTTTGCCATACGTTCCTTTAATCGTTCTTTATTTCCTGGTTCACCTATACATATCGAACAAAGTGATTGCCTTGCTGGTTGGTGTGGGAATTTTTTCAATTTTGTATAATCTTGTTCATTATCAATACGCCAAGCCATTTTTCAAACGACATCCTGAATTGGATCCCCACAATCTGGAGTTAACCACAATGGCAAACATTGTCGTTGGACTGGGATTCGTCGCTCTTGTCGGACTGACGCTGACAGGCATGTATTGGGACAATCCAGCGGTCATCTTGTTGTCGTTTGGTTTATACTACTCCGTAGTTAACGGCTTCAAATCATACAGGGGAACGACAAAATGACATTTAACTGGAAATACGCAGCCTTCACGAACACCCCGTTATTCATCACCTTGGTCATCTATATCGTCATGAAGCTCTTCAAGATTGATCCAATCTGGCTAATCCTGGTCATTATTCTTACTTGGATTCTTTGGTACGCCTATGCAGGTTGGAAAATTTACAACCGCCATCCTGAATTCAATTATCACAATTACCAGAGAGGACCAATTTCGATTTTGCTAGCCACCTTGGGGACAATCGGTTTCCTATTCTTAATCATCAAACTTGATTTGATTCAAAATATTGCACTTTTCATTACCTGGTTACTCATTTCAAACTATTTAGTGGACGGGTTTGCAAGATATAAAAGTCTTCAATAATTAAGTATCCTCAACAAAAAACAGGAGCCACAAATCTCAAACGAGATTCGTGACTCCTATTTTTGCGCTTTTGTTATATGGATAATTAAGCGTTCTTCACCGCAAACATGGGCAATGTGTTCAAGAAGACACAATCATCCCGGTTAACAGCGGGACCTTCCGCCAAAATCGAGCAACGTTGGACAACCTGAGCGCCGACTTTCTTCAATAAATGTTCCGCGGAAGCCAGCGAGCCACCAGTGCTGATTACATCGTCGACAATGATGACTCGTTTGCCACGCAACTTTTCAGCGTCACAACCATCGAGGACCAGTTTCTGGTGATAGTCAGTCGTGATTGAGCGCATGCCAATCGCAATTGGATTTCTCATGTATGCCTTGACGCTTTTACGCAGAACAAAGTACCGCGGATGATGGGTGATCAAGCTGAGTTCTTGAGCCAATGGAATCCCTTTGCTTTCCAAAGTCACCAAATAATCAAATGGGATGTTAATCCGCTTGGCTAACTCCTTAGCCGCATAATGGGTGAGTTCAGCATCCCCCAACAAAACAAATGAGGCAATCGCAGCCGTGTCGGTAATTGGGATAATTGGCAACGTTCGCTTTAACTTTCCGATTGTGAGTTCATATTCCTTTTGCATTGTTATCCTCCAACCTCTATATATAGAAAGAAAGGTATGAAAATCATTTCAAAATAATTGAATCGTTATGATTTGAATTGTGATATCTGTAAACTAAAAGTACCTATTCAGCATTATTGTTCGTCTATGAATTAAATAATACTCTATTTAAAACAATATATCCATCATATATTAGCAAAACACGAAATATATTCCAAATACATCAGATTGTCGTTTTCAGCACACAATCCGTTGGTCAAGCCGACACACTATGTGGTTATCTGATAGACCCCACCACCAGATATTGACTATATATAGGGAAAGATCCACCAAATCAGCACAACTATTTGTCATCCTTAAGACCACCCTCAGTGTGATTTAAAATTTTTTAAATTCGTCCAATCCGCGCCTTTACGCCATTATGCACGGTACAAGCAAATCTGGCGGATACACAATATATTGATTCTGAAACCGGTTAGATATACTATATATAGTATCAGTTCGAGCAATTCAAACGAAATGAGAATATAATGTACATATGGGAGGAATCATTATGCAAGCTATGAAACTTTCATCAGTTTCACTATCTGATGAATTTATAAACCAAGTTAAAGATGAAGTTACACCACACTGGGGAGAATTAGGCTGGGTTACCTACAAACGGACTTATGCGCGTTGGCTGCCTGAAAAAGGCCGGACCGAGAACTGGGACGAAACTGTTAAGCGAGTTGTCGAAGGAAATATCAACCTCGACCCTCGTTTGCACGAAGACAACGTTGATCCACAAGTTGTTGATGACTTAACCGAAGAAGCTCATAAATTATACAAATTAATCTATGGCCTCTCAGCTACCCCATCAGGCCGTAACCTTTGGATCTCTGGTACCAGCTACCAAGATCGTAACGGTGATGCCCTGAACAACTGTTGGTTCATCGCTGTTCGTCCACAATCATATGGTCACAGCCACATTTTACCAGAGTATCTCCAACCAGAAACTCCCGCAGTTTCAATGCCTTATTCATTCATGTTTGACCAATTAATGAAGGGCGGCGGTGTTGGTTTTTCTGTCACTAAAAACAACATTCATAAGATTCCATTAGTTGATAAGACAATTAACTTGAAAGTCATCATCGATAAAAACAGCAAGTCATACAAGGATTCCCTTGATATGGGTGCGACTGACAAAGATGAATGGTTAAAGAATCATTCAATCAAAGACGTTCGTTACTACCGTCTGCCAGATACTCGTGAAGGCTGGGTTATTGCAAATGCCCACATGATCGATATGCATTTCAACGGCACCAACGCTGATGGTAAGACCGACTTGGTTCTTGATATGAGCGACATCCGTGAAAAAGGTGCCAAGATCAAGGGCTTCGGTGGAACTGCGTCAGGTCCAATGCCATTGATCGAAATGTTATTTGACATCAATGATTTACTCAACTCACGCGTTGGCCGTCATTTGTCATCCGTTGATGCAACTGACATTGGTAACTTGATTGGTAAAACTGTTGTTGCCGGAAACGTTCGTCGTTCTGCTGAATTAGCTTTAGGCTCAGCTGATGACGAAGACTTCATTACCATGAAGCAAGACAAAGACAAGCTTTACCATCACCGTTGGGCATCCAACAACAGTGTTGCCGTTGATTCAGAATTTGATAACTACGGTCCAGTTGCTGATTCCATCCAACATAATGGTGAACCCGGAATCGTTAACTTGGAACTTTCCAAGAACTATGGCCGTAAAATCGATGGTCTGCAAAAAGACATCGATGCCAACGTTGAAGGAACTAACCCCTGTGGTGAAATTTCATTAGCCAATGGTGAACCATGTAACTTGTTTGAAGTCTTCCCTTATGTTGCAACTCAACAAGGCTGGGACCTGAACGAAGCCTTCACTTTGGGAACACGTTTCTCAAAGCGGGTTACCTTCAGTAACTATGACTGGGAAGTTTCTCGTAACGTCATTGAAAATAACCGTCGGATCGGTATTTCAATGTCAGGAATTCAAGACTGGATCTTGGCAACCTTTGGCAACCGAGTTGTAACTGGCTATGAAGATGCGACTGATCCTGAAACCGGTGAAGCAATCAAGAAGCCTATTTATGACCCACGGATCGTTAAGGAAGTTGATGGCCTTTACAAGGCAGTTGTTGCCGCTGATAAGAATTACTCCGATACACTTGGATGCAAACCATCTATCAAGCACACGACTGTTAAGCCATCCGGAACTGTTGCTAAATTAGCCGGTGTTTCTGAGGGAATGCATTTCCACTACGCTGGTTACTTGATTCAACGGATTCGTTTCCAAGATTCAGATCCATTGCTGCCAGCTTTGAAGGCTTGTGGCTACCACGTTGAACCAGACGTTTACACCAAGAGCACGATGGTTGCAGAATTCCCAATCCGCGCATCACACGCTGACAGCGATAACTTCGCCTCAGCTGGTAACGTTTCGATTGCAGAACAATTCGCAACCCAAGCCTTCCTGCAGACTTATTGGTCAGATAACGCGGTTAGTTGTACCGTTACCTTCCAACCAAACGAAGGCGACCAAATTGCCCCATTGATGAGACAATACCGCTTCACAACCAAGTCAACCTCATTGCTTCCTTACGTGGGAAATGAATTCAAACAAGCCCCTAAGGAACCAATCGATGAGAAGACTTATGAAGACAAAGTCATGGAAATCCACGGCGATGTCGCAACGGTCTTCGCAAAGCAAAACGATAACCATGATAAGAAGGGTATCGAGTTGGTTGACCAAACGGATTGTGCAGGGGGAGCTTGCCCTGTGAAGTAGAGTAGAGTGTGACGAGCAACGGGTGATGCGGTTTCTAAGGGTGCTTCGGCTTAAACCCTGGTTCTGGGTTTGAGTCGAAGCGCACTTAGAAGTTAGCATCAGTTGCGTCGGAACAAGTTTCGGCTAGGTAAAAGTGAACCAAAACGAAACACCCCAGCCAAACCAACTCCACCAGCACCACTAAACTAATGTGTTCCACCTTGGTCTTCCGGCCCCCATCGAAAGGCCAAGTTAAAAACAATCATTTGCACGGAATGAGGTCAGGACAAAAGGTTATTTTGCCTCTGACCTTTTTCATTACATAAATCACGGAGGTACAACAATGTTAAAGATTTATACAAAAGTCGGCGATCACGGTAAGACGAAGCAAGTCACCGGCAAAATGGTCCCAAAGTACGACTTACAAATTGAGGCCTTAGGCGCCCTGGATGAGCTTGATTCTTATCTAGGCTATGTAGTCTCAGTACTATCACCAAAGAGTGCAGAGCTCGCGCCTGCTATCCAAACTGTCCAGCGAAACCTATACGAACTCCAAGCCGATATCACCGTCAAACGTCATCACAACATCACCTTCGACGATACCAAGCAGTTAGAGTCAGAAATTGATCGCATTATGGATAAGCTGCCAGCCATTAAGGCATTCATCCTCCCCGGCGGCAACCAGGCTGGCGCTTCGCTGCAATATGCCCGGGCATTGGCTCGACGCGCAGAACGAATGGTAATTGAACTTAACGATAAACAGCAGCCCCTCAATGATGAAATTTTTGAGTATTTGAACCGCCTTTCTGATTACCTATTTGCACTTGCACGTTATGCAAATTTTCTAGAAGGTTATCAAGAAGTTGAAAGTAAAATGAAATAACTTACTATCACAACTCAGCCAATTTGAGAATTGGTTGAGTTTTTTTGTCTTTATGCCATCGAGGTTATGAGGTATGATTGACCTTATTAATACGACACGATTAGGGAGAGGACGAATAAGACATGACTGATTCAATTTTGAATGACCCTTTCAAGAATAAGGGAACAGGCTTCACTGAGGAAGAACGCGAACAACTGGGAATTGTGGGCATGCTGCCACCGAAAGTCCAAACAATTGATGAGCAGGCCAACCAAGTCTATCAGCAATATCAGTCAAAGTCGTCTGCACTCGAAAAACGGTTCTTATTGATGAGCATTTTCAATGAAAATCGAACGCTTTTCTTCAAGGTCTTTTCACAGCATGTGGCCGAGTTCATGCCCATCGTGTACGATCCAACCATCGCGACAACCGTCGAAAAGTATAGTGAATTTTTTGTCCAACCACAAAACGCAGCGTTCCTCTCCATTGAGAATCCAGAATCTATTGAAGCAACCTTGAAAAACGCTGCTGGTGATCGCGATATCAGACTCCTGTGTGTCACCGATGGCGAGGGAATTCTGGGAATTGGTGATTGGGGCACTCAAGGTGTCGATATCACAGTCGGTAAATTGATGGTATACACGGCCGCTGCCGGGATTGACCCCAGTCTGGTACTTCCGGTTGTGATTGACGCAGGTACCAACAACGAAGCCCTCTTAAATAACCCACTTTATTTGGGATTGAAAGAACATCGGGTTCGCGGTGACCGTTACTACACTTATATCGATCAATTTGTGGAAACTGTGGAGAAGCTATTCCCAGATGTTTATCTTCATTTCGAGGATTTCGGTCGCTCAAATGCCGCAAATATCTTAAACAAATATAAGGATCATCAACTGGTATTCAATGACGATATCCAAGGAACCGGGATCATCGTTTTAGCTGGAATCATTGGCGCTTTAAATATCTCAAAACAAAAATTAATCGATCAAACATACCTGTGTTTTGGTGCCGGCACTGCTGGTGCTGGAATCACTGAACGCATTTATAATGAAATGGTCGCTGCCGGATTGTCTCCTGAAGAAGCTCGCAAACACTTTTATATGGTGGACAAGCAAGGGCTGCTCTTTACTGATACCCCCGGTCTGACCCCAGAACAGAAACCGTTTGCCAGATTGCGAAGCGAGTTTGCGAATGCCGATGAGCTCACTGACTTGCTTGCGGTTGTAAAGGCAATTCATCCAACTATCATGGTGGGAACCTCAACACAACCTGGCACATTTACTGAAGAAGTTGTGAAGGAAATGGCCGCTCATACTGACCGTCCGATCATTTTCCCAATTTCAAATCCAACCAAGTTAATCGAAGCACACGCGGCAGATCTCATCAAATGGACAAACGGTAAGGGTCTCGTCGCAACCGGCGTCCCTTCTGATGACGTTGAATACAATGGCATTAGTTACCAAATTGGCCAGGCAAACAATGCGCTTATTTATCCCGGCTTGGGAATGGGTGCAATCGCAAGCTCAGCATCCGTCTTGAACGACCAAATGATTTCAGCAGCTGCCCATTCACTTGGTGGAATTGTCGACCCAGATCAACCAGGGGCTGCGGTATTACCGCCAGTTTCCAAACTAAGTTCATTCTCAGACACCGTTGCAGCGGCCGTTGCCCAAAGTGCTGTTGATCAGAAACTTAATCAGAAACCGATTCAGTCGGTTTCCGATGTGATTCAAGCAACTAAATGGGAACCTAAGTATTAAATGGAGGTAAAACATGACTGAATATCGGATGGAAGAAGATACCCTTGGCAAAGTCAAAGTTCCTAAGAATGCTTTGTGGGGTCCACAAACTGAACGGAGTCGCCACAACTTCCCGACTGGACCATTGATGCCAACCACAGTTATCCGCGCCTTAATTCACATCAAAATGAATGCGGCCGAGGTTAATCACGGGCAGGATAATTTGGACGAACAAAAAGCGGACTTGATTCAGCAAGCTGCAGCTCAGTTGCTCATTTTAGATGACTCACAGTTAATGGCTGACTTTCCCCTCCACGTTTATCAAACGGGATCCGGAACGCAAACCAATATGAACGTGAACGAAGTGATTGCCAACCAATGCAAGCAGATCGATCCATCAGTTCGGATCACCCCAAATGACGACGTTAACCGCTCGCAAAGCTCTAACGACACATTTCCAACTGCCATGAACATTGCCGGCATTTGTGCGCTTAATAAACTTACACCCGAAATCGAACACCTGGTTTCCGTTTTGAAACAGAAACAGGCTGAATACTGGAACGTCGTTAAAATTGGTCGAACTCACCTCCAGGATGCCACTCCGATCACCTTCGGACAGGAAATTAGCGGCTGGGTCGGTGCACTGGAACACGATCTTCATTTTATTCAGGAAACCAGTCAAGCCTTGCTTGAATTGCCAATTGGTGGTACGGCGGTCGGTACCGGACTAAACACTTTACCAGGTTTTGACACCAAAATCGTTGCTACATTATCAAATGATTACTCGACCAATTTCACGACTGGCAACAAATTTTACGGCCTGGCCAATCATTCAGGATTAACCGTTACACATGGTGCAATCCGGACACTAGCAGCAGACTTATTGAAGATTGCCAATGATATTCGTTTCTTAGCCAGCGGTCCCCGGGCTGCTTATGGTGAATTGCACATCCCCGCCAATGAGCCCGGATCATCCATCATGCCTGGCAAAGTCAATCCAACTCAAGCAGAGGCCATGACCATGGCTGCCACCCGAGTGATGGGAAACGACACTACGATAGAGGTCGCTGCCAGCCAAGGTAACTTTGAGATGAATGTCTATAAACCAGTAATCATCTTCAATTTTCTTGAGTCGGTTGAACTGCTCACGGGCGTCATGCATAACTTCACCGATAAAATGGTCGCCGGCATCACCGTCAATCAAGATCGAATGAAGCAACTGGTTGATAACTCGTTGATGACGGTCACCGCGCTCTCACCACACATCGGCTATCATAAAGCGGCTGAGATTGTTCAAAAGGCCCATCAAGATGGAACCAAGTTGAAAGTAGCCGCCGTAAAGCTTGGGTACGTCACTGCAGAAGATTTTGACAAATGGATGAAACCAATTGATATGACCAATAATCATCGAAACTAAATAAACTGGATTGGAAGTATAGTTCCTATTTCATGTGATTTTTTTAAAATGGAACTATAGTTCCATTTTTATAAAACGTACACAGTAGTAAAAATCAATGACATGCACTTTTTCTATGGGAGTAAAACATGCAAAGCTATACAGAATTTTGGACGCATCTATTTACCTGGAACGCCAAAGCAGATCGAAGTCAGTATTGGATTCCAGTGATTGTCAATTATCTACTGGGTGGTATGATACTAGCCATCATCGAAAAAATGTCCGGTCATCCGATTGACCACATCTACAACTGGACGGATGAAAGCTTCGCTCTAGTAACCCGGATTGTCGTATTCTTGGACTGGATTGGCAGCTTCACCGTTAAAGCCCGCAGGCTCCACGATACTGATCGAAGCGCATTGTGGATTCTGATCGAACTCATTCCAATCATTGGAACGATATGGTTCTTCATCTTGATGATTCTACCCGGCGTGAAGAATTCCCGATGGAGGAAAAATCAGACGCAAGTTTAATGTAAACAAAAATGGTCATTCTCGTTGATGAGAGTGACCATTTTACTTATGCTGATTTGCCTGACAATCCATATTTCTGCTTAGTAAATACTAGTAATTATACTTCTTTCCATGATGTCCTTGTCCAAATTCAATTTTTCTTGTAAGGTAAAGGAAGATTTTCTGTTGAAGGAGGCCAATTTCAATGATTAGAAAAGCAGTCCACGATACTAATGCATTGCTTATAATTACCATCCTGTTTGGAATCCTGTCCATTCCATTAGATATGATATTTCAAAGAAAAATTCAAATTTTTGACTTGGTCCAAACTTTTTTGAACAATGGATTGGCCAGTTTTACGGTCTGCATGATTATCCTCATAATTGTTGGCTGGATAGTTCCGTTTGTGTTCATCTTATTTTTTCATTGGCTCAGTAAGCTTGCTGGAAGTCACGACTATTATAAATAAAAGATGGGAGCCTTATTTAATCTGCTCCTTTAACTTTGAAAGATGATCGTAGATTTGAATTTTGGAGTAGTCACCACGGCGGAGCTCATCGTCCGTAAACTGATTCAATGTGGAAAAAAACCACAAGCACAGATTAAAGTATTTTTCACCAGGAATCGTGAATTCCAACCTGGAAAGTTGTTCTGCAGCCTCACTAAATCTGTGTTGGTCAATCAACGTTTGCAAATCAAGTTGATGTGGTAATTGTTCACTTTGCTTTTTCGGGAATATAATTTGGCTACCACCCTTATCCTTTCCACCAATCGTGTATGCCAGGCCAGAGCCAATTGCGCGAATCTGTCTTGTTAAAAAGTCTTCATTCTGCTCCATTCCGATACCTCCACTAGAATCTGTGTGCCAATTTATATACAAATTAACATGTCCAAGTCAGATGTTCTAGAGGTTAGTACCAACTTCGACCAAATGTAAAAGACATTGTACATCGCACTTCGAAATCACAAACCAAGCACAGACAGGAAGGACTGGTACAGATGTTCGTTACGAAACAGTTAATCCATTTTCGCAAACTAAATGGTCTAACTCAGGACGATCTGGCAAATAAAATTCACGTTTCCAGACAAACTATTTCACATTGGGAAACAGGAAAAAATTACCCGGATATCCAAAGTCTGTTGTTACTTTGCGATGTGTATGATATTTCACTTGACGACTTAATTCATGATGATGTAAAAGCATTAAAATCGAAGTCAACGTTAAAACAGACAAGATGGGTACTGGCGGGAAGCATCATTTGTATTGTGATAACCTATTTATCACTGATTAGTATGAAATGGTTCCCCTTTTTATTTTCGGTCATGCTTCTGTCAATCAGTTCGACATTAGGCGTGGTATTTTTGATAATTCTCATAACGAAAACAAACTTTTTGCAACTTCATACTTATCAAGAAATATCGCATTACATTAAAACGGGAAAAATTATTTCAAAAAGGAAGATCAGTAAAAGACACAATCTCATGCTGGCAATTCTTGGAGCGCTAACAGGACTAGCAATTGGGTTGTTGCTAACACTTTTAATTGGTGTTTACTGGTTGCACTGGTCTTTCTAAAGAACGAGATGTAAAGATGGTAATTCTCAAGACTGAGAATTACCATCTTTTATGTTTTCTAAACTTGATGCGTATTGGCTTAATAGTTGATAGGAATACACTTTTGGATCATCCGATAATTTAACTTTATTCCAAAGAATAGCTGCTACTGCCATTTTGTTAGTATATTTTGCAGTTGCTGGATCAGAAAAAAAGTCTTTCACAAAATTGTTCCACTGGTAGGTAGACTCTTCAGGTGAGTTTATAACCTTCTGCTTTTCGCCACGATTCAGAAATTCGATTAGATCACCAACCGTGATTTCTGTATCATTCTCTCTTTCTGCCTTTCGCATTAGAGCAGCCATTTGTTTTGTGAATGAAAAGTGGGTTGTCCCAAAATAGTTGCAAAAGAATTGTCGAGAACCGGAGTTGAACTTGAATCCTGATCCGACAAGTGGCGTATCCAACTTAATCTTGTCTGCAGTTAAAGCCTTCTGATGAATTAAGGATCTAGCTGGCTTAATATCAGAGGATGGAACTCCTGATAAGTACTTAAGGATATATGTATTGAGTTCCGCCTTTGTCCCATATGTCGGCAGCCCATACTTTCGACACAGTTGAACTAACTCGGTTTTATAAAAATATGTGGATTTGAATTTCTCAACTGTTAGAGACATGTCGCCCTCCGATTTTACCCTGCAAATAATGTCACGATCAAATAAAATGCATACGCCGCCAATAGCCACTGCCAATATTCACCCAGTGACATCTTCACTGCACCGGCCCACCTAACAAGATAGTGATCATTTTTGATAAACATGTTGTTATGAATAATTCGTAAACTTACCAGCGAGAAGAAGTAGATTGCGGCCCCAAATCCAAGCGCCCCAATGAAAAACATCAGTGCAGGAATAAAATCCCCTCTAATGATATCCACAATTACGCCAAGCGCATCCACCAGCCAGATTGAATAATACACTGTAACTGGAAAGAGGACGGACCATTTTGTATGGATGAGTGAAATCACGAGAAATACCAGTGGGAAATGCCAGGCATTGTAGAGTACGGCGTCCAATCGATATTGGGTAACACCAAAATTGCTTGGATCATGCAAGGCCATCAAGTCTTTGAAATTGGGCAGGATTATCATGATCCAGAAAAGCCACACGAGTGCGCCGAACCATAGTAAAGCCTTCACCACTGGCTTATTAATCCGAATTTTCTCCATCCACCACACCCTCTTACTACCAAATTATCTACTTTCTAACATACCATTAATCTCAAAAAATAAAACCCGACTACCACACTTCGTGGGTGATCGGGCTTCTTCATATTACCTTTGTGGCTTATTAGCCTTAGCATCGTGAATAATCTTTAAAGCTCGCTTGCGAATCTTAATGCTGGGGCTCTTCAGACGGCGATAGGCACTTGCTAAATCTTGTTTTTCCATATGAGTCGCTCCTTTACAGAATGAAAATTACCAGCTGGCCTTATGAACACCAGGGATCTGACCAAGGTGGGCATACTTCCGGAAGTTCAGGCGGGACATGCCAAATTTTCGCATGTAACCACGAGGACGACCGTCCAATTCATCACGATTACGCAGTCGGTTAGGATTAGAATCCTTTGGCAACTTGGCTAATGCCTCGTAATTGCCTTCCTTCTTGAGCTCGCGACGAATGCTGGCGTACTTCTCAATCAATGCTTCTTGACGTTTGTTCTTTTCAATCTTTGACTTCTTTGCCATGTAATACCTCCAAATAAAATAGTTAATCAATTTGTGGGTTTTAGGTTATTTTGTGTACACTCAATAGTAACGGTTACTATTATGGCAAGAAACAAGCAATGTGTCAAGAATTGTATGTTTAAATGAACAAAGTCACCCCAGTATCCCACACACAATGCAAAATCGTGCTGGGCCACAGGTTCTTGGTTCGATAAAACATCCAACCAAAGATCAATCCCAGCGGCAAAACATTAGCAATATTAATCAGCCAAGCCGAGAACGTTAAGCCTTCCAAATAATATAGCGGAAAATGACTGATCTGAAACAAAACTGCCTGAATAATATTGGCAGTCACAACGCCATAATGTTTCATCAAAAAATTCATGAAGAACCCCCGAAACAGGAACTCTTCAATTAAGCCGGCACCCAAAGTCACACTGAGGAACTCGCCGCTTTTAAATGGATCAGACTGAATATAGAAACCATGATGAGCACCGAACATCAAGAAGATCAGGTAAGCAATGAACATCCCCAGAACAACCCAAAACACCATCGGAAAGTTTCCGTTATACAGTTTGCGTTCGGGGACCCACAGTTGAGCGTTGGTCCGGCTGATCCAAAACACACCAAGCCCCACCATAATGACGGCTTTGATCGCCAGACTAGTCAGATCACTAGCCATTCCGTTGGTATAGTTATGTTCAATAAAATTAATCAGTTCCCGACCAAAGAACCACAGCACAATTAAAAGTCCGAAGTTCAGATAAAATGTCGTCAGTGACCATGGTTTTCTCAAAATTGCAGCCTTCCGTTTCGTTTGATTTAGATTTTGATTATATCACTAAATCTGATTAACAAAAAATGGGAGTGTGAAGAAAGGTGGGGTTGCTTCCGCCGAGTAGGCTAGGCATTTCATGGCCGTCGTAGCATAACCTAGAATCACTTTTTGAGCTGAAAGCTCGGAAAGTGGTTCGTAGTTATGCCTAGGAAGCAGCCTTTCGGAACACGTTCTGGCTATATAAAAATAAAAAAAGAGCTGTGAACAAAACATTAGTTTTGTCACAGCCCCACAGGTATTTCATTAAGGATTAGTCGCCAGTTTCTACCCAACGTTTCAAGAGATAGACACTCCCAACCGATTCCAAAGCAGCAAATCCCAGCAGATAAACCGCCGCATAGTAAAGACTGGCAATCGTATCACCGTTTAGATTAAAGAAGTGATTCAAGACGCCATCAACCCGATTGACAACAATCGAAGAGATGTATAAGAACGCAACAATCACGACCACATACAAGATAAATCTAAAGAACTTCTGACGTGAATCCGGCAGAAAAGCGGTCAACGCATTTCCGGTCAAATGAATCAGTGTGATTGATGTCCACAGCAGAATAGTTGCAGCAATTCCAAGGACTAGGCCACCGATTGAAGTATAGATCAGATTCGGGATAAAGTTCGGTTTGTCAGCGCTATAATGAGCAAATTGTTTTAATGAATCCATGACTTCATTCCAGAATGGAATTGAGGTCAGTAGGAAGAAAAACAACTGGACAAACCCTGCATAGAAGATTGCAATGAACGATGACAGCAGGTTAACACTATAGAGTTTTGTATCGCTGGCGGGAATCAATCGATATGAGTCACTCACAAAGACGTGCTCACTATTCCGCGAAAGGACGACAAACGCAACCATTTCAACAAAGACTGAGTAAAATAGGGCAATTCCAATTGGGCTATCGGACGTCAAATCACCACGGTAAACTTGATACAACAGTGTCAATACAATGGCAATGACATCAATTAACAGGATCCGATTCATCATTCGAAGTTTGGGCCGAGATAATGATTTCAATAAATTATAGAAACTAGTCATTTGTGTCATTCCCTTCATAGATACTTTCGTAGTATTGCTCAATTCCTTCAGCGTATTTTGACCGAATTTCTTCGGCACTCTTTTGCGTGTAGATCGTCCGGTCTTTGATGATCACCACTTCGTCGAGGATGCTGGCAATTTCGGAAACATAGTGATCGGAAACCAGAATCACCGCATCGTCGCTCTTCCACTTGATAATGCTTTGGATGATCTTCTTACGAGACATGCTATCAATCCCACCAAAGGGTTCATCTAACAGATAGACTTTGGTATCTCGTGATAACGTCAAACCGATAACCAGTTTCTCTTTCATCCCTTTAGACAAGGCAGATAAACGCAAACCTTCATCGATCTGCAGGAATCCGGCCATCTGGTTATATTTTTCAGTGGAGAAGTCTGGGTAGACGTCTTCATAGAAGCGAATGATCTTATCAATTCGCATGCTGGGATTGAACCCATCCAACTGCTCACTGAAGCTGATAAATGATTTCTTTTCTGGTACGCCATTCTTACCAGCAACGGTAATGCTGCCGGAAGCACCTTTGGCAACTCCGGCAATCAATCGCATCAACGTTGTCTTGCCGGCGCCGTTCTCTCCAAGCAGCCCCACCGTCTTGCCAGATTCAATGTTCAAGTTAACATCTTCCAGGATGCTGCGATAGTTCTTGCGATAATTCAAATTCTTAATTTCAATCGTGTTCGTCATGATTGCACCTGCTTTCTTTCGTTAATATAATCTTGCAAATAGTTCAGGATTTCCTGGTCTGTCACATTCAGTTTGTGGAGGTTCTCATACAATTCTTTTAGTTGGTCTGTAATCAATAGTTTTTTGAGTTTCTCAATCGTTTGTTTATCTTCAGTCACAAAGTTGCCTTTGCCTCGTTGGGGTTCAATAATCTTTTCTGAAATCAGTTCGCCCAGCGCACGCTGCACGGTGTTCACATTGACGGTCAAATCCACGGCTAATTGGCGGACGGCCGGGAGCTTATCGCCGGGTGCTAATTCGCCAATGATGATCTGGCGATAAATATAGTTCTTAATCTGGTAGTAAATTGGGATCTTGTCATCGAACTTCATTGTGCCACCTCCCTAGTGTTATATTTTACTATTACACTATAACTCCATTCATCCAAAAGTACAAGTGAAAGACTCATTATTTTATATTTAGGGCAAAAGAAAACCGCTGCATCGGTACCTGCAACGGTCATTGGGAATTAATTATTAACAATTTTGCCACCATCTATCTGAATCACTTCATCGCTCAAATATGCAATGTCCTCTTTATCGTGGCTAGCGAGAATGACAGTACTTCCCGCATGGGCAATTACCTTGAGTGTATTTCTTAGAATCCAAGTACTTTCTTCATCCAAGCCATTCGTTGGTTCATCCAACAGAAGCAACTTCGGTTTCTCAAAAATTGCTTGGGCGATACTTAATTTCTGACGCATTCCTAGGGAGTAGTTGGCAACCTTTGTGTTCCAGTCATTCTCGCTTAACCCAACTTTCCTAAATGCATCCTTGATATCCGCCGTTGTTGCAGTTTTCTTAATTTTAGACAATGACACCAAATTCTGAAACCCGGTAAGATCCCTGGGAAATGTTGTATTCTCAATCGTGACACCCATACTACTAGGAAAATCGATTTTGTCATGGAGAACATCACCATCGACGATCACTTGCCCTGACGTTGGAATCAACAGCCCGGCGATTGCTCTAATTAGCATCGTTTTTCCGGACCCGTTTCGACCAGTCACACCGTATATCTTTGGCGAATCAAAATGAAACGACACATGATCCAAAACTTGGTTCCGCATGATTGTCTTAGAAACATTCACTAATTCAACTGTCATTGGCGCTCCTTTCATTTCACACTGCAGGTTACTTTGCATAGATATGGTGGCTTTGTAGCCGAACAATCCAGTTGCCAACCAGTATAACTGCCCCACAAATAACCAAATAACTTAGCATAGATAAACCATATTCTTTCCAGTCATACTCGATAAATGGCTGCATGAAATATGACGAACTATAAGGCAATGCAAACATCATAATCCAAAGTCCCAATGAAACAAGGTAGACTAAAAATGTTTTCCTTAAACTCAATGCGAGCACATAAGTGACGACGGCATAAATTCCAAAAGCCACACTAACAACGAAGATAAAAATAAGATACGTTAAGTAAGGATGTGATAGTTCCAAACTCAATAGATGAGAATTGATGGTCGCATCCTCCACCCCTTTAAAACTGGTGCCTCTATGAAAGAGAACAATGTTTATTAGAAAATCACCAGCAAATAAGGCAATGTAGAGCAGCGTGAAAATCGTAAACTGTACCAACTGTCCGTTAATCAGTGATTTGTTTAAATTTCCCATTCTAGTATACAGGACAAAAGTGCTATTGTCCTGACTTCGCTCAATTGACCGTTGAATCGTGATCAAGATTAGAAACATTGGCATTAATAACATCAAAATGAGCTGCAGAAACTCTCCCGAAGAATTCAATGAGAGGAATGCTGCTGTCGGTGGATTAATAATCTGGGACGCTGGGACTCTATGTGGATAGCCGGCAACTGACTGGAAAAAATACGATTTCCAGGTGAGGAATTCTCCCAGCAGAATCATTATAATTGTGTAATAAATGGTTTTGCGACTGATTTTTGAATTTTTAATTGCGCTGATTTCTGATGATAGCAAGTGGCGGCCTCCAAACCTGATAATGAATCGTTTGGTTTGTATTATCAACAAAATCCACATAGAAAACAAGAAAGCATTACTTGCGTGGAGATAATTTCCCAAACTTCACAAAATATTCACATAAGTATGATTAAATGTAAATATGCCATACTAGATTTGGAGGCGTTATGATCAATCTAAGTGCTAACTTAAAAAAGATCCGCAACAGACGTGAAGTTTCGCAAATGACCGTCGCTAAGAAACTGGGCGTAACTCGCCAAGCCGTTTCCCAATGGGAACACAATATAACTTATCCCGATATTGAAAACTTGGTTAAGTTGAGTCAGATCTTTCATTGCGATATTAATGAATTACTATTTTAGAAAATCATAAAGCCATACTAAGCAGAAATTAATCTGGTTAGTATGACTTTACGTTTAAGCTCATTTTTTGGAATGTAAGATAAAGACGTGCTCTTAAACTTTTAATTATGCACCAGTCCCGGCAATTGCTTCCCATTCGCATCAATCGCCAACCGGACCAAAACTAATTTAGTGGAATCCACCGGCACGCCATCGATGTAGACTTCCCGGTGCTGGTCATCATGCAGTCGGGTAAAGCCTTGCTTCTGAATGGTGTCAGTCAATACCTTCAGTGCTTCGCTTTCGGTTGTCACGGCCCCAGTATTGACCGTCTGAATTTCGATGCCTTCAGCTAAGCGCTCAAATTTAATTTCACCTAGATCAAAGTCTGAGAAATCAATCTGAGTTAACGCTGCGTCAAAGTCCTTTTCATTAATGAACAGTGGCTGCTTAATCCAGATCTTGAAATCCTCACCATCCCCTGTGTCCGTCCAAACTGCTTGGAGTGGATATGGTCGGTATTCCTTAAAGCCTTCTACCGGAATCCCCTTATCAGGGCCGCCACTAATCGTCTTGGCAACTTCAGCAGCAGCATTGGCCAATCGCAAAAAGTCGGGGTCATCCGTATGCTTGGTCGCATGCCCCTCAGCGGTTACATAACTTCGTGTGGTCAGATCCACAAAACTTGGTTCTGGATCGCGGCTGTACTCGTCTGGTTCGAATGTTTCCCAATTAAACATAGTAATTCCCCCTTTGATTTCGCGGTCAATATAAGCCTATTTAACAGTGAAAGCAAGGAAATAGAATTAAGAATGCATTTGATTGCTTTCCATACCCGACCACTTATAATTAAGGTGAATCACGTAACCGCTTTCATTTAATAAGGGGGATTTAACCATGACAATCAAAAACGTAACGGTTGCAGGTAGTGGTGTTCTGGGAAGCCAGATTGCTTTCCAAACCGCGTTTAAGGGATTTAATGTGACTGTTTATGATATTAACGAGGATGCAATTAACACGGCTAAAGAGCGGATCAAGGGGCTGCGTCACATGTATAAGCATGACATAGCTGCCACGGATGCCGATTTTGAAGCCGGTTTGTCACGAATTAGTTATACTTGGGACTTAGCGGAAGCAGTGAAGAATGCTGATCTGGTCATCGAAGCCATTCCAGAACGTCCGGATATTAAGAAGGACTTCTATACTAAGATTGCCAAAATGGCACCAAAAGAGGCCATCTTCACCAGCAACTCATCAACTTTGGTACCAAGTATGTTCATGGAAGACACTGGCCGGCCAGGTCAGTTCTTGAACATGCATTTTGCCAACCAAGTATGGCTGAACAATACCGCTGAAATCATGGGCTCACCAAAGACTGATCCTGCTATTTACAAGGAAATCGTCCAATTTGCCCGTAACATCGGCATGATTCCAATTGAGTTGAAGAAAGAACAACCCGGCTACATCTTGAACTCTCTATTAATTCCACTGCTGAGTGCGGGTGAAGGTCTCTGGGTTAAAGGAGTTGCTGATCCACAAATGATCGACAAGACCTGGATGGCAGCCACCGGTGCACCAATGGGACCATTTGCCATCTTGGACGTCGTCGGAATTCGGACTGCTTACAACATTACTTCAGCCCAAGCCAAGGCTGACAACGATCAAAATGCGCAGATCCTTGCTGACAAGTTGAAGGAACTGCTTGATGCAGGTAAGTTGGGGATGGAATCTGGCGAAGGATTCTACCACTATCCAAATCCGGAATATAAGAGTCCAGACTTTTTGAAGATTTAAGTTAAAAATTGAGTCATTATTGAATACCTCCAAGTTGAAAAACTTGGGGGTATTTTTTGTGAATGATATTTTTGCGAGGCAATAATTAATTATTGTCTTGCAATAATTTGTTTCTGCGATACAATAATATCGAAAGGAAAGTGGTTATTATGATTAAGAAAGAACCAGGCACATTTATAAATTTTCTATACATTATCAGTCTATTAAGTTTAGCCTCCCTTGTTATTGCTTTTGGGACCTTGGGAATCATTTTTGTTATTTCAGGAATTGCCTATTTGCTCATCCCCGCATCACGAAATGGCGTTGTTCATGAGATTATCAGCGGAATTGGTGGCTCGTCAAACATTTGGGTCATTTTGCTATCATTCATATTTCTTTTACTTATGTTGGGATTCATCACACTGGTTTCCTTCTCGGTATTCAAGCTCATTTCAAATGTCCGCCAGACCATTTACTTTAAACCCGTGAATTTAAAATACATGAAGGGAATCCTATGGGGTTATGGTGGCATGCTTCTGACGAGTTATTGCGGTGACGTATTAGGGAGTGCCTTTAATATAAACTCATCATCAATTTCTCCGGACCAGGGAAGTGAAGGGACGTCTCTCCTAATTTGGTTTGCCTTCTACGTGATCTATATCATGTTCAAATATGGTATTCAACTGCAAGAAGACTCCGACAAAATTGTTTAGGCGGTGATATCTTTGATCAAAGTAAATTTAGACAGAGTATTACTGGATAAAAGCATTACTTCAAAAATGTTAGCTGCAGAGATCGACATTACCCCCGCCAACTTATCAATCCTTAAAACTGGCAAAGCCAAGGGGATTCGCTTTGAAACCCTTTCAAAGATTTGTGAAGTTTTGGATTGTCAGCCGGGGGACATTTTGGAGTATGTGTCAGATAATGAAGCAAATGAATAGGGCACCACAAGTCAAAGCAAATAATAGGAGATAGTTAAATTGACCAAAAATCGAATGCTTCTAGTTTTCAAGTTAGAATGCTTCTTGGCGTTCATCATCATTGGTACTGCATTTCTGCTTAAAAGTAGTAGCTCACAGTCACCACAAAAGGAAATTATCATTGCTGGAATATCGCTTGTGTTCGGGACTTGTCTTCAAGCGGAACCCGCAAAGCGTCTTGCTGCATTAGTGAATAACTTATTGAGAATCATCTTAGTTGCATTATTCCCTTTCACACTTATGAGTGCAATATCAATTCTTGCACATCCATTCATTGGGACACTAAGCATTCAAAAGTGGACAGTATTAATTATTTCACTTGTCGTATTTATTTTCTTGCTTATTCCCTACGTTCAATTGGTAATTGTACCAACATCTGGAATTACCTTACGAATACTTACCGCATATGTACTCACATTATCGTTCACGTCAATTGCTATTACATCGAAAACATTCGGGTTTCAGTTTTCATACACTGCACCAATTGTTCCATTTGCCATCATCTCGATATTTGTGATTTTAATATATACAATGAAAGCTTGGGGTTACAAGCTCCCAAAGTTAGGAATCAACTCAAAGGTCAGTTACTGGTGGCTACTTCTAACTATATTTACCGCGTTATTGAATTTTGGGATGAATGCAGGAAGCTGGGCACGACTATTTGGCCATTTTGATCTTGCTCTGGGTCAAACATCCTTAGTCGGGATTACATTGATGATCGTGTGGACTGGGTTCAAGGAAGAATTTATGTTTCGGTACATTGCTCTTTGGGCTTTGCTGACGGCAAAGATCAAATCGGATAAGAACCGCATCCTAGTAGCCATACTAATAAGCTCTGGACTCTTTGGTATTTCCCATGCATCCAATATATTGAACGGTCAGAGCATTATTGAAACGTTCTTACAAATCTTTGCTGCATTTGGTGTTGGTATGCTTTTTAGTGTAATCACACTGTATACAGGAAACATTTGGATTGTTGTGGCACTTCATTCAATGATTGATTTAATCGGCTACCCGATGACAAATGGTGGTCCGTTCTCCGGCTCTATGTCTTCGTACGAGATAGAATTTATCATCATCACAAGAATCATCGAACTAGTCGTGGTTTTCTTAATGCTCAACAATCACAAGGTTCAAGAAGCGTTTAAGCAAACGCTGGGGAATATCAGGTCAACGAGCAAAAACTGATTCTATTCAACTGAAATTCACTTGTAAACATTTAGTTCTAGTTCAAAAATTATTCATATAGCTTAAGAAAGATAGTAAAAAGGCATCCTAAAATCTAATCAGAGATTTTGGGATGCCTTCTTAATTTGTAGATTCATATGAAACTATTTATCTAACCCCCGAAACTACCAAGAGCTAACTCAGCTCGACGGCTTTCCAATAATTAGACCATACCAGTTCAATTTGGAATGATCTGTTATGGATTGGGAAGTCTTAACATTGTTCACAATGTAGATTCCCAGATGATACCCGGACAGGTTATCCCGCTTGGCAGCTGGATAACCTGATTTTGCGAGTAATTTTTTGACGCCAGCCAACTTTTTAGCATTTGATTCATTTCGATGATTCATTAAATAGTTGGCAATTGGTTTGAACGACACGATATCCGTGTATCCTTTAACTGGATCGGGATCAAAGTCATCACCATCCCATCCCGGGTCACGTTCGATACCATAGTTTTCCGCAGCATAATATGAAAGCTGATAGTCAACTGGTGTATTGGGGAACAACTTAATAATCTCTCTGGCTAATTTTTGATGATTATTATCTTTGACGTAGTTTAGATAATCACTAGTATTATCAAAATCCGAGAGATAAACAACCACATTGCCATGATAATTTTTGGAACGGCCCTTGGCCATTTGGCTGGCTTAGTTTATTCTCAAGCATTCTATTACTTGCTACTCTTAAACAATCTCCTAAACAAGAAAAAGTTAATCACACCAAATAGTGCCAACATCCCAAATGCCAATCGACTACCTGCCACAATGTTTTGAACACGTGAAAAATTAGCAATGTGGATTGAGGTCATCATTGTTGCGATTACCGTGGTTCCAAGTGATCCAGCCAACATATTTCCTGTTCCATAAATGGCATTTGCGTCCTGTTGCTCATTTCTAGGCAAATGTTTCAATCCATATGCCATACTATTTCCAAAAGCCATCGAGCGGCCAGTTGCAAAGACTGTATACAGAATTGTTACAACCAGAACAGACATCTGCTGGCCCATGACCATCATGATCACGATTGGTACCAGAAATAGTGAATTACCAAGATATAGCGGCAGCTTACCGCCAAAACGGTCGAGCATCCAACCATAAATCGGCTGTCCTAATCCATTGAGCACACTGCCGGGCAACAGAATCAGTCCACCAATAAAAGCGGTCGCTCCGTTGACCATTTGAACATAACTTGGCAGCATGAAATTCAGGCCGATGTTTGAGTACTGGAGAAATATATATGGTAGGAAACTGAACAAAAATACCGGCCGCTTGAAGACCGAAAGTTTAAATAAGGCCTTGTGGCTGTGTTTTGACAACCACCCAAAAAGAACGAAAAGTGCCAGACTGACGACCATATAACAAAGAAATTTCACTAGGACACCTGGCTGACCCATGATGTTAAAGCCTAACAGCAAGGTGATCATCCCCATTGCCAGGACACCAAACCGCAACCAATCAAACTCATAACGTTCGGTCTGCGTATACTGTCTGATAATAAAAATTCCCAGCACTAACAAAATTAACGTGATCGGAACGGTGATCCAAAAAATCATCCGCCAGCTGGCAAAGGACACCACGGCTCCACCAAACGTTGGCCCCAGTGCTGGCGCAACCAAAACAATCAGGTTCGCCATCCCCATGTAGGTACCTAATTTGTGGGGTGGAACAATATCCAAAATAATGTTATTCATCAAAGGACCAGTGAGGCCAACACATCCTGCCTGGATCAATCGGCCGACCAGCAGCACCCAATAACTGGGAGCAAGACCACACATAATATCACCAGTAATGAACAGCAACGCCGCCGAGACGAATAACTGCTTATTTGTGAATCGCCGCTTTAAAAAGGCCGACGTTATTGTTAGCAAAGCCACCATCAACAGATACCCAGTCGTCACCCACTGGACCGTTGGCAGCGAAATGTTGAATTGTTTCATTAAAGTTGGAAACGTGACGTTCATTGAAGTTTCCGTCAGAACACCCATGAAAGTCATGAACGCCACAATGGTAATGACTAGAAATGGATGCTTTTTAGCATTATCATTTTGCTCGTTAGCTGTGGATTTCACCTTGTTGCCCCCATAGAATTTATTAGCAGTCGAATTAACTCGCAACTAATATACTATCATTTATTCAAGGGGGTGAGACAATTAAATCTGTGGGAGATCAATCACCTCGAATACCTCACAAATAACTGGGCTTTCCAGTGAGAACGACTTGCCACGAAATTTGGCCTGTTTACGGAATAGTTGCTTATGCAGCTGACGCCAATACTTCAGTGAGCGGTTCCCTTCACCTTCCAAATAGGCGTGTTCTTGTGAAACCCACTTAAACGGAACGATTTCGACAACTCTCAATTGAACAATCCCGGCTGGATCACCATTCTGCCGTAGTATCATCCGGTAATCACCGACTGTTGGCACAACCTGATCAGCGTCATAAAAATCAAACCAGGAGCTGTATGCGGTTTTCTGTCCACGGACAACCATTTCAACCAACATATCAGCTGAGTTCGGTCGATCCGTGAATGACCAGGTTTCAAAGTTTGCGTGGTGAACCTGATTGCGGCTCATAAAATCTTCCCAATATTCAGTTGCATCCATTTTTAAAATATCCATTTTGAATCCTCCATTCATTTTTAGTTGATGAATGAAGTTTACTTTGGGGAACTTAAATGAAGCTTATGTATCAAAAAAGTCCCCACATGCCTGCGGGAACTTCCAATTTCATTTCATCATATTATTCTCATGTTTCTTCTATACTATGTGTCAGGATTCTCCTGCAATCATCACTATGTCGATCGTTTTCTGAGTTGGTCAATTTTCTATATATAAATGCTGGTATCAACCCCCTTAAGGAATCTTCGATTAATGCTGAGCCACACTGGATGTTTCGTTTTGTTCAATCGTTTCTTTAATCGCACTGCCTAAGCGCTCAATTCCGGTTTGAATTTGATCTTCAGACATGTTGGAGTAATTCAATCTGAATGTGCCCGGGGTGACCTTATCGGGGTAAAATGGTTCGCCTGGTACAAAGGCCACATTATGCTTAATGCAGGTGTTGAATAATTTGATCGTGTCAACGTCACCGGGAACTTCGACCCAGATGAACAGACCGCCTTCAGGATGACTGTAGTTAACGCCGGCTGGGAAATACTTCTCGATGGCCGCCATCATGACGTTTTCACGTTGACGGTAGACTTTGCGAATCTTGTCAACATGTTCATCAATGTTGTATTCGGACATAAATTTGGCAACAATGTGTTGCGTTAAATTATCTGAATGCACATCAGCGGATTGTTTCATCACGCTGTACTTGGGCATTAAATCTTTATTCATGACGATCCAGCCTAATCTTAAGCCAGGTGCTAAGATCTTAGAGAACGTGCTTAAGTAAATCACACGTTGTTCTTTGTCATAGAACTTCACTGGTTCGATGTCGTCGCCCGCAAATCGAATGGCGCCGTATGGATCATCTTCCATAATCATGATGTCATATTTATTGGCAATTTCAATCATCTGCTTACGGCGTTCAGCGGACATGGTTCTGCCAGTTGGATTTTGGAAATTAGGAATCGTGTAGATAAATTTAGTGTTCGAATTCTCAGCAACGGCTTTCTCTAATTGATCCATCTTCATGCCATCCTCGTCCATTTCAACGCCAACAATATGGGCACCGTAACTGCGGAATACATCTAAGGCACAGAGGTAGGTTGGTTTCTCGACAATCACTGTATCACCAGGATTGATAAACATTTTAGCTGTGATGTCGATTGACTGCTGTGAACCGGTGGTAATCATGATATTATCAACGGTTGCCTTGATGCCCTGCTTGTTCATCCGTTGGGCGATCTGCTGACGTAAAGCCGGATACCCAATTGCGGAGGCGTACTGTAAAGCTTCTCGACCGCTTTCATCAAAAACTTGGTTGGTAACTTTCTTTAAAGCCTCAATGGGAAATAATTCCGGGGCTGGTAACCCACCAGCAAAGGAAATGACATCTGGACTGCCGGCAACCTTTAAAATGTCGCCGACTGGATCGCTATCGTTTTTGGGAACCCGTTCTGAAAATTGGAAACTCATACGCGAACACCTGCCTTTTGTGAATCGTCGTTCTTATCTGCAACGTTAGTTTGTGGTTTGTGATATTTCCGCATCATTTCTGCCATGTGAACTTCCTGAACAACAAACTCATGCGTTCGGCAGACGTAATCATGTTCCCGACCGATTTTGGCAATGTAACCATTGATATAATCAACTTCGGTTGGCCGACCCTTTGAGAAGTCTTGATACATTGATGGATAGTGATACTTGTATTCCTTACTTACAGTGATCACTGAATCAACTTGTTCTTGACGAGTGGCGATCAAGTAAATGCCAGCCCGCTCACAAGCATCGTAAGCTTCATCAAATAATTGCTGAGACATTTTACGTACACCAGGATATTCGATAAATTGACCCATTTGCATTTCAAACATTGTACATAATGTGTTGGTCACGGCGTTGAAGACAACCTTTGACATGCACATGCCTTTCCATTCATCAGCGAAGACTGGTCCTAATTTGGCATTGGTGAAATCATCGAAAATGGCTTTGGTCTTAGTATCTGGCTTTTCGTTATTGTAACGCGCCATGTGCATGACTTCGTCGCCTTCAGCTCCCATAAAGTCGATATCAGCAGGTCCATCCATTCGAGTGGCAATCATCGCGGTCCCACAAATGATGTTATCTTTGGGAAAATACTTTGCGATTTTCTCAAAGTGGCCCATGCCGTTCATTGCTGAGAAAACATATTGATCATCATGAAAGATGCCAGCTTTATTGTCGCGCTCGAGTTCTTCAGCTAATTGCATTTGCTTCTTAAAGACGATCCAAACGTCTGGGTGGCCTGTATATTCTTCTGGATAGTAAATGTTGATTGGAACAACCCGCCGATTTTCGTGATCACGGGCAACCGTAACGCCACCTTGTTGACGAATCTTGTCAACGTTGGGTTCCCAAGTATCGATGAAATCAACGTCGACTCCGGCGTTTTCTTGTAACATTACGCCATACCTAACTCCCATTGCTCCTGCGCCAATAATACCGTACTTCATAATGACCACTCCTTTTATTTTTTATTAATCCGACTAAAAAAACGCCCTCTGGTTATAAAAACCAAAGGACGTTAAGTTAACGCGGTACCACCTTAATTTGAGTTATTCTCACAAACAACTCCTCGAAGCGTACAGGAAGAAAACTTCCGATACGCCCGCACGTTAATGGGTGCTACCATCTCACCTCGAAAAGTGAACTTATCGAATTCGATCTTTCAAATCGGAGTTTTAATGCCCTCACACCAACCAGGCACTCTCTTTGTAAAGCTAGGATTCTAATCCACCGGACCAAATCAATTAGTCGTATTTAAATGTTGAATGAACTATAGCTCATGAACGGAGAGTCTGTCAACAACCTTTTTAAATTTTTATGAGAGAAATCTCATTAAAATGCCATCTTATCAATGGATCTGGGCGTTTAAAAATCTTTTGAAAGTTTTGAAATTGGGTGGTACTTTCGGTTATACTCGATGTATTAGATAATTTATGGAGGTAAATTAAATGCGGGCATTAATTGGGTTTGCAGGCTTAATTTCAATGGTAATGTGTATTGCTGCCGTGATCTTCTTGATTATGGGCAACCGGACAGTCGCTGTTCCATTGGTAAGTGTTGGCTTAGTTATTTTGATCGTCTGTTACGGTGCAGCATCGTACATTACCCATACAGATCATAAAAAATGAGACTAGGATTAAATACATAAGTTGAATTGGAGGGGTGTCTGCATGTTGATGATTAGAACAGTTCGCCAAAGTGATTACTCTGCTGTGAGTGACTTGATCCGAACAGCGTTTTCAAAAACGGCAAACGGATATCGTCACGAAGCCGAATTAGTGGATAAAATTCGGGAAGATCCCACTTATCAAAAACGACTGGAAGTAGTTGCTGAAAATGGTGTTCAATTACTTGGCCATGGCCTGTTGAGCGAAGTTCGAGTTGTGGACGGCGACACTTCAGCAACCGGACTGGCTTTAGCACCTTTGGCAGTTGCCCCGGCCGCCCAAAAATCCGGCGTTGGCGGTTTGATTATTGGCGAGCTCGACAACCGGGCAATCAAACTTGGCTATAAGTTCATTGTTGTCACTGGTTGGCCAGACTATTATCCAAAGTTCGGCTATCAAAAGGCAAGTCAATTTGGCATCAAGTCACCAATGCCGGTTCCTGATGATGTATTTATGGCTAAGCCGCTTATCGATGGCGGGCTGGATGGGGTTCATGGAACGGTTCAGTATTTAAAAGCCTTTGATATGTAAATTAAAAAACGGAAACCAGTTTGTGACTGGTTTCCGTTTTTTGGTTTATTTGGTAATTGTCTCATCTTCAGAGACAGTCACTTTTTTAGTTTCAGTTGCTTGGCTGGCAAGATTAACCAGGAATTGCCCATACTTGATCACCACGAAGACAACCATGAAGGTTGCGATTGTGATTTCCAAGTTTGCGACCATTCCAATGATTGAGTTCAGGCCGTTTGCCATGTGGAAGCTGTTATTAAATAAGTTTAAGGCAGTAGCTGAGATCACCAATGGGAAAGTGAAGGCGCCAAAACTAGGGTAGAAAGATAAGCGCACGTATTTGAAAATCTTAGTCAAAGTTCCCCAGTATAATGCTTGAGCCAACAGAACCATTGCCAGTGAGAAGCCCCATGATGGGTTGGCATTCATTGACAAGTAGCCGGTCAAACAAAGTGATGCCGGGGCTGCCATGATTGTCAGTAAAGGCAAAGTAGCTTCGAACATGAATTCACGTCTTAACAAGCGAATGCAGACGATTGGCAGCAGGATGGCATATAGTCCTAATGACAACCAAAGGACCGGTGTGCCGACTGCTGGGATGAAGTTATTGGCTGTTACCGGGATAACCCCGATCCCAACGAAAAGTACAAACCAACTTGGGTAGACGTGATCGAGTTCAACGGTTGGACGTAGTAAATGGCGATAAATGAAATAACCCATAATAACGAATTGCAAAATCACTGCGAATGTCCAAACGGTAATTGGTAATACTGGAATGCCCCATGATTTCAGAAAAGTGCTGATAATCATCAGGGACATCGTGAAGGTTGGGGCAACTGATGCAATAATCGGATCATTTAAATCATTGAGACTTAATTTGAAATGAACCCCAATCTTTGCGATCACCAGGAGAATTAGTACGATTGATAGAATTCCAAATGCGTTCCCGACGATTGGTAACCCAATGGTCTTAAATAAATTCCCCAATGACACAATTCCAAGTATTAATCCACAAATTGGTAAAGGTAACTTCTTCAAAAATAACTTCATGCGGTCGTCTCCTCTCTTAGATGAGCTTAATAATAGCATGTGTGGTAGAATAAATAAAATTGATATTATGTATATTTATTATAAATGAAATCTATAAGGAGCCGACAACATGTTCAAATTCTTGGAAACCTTCATGGTCGTCTATAAAACCCGCAGTTTTTCGTTAGCTGCTCAACAGCTGTTCATCACCCAGCCAACGGTCTCTAATCAGATCAAGCAGCTCGAGTTACAACTACACACAGAGCTGTTCGAACGTAAGAGCCGACGTGAGATTGTGCCCACAGAAGCCGCCAAACTGCTGTACAAACGTGCTGGCAAAATCCTTAAGAACTGGCAGGACGTCAACGATCAAATCACCCGCTTGGGCGCTGAGGGCAACGAAAAGGTCAAGTTTGGCATTTCCCAAACCGTTTCACGAATTTTGTTTGCCAAGATTGCCAATCAGTTAGTAACATCCCTTCCCAATCTCGATTTTGACGTCACCGTCTCCAACTCTGAGGGCGTCTTAAATCAATTAGAGACTTATAAAATTGATATCGGGATCATCGAAAAACCGTTGGTCACCGAAAACATTTCTCGAATTTCGATCGGCAAAGATCAGTTAGTTAAAGCCGGTGTCGACAATGGTAACTGGATTACCAGAGAACCCGGTTCCGGGATTGGCTACTACACCGAACAGTATTTCCGAGAAGCTGATGTCCAGCCAGCCAAGCTCATTCACGTCAATAACAGTGGCTTGATCCGCCGAATGGTGGCGCAAGGAGTTGGCCAGGCACTGCTTTCTGATAAGGATCTGCCGGCAAATGTTCCTGTTGAATCTCTTGGCGAACATTTCGTTCGTGATTTCTATTTATTGGTGAGAGAAGAAAGTAGTCGGGACGAGATTCTGAATTCTATCATTCAGCTCATCAAGTAAAGCAAAAGAGAGTGGGAAAAGAGGCGTTTTGATCCCTTAAATGGCCGGGATCAGCCGATTTGAGCACGTTTCGACTAAGTAATAATGGAACCACTAAAAAGCTGAGGCAAAAGTTTGCACTTTTGTCCCAGCTTCCTATTTGCGTGCACCTATATTACCATCTTAAGCCTGGTCGCACTTACAGCAGTGCTCCGATAAATCTTCTCAATGGTTTTTTCGTAGTCGCTATTGGCAACCCCGAAAACAACCTTGATGTCACTACCTTCTTGAACTACCAAATGAATTTTGATTTGGCTGTTATCGAGAAGGTCAAGAATCTTACCAGCAATCGCTGGCCGTTTACCAAGTTGTGAGGAAACAGCGGCAACCATGGCAATATTCTTTTCCAACTTCACACTGTCCAAGTCGCATTCTGACTTCAATGCATTGACGATCGCCATTAATTGGCCGTCAACATCTGCACGTTTTGCCAGGAAACGAACGGAATCAGTACCGGCTGGAACGTAATCAAATTTAACATTGAATCGTTGAATGACGGAAAAAACCTTGGCCATCACATCGAGACGTTTGTTTAATTGATATTTTTGAATGGAGATCACAACGTAATCTTTCTTACCGGCAATTCCTGTTACCAGTTGGTGAGACTTGTGGTCTGCGGAATCGACAACCAACGTTCCATCTTCTTCAGGATGGTTGGTGTTCAAAATTGCAATCGGAATCTGCTTTTCTTTAGCCGGTTGAATAGCTTCTTCTTGGAAGACGCTGATGCCCATGTAGGACAGTTCTTGAAGTTCCTCATAAGTAAGTTCGTTGATCTTACGGGAGTTATTGATAATCCGCGGATCAGCCATCTTGATACCAGAAACGTCAGTCCAATTCTCATATAAGTCAGCATCAACAAAGTTTGCCAACAAGGCACCGGAAATGTCACTTCCTCCGCGAGGCATCAAGTGAGTCAACCCATTTTCGTCAACACCGTAGAATCCAGGAACCACAATATGATCATCATAGCTCATGAAGTCACGAAGCCGGTTGATTGATTCACCGTAGTTAACGCCGTTTTGGTCAAATACCAAGAAGCGGGCAGCATCAATGAATTGGTAGCCCAAAAAGTCAGCCATTAATTTGGCAGTTAAAAATTCACCACGGGATACCAGATAATCATGGCTGCAAGTTGGAATCTGTTTGCCGATCTTCTTCAAGTCGGTTTCGATCGCCACCTTCAAACCAAGTGCATCCCTAATTCCAACAAATCGACTTTGGATGTGATTGAACACTGGCATGTAATCTTCACCCGCGTCTCTCAATTTTTCCACTTGAATCAGTAAATCGGTGACTTTAATGGCCTCACTATCACTCTTACCTGCGGCACTCACCACGATTACTTTTCGATCTGCATTTGCTTCAACGATTGCACGAACCTTTTTGAACTGGCCCGCGTCTGCAACTGAACTTCCACCAAATTTAGCTACTATCATTTTACTGCTCCTCCTTTCTTAGTTGGTAAACTTGCCATAAACGCGGTTTCATCGCGTTGTAGCACTTGTCTCATCAATCGGTGCATCTCGCCCACCGGAATGTCGTGAACGACTAGGTAGTCGCCACGAAGCTCGGGGGCAAAGTCGCCAAACAGCTGCGAGCAATCGATTTCTGATCTGACAATGTAATTATTCTTGGTCAAATTAGGTTGGAACTTGAATGTACTCTTGAACTCGCGCTTCAAATGTTCCTTGCCTTGGAAAATATCGAGAATATCTTGAATTACCGCATTGGCAGTTGGTAATTGACCAGCTCCCTGACCCATAAACTTCAAGGTGCCAATGGTTTCCCCAATTAGAGAGATCAAATTGTAATTGTCACGGGTATGGGCTTCAAGGGTGTCGCCGTAATACAAGGTCGGTTCAACCACGTAGTCGAATTCATCTCCACGCTGATGACTCTTTCCCATTAATTTAATGGTCATTCCCAACTTATCAAAATGCGTCATATCATCTTCGGTAATATTCCGAATTCCAAAGATTGGCAAATCGTCGGTGGGTCTAATGAAGAGATCGTAAGCAATGTCCACGCTGATACATAATTTGTTGGCAACGTCGAGACCGTCGATATCAGCACTTGGATCGGCTTCAGCATATCCTAATTGTTGAGCTTCCATCAAGACGTCGTTAAACGGCTTACCGGTCCGATGCATCTGATCCAGGATAAAATTACTCGTTCCATTGAAGATTCCATGAATCTTGTTCACATCGTCGACTCGCAATGCTCTTTCCAAACCTTGAATCCATGGGATCCCACCACCGACGCTTGATTCAAAGTAGAACTTGGCGTCATTTTCAGCAGCCACCTTGGTAAATTCATCCATATACTGCGCAATCACAGCTTTGTTAGCGGTGATCACGTGTTTCTTGTGCTTCAGCGCATCCACTATGTATTGATGGGCAGGCTCGATGCCACCAATGACTTCGACCACCACATCGACATCCTTGTCGTTCAAAATCTCATCAATACTATCAGTCATTTCCGGTAAATCCGGTTTTTTATTCTTTCTGATTAAAATATGCTTTACATGGAGGTTTTGGGCTTGGCGCTTTGCATTTTTAATAATTTTGTAAACGCCGGAACCAACTGTCCCGAATCCTAATATCGCAATATTCACAGCTTCAACCTCCAATTTTCTTGTGTTCACAAATAATAAACACTTGTATTTAACATGAAAACAGATTATCATATAAATCATAGAAATGCAAGGAGTAAAGTTGATGAATAAATATTATACGAGTACCAGAAACGGTTCAGTACAAATTTCAGCCAAGAAAGCTATCAAGAAGGGCTTCGCTGATGACAAGGGTCTCTTCGTTTATCCTGACTTGGAAAAACTCCAAGTAAACTTCGAAAAATTATTAAAATTAAATTATCAAGATATCGCCCGAGCAGTCCTCACAATCCTCTTACCGGACTTCTCAGCCGATGAAATTGATGAAAGTATTTCCGCCGCATATCAAGACAGTTTTGATACGCAAAAGATCACCCCGGTAGTCGATGTGGATGACTTCCACGTCTTGGAACTATTCCACGGGCCAACGAGTGCCTTTAAAGATGTCGGCCTGCAATTGTTACCTCAATTAATGAAACATGTTTTAACCGACAATAATAAGGTAATGATCTTAACGGCTACCAGTGGTGACACTGGTAAGGCTGCCCTGGAAGGCTTTAAGGACCTGGCCAACATGGGGATCATCGTCTTTTATCCCGATGGTGGTGTCAGCAAGATTCAAAAGCTGCAAATGATCACAACTGGCGGGAATAATACCAAAGTTGCCGCCATCGAAGGTAACTTTGACGATGCCCAAACCAATGTCAAACGGATCTTTAACGATGCTGATTTGAAAAAGTCACTCGGTGATGACGTCAGCTTATCCAGTGCCAACTCGATCAACATCGGCCGGCTGATCCCCCAAGTTGTTTACTACTTCGATTCATACAAACAACTGGTGAACAACGGCTCGATTAAAGTTGGCGAGAAAGTGAACTTCACCGTGCCAACCGGAAACTTCGGTGATGTCTTGGCCGGTTACTATGCAAAGATGCTTGGCTTGCCCGTGAACAAGTTTGTCGTGGCATGTAACGAAAATAACGTCTTGGCTAACTTCTTCAACCACGGTGTCTATGACCGTAATCGTCCGTTCTTCCAGACAGTCGCCCCAAGTATGGATATTCAAATCTCTAGCAACTTTGAACGGTTACTCTACTATAAGAGTGGCGAAGATACCGAATATGTGAAACAGCTGATGGATGATTTAGAAGACAGCGGTAAGTATGAAGTTTCTAAAGAAGTTTTGGCCAATATTCAAGAAGACTTCTATTGTGGGTACAGCACTGATGCTGACATTGAGAGCTCAATTGCTGAGGTTTACGAAGAAAACGGCTATTTGATGGATCCACATACCGCCGCTGGTTACAAGGTCATGCGCGACTATCAGAAGATCGATCCTGACACACCGATGATCCTGTTGAGCACTGCCAGCCCATACAAATTTGTCAATGCGGTGGCTAATGCGGTTCTGCCCGAGACTTCAGATGATGTCCAACAAGTGATGAAGGATTTGCATGAAGCAACCAATGAACCAATTCCGGATAACCTGCAAAAAGTCTGGGACTTGCCTGTCCGCCACGAAAGTGTGATTCAAAAAGATCAAATGACTGATTATGTAAAACAAAAAGTTGAGGAGGTATTCTATGATAAAGATCAAAGTGCCAGCAACTAGTGCCAACGTCGGCGTCGGTTTCGACTGCCTCGGCTTGGCAGTATCGTATTATTCAACGATTGCATTTGATAAAAGTTTAGAGCATTTAGTAATCACCGGATCTCCGAAAGAATTTCAAAATGAAGATAACTTGGTCTATCAAGCATTTGTTAAGGGCTGTGATTTCTTAGACAAGCCGGTGCCGGATGTCAAAATCGATATTGAGGGCGATGTTCCGGTTGCCCGCGGTCTTGGTAGTTCTTCTGTCTGCGTTGTTGCCGGCTTGAAGGCTGCCAGCGTTTGGTATGACAATGCCATTTCAACGGATCAACTGCTGGTCCTGGCCACTGAGATGGAAGGCCATCCGGATAATGTCACCCCCGCCATTCTTGGTGGATTGTGCGTGTCATTTCTGAATGATCAGAATCAACCGGAAATCATTCAGTACGGTGTCAGCGACAAGCTGCACTTTGTTGCCCTGATTCCAGATTACGAGGTTAGTACGCATGCCGCACGAAAGGTATTACCAACATCAATGAGTTACGCGGACGCAATTCACCAAGTTAGCCACTGCGCTGCCATGACCAAGGCTCTGGAAATCGGCGACATCCACATGATTCATGAAGCTTGTGACGACCGGATGCACGAACCATATCGCGCCAAATTAATTCCAGATTACAGCCAGGCTAAGAATATTTCAGAACAGTTTGGCGGTACCATGTACATTAGCGGCAGTGGTTCGACCATGATGGCTATCACTGCAAATGAAAAGAACGCTGATCAAATCGTAGCCAATGCCAAAGCGGCATTCCCAAAATGGAATGTCCGCAAGATGGCGGTTGATTCGACCGGCGTAGTGAGTGAGGTAAGTGAACGTGGAAAAGTATTACATCGTTGATAGCTCAATTCTCCCAGAGTCGTTTGACAAGGTGATTCACGCCCGTCAATTATTGGAGAGCGGCAAAGTCAAGCAGGTCAGTGAAGCGGTCAAGGTTGTCGGCATTAGTCGAGGAACTTTCTACAAATATAAGGACCTGGTGTTTTTGCCGGAAGAAAATATGATGGATCGAAAAGCCGTCATTTCTTTGATGCTCGAAAACCAACGGGGAATCTTGTCAAAGGTCCTGACAACTATTTCGGAAACCAGTGCCAGCGTGTTGACGATTAACCAAAACATCCCGATTCATAACATCGCCAGTATCGTGATTTCATTGGACTTGAGCCATTTCACCGGTACTATCGACAGCCTATTGGGAAATATCCGGCTGGTGGATGGCGCTAGTAATGTGCAGTTGGTGTCAATTGAATAGAGTGCGACAAACAACGGTTTGACACGGAGAACTAAGGCTTCTCGGGTTTAAATCCCGGTTTTGGATTTTAACCCGAGAATCTTAGATCGCAGTGTCAGTTGTGTCGGAGCACGTTTCAACAAAATAACAGTAAAACAGCGAAACACCAATCCCCGATGCCCACATCAGGGATTTTTTATTTGCCAATTAATTAAACTTCCAACTGTAAGCCCTTACCAACTTGAAAGTTGTTTCACAGTCCGCATATAATACAATATTGTATGCATTTACCGATTTAAAAAGTATTCTGGAGGAAATCATGGCAAACAGCCAGCAACCAAATGTACCGAAAAAATTCCATTTATCTCAGAATCATCATATGACGATTCCTTGGAAATCGTTTACCACTGATGAGTCTGTTCCTGCCAAAGAAGCCGGTTTGAGGGAACGGGCTTCTATTGTTGGCCGAGTTGGTATTGTGATGCTTTCCTGTGGAACCGGAGCCTGGCGGGTTCGTGACGCTATGAATACGGTCGCCAGAGTGCTTGGCCTCACCTGTTCAGCAGATATCGGCCTGAGTTCACTTCAATTTACCTGTTTTATCAACGATCACAGTTACTCGCAAGTACTCGCTTTACCAAATACGGGTGTCAACACTGATAAATTGAATACGTTAGAAAATTTTGTGAACTATTTTGAACGAGACTTTGGCACAGCAACCGTCAAACAAATTCATACCAAGATCAGTGAAATTGAGCGACGACCCGTTCAATACAGTCCGATCATTTCGGGATTTGCAGCAGCATTGGCCTGCAGCGGATTTATTTTTTTGCTGGGCGGTGGCATTCCTGAAATGATCTGTTCCTTTATCGGTGCTGGAATTGGTCAATATTTCCGTGGCTCCATGGGTAAACAACACATCACGACCATTGCCAGCATTTCAATTGCAGTGGCGATCGCTTGTCTCGCCTACATGTTCTCATTCAAAATATTTGAATCCAACTTCCAAATTTTGGCGCAACATGAAGCTGGTTATATTGGCGCCATGTTGTTCGTGATTCCCGGATTTCCGTTTATCACCAGTTTCTTGGATATTTCCAAATTAGATATGCGATCGGGATTAGAGCGCATGGCATACGCTATCATGATTACGGCCGTTGCAGCCCTCGTTGGCTGGCTGGTTGCGCTTCTGTTCGATTTCCGACCAGAAAACTTTCTCCCTTTAGGATTATCACCATTGATGCTCATGCTGTTGCGGATTCCCGCCAGTTTTTGTGGGGTCTACGGCTTCTCGATTATGTTTAACAGTTCACAAAAAATGGCAATGACTGCCGGATTAATCGGAGCAGTTGCCAACACATTGAGACTGGAAATGGTCGACCTAACGAGCGTTCCACCAGCAGCAGCAGCCTTCATCGCGGCATTAGTCGCTGGCCTAATTGCTTCGTTAGTTAACAGATATAACGGATACCCAAGAATTTCATTGACCGTCCCATCAATTGTAATCATGGTTCCGGGATTGTATATTTACAGAGCGGTGTATAGCATCGGAATCAATCAAATCAGCGTCGGCGCACTCTGGCTGACAAAGGCAGCACTGATTATCATCTTCCTACCGATGGGCTTGTTTGTCGCCCGAGCATTGATGGATAGGGAGTGGAGACACTTTGATTAGAGTGCGACGAGACCCGGGAGATGCGGTTTCTAAGGGTGCTTTGATTAAAACCCGGGTTTCGGGTTTTGGTCAAAGCATCCTTAGAAGTTAGCATCAGTTGCGTCGGAACACGTTTCAGCCAACCAACAGTGAACCAACCACAAACTAAATCCAAATTTAACCAAAAAAGAGCCGAACTCCCACTATCAAGGAAGTTCGGCTCTTAACTTACAAAAAAGTCTAATGAACAATAATTACCCGACCATCATGCTTCTCTTCCAGCAACTGGTGGCCTTTAACAAACCCATCTCTATCAAATGGTAACTTGTACCCAATGTTAATATCAAGTTTACCCTCACGCATCAGCTCAATGACCGCCTGCATGGCTTCGCGATCACTCATCGCATCTGTTGGATGAATGTGGGCAAATTTCAATGGCTTATCCGTGACGGGTGAATTATGAGCGACGCTGGCAATAACACCATCCGGCTTCACTATCTTCACGTCATCGTCGGTACCGGCACCATTCATTGCCGTGTTGAGAACAACATCACCAGTATCGGCCAACTCTGTTGCTGGATCAGTTTGATCATAGGCAACAAACTGAGTCGCCCCGATGGATTCAACGTAGTCCTTATTATGACTGGATGCAATGCCAATCACATTGGCCCCCAAATCAGTTGCAATCTGAACTGCTAGTGAACCCACGCCACCAGAAGCACCTTTGACAATCACGGTCTGATCAGGCTGAACATCCGCAAAATATTTAACAGCTTTGTATGCTGTCAGGCCTGGTGTAATTAAGCCAGCCGCCCGAGTTGGGGTAATCCCATCAGGAATCACGACGGTTGCATCCAAATCACCAAGTACCAGCTCAGCATAGCCGCGTTCTGTGTGAGTCATGACCAATTCTCCAACACTCAAATCAGAAACCTGATCGCCAATTTTGATAATCTCACCGACGACGTCTCGTCCAGGAATATATGGTGATGACATAACGCCAAAGCCCCCAGCACGTTCAGCTCGCTCCCGATTGTTCAAACCAATTGCGATCGTTCGAATGAGCACCTGGTTAGCAGATGGGGCTGGTTCGGGAACTTCAAACTCTTGAAAAACTTCTGGATCTCCATGCTTTTCATATCCATATGCCTTCATAATATCTTCCTCCTCATTTGTGTTACTAGCGCAATTGTAAGCGCAATCATAGGCTTGGGCAAGCAAGTCGAATCGAAGCGTATAATGTAAAGATTAAGTGGATAAATTGTAAATAATAGGTAAATCACAACTTTCAAAGCACCTTTTATGGCATGCTTATCCCATAAATTAAATAGATTGGAAGTTGGCATGATGTTAGACATTATCAAAGCAATTATATTAGGAATCGTTGAAGGCATTACTGAATTTCTGCCAATCAGTTCAACTGGCCATTTAATCCTGGTCAATGAATTTATCAAAATGAGTCAGACCACCCAATTCACAGATATGTTCAATGTAGTGATTCAGTTGGGCGCAATCATGGCAGTTGTGGTTCTTTATTTCCACAAGCTCAATCCCCTCTCGCCAAGAAAAACTCATGTCGAGCAACATGAAACTTGGGTACTCTGGTTCAAAGTGATTGTCGCCGTGTTGCCTTCTGTGGTGATCGGTCTGTTGTTCAATGACTGGATGGATGCTCACTTGATGAACTGGCAGGTCGTTTCGGCAATGTTATTGCTTTACGGGATTTTGTTCATTGTAATCGAAAACCGGAACGCAAACCGGCAACCTCAGTTTACTGATCTCAGTAGATTATCGTATAGCACCGCCTTTATCATTGGTATGTTTCAGTTGCTCTCGCTGATTCCCGGAACTTCCCGGTCTGGCGCAACTATCTTAGGTGGAATCATAATTGGAACGTCAAGATATGTTGCTACTGAGTTTTCGTTTTTCCTTGCCATTCCCACCATGTTTGGTGCATCACTACTCAAGGTTTATAAATACTTCAGTAACGGTGGTGCCTTCACAGGTCTGCAAACGACTATTCTGCTAACCGGAATGCTGGTTTCCTTTATCGTTGCTTACTTTGCAATTCGCTTCTTGCTTAACTACATCCAGCACAATAACTTTAAAGTATTTGGCTGGTACCGAATTATCTTGAGTATCATCGTGATCGGCTACTTCGGATTTTTAGCACACTAGAGACAAAAACAGTTACCAATGCAAATTGGCAACTGTTTTTTAAATTGGTTTCCCATCCAATAAATTGACATGAAGCAGCCACGTCAGCATCCCCGGCAACATCTTTTGCCAGTATAACCAGTCGTGAGCACCTGTGCCAGTATAATAATCGACATCGAGTCCTAAGTCATTTTTCATATATTCTACGAACTGGTCATTCGATGGCTTTAGAACATCCTGGTCCCCAATACAATAATAATACCGGAGATTTCTCAGTGCGGAAGTCAGCACACTTTCCGCTAGATTTTCCAAGTATTTTTGGGGTCTGATTCCGTCCAAAATAGCTTGGTAATCCGGCATCATCTTTGGCAATTCGGTTAAATCCACCACTGGTGACATCGGCATCACTGCACTGAACCAATCAGGATGCGTGAAAGCTAACTTCAGGGCACCGAATCCGCCCATCGAGGCACCGCCAACAAAGTTGTCCTTTGGTTCTGTCGATAGTGGTAGTATCTTGCGCATTTCCGGTATGACCTCTTGAGTTAAATAATCCCAGTACGGTAAATCATTTTTCAAATTCATATAAAAACTGCGGTTCATTTCCGGAGTGATCACAGCCAGATTGGTATATTTGATCAGTACTTCCAAATTTGTCTTACGAATCCAGCCGCTGCCGTTATCTCCTAATCCGTGGAGCAGCCACAGTACCTGTAACTTTTGATTTTTCTGAACCTCGTTTGGCAAGATCACATGAATCGTGGTCTGTTCCTCTAAAGCTGACCAAGCGCGAGTTAAGCTAAGAATTGCCATTGAATTGCTCCTTCACGTTCATTCAAATTTTTTGAGTTGCTCATCCGCAATTTTCAATAACAGTTGCTTATCGGCGTCTTTGGTCATTTTGTCTGCCAACTGGCGCAGCCGCATATAGTTCACATGAGCGTCGGTAATTGTCCCAGTATCATCTTGAATATCCTTAGCCAGTTTGGCACTTTTATTGGCTTTGTTCGGTGCAAAGTCGCCAAAATACGTCGATGCATACCTGAGGGTTTTAGAACGTTTCCGCACATGATGAACTTCAGGATAGTCCTTAAAATTTAGTTCCTCATAAATCTTAACTAATTTGTGATTGCGACGGTTGAGTTCTTTAACAATATATTGATGCCAGCCAGTGGACTGGGTGAATTTGAGTTTGGTAAGTTGCTTATCAACCTGCTTTAACTCATTTTGAAACTTCTCTTGAGCTTGATCATTCAATGTCTGTCGCATTTCATCCCGTCTGTTTTGACGTAACACCGAAAACAAATGGAAGTAATCGGCGTCCTTATCCGGGTGATCATATGCGTACAGTCCAGCTTGTTCAATTAACACATCTAATTCCCTTAAGTCACCGAACAAGATGGCAGCCTGGCTTAAATTTGTGTCAATATCCGTATAAACGGCAGGATCGATCCGCCGTTTCAAAAATTTGATTAGTCCTCGGAGTGTCCGGATCATGACCCGCAAATCATGGGCCCGTTCCGGGTCGTATGGGTTATTAAGATACCGAGTGTTCTCGACCAGAATCGCTTGATATCTTCGCTTTAAAATCGATTGAATCGTTGTCATTTCACTGCCCCTTTTCAGCATCATCCCAACAACTCACCAGAAATAACTATCTACCTGTATTTTACTCATTCCCCACGCCGAAATACATTGTTTTGCACTTCAAAAAATTGCTCTTTTTTGGTGGCCTTAAGAATTTCTTAATAATTAGCTCAATCGTTTATCATAAAACAATTGTGTTCGTTTTCATGAAAACACCAACATTATTAAGTTTTAAATATAAATAGAAAACACCTTCAAAGCATTGTATACTCGCTTCAAATAAGGGTTTGGCTTGAAAACGATCGTTTGAAAACTTACGGACTGTTTTCAAGAGAAATCCTAAATACATATGCTCTAGGAGGTCTTGTCATGAAAGTATTTCTGGATATTACTGATTGTCTGATGCTTTATCTGCTGATTTCTCTTTGGATTGGCGACTTCTTATCAAAAAATTCTCTTGGAAAATCTTCATCTTACGTATCAAGGCTGGTCTCACAAGATGCTTCCCCTCTAAAGGTTGCGATTAAATACCCAGTTAGGCTGGCAGGAGAAAAATTGGCCTTCGTGACCAAAAAATTAAGAGGAATCAATCATTGGTACTGGCTTGCAAGCAAGACCAAATCAATGATCTTCTTACTTGTTTTGGAAGAATGGCTAGTGATGACCGCCAAGCAAAATTGGGGGCTCATTGCGGTTGAACTGACAATGCTTGCATTCTGTGCCATCATCTTGGCGGCCGACTTACGGGTTAATCTATTACGATCACAACTCGAAAAGGCCCTCAAACCATATGAAGACCGACTCTGGTTCGAATATCGCTTCAAAAAAGAATAATCACGTCATTAACAAAAAAAAGGAAGCAGGGATTTCTCCCCGCTTCCTTTTTGTACGAATTGACTAGCTGTCCAAATAATAGCTGTTAGTTCGGCCGACGCCGATATGACCATGAATGATAAATGCTATTCAAAAAATGAGTTAAAAATCTTATCTGCCAAACTGCCACCAGTGCTTTTTCTTCCCTGCTTCTTGAAATCGCGCATTGCTCGGCTGGTAGCTGTCAGGAATTTTGTCCTCTGAATGATCTTCTTCATTAACTGATTCTGGAATGGTTTGTTTTACTGAAGAAGTACCTTGGCTTTCCAACTGTTTGAGTTTGTTTTGAACATCCAATTGCAACCGTTGTGATTGGTCGAGAAGTTGATGTAACTCAGCAATTTGTTTGTCCTTTGCATCAATTTGTTTCCGTTGATCTTCGAGCTGCTCAGCTAAAAGGGCAGTCTGCTTATCGCCGCCCTTAACGGATAACTGGTTAGCGGTTTGCTTTGGCTGTTCGCTCTCGGTGTGTTCATTCTGGTTCTTGAATTGACCTTTGAGAACCTCAACACCCTCATCTTTGATCAGAATCTTGTTTCCCTTTTTTATCGTATATGTATCTCTGAACTTATCGTCCATATGTTTTCTAATTGCAGTTTTCGATACCGATAATTCGTCCGCCAACTCTTTGATAGTCAGTTCCATAATGTCGCCCCCAACATGAATAATTTTAGTTTGCAAACAGGCTGTTCGCAGTCACACATCACTATTATAGTGATTAAGGCACGGTTCGGCAAATGAAATCTGAAGTTTGTGTCTAATTTATTATAATAGTCTTCCTTTTAAAATGAGATTTTAATTAGATTTTATATTGACAATCTAATTAAAAATGCGTTAAACTACTCGCATGCTGAATGGAATTTGAGAGAAATTTTGTTTTTTTGTCATTATTATTTACATATTGTTGATCGAGGAAGGAAACCGCGATCGTTTTCGTATTTAGAAAGTGTGGTTTCCACAATAAATAAATTATCAGTGTTCAAAGTTTTCGTTTAGTATGCAAAATTTTGTACTGAGATTAGGAGTGATTATATGAGTAGTTTAACTGATAAAATGTTCCGAAAAGAAGATCCCCTTGTTTATCAAGATAAGGATTCACATTTGATTCGGAGCTTAACCACCAAAGATTTCCTGGCGCTTGGTGTCGGAACGATTGTTTCAACTTCTATTTTTACCTTGCCTGGAGTTGTTGCTGCACAACACGCTGGTCCTGCCGTTTCCCTTTCATTCTTGGCGGCCGCAATCGTTGCTGGAATCGTGGCCTTTGCCTACGCTGAAATGGCTGCCGCAATGCCATTCGCTGGTTCTGCTTATTCATGGATCAACGTTGTTTTCGGTGAGTTCTGGGGCTGGATTGCCGGCTGGGCACTGTTAGCTGAATACTTCATCGCTGTGGCGTTCGTTGCGTCAGGGCTTTCGGCAAACTTCCAAGGGTTAATTTCGCCATTAGGTGCAAAACTACCGACGGCATTGTCCACTGCGTCAACTGGTACGAACGGTGGCTTGATGGATTTAATCGCCATTGTTGTTATCCTATTAGTTACCACATTACTTTCTCGTGGTGCTTCCCAAACCGCCCGTGTTGAAAACACACTGGTTATTCTTAAAGTGATTGCAATTTTAATTTTCATTTTCGTTGGTGCCACTGCCCTTAAGATGAGCAACTATACCCCATTTATTCCTAAGTATCATGTCAACGCCGATGGTTCCGCATTTGGTGGCTGGCAAGGAATTTACGCTGGTGTTTCTGAAATCTTCCTGGCTTACATTGGTTTTGATTCAATCGCTGCCAATTCAGCTGAAGCGAAAGATCCACAAAAGACCATGCCTCGAGGAATTCTTGGATCATTGGTCATTGCCGTAGTTCTTTTCATCGCAGTTTCACTGGTATTGGTTGGAATGTTTAGATATTCTGCATACGCAAACAACGCTGAACCAGTTGGCTGGGCTTTACGTCAAAGTGGTCATGCATTAATCGCCACTGTGGTTCAAGCTATTGCGGTTGTTGGTATGTTTACTGCCTTAATTGGTATGATGCTTGCCGGTTCACGACTCATTTACTCATTCGGTCGTGATGGCCTTTTGCCAAAATGGCTTGGAAAGTTGGAAAACAACTTGCCTAACCGGGCTTTAATCGTGTTAACCATTATCGCCATTGCTTTGGGTGCCTTCTTCCCATTCACATTCTTGGCTCAACTGATTTCAGCAGGAACCTTGATTGCCTTCATGTTTGTTTCACTCGGCATTTATGCACTTCGCCCACGTGAAGGAAAAGATATTCCAATGCCAAGCTTTAAAATGCCGCTCTACCCAGTATTGCCAGCACTTGGCTTCTTGGGTGCCTTAGGAATCTTCTGGGGCTTGGATATTCAAGCAAAGACTTATGCACTCGGCTGGTTCGTTTTAGGAATGATTATTTACTTCGCATATGGCATGAGCCATTCAACAGCAACAATTGATAAGCAGGCTGAACACGAAAAAGATAAAGATTAATAAAGGTTGGTGATTTCATGGGTAAATTAGACAAAGCGTCTAAATTAATTGGTGAAGAAAACAAGTACTATGCTCGTTCCGCGCGAATCAACTATTATGATTTGGTGATCGATCACGCTCACGGGGCAACATTAGTGGACGTTGATGGCAACAAATACATTGATTTGCTGGCAAGTGCATCTGCCATTAATGTTGGTCACACCCATGAAAAAGTCGTCAAAGCTATTTCAGATCAAGCACAAAAATTGATTCATTACACCCCGGCATATTTCCATCATGTGCCGGGAATGGAACTTTCCGAAAAGTTGGCGAAAATTGCACCTGGTGATACGCCGAAAATGGTGAGTTTCGGAAACTCCGGTTCAGACGCAAACGATGCAATTATCAAGTTTGCGAGAGCTTATACGGGCCGTCAGTACATCGTTTCTTACATGGGTTCCTATCATGGTTCGACATATGGTTCGCAAACTTTATCGGGAAGTAGTCTCAATATGACCCGTAAGATTGGACCAATGCTTCCCAGTGTTGTCCACGTTCCATATCCCGACTCATATCGGACTTATCCAGGAGAAACTGAACACGACATTTCACTCCGTTACTTCAATGAATTTAAGAAACCATTCGAATCCTTCTTACCTGCTGACGAAACTGCCTGTGTCTTAATTGAACCAATCCAAGGCGATGGTGGGATCATCAAAGCACCCGAAGAATACATGCAACTGGTTTACAAATTCTGTCATGACAACGGCATCCTCTTTGCGATTGATGAAGTCAATCAAGGGCTTGGCCGGACTGGCAAAATGTGGGCCATCCAACAGTTTAAGGATATCGAACCTGATTTGATGTCTGTTGGTAAATCTTTAGCTTCCGGCATGCCGCTCAGTGCCGTGATTGGCAAGAAAGAAGTTATGCAGAGTTTGGATGCACCGGCGCACCTGTTCACCACTGCCGGCAACCCAGTATGTTCTGCGGCTTCACTGGCAACACTAGATATTATTGAAGACGAAGGTTTAGTTGAGAAATCAGCCACGGATGGTGCTTATGCCAAACAACGTTTTCTCGATATGCAAAAACGCCATCCAATGATCGGTGACGTCCGGATGTGGGGCTTGAACGGTGGAATTGAATTAGTGAAGGATCCTAAGACTAAAGAACCAGATAGTGATGCAGCCACCAAGGTTATCTACTATGCGTTCGCGCACGGCGTGGTTATTATCACTCTGGCAGGCAATATCTTGCGTTTCCAGCCGCCGTTGGTCATTCCTAGAGAACAACTCGATCAAGCGCTCCAAGTCCTTGACGACGCCTTTACGGCCGTTGAGAACGGTGAAGTTACCATTCCAAAGGATACGGGTAAGATTGGGTGGTAAGGAATAGAGTGCGAGAAGCAACGGGTGATGCGTTTTCTAAGCAAACTCTGATTGAAGCCCAGGTCTTGGGCTTGAATCAGAGTTTGCTTAGAAGTTAGCATCAGTTGCATCCGAGCACGTTTCAACAAACTAATAGTTAAAAACAAAAAGGCAAGAACCTCATTCCGAGATTCTCGCCTTTTAATATGTCCTCATGAATTGTGCTTCATAAATGATCTGTATATTTTAACCCCGTAATAAACGAATGCAATCGCGATCGCAATTACAATGATAAAAGTAATCACAACAAAAATAAAATCACCAACATCAAAAATCCCCATATTGATTCCCCCAATGCATCAACTGATGAATGTTCTCAATTCTATTAAGACACAATCCCCCCAATTTCAAGGGATTCAGAGCTATTTCAGTTCAAATTCCAGCACTTCCGGGTTATGATCTGAATTCTTAAATCCAAGTGACTTCACGTGAACCCGGTTGACTTGAATATTATCTGACAGCAGGAAGCCATCAATTAACGACGTGTATGTCTTACCTGGATGATAGGGCGTGCCATTTGCTCGAACGGATGGAACTTTCGCATCAGCTAACCCCTGCTTAGCGATTCTAAAGCCCTTAGGCAACTGGTCGGCCGGGAATGGATGCGTCCAATTCATCCGTTTGCCGGTCGTTCCGAAGACTTCTGGACTATTGCCTAACATATCATGGTTATAATCACCAGCGACCATGACGTAGTTGCCAGCGGCCTGTTCGATTTTCATTTTGGCGAACAGTTTCTCAATTTGTGCCTTCCGGACTTTTGCATTCTTAGTGAACGCCGACATATGCAGATTGATCACGGCCAACTGTTTCCCATTATTCACTGGTATGTGGGTGACAGAAATTGCCCGGTCCAAATCCATGAACTTATTAAAATCCGTATCAATCGGCAGCTGATACCTGGTACTATCACTTATTTTGGCTTTAGCTAATGTAACTAACCCCGATTTAGCTCTCCCAATCGGCCTGGTCAGTGGATAGAACAGATAGGCCGAATCATAATTCTGGGCGTACACACTGGAATAATTGCTCATCCGATCCCGCAGCCACTGAACTTCGTTGACGTGAAACGAACGATCACCATTCGTATCGACTTCTTGGAAAAACATCAAAGTGGGATCAACTTGTTGAACGGCTTTATGAATCCCATTCAAATCATTGAGCACCGACTGTTTACTAAATGCCCGTGAGTATTTCCCACCATCCATGAAGAATGAATAGTTTTTAGGATAGGCAGCATAACCAATGTTAAAGGTCATTGCCTTGTACTGATGATTCGTTTGCAATACCTGTGAGTTTCTGTTGTGCGGTTTGAGTTTCACGTTATCCGGAACACGGTGATACGTCAAATAAACATAGGCGACGTATACACCGACAATCAAGACCAATCCAGACAAGATGATTAATAGTGCCTTTAAGATTTTTTTCATAGCATACCTCCACACTTAATATGATATCAAAGTAACAGCCGAACGATTCAAAAATATTTGTAAATATTAGTATCGTTTACAAGGGTTTAATGCTAAAATTTAGGTATATTTGTTCATACTTTTAGGAGGGGTTAACATGAAGAAATCACATTTTTGGTTTGCGCTATTATTTGCTGGAGCTCTTAGTATTGGTGTTGGAACATCTTCGCAAAATGTTTCCGCCAAAACAGTTAACATCTATTTGACTCGTCACGGGCAAACAATGTTTAACGTCAATGGCCGTGGTCAAGGTTGGGCTGACAGTCCACTAACTGACACCGGTGTTTCGGTTGCCCACCAATTAGGCTATGGTTTGTACGGTTTGAAGTTCAAAGCGGCTTATTCTGCTGATAATATGCGGACGTTCCGGACTGCAACCTATGCATTACAGTCATCCGGCAATGGGAACCTGAAAGTCAACTGGACATCCAATTTACGTGAGGGTGGTTATGGCAGCTTTGAAGGTCAAAAGTACGATGACGTTAACAAAGTGACCATGCCACTCTTGCGTCCAGCTGGGACGTATTCCGGACCCCAAGACTTTAGTAAGGCGCAGCAGGCACTTGGCAAGGACTTCTGGCCAGCACTCCAAGATGCTTACCACGCTGCTGAAACCGTCGATTTCGGTAAATACAGTGACCCAACCCTTCCTGAATCTTTGAAGGCTGAAAGCTCGACACAAGTGATTGATCGGATGAACACTGAATTAACTTATATTGCTCAAAAAGCTGAGAAGACTGGTGGCAATGTCTTGGTTGTCAGTTCGGGAATGTCAATTCCAGAATGGCTCTCATCAGAAAAGAACTACACGGTCCCTGGATTTGTAAACTGGGGTAATGAAGCAACGATGAAGGTTACCTATAAGAATGGGCAGTTCTATTTCCCATCCAACGTCACTGACAAGACAATCCTCTACACAATTAATAAGGGAGCGGCATTACAAAAACTCCCTAAGAATACGTTAAAAGTTAATAAATTCTATTTGAATAAGAACAAGGTTTCCGGTTCAACATCAACTGGTGCATCATTGGTGCTTCAAAATACCAAGGGATCAACATTGAAGAAAGCCAACGCAAACACAAACGGAAACTTCGTCTTCAAGTTAAGCAAAGCCACTTTGAACAAGCTCAAGAAGGGTATGAATCTGAAACTCACTTCAACTCCTAAGAATGCTTCCAAGTCGCTTGATATGAACTCAGATCAAATCAGTCAAACTGTCTTTGGTAATAAGACCGCGACTGTTAAAGTATTAAAATAGTTTTCAGAAAAATGAAAGGACGGCCAGCAATGGTCGCCCTTTTTGAGTTAGATAATAATCTTTTTTCGTAAGAAGGTCATGGAAACCAGCAATAGCACACCACAAATTGCACCCATAATGATGTTAATCCAGGCAATCGCGGCAATTGGTGTTGCCTCTGCTACAGAGACGATGACCATGCCAATACTACCGAAGATGGTCCCACCCGCACTATATAAAGCCGATGCCGACCCATTATCATTTTCTTCCTGTTTCAATACTAAGTAGGTTCCTGGCGGTCGAACCGCACTGCTGGCCAGAGTTGCTGGAAATTGCGTCAATGCAAAGGCAATTGGCGTCATTTGGCCAAACATCAGCACCAAGATGCCGGCAACAATCGTGATGCCAAACGATGCGTAAATGATCGTAAACCGGTCGATATACTTCGACAACGGAATATAGACCAGTGGTCCAAGTAGCATGCCAATGGCGTTAAACGAGAAGAATAGGCTAAACATTCGACTGCTCAGGTGGAACGTATCTTGGAAAATATACGATGATGAAGAAATGTACGACAAGGAAACAATCGACATCAACGAAAAAGTGACCAGTAACGCTGTGAAGCCAGGATTCAGTAAGAGTGCTCCAAGTCGACCAAAGGATTTCATGACACTAGTCGTCCCACTCTCTGAAGCGTGGGTTTCTTTAAAGATGATTGAGCCATAAATCACTGACAGACCAAGTAAAGCCTGGGCAAAGAAAATGCCTCGCCAGGAGATAAATGTCAGCAGCAGTGACCCAATCACTGGCGCAACTGCCGGTGAAATGACCACCATGGACTGGACAATCGCCAAGGTGGTTTCCTGTTTCCGACCTACAAAGACATCTTTAATAACCGCAGTCGCAACAGTGGTGGCAACCCCACCGCCAATCGCTTGGAGGATGCGGAAGAAGATGATCTCATAAGCATTTGTCGCAATCCCACAGAGGATACTGGCAAGCATGTATAAGGTCAGAGCAACCAGCAGAATCGGTCGCCGGCCATATCGATCACTTAAGGGTCCCCAGAATAAAGTTGCGATGGAATAGAATACGAAGAATAAGATCAAAGTCAGGTTCATCACAATTTCGGGAACGGCGAAGAACTTCGTCATTTCAGGAAGGGCAGGTAAATACAAATCAGTCGAAAGAGGGACGAATGCACTTAGAAGCGCCAAAAAAATAATGAAACCGGTATTTCCCATTCGTGGTTGAATTTTACTATCCGCCATCCTCGACACCTCCGTCCCGTGCCCATTTCATGTTAACCGCAAACTCATCGGTAACTTTGTCCAGTTCGTGGTTCTCCTCTTGGAAGCCTTCTTTAATGTAGAAGTGATAAGCCCGTGAATTCTTCTCATACACTGACAGTGTCAGTTCCGAACGTGATTGCTTGGCAGCAGCCAGTAATTGGGAACCAATTCCTTGTCCACGATACTTTTTGGCCACGAACAGTCCAGCAATATAATTTCCATCAATCCCAAGGAATCCTCGAATTTGGCCATCTTTCTCAAAAACAAACAATTCTGCCTTGGCAAGCTCCTTCTTGACCCCGTCATAGTAATTTGCCCAGTAGGTTGGATCGATAAACGAGTGTGCATCCAGGTTAGCGTCTAACCAGATTTGAGCAATTTGATTTAGTTTTTCACCCTTAATGCCTTGTACATGTTCAATCATGGCCGATCTACTCCTGTCCTTGCTCTTTTATCCTTTATTGTAAAACAAAAATGGTATTCCGAGGTGGAATACCATTTTTGGATTGAAGCTATCTCACAATCTTGACGTACTTTGAATTACCGGTAATGTAGCCGCCAGCAATGTGATATCTTAAAGCACCATGGTTCGTCACACTGTTTGCGTGTGAGTAATCGTAGTTCTTGATCTTAATCTTGGTGCCCTTCTTGAAGTGCGCACGCTTATTCCGTTTGCTCAAGTTGACATCTTGGTAACGGTAGATTGCTTTTTTAACTTTGATATAACGAGGCTGCGTCTGCTTATCCATAGTTACCAGTTTCCGGTTTGCGGTAATGTATTGGTCGTTTGCCAGAACGAATCGAGTTGTCAAATTATGCTTAACAATCTTGGTAACATGAAGAACCGTGCCTTGTTTGTAGTTTCTCGTCTTAGCAGTCAAGTTCTTATACATATAGGCATTGACCCCGCGTGGATTAATAACAGTCACGGTTGAGTGCATCGTCTGATAATAGACCGGACGAACGTAGGCCCACTGTGCGGTGATGTAACCAGTCTTACCACGATTCTTGGTTAAGTGGTTAACATCGCGAACTTGATAACGCAAACGACCATTTGCTGAGTGCCCATAACCAGTTACGACAAACATTGGACGGTAAACTCGCGGTTTGGATACGTAACCGGCTTTACGTTCATGGGTACTGAAGGTGGTGTTCTTGTAGAGATAAATCTTCTTCAGTGAGTAGACAACGGTTCCTTTGGTGGCAATGTTGCCGCCTTCGTTGGAACTGCCGCCACCGCCGGGCGTTGGGGTAGGCGTTGGTGTCGGTGTGGGAGTTGGATCTGGTTTTGGATTAGGGGTTGGTGTCGGTGTTGTGTCCTTCTTAACATAAATCTTAACTGGGGATTTTGTAGTTCCCCAAGTGATTGAAGGTTGTGTTTGACCAGTCTTTAGTTCACTGCCAACTGCCAAGTGATAACCGGATGGAATTGTTCCAAATGTTAGGATCTTGTTGAGATCCCAGACATCACCCTGCTTTGTGTTTGAAGAAGGCTTTACGGTGAAGTTATTGTTAGGGAATGAGGTTTGCCCATCAACATCGACAAATTCTGCATTTATATTATTGAGATCTGGTGTTGGATCTTCAACCTTGAGTATTGCTGTCTGGGTTTGGGTTGAGCCAGCAGCATTCCCCGCATAGATCGGAATCTCATATGTTCCACCATCCTTAATATTACCATAGGAAAGTGCTGTGTCTTTATCATACCCAACACCAAAGTGTAGCGTATTCTGACCATGCAATTCACTTGAGGCTGAGTTGTTATCGGTAACTGTAGCAAATTGATTCAAAATGTCATTGTCATCTTTGAGCGTTTGACCGTTATTGAAAAGCATTTGTCGAGCTTGGGCTAATGTAACTGTTTTATCTTCGACAGTTAGAATTGGGATAAAACCAGCAGCAATTGTACTATTATAAAATAGCTTGGCAGTAAATGGATCGATCTTCACAGGATTAGTGCCATTATCTTCAATAGACGATGTCACTTTTGAAACATCAGTGACCTTATTAGTAGTAATTAGGAATGGAATGTCAAAAGATTTGTTTGCATCATCTTTGCCAAGATTCGTAGCTTTAAAGGTAATCTTGTTAGGGGTGCTATTAACAACACTCCACTCGGAAGTTGGCGTATCAAGGTTATCTGATCTATAAACCTTCATCATTGGTGTGTAAAATGGATAATTTGACGGATCTGTAGACAAAGTCCATGTCAGTGATTTGGGAATATTTTTCGCATCAGGCAAAGTAATCTGAGCCCAAGCAACAAAGGCATTTCTTGTATACCAGTACAAAATACCTTTATTAACGGAAGAATCATCGTTAAAATAGGCATAATAATTAACGTCATAACGATTCTCACCATTTAATTTTAGCTCTTCTGTCGGCACTGGTAGCCCTGCTAAGCCACCAAAAATTTGCTGACTTATTTTAGTACCAACGCCACCACCAGAGGAAGAACTGTTGTCGACAGTAAAGGAATTATCTCCTAATATTTGCGATATTTGCGCGGTTTGATTTCCTCGCTTATAGTCGGTTGACACCGTGTATGTCGCTTTTTTGTCTGTATTCGCAGTACTCTTTGACGGCTTAGCGTACAATGAGATTCCAGCTTGGCCAAGAGTTGAGTAATCAACATCTTTAGTTGCAGTAATAATAATTTTGGCCGGACTAGAGGAACCATCCGTGGTAAAAGTAAAGAAATTATCTGATGAAATCGAATTAATTTGAAGGGAGCTCAGATCAAAACCCGGAGTTTCACTGGCATCTTTATTAACATTGATGATAATTTGATCATTCTTCTGAATTCGTTCACCTTTCTTTAAGTTAAATGAAAAATGAATTGCTTCCTGACTAGTATATGTGTGGTTAGAATCAATACTATCGCTCAGGTTAAATGGGCTAGAGAAAGTAGCCTGATCAGCCGCGAATACCTTTTTGTTAAAGGCAAAAGCCCCTAGTATCAAAATAACAGTCCCAACAATGATCGCCAAAACAATTTTCCTAAAAGTTAAATTCCTATTTTCCATTTTATATATCACCAGAACATCCCCCAATCAGCGAACACTTCGCTTATCCCTATACCTTAATTGTAATATTTTATAGACGCCATTTCAATTAACCTGTCACATTCACCAGAGTATACCTCATGGATTTTCAAATACCAATATTTCCTGAGTTTTTCTCCCGATTTTCATGTACAATTAGTACTAAATAGGGAGGAACCAACCATGTCAACCAACAAAAACAAAGTCTACCTTGCTTCACCCTTTTTTAGTGACGGTCAAAAGGATCGCATCAGCCAAGTGGTCAGTTTACTGAAACAAAACCCCACCATTGACGCTGACGGTATCTTCATCCCTCAGGACCATCAATTCGAGTCCGAACCCTTTGGCAGCTTCAAATGGCAGGACGCCGTCTTCGCATCCGACATGCGCCAAGTACATAAAACTGACGTTGTGGTCGCCATCTTGGACTATCAACTGGAAGACGGTTTAACTGAACCAGACTCCGGCACCGTCTTTGAAATTGGCTCCGCTCACGAAGCTAATATCCCAGTCATCATGGTCCAGTTTGGCGAAAATAGCCAGTTGAACCTGATGCTTTCTCGCAGCTACACGGCTTTCTTCAATGGTAAAGATGATATTCAAAACATCAAGGACTACGACTTCAACAATCTTGAACAACGGTATACTGAGAAGAAAGTTCTTTAATTATAATCTGGACGACAAAAAAGTTAGGCAAAAACGCCTAACTTTTTTCGTATACACTGTTAACTAGCAGAAGCGTGTTCCGACGAGTCATCTTCAACGCCTAATGGCAAATCGGCTTTGTCATCAGCCGGCAACAGATGAATCGCGTGCTTCAGCAAGAATGGTGCAATTAATGTCGAAAGAATAATAACTAAAATTAAATCTGAATAGTACGAATCGGATAGCAAGCCTGACGAGAACCCAATCTGAGCGGTGATCAATCCCATTTCACCACGGGAGATCATCCCTGAACCAATCATATAAGAACTGTTCAGATTGAAGCCATTCATCAAGGCGCCAATTCCACAGCCAAACAATTTGCTCAAGCAAGCCAGAATTGTCAGAATTCCGACGAACAACAGTGAATCACCAATGTGAGCAAACGACATGTTCAAGCCGATGCTGACAAAGAACATCGGAACAAAAACTGCGTAGCCAATTGGTTCCATGTGGTTCTCAATTGTGTCTCGATAAGGGGTATGGGCAACGGCGATGCCAGCAAAGAAGGCACCCACCGCACCACTCAAGCCAACTGCTTCAGCAATGTACGCCATTCCCAAGCAGATGACCATCGACGTAATTGTCACACTGGAGGCCATCAGCAGGCGTTCACCAATTCGCATCATGTAAGGCACAATCCACTTGACCATTAAATATGTCAGGCCGAAGAACGCAATTTGTTCGATGAAAACCAGGGTCAAACTGGTAGATGAGCCGCCGGTTGCAACCCCTTGCGTGCCCATGATGCTAATCATGATCGACAGTAGGATAACGCCGATAATGTCGTCAGCCACCGCTGCCCCCAGAATAGTCGCACCTTCCTTGGTATCCAACGACTTGTAATCTCGCAGCACTTCAACGGAAATTGAAACTGAAGTGGCACTGAAGACGACGCCGATGAAGATTGCCTCTAAAGGCGAGAACGAAAATGCCCAACAGGCGCCGCCAATCATGATAACTGGGAAGATCACGCCGATGATGGCAACCACAATTGCCGGCCGCAAATACTTTCGCAGCAGCTTCAAATTGCTTTCAAGTCCACCAATGAACATCAGGATGATCACACCAATTTGAGAAAATAGATTGATCATATTATCGAGATGAATCCAGCCAAACACCGCTGGTCCAACGATGATGCCAACCAAGATTTGGCCGATAACTGATGGTACCCCGATTCGATTTGATAAATGTCCCGCCAGTGTCGTCAATACCAGTAGTATGCAAAGTGCACCGATAAAGGACATGCGATGGCCTCCTTTCACTTAAGATTATGTGTTTAACTTCTATTATATGTGTTTCAGGTTCTATGTTAATATGTGTTCATTTTAAAATGAATTAGTCTTTTTCGATTTGAGTCGCTCTGGCACCGCCCATAGCTGTGATGAAGTGGATTGCCAAACCAATGATCAGACCAATGGCAGCAGGCAGTAACCAGTCCATCCCAAGTGAGGCACCTGGGAGAAAATCATCTAATTTCAAAATAGTTGTCGCAATCGCTGACTTGGAAATGATTGCTGGGGCAGCGGCGATTGCATCCAAGATAGCTGGAATGATTGTGAAGATGGTTGTCCAGATGTATACCCGGCTGTCATGACCAAACAATGGTGAGGAAATTGAGAGGATAATCAAGGTGATTGCCAGTGGGTAAAGGAACATCAGCATTGGTGTTGACCAAGCAATGATGGTATCAAGGCCAAAGTTGGCGATTCCAAATGATAAACCAGTGGCAATGATTAACCAAGTTCGATATGAAATGGATGGGAATTTAGCATGCAAAGCTTCTGAGAATGAAGTTGAGAGACCAACAGCAGTCGTCAAACATGTCAAGGTGGCCATCATTGCCAACAGAATCTCACCAGTGATACCCATGAAATGATTGGCAATCTGGTTAAAGGCAATCCCACCATCAATGGATAACTTGAAACTGCCGAGGCTAGTAGCGCCCAACCAGATTAATGCAATATAGATAATTGCTTCAAGCCCGATGCCCAGGGCACCAGATTTCATAGTGGTCATTGAAATTTCTTTAGCACTGGTGGCACCTAAACTCTTAATGGCAGTAATGATGGCGATTCCGAAGAGCAACCCGGCGATACAATCCATCGTGTTATAACCTTGTAGAAAACCGTTGAGAATTGAACCATTTTGATAAGCGGCATCCGTAATTGGGGCCTTTGAAGCTGAACTGATTGGGCTCATGAATGCAAATGCAAAAATAATGGCAAGTAATGCTAAAAATGCAGGGTTCAAAATTTTACCAATTGAATTAATAATTCCAGTGGGTTTTCGTGATGCCCAGAAAGTGATCCCGGAGAAAATCAATGAGTAAATCAATAGCCACATTGGTTGTTGAGCAGGATTCAGATGGCTGGCAAACGCAATTTGAAATGGTGTTGTCGCCGTCCGGGGAGTCGCAAACAGTGGGCCAAGAGTGGCACAAACCAGTACCATGAAGAAAGTGGCGTAACGTTTGCCAATTGGTTTGGCTAGGTCATAAATTCCGTTACTGTGAGTTACAGCAATCGCAATAATAGCAAGTAAAGGTAAAATGGTTCCAGTTAACAGAAAGCCAATCCCAGCAGTAATCCAGTGGGCGCCAGCAAGCTGTCCCAAATGAATGGGGAAAATCAAGTTTCCAGCACCAAAGAACATCCCGAACAACATTGAACCGATAATTAGATAATGCTTAAATGATAACTTTTTGGTTGTTTTTTCCATATTAAGCGCTCCTTATAATTTACAGACGTTAAATTTCTCAATGTTCTTTTAATCCATCCAAATTGACCATTCGTGACTCGGCTAATCCCACCTGATTTAGTTCGATTTAAACTAATTCTCATTTTGAAGACCTCCTTAATTGCAAACAAAAAACGTCCCTTAAGATCCTTACGATCTTAAGGGACGTTTACACGTGTTACCACCCAAATTCTCGACAGCTTCACAACTATCGACTCACCATGTACGGCCAAATAAGCTTTAGCGATACACTGGCGCTGTAATGGGCGCTCCCAACAAACACTCGCAAATTCGCTCGCATTCGTCGCTCGAAGGCTACTTTCATCACTTAGGCTTTTGAATCGTTCTCACTTACCCGATTCTCCCTGAAAAAGTTCTAAGAGACTACTCTCCTTGTCTTAGCAAAATCTAATGTTTCTGATTGACACAAATACTAATCCATTTTGAGATTGATGTCAACATTTTTTATTATTTAACTAATTTGACATTGTGCTTAGTGTAGTCCAAATGCCAACCTTTAGGCAATGAGTGATGGGCAAACTTACCGGAAAGTTTGTTAGATTTAAGAATAACTACTCCGGATTTAAGTCCCTTCACATTATTGATAACGACTTTACCACCAAGTTTAGCGGTGCCGGAAACTGAAACCTTGTTATTTGATGCCAGGTTCAAAATTCCTTTACTGCTCTGGGTGTAATTGCCTTTAACGGTGACATTCTTAGCGGATAAGGTTAACTTGCCGCTAGTTAAGCTCAAGCTGCCGGCACCAAGGGCACTGTCGTTTGCGGCAACCAAAGTACCGCCTTTAACGGTAGTTCCACCCTTGTATGAGTTATTACCAAGTAAGGTTAATGATCCGGTCCCTTCCTTGGTCAGACCGCCATTCCCGGAAATATCGTTCTTCCAAGTATCTGCAGCATTGAAACCACCCTTGGCAGCGTCCATGTTGACGGTAGTGTCATTCAAGAATTCGCCAAAACCGTTAGCTGCCTTGAAGAGGTTCAAACGACCCCAGCCTTCGGTATCATCTTCCATTGGATAACCGGATGTTAAGCCAGTGGTAAAGAGCACTTCACGGCGTTGGGTATCATTTAGATATGGTAAACGGGTTTGCAGGAGAACTTCAGCACCCTTAGGAACAACCATTGGTTTTGTGGTATCACCGACTGGGGAGAATCCATAAGTGAGACGGTAAGTGTAATTTTTAAGGTTCGTCTGGTAATCGCTGAATGTATCCTGTGCTGATTTGTCTTCAGCGTTGGCCAAATCCTTTTGAGTATCCTGATAAGCTTCACTCATGAGTTGTTTGTTATCAGGATCGTTCAAAGTTGCTGCAGTCATGGCAGTTCCGATAACTCGACCACCCATAACAGCAAGTGGTGAATGTCGACCAGCAAGAACTCGGTCATAACCAACTTCAGAAGAACGGGTAATTAATTGTTGATAACGTTGTGGGAAGAGGTACGCCAATGTCTCCCCAGTCTCAAAGGCAGCTGTTGTATGGCCGCTTGGGAAGTCGTAATCAGTCGCTGCTGCGCTGGCCATGACGTTGGTCAAATATGGGTTAACTTTAACTTGATCGCTTTGACGATATGGCCGTGTGAACTTGATGTAAGCCTTTGGGGTCCCGGTTCCTGACCAAGCTGAATCTTCAGCAATATTGACCAATTTTACAGCTGAACCAAGGGTTGAGTTTTCATCTGCCCATTGCATGGAGCTGTATGGTGAACCTGCAGGTAATGGTGCATCAGGAACCGCATTGAAATCAGTCTGAGCATTGGTATCCTTAATAAATGCAGGTGCGTACGGCCCAAACCCACTAATCAAATTGTACCGAAGATCTCGTCGGTCCGTTAAATATGATCGGTCAATTTCTGCCTGTGAAGCGCCATTAGTGATCTGAATGGATTTATCCAAATTTTCCTGCATGACGGTCGTGTTGACCTTAGTTCCAGTACTTGCGTCCCAGTATTTCAAGAATGTGTTATTGAATAACGCAATCGCCGGATTGGTGTCTGGCGTGTTGTTCGTCTTAATGTTTTGCTTATATTGATCAACAAAATACCCATATGATGCCGGGACCGCGTCCAATTCACTTGAAACACTGCTGTCTGATTTGGCATTCGCCTTAATTCCATTCGTCTGTGAGCCTAAAACAGCGGCTCCAGTCAGTGTCAAAATGAAGGCACTTTTCAGAACCGTTTTCAAAATTGCACTACTATGTCTACTTCCCATGTTAATCCTCCCAAGATGACCTTTTCTATGAAATGCTTATCAGAACAACAAGTATCAGCAAAACCACAAGTGATATCTCCCAACCCAACTTGGGGGTATGCTTGATTTCGTTTAACATTGTTGACATAATTTCACCATCTTTCAGATAGTCCCTGATAACCACTCCTGATTCAACTTTAGTGTACTTGGGTGACGTAAATTACCGGCAAAATAATTGTAAAAAGTGGGTAAATGTTTGGCAGGGAGCGTTTCTCTATTGCTTGCCTGCCGTGATCAATTCTTCAAATGAGATTCCATACAATCGGCAGAGCTTGGCAGTACAGACAATATCAGGTTTACTTCGCCCGTTTTCCCAGCCTGAAACAGTCTTCCTTGAAATATTCAACGCGTGGGCAACTGCATCCTGAGTTAAATGGTTTTGAGAACGATAGAATCGTAATTGTTTACTAATTTCCATTTTAATATCCTTTGTTAACTTAATTGTACCATTTATTATACAGAAAATATTTCTGCTTGTCAGCAATTGTATTTACAAGGATTCAATTACGACGTTAAGTAACATCTGTTGAATCGAAAAAAAGCAGGCAACGAGCGCGAAACTCGTTGCCTGCTTTTCATCGTCGGTGTTTCACATGAAACATTTGAAACGGTCCGTGAAATTGGCATGGGTTCTTCTTCTGGCATATAATGTGGCCAAGGGGGGATTTCATGAACAAGTCAATTATCTTGACGGGAGCAATTACCGGGCTGGCCGCAATCTCAATGTTCGCAGTGCAACCGGCAACTTCTGTTCATGCGAAAACTAAAATAACCACTAATAAAACATTTAAAAAGACATCATTCCTGCCCAACTCCGGCAAGAATATTTACGTGTGGAACGCTGCTTATAATAAGAAGCTCCACAACTTAAAGAACTATCCACGAACCAATCTCTACTCAACCAAGCGGGTGACCATCAAAACCCACAACTACTTTGGCAGTTACTATTACGTTCACAGCGCTAATAATAAAATCAAGGGTTATGTCTGGCATGGACAGCTGATTCAAGGCAAATACTACAAGGGCGGCTTCTACAGTTACCCAACCTTAAACGTGCTGCTATCCAACCGGGCATTCCGCCGTGGTGCATCCCGGAACATTGACCAATGGAATGCTTCCGGCATCTACTCCTCTTCGGCTCGAATTCACGGTAAGATTAACCAGGATGGCATCAGTCGTTTTGCCAAAATACCATCCTTTAGCGACCAAAAGCGAGCCCTTAATTTTTTGAAGAAGCGTCATTCCTATCTTCCTGAAATGCTGAACTATGGCAACCACAACGGTGCTCGCATCATCATGCGCAAGGTTTATTACGCACCAAAGCATTGGGTACGCGTGCCAATGATCGGAATCCTCAACGGCAACGCCACCAGTGGCAATTGGGAAGAAATCAACGCCTTTTCAGCAGTCTTGGATTTAGCTAAATTACCAAACGGTGCCAAGCCAATCGCCAACTATGACGTTAATCAAGTATCGGTCATGCCATTCGGTGGCCGCGGCTTTGACTTCGCTGATCCCAACGCTCAAGTGGCAACCTACAGCAACGGTCCAATCACCCACGTTTATGGTAACGGCTTTGGCCCCAACCACAACCTCTCGCTCGTTGATTTGAATCGTTGGTTACGATACGTTCCCACAAGCAACATCTTGAAGCTGTCCAATACTCAGCCAACCTTGAAAGATGGTATTTGGTACGTCGCACCCACCTTTCAAGATAATGTGAGTTACGCCGTTCATCAAAGCAAAATCTTAAAACTCATCGATACATCCAAGTCTCAGTATTATCGGCGGGTTTCAAGTTCCGGCTTTACCCAGTACCATTACGAAAATGGTAACTGGCAAAGCCAGTATCAAGTTTTATTCAACAATCCCACGTTCAATCCGGGCAACCAAATCCACATGACCTTTGCCAAATCAGTCTTAAAAACCAGCGGCAATGATACTTGGTGGTCGTCAGAGAACGAACGTGAAATTCAGTCGTTTAATGATAACGATACTGAAGTCTTGCCTTACCTTTATAAGCCAGTCAGTTATTATGATGGGTTTTTGAATGGTGATGAAAGTGCCTCATGAAACATTTAAGTCATTTATCGCTGTGTCTTTCAAGCTACAATCAATTTGAAAAGAGGAAAGCTGAATGAAGAAACGAATTTTGTTAACTATAATTTTGAGTGTCTTTGTGATTGGTATTGTGCTCCCGGTCACAACTATGCCCGTATCAGCACAGCAACGAATCGTTCTTAAATCGGGGTGGAAAGTTATTAAGGGAAGAGCCTATCCAGGAGTCCCTTACCATACTAAAAATCCAAAGAAGAGTGCCATTCTTTGGAAAATACCTACAGTTAGCAAACATTCCAACTTAAATAAATATCCATACGAAACTTGGAATGTGGTTGATGTTTGGGTTCTTCAAAAGGGATCTAAAAAGCGTGTGTATTACCAAGTGGATGGTCAACACAATACAGGTTGGGTTTGGCGTGGTTATTTAACGAAGGGACATAATCCTAATGAATCTAAAGGTAATAATCCAAATCAATTACCAGAAGACAACTAATTTCACATGATTAAATCCAAAACAGGTGACTCGATTAGGCCATCCGTTTTGTGTCCATCAATTAGCAAGTAGAGATATAAGCCATCGCAAACATACGAGCTGTGAGCATCTTTAATTTTCAAGTCTAGCTCGTGATCAGGTATACAAAGGATAAATAACATGAGGGGATGTTAACAATGACCAAGAAAATGTTCAGTTTAAAGAAATCTCAGATGTTTGCATTAATTATTTCGAGTCTGATCGTTGGTTATACCACAACTATGATCAATGCCAAAGCTGATTCTGGCTACACGGTCGTCAAAAGGATGACTGGTAACAACGCTAACGTTGCATATCACTTGGCTAATAATTCCAAGAATACTTATCTTTGGAACGGTATCCATACAAAAGCTAAAGCTAACTTACGAAAGTATAAGAATTATAGTTGGCGATATTATGGCAAAAGCTTGATCTTGTCCCACAATTCAAAAAAATCACTTTATTACTATATTCAAGGAATCACCCCGAATGGTAATGAAGCCAGTAAAATACGTGGGATCGTCTGGCATAGTTATCTAACTCCTGGTATTAATCCAAACTACAAACAACTCAACAATATTTATTATCGTTATTTCAACACCGATTCTGAATATTTACATTATGTTCAAAAATCACCTTCACAAAAACTAACTCGCGAGGTTTTAAAACTATTCCCGAATACTCATTTATCAATTCAACTTACCAAGGCTGCAGATGGAGCCAGTCCTTGGGCATGGGCAAGCCCTAGGGTTGATGGGTATAAAAATATTCTTGAATTTCCAACTGTCCAAAAATACTTTAATAAACGATTTTACAAGCCAAATATCTCCGATAACACTCGGTTTAAGTTAATCAAAGCTGGTTTAGACAAAAGTTACAGTCAAACAAAGCGGAATGCATTGACCCAATATCAAATCGGCATTTATTATTACAATAATCCTCACCGTCTTATCGATGATGAAGCTCCTGGATTTACCATTGCAATTCCGGAATAAATGTTAAATCATAAGAATTCAAGTAACCAAGCTCTTTCAAGAACCAAATAATCAGGCTCAGTCAAAATTTTTGACTGAGCCTGATTTACTTTAGAAACCTATCTCATGGGATCTCTTGTACTTACTAAAAGGTAAAATCAGATTTACTAATAGAATAGACGCGATGTGGATCAGAGTTACCGTGAAATTCAAGGCCAACGTAGATTTTACTTCCTTTGAGTTGAATTCCTTCAGTTTCAACGTCTTTGATGTCATCAACATCAGATGAGCTAACCGTTTGCTGCTTGGTAAACTGCCAATTACCCTTCATAATTTTAGGCGTCATTCCTGTATGGCCACCAGAAATATATACAGAATTATCATCTGCAAATTCTAAGCCTTGCCACGATTTATTTGGAACCTCGAAAGAACCTGCTTTTTGGACGTAAGCACTAACAAGATTACTTGTGAGATCAGCGCATGAGACTGTTCCAGACGCAGATGCATGCAGCTTTGCATTAATTGTATCCACATTATATGCGGATAGTTGATAACTGCCCTTGTCATCAGTGGCGTTACTAGTCATGAACATTAGTCGTTGCTTACCGCCATCTGTTCGATTAGCCGTCGGCGTTGACGATAGAGCACCGTCAGCACGTGCAATAGAAAATGGCGCTTTTCCTTTAGCATTTGCTGCGACTAAGTTTGTCAGTCGTGGCGCTTGAGTATAATCCAAAGTTGTATTAGCGACAAATTGAATCTTTCCAATTTGGGTAGCCCAATATTCGTCTGATGATGGGGTGTTTTTGTTGTTCATGGCAACCCAAAAGTAATCCTGACCGTCAATCGGGTCCTTGTAATATTCAAGAGTCTGAGAATGTCCAAAATTGGTTAGTAACATTTTATCAGTCATGATAACTGTGTTAGAACCATCAGTTGGCAACAAGCCTCTTGAAAAAACAACGTTCATTTTATTACTAGCCTGTAGCTGTAGTGCGTAAAAATATTTACTACCAATGTAAAACTTCTGAATAACTTTCTTTTCCAAAATACCATTACCGTTATCCGTGATGTGATATTCCAATGATGCTTCTGTCATAATTAAAATCTTCTTTCTTTAAATGTATTTTTTGTTAGCCAATTCAACTCCGGCATTAAATCGGCGAATGATGCATCAAATCGATTTGACAAACATAGTGTAACCCAGAAATTCCGGGCAAAACTGCCAATATACTGCCACCTTACTGCCAATCCACCTCAAAAGTTGTTCTTGCTTTGTCGAACATACGTTCGTATAATAAAGATGACTTATTCCTTTTCCAAAAATCTAAAGGAAGGAGGTTACCCAGATCACCATGATTAATCGCGCCTGCACCATCCAAAATGCCAAGGCCTACCTAAACGAATACAAGGATTGGAAAATCAAAGCCATTTCTAATTCCTCAGACCGGGCACAGCATGAATGCCAAATCAGAATTGAAGCGTTAGACAAGATGAGCCAAGTTGATGAATCTACAGCATTACTCGCCGATCTATTAAGGGATCGCTATATTAACCGCTGGACTTCGATCAAAACCTTTACTGATTTGGCAGACAAGTACCACATGGGTTTTATCTCGGAGCGAACCGGCTATCGCTATCAGAACATGGCACTCCTGATATTTGCGCACATCAGCTCCGAGCAGTTGTTATGTTTCCAATAGACAGCAAAACGACTCAACATCTAATAAGGTGTTGAGTCGTTTTGCATGAAGATTGTAAGATACCTAAGTGGATAGAACATAAATGTTAGCCGAACGGCATCATATTCAAATTAAGTTGGATCAATAACCTTCAGCAGCTATTTTGCCGCAAAAAGTTTGAGATAGCCATTATAATGACAAACAAGACGACGAGACAAGGAACAACGAAGCTGGAAGGCGTGTCAAAGAAGCCATCTGGCGCATCAATGTTTGCTAACAATAGGAGATAGATTACCATGGCGATCGTTACAATAATTCCATTAAACTTCAAAATCCAAAGGGTTGCAATACATAAAAGCGAAATAACAACACCATAGTAACGGAAAAACCAAGTAATTTTTTCAACCAATGAAGTCGTTTGATCAGTATAAGTAGCTGCAGCGAACCAAATATTAATACCATTTTGAAGAGAAATGTAGCATAAATATAAGGTAATTAATAATAAAACTAACATGCTGATTCCATGAAACTTCATAGTAATAAACTTAGCCATTCTCTATCCCTTCTAATACGACACGGTCTTTAAGTTGATGCTGTTGTTCAACGGTCCATTAGTCTTCAACGAAATAAAGCCAACACTTAACCAGGACAAAAGCCCCAGTGCAAACTCTGAGGCTTCTATTGTAGCTAATATTTAATTGGCTTCTTCATCCAAAATTGAATCGTGTTCACAAACTTCCACTTATCATGACCAACCTTCATGTAGTATGTGATAATGGGTGTTTGGTGCCCATGTCGAAAAATCAGTTTCCGGTAATTATACTTTGTTTTCAAATAGTAACGTTGTGGATTCTTATAGCGCATCACCATGGTTCTTGAGTGCTTCGTGTACTTGTACTCTACATGCTTGGTATCTTTGAATAAGTCCTGGCGATCGCCCTCAAACTCACCCCAGTTCACAGAATTGTACTTGAGTACCTTTTGCTTAGAGGCATATCCAAGAGAATTCATATCAAGATGCTTCCAGTTAGTGTTGGCGGAAGCTTCTATAGGCGTTAATAATACAAATGCAAGAAAAGAAAGTGGCAACAACAGCTTCAGAATAAACGTACGTTTCATATAATTCACCTCATTACCGATGTAAGCTTCCATCCATCATCTAATATTTAATTGGGTGAAACATCCAATACTTGATTGTATACAAGAATTGAAACTTCTGATTTCCAAGCTTGTAATAGTATTGAATCACCGGTTGGGATTTGCTGCCATGAAACACCAGCTTCCGGTAGTTATATTTTGTGTTAACTCCCAAAGATTTGGATGGGTTAACATATCGAATAATCATTTTCCTGGATTTGTGATTGTACTGATACTTGGTAGATTGGGTATCTTTAAAATACTTTTTCAAGTAAATTTCTTCGTAGTTCCACCAATTACTTCCATTGTATTTGATTATGCGTTGCTTTTTTGCATATCCCATAATTTTGGGACTATATTGATGCCATGTGGCAGCTTGTGGATGAAGGCTAGCAAAAGCTAAGAATCCAGCAAAGACGGTGCCGATTAATAAAAGTGTTCGATAGAATGTTTTTTTCATTTTTATCCCCTTACACTAACCACGTGATCGTTATCAACGAAGAATCATGTCTGTAAACTTTGCGGATTCCTCTCAGTGTTCATAAATATGATTGCTTGGCTAAGAAGTTGCCTAATACTTAACCGGACCTCGTAGCCAATATTTATATGTCACTGAATAAACCCACTTATGATGGCCAAGCTTGTAATAGTATGAATATTCAGGCGTCTTGTGGCCATGTCGCATCACAATCTTTAAGTAATTATACTTTGACTGCAGCAGCTTGTCGTGGTTGTTGTACCGATAAACCATTGTCCGAGACTTCAACAAATACCTATACTGAATGTGCTTATCCGAACTGAAGTATTCCTTTCGGTAGCCACCTTCATAATTTCCCCACCCAGTGGGACTATACTTCACAACCTTGTGTTTATATGGCTTACCAAGCATATCTGAATATGCTGGTTTCCAAGTTGAACTGGCAAATGATTTATGCTGCACTGGGCTTAAAAGTCCAAGTCCAACAACTGAAATGATGAGAAAAAATAGATTCAATCTTTTTGTCATGACTTTACCTCATTTCCTTATAATCTGCGCGTTTCAATCACTTTAGAAAGTCCAACATAGTGTTTATGATGTATATCCAAATAATACTTAATTTTGGATAGCTCATATCTATCAGCCGAATCATAATCCAAATAATGTGTCACCGTATAATACAATATCTTTTTCTTATTTACCTTTTGGATTTCCCTAACAAGCAGTGACTTCTTAGACCGCCCTCTCCTGCTTAAAGTCACCTTAATCATTTGTACTTTTTTACCCGGTTTAGGACCATAGTCACCAAGCATACCAGCTGCGTATACTTCATAATCTTTTGTGGTCTTTGATGTTGTCTGTCCTCTCTGACTATACCACTTCTTCCAAGTATGAGATGGCTCTGGAAATGGATTGGGGTTGTCAACAACAAAATCATTGTCTGACTTACTTGAAGACCGGTTTCTTCCATTGACTTGTTGATATGCGCCCATACTCTCTGACCTAGACTTGTTTTTAGGATTGGATTTAGCAGAGCGTATGGCATCATTCCCAGTGTTGTTGCTTTGATTCGATGGCAGGTCTCCTTGAGAACTTTGCATGCTGCTTGTAGAGGTATCACCGCCTTGAGAATCGGTGTTGGTTACTGGTTGCTTTTGCTCATTTGAACCATTTGTTTGATTGCTTCCAGATTCTATCCCGCTTGATGCATTCGCACCCGATGTTGCCCCCGCAGTTGCACCACCAGCAGAGATTCCACCACCATTGTTATTATTACTGCTTCCACCTCCAGGAATTCCTCCCGGAATATAGCCGCCTCCACCATTATTATTGTTATCGTTGTTATTATTATCGTTATTGTTATTGTCACTGTTGTTATTCTGGTTTTGGTCAGTCGTAACCGGAGTATACTGACTCAAGTCATGGGCTGACGCACCTGTGGTGCTGACCAACAACAATGACAGTAACGAAATACCCACTAAACTAAAAGCTCTAAACAAATACCTGTTCGGCTTCACCATTATTATCCCCCTCTAAATCAATTTAAAGCAAGTTTCTGATGGTCGAAATGACTTCGCAGATTGAATTAACAATTGCCGTTCCCTGACCCACTACATTCGAGAAGGCTCCGGTAATGTCATAAACTGCTTGGCCCTGATTAGCAGAAATTTGAGATTCCGTTAACTGTGGCTGCAGCTGAATGTTGGCATTTTGAGCATCCTGGTTAGCTTGTGCTTCGGCCGGAGTAATTGTCGGTTGTGTCTGAGTACTTTGCGTATTAGTCTGTTCGGCAGCATCATTACTTGTCGCTGGACTAGTTGGGGCAGTCTTCGGAGTGGTAGTTGAATTGTCACTAACTGGCTTCGGCTGCTTAGCCTTCTTGGTATTCTTAGCGACCTGTTTTCGAATTACTTGCTGCTTAACAGTTTTCTTGCCATGCTTATTCTTCTTAACCTTATAGTTGGTCGTGGTTTCTTTATATTCTGTTGATCGAGAAACGCTCTTCTTCTCTTTGGGCGTTTGGGCTGATGTCCCCACATCACTCTCGAGACTTACGTCTTTCTTTACAGTTGGCACAGTCGAATTGTTATTAGATGTTTGGTTAATACCTGCCGACTGTGACGAAGAATTAACGTCTGCAGATTGGTTCACTGCAGGTGATGTAGTCGAATTTTGAGCAAGCGGTTGATTGCTTGTGTTGACATCGGCCGCATGAACCCCAACGGATCCCCCTAATAGTATTCCAGCTACCGAAAGCGTTACCAACAATTCCCGAACTATGTGATTCATTTTCATCATCCATTCCCCCAAAATATAATTTGCTCTCGGGTTACATTTATTGTACCCATTTCTGGTTATAGCACTTTACAAAAACATTATAATACTTTGTTCAATACATAACGGTATGTTGGAATAAGCTTTGCTTTTTCCTTCCATATATGCGGAGAATCAACTCAAGAAGAAAAATATTTGAGGAATTTTTTTCACAATTATTTTCTCAAAAACTAATTGACAAGTTACACTAACAGAACTAATCCAAAATTTGGGGAATCAATTAGTCAACAGGGGGAAATCATTTTGAACAATTTTACGAAATGGATCATATCACTTTTAGGAATACTATTTGTTGCAGTTACCTTCAGCTCAACCGCAAATGCTAGCGAAACCCATGATGGCATTCCAGCGCCAATTCAGGGTAAATACTGGTCGGCGACTGTTTCTCGAGGAACTAACGCTACAAAAACACACATGTACTTTTATGCCACTAAGGATGGCTTTGTGATAAAGAATACAGTCAATGGTACCCTTAGATGCAAATGGATGCTGTCATCTCATGTGTACGGAACATACCTACTCAATGGTGCAGACGATGACGATTTATCTACTGCCGTATGGATCTTTATTACACCTAATAAAAATTGGAGTAAGATAAAGATTGGCTATACAAAGACCGATGATAATAGCGAACCCAAGCATCAACCGTACTACTACCAACGTTATACGGCGACCCGTGTTTCTAAAGTGACCGCAATTGTTCACTAGGCATTCATACACATAATAATCACAGAGACAACTAACTACTTAACAACGTTCCTACTAAACTCAAGTGTAAATATTTTATATAATTCAATATTTCAATCTCCATCCAAAAACGCCCGATCAAAAACGATCGGGCGTTAATTTTTACTGATATTTAGTTTAGTTAACGGCAACCGCGCCCTTAGGAGCCTTCTCGTCTTTACTGAGAAGTTCACTGACTTCTTGACAGCAGGCACAATCACGATGTAACTTCACTATCTATGCCCTTCATGTGCTATGATTTGATAGGAAGTTTCACATGAAACAATTTGCCGTCTGGAGGGCTTACAAGTGACAAAGTATAAGATTCAATCGTTAGTTTTCATTCTCGTCGCCTTTATGTTGGGATGTAATGAGTTTATTGTGGTCGGGATTCTGCCAGACCTCTCATCGCAGTTCCACACCCCCATCTCAACTATGGGTTATCTGGTGACGATCTTTGCGATGGTTTACGCCGTCAGCACACCCTTTGTGACGATTCTGACTAGTCGGTATAGTCGATACAAGACCTTGCTTACTCTGATGATTGTCTTTTTAATCGGCAATACACTGAGTGCAATTTCGGTGGGTTACCTCACCATGATGGCGTCTCGAATTATTACTGCCACGACGGCCGGCTCGATCATTTCATTGATCATGACTTTCGCCAGCACGATCGCCCCACGGGATAAACGGGCATCACTGGTGTCATGGATTTTTGCCGGTTTCAGTATCGCTTCGGTCTTTGGTGTACCAATTGGAGTTGCAGTCAGCACGAGCTTTGGCTGGCGCTACACTTTTTGGGGGATTTCGATCATTAGTATTTTTACCTTCCTATTATTAGCACAAATTCTGCCAAAGAAAGTCAAACAAACCAAGAGTACGATTAAGAACCAACTAACCATTTTGCTGGACCCTCGGATCTACTATGGTGTCTTCCTGGTGTTATTCACCGCCGCCACCATGTACGGCTACTATACTTATATCCGACCACTGCTCACAACCTCAATGGGATTCAGCACTCAAAGCTTGAACTGGCTGCTGTTCATCATTGGGATCATGAGTATCATTAGCAATCGACTTTCGGGCATGATGGCGGAAAAACCAAATAGTTTGCAAAAAATGCCAATCTTTTACGTGGCTGATATTGCCCTGTTGGCTGTCTTTCCTTTTGCGCTCCATAGTAAAATCGCAGGGCTGGCGATCATGATGGTCCTGACATTAATTGTCACGATCATCAACTCACCCATGCAGATTCATTTCCTCAACATTGCCGAAAAAGATTATCCACAGTCACTGGTCTTCGCATCATCCCTCAGTTCGATTTTCTTTAACTTCGGGATTTCACTGGGATCCGCGACGGCTTCGAGCTTGGTTGGAATCGTTGGATTGAATCACATCAGTATTGGGTCGGTCGCCTTTGCGGTCCTCTCGCTCGGATTCTTGTTTGTGCTCAACAGAGCCATCCGGAAACGGTTGTCAGCCAAAAACGCCGCTTAGCAGATTAGCTTAACATTACACTTATGTATATTAAACGTTCAAATTAATTGCTTTCACATGCATATGAATTACACTGAATTTGTATAAACCTACAAATGAAGGAGCGATGATGATGAAAGCATTTGGCTACGAAAAAAACGGCGGTCCAGAAGTATTTCAAGAATACGAAGTTCCGACACCGAAAATCGATTCCAACCAGATTTTGATCAAAACTGAAGCCTTTAATTTAAATAATATTGAAGCGCTACGTCGGGCTGGAAAGGTTGGGTCGACAGATGAGCGAACGATTCCCGGCCGTGATGTGGCTGGATTCGTAGAAAAAGTCGGCGCAGATGTGACCGGGTTTGATATTGGCGATCGAGTCGTTGCCCATGGTCATGAATCATACGCGGAGTACTCAGTTGGTGAAGACTCGAATACTGTGCTGATCCCCAGCGGTATCCCATACATCGCCGCTGCCGGGATTGTGACCCCTGGACTCGCTGCCTATAAGGGCGTTCACTTATTCGGCAAAGTCCAACCTGGACAAACCGTTGTAGTGAAGGGTGCCTCTGGTGGGGTTGGCTCATTAGCTGCTCAAATCGCACTGGATGTTGGCGCCAAAGTCATTGGGATTGGTTCCAGTACGAATGAAGAATACGTCAAATCACTGGGCATTGATCAATATGTTGCCTATGACAAAGAAGATCCAGCCGAAGTTCTGGCAAATACAGCTGATGTTGTGATTGATGCAGCACTGAACGGTAACGGCTACGAAAGCGATGGCCAGATCGTCAAAGACGGCGGCATTGTTGCCAGTGTGGCCGATGGTAAAGCCGAGACCGACAAAACCGTCCACTTCAACCACATTCATCCCACTCAAGAGATTTCGGATGACGATGCTTTAAATACCATGTTGAAACTGATGGCAGCAGGCAAGCTGAAGATTCGCATTGGCTACAAACTGCCATTTACCCTTGATGGCGTGATCAAAGGCCATCAGTTGCTAGATTCAAAGCATGCTGGCCGAATTGTTGTTGCAAAGTAACATCATATTAATTGAAGTTAAAAATAGAGACCGGAAACCCGCAGTCAATGCGGATCTCCGGTCTTATTTTGATTAACACACTTACTTGCTATCTTTCCCTTTTCCCTTGTCTTTCACAATTGCCTCTGAATACAGCTTGTCCACCAACTCCGGATTTGACTTACCAGGGTTCAATTCAACAATTTGGCCAGCTGCTGAGTAGACAATCCATTCGGCTAAATTGACAATGTGATCACCAATTCGTTCCAAGAGCTTGATGACCATAAAATAACTTGCACTGGCAGTCACCGTTGCAGTATCAGATTGAACCGCTTCAGTAATGGCATCCCTGATTACCAAGTATTGTTCATCCACTTTGACGTCGTTGTCTGACAGCGTTTTTGCAGCGTCAGCATCACTCTTTACATAAGCATCCAAAGCGCTTTCCAACATATTTCGGACTTCCTCAGTCATCTTGGCAATCTGTTTTTCAACCTTTGGAATCCGTGGGTTACCCTTCACCCGAATGGTCTCACGGGCAATGCTAACGGCATGGTCACCAATTCGTTCCAAATCAGAACTGGCCTTCAAGATGCTAATAATGACACGAAAGTCGGTCGCAACCGGCTGCTGTAAGGCAATCAGACTTAATGCCTGCTTTTCCAACTTCATTTCATCTGAGTTAGTCTCCTCATCGGCATCAATCACTTCCTGAGCAGCTTTCTTGTCATGCTCAATGAATGCCGTGGTTGACTTATAAATCTGTTCACTAATCGTCAATCCCATTTCCACAAAGCGTCCGTGCAGTTTTTTTAACTCATCATCAAATAATTCTCTCATTATATATAGTCCTCCTAGCCAAACTTTCCGTTCAGGTAATCACTGGTCTTTTCATCATCAGGGTGAATAAACATCTTCTCGGTCTTGCTGAACTCCACTAAATCGCCATTCAATAAAAACGCCGTCTTATCAGAGATTCTTGAAGCCTGTTGCATGTTATGGGTCACAATGATGATCGTATACTGGTCGCGGATATTCATCAGAGTATCCTCAATCTTGGCACTTGAAATCGGGTCCAAGGCACTGGTCGGTTCATCCAATAGCACCACTTCAGGCTGAACCGCCAGCACTCTGGCAACACAAATTCGTTGCTGCTGACCACCTGAAAACGACAAAGCATTTTCATACAGGTGATCCTTAACCTCGTCCCAAATGGCAGCCTGTTTCAGACTAGTTTCAACTCGTTCGTCCAAGACATGTTTATCCTTTTCGCCGGCGAGTCGTAAACCATAAGCCACATTTTCATAGACACTGAACGGAAATGGGTTGGGCTGTTGAAACACCATCCCCACGCGTTTTCGCAAATCAACGATGTCAGTCCCGGGAGCGTAGATATCTTGATCCTCAAGTTTCATGGAACCAGTGATCTTCACACCCTTGATCAAATCATTCATCCGGTTCAGGCAACGCAAATAAGTGGACTTCCCACAGCCCGACGGACCGATCAATGCAGTAATATCATGTTCCTCAAAGTCCAAACTGATGCCGTGGAGCGCTTCTTTGGGCCCGTAACTCAAATGGACATCTTTACTTGTAATTATTTTTGGCATTATTGTCCATCCTCCTAGCCGAAGTTACCAGAGATGTAATCTTCGGTCGCTTTTATTTGTGGTGTTGTGAATATTTTTTCAGTGACATCGTATTCCAAAACGTGACCCATGTGGAAGAATGCCGTATAGTCGGCAATTCGCGAAGCCTGCTGCATGTTGTGGGTCACAATAATAATGGAGTAATTTTCCCGCAGCTGCATCAAAGTTTCCTCAATCTTTGCGGTAGAAATAGGATCCAAAGCACTGGCGGGTTCGTCTAACAACAAGATATCCGGTTTCATCGCTACACAACGGGCAATGCACAACCGTTGGGCTTGGCCACCTGAGAGTGCCAAGGCACTTTTATCCAAATCATCTTTGACTTCATCCCAGAGAGCGGCGGCTTTTAGACTTTCCTCGACTCGCTTGTTCAGCTCGTTCTTATCTTTGATGCCGTTACGTTTCAGCGCAAAGGTGATATTTTCACGAATGGATTTAGCAAATGGATTGGGCCGTTGAAACACCATGCTGATGTGCTTCCGGACTTCATAAACGTTGATATTGTTTGAATTGATATCCATATCCCGATACATAATTTTGCCTTTAACCGTGGCAATTCGGTCATTCATCCTGTTCAGACAGCGGAGATATGTTGACTTACCAGAACCAGATGCCCCAATTAACGCGGTGATTCGATGACGGGGGAATTGCAGGGTGGCATCATGCATGGCATGGTTATCACCGTAAAACACCTGCAGATTCTCAGTCGTCATCGCTTTTTCTAATGGAATATCGATAATGTGTGTTTGATTGTAATCATATTCTTGCATAATATTCTCCTACTTCGTTGCTGTCATGCGTTTATACAACCATCGGCCAAGCATTCTGGCTAACAGATTGAATAACAGAATGACAACGATCAATACGGCAGATGCGCCACTGGAAATAGCGGCGGCATCGGGGGTGACCCCTTCAGTGTTAACCTTCCAGATATGGACTGCCAACGTTTCAGCTGGACGCATGAAGTTTAGAAAACTCGCGCTGTCCATCGGATTCCAGTCACCGTAATTAACGGTTGGGGCACTCTGCCCGGCAGTGTAAATCAAGGCAGCGGCTTCACCGAATACCCGGCCGGCACTCAAAATGATTCCAGTTAAAATCCCTGGTAAGGCAGCAGGAAGGACAATCCCGGTGATCGTTTTCCAACGTGACAACCCAAGTGATAACCCGGCTTCCCGCTGAAGTTCCGACACGTCCTGCAATGATTCTTCGATACTTCTGGTTAGCAGTGGTAAGTTGAAGAACGTCAGCGCAATCGCACCAGCCAGGATGGAGAATCCCATGTGGAAGTTAACCACAAATAATAGGAAGCCAAACAATCCAACAACAACTGAAGGCAGTGAACTAAGAACTTCGACAGCGGTCCGAATCACCCCTGTCACCCAATTATCTGGGGCGTATTCTGATAAATAAATCCCAGAACCCAGGGCAATTGGGAACGAAATGATCAATGTCAGAACTAGCAGGTACATGGAGTTAAATAATTGATCCCGGATACCACCACCCGCTGCGAAGGATTGAGCAGCTGAGGTTAAGAAATGCCAGGAAACGTGGGGAATTCCTGTGATTAAGATATAACCAAGCAGGAAGACCAGGATTGCCAAGACGCACGCAACCAAGAAATAGATCACGCCAGTCGCAATGTTATTGCTTGTTTTTGAGTTCATTTCTTCAGTGCGCCTCGCTTCCCGATGACTCTAACTAAGATATTAAAGACTAATGACATTAACAGTAAGATCAGTGCTAGTGACCAAAGTGCGTTATTTGGTAGAGTTCCCATGGTCGTGTTTCCGATCCCAGTGGTCAATTGACTGGTCAAAGTTGATGACGGGGTCAATAAACCATGAGGCATCAAAACCGCGTTACCAATAACCATTTGAACAGCCAGTGCTTCACCAAAGGCGCGTGACATTCCGAAGATAACCGCTGTTAAAATTCCAGGGGTTGCGGAACGCAGAACAACTTTGTAAATAGTCTGCCATCTCGTCGCGCCAAGCGCCAAGGATGCGGATCGGTAAAACATGGGAACGGCTTTGATACTATCAACTGACAGCGAAGTGATCGTCGGCAGAACCATGACGAACAGTACCAGCGTTCCGGCGAGAATTCCGAAACCCGTACCACCGAATGAATGACGGATAAGTGGCACGATGACTGACAGGCCGATAAAACCATAAACAACTGAAGGAATCCCAACCAATAGTTCAATTACGGGTTGAAGAATTTTAGTCCCTCGTTCCGGCGCAATTTCGGTCATGAACAGGGCAACTCCCAGTGCAAAGGGCGTTGCAACCACTGCAGCGAGAACGGTCACGCTGAATGAGGTGACGATCATTGGCAAGGCACCGATTTGGGGATTGCCGTGTTTGTCTAATAACGATGGGTTCCAGTTGGTGCCTGATAAGAATTTCCACAAACTCACGTGGTTAGTGGTGAAGGTTGCTAAACCACGGGTCGTAATGAAGTACAAAATTGAGATAACCAGCAAGCTCACAAAGCCAATGCAGAGATAGGTAATTCCTCTGCCGAATAAGTCTTCATGCGTTGCTTTTGATGGGTTTTGAAGATCATGTTTAATTTCATCCATGTTTTTCCTCCTATTATAGTAGGTAGTCGAATTTTAAATGAGTACTTTAACTTGAGGAAGGCTGGAGGCATTTGATTTGCCTTCAGCCTTCCGTTGGGTTTTATTTGTTTATTTCATGTTGCTAATTACTTTTCGCTAACAGCGTTGCTAGCGTTCTTAGTAACTTTCATATCATGAATACTGATGTAACCAAGTTTTTGAACTAAGCTGTCCTGAACCTTGCTTGAGTTCATGTAGTCTAAGAATTTCTTAGTTGCTTTGTTTGGTTGACCCTTGGTGTACATATGTTCATATGACCAGATCTTCCATTTGTTGGTGGTTACGTTGGCATCAGTTGGCTTTACATTGTTAACTGACAAGGCTTTAAGCTTGCTGTTAACGTATGAGAATGCCAAGTAGCTGATCGTACCAGGGGTGCTTGAAACGATCTTTTGAACAGTACCGTTTGAATCTTGTTCTTGAGCCTTAACTGCTTTAGCACCTTCAAGGACAGCTGATTCAAATGTGGCACGAGTACCTGAACCTTGGGCACGGTTGACAACGGTGATCTTCTCATTCTTACCGCCAACTTGTTTCCAGTTAGTGTACTTACCAGTGAAGATGCCCTTTAATTGCGCCATGGTCAAATTGCTGACGTTGACGTCCTTGTTAACAACTGGTGTCATTCCAACAACGGCGACTTGATGGTCAACTAATTCCTTAGCTTTGATACCATCTTGTTGTTCTGCGAAGATATCTGAGTTACCAATTTGAACCGCGCCGGTTTGAACTTGGCTTAAACCAGTTCCAGAACCGCCACCTTGAACAGAAATATTAACACCTGAATTTGCTTTTTGATAATTGCTGGCTGCTTGTTCAACTAATGGTTGTAAGGCAGTTGATCCAACAGCTGTGATCTTGACGTTCGAATCAGCTGAAGACTTCTTTGACTTTGAGCTGCTTGAACCACACCCCGCAAGCAAAACTCCCACAGCTGCTACTGCTACAATAGTTGAAAAAAAAGATCTTTTTTTCATAATTCGATTTCCTCCTAATGAAAACCCAAGTTTTTTTAGTACTCATTTAAGTACATTGTTAATATAACAACAGCATGTAAATATCGAGTTTCGTTTATGTAAAAGTAACGTAAAACATCACAATTCCATCAAAAAGTATGGCATAACTTAAGATGTAAACAATTTAGCTAATATGGAGGAAGACCGGATGCCATTGGAAATCTTATTGATCAGCCAAAACTTAAAGCTGGCGGATAAGCTTGAGAAGCTGCTTGCCGCCTTTCAAATTAATACCAGGGTTTCATTTGAACCACTTGACCACCTGCTTCAACAAGTTTCCGGAGTTGTCTGGGACTTAAGTACCACGGAATTGCCGGCAAATGCTTCAGAGCTGCAGATCCTGCGCAGCCAAATCGCTGGGCCAATCCTGCTATTAGATGAAAAGCAACGACCAATCAAAACTGTTTGTTCCTATTTTTTAGATTATCACTTGGATGATTACATCTTCGGAGAATCTACGAGTGAGATTGTCGCTCGAATCGTCCAAAAAATTTGGGTTTACCAAAATAAAGACAATCTCCAGCTGACACAGCAGAGTCAGGAGTCGGAAAGTTTGGTGGTTGGGCACCTGAAAATCGATTTAAGTAAATTTGAAGTTAATAATGGGAATCAAAAACTCAATTTGAGTCCGATTGAGTACAAATTACTACTATTCTTTGTCAGCAATTCCAACACCGTTCTCAGTCGTACGCAGATTGCTTCTGCTGTGTGGGGCAATACCACGGGCGCTACATTGCGAATTATCGACACCCATATCAGTAACCTGCGGAAGAAAATTGAGGTTGAACCAAAAAATCCCCAGATGTTGACAACCATCAGGGGATTTGGGTATTTATTTAAGGATCATGGTGCTAAAAGAACACAAGTTAACTAGTTGTGACGCAAAAACCACTTAGCCAATGACTAAGTGGTTTTCTTATAGATTTTTTCCTGATGTTTCAATTCACGGTGGCATAGATCAACAAAGTCCTGCCCATATGCATCCCGAATCTCGTCTTCCCATTCACCATCGTTACCCTGCTCATCAAGCATCGGTTGAATCCATTGATTGGTGGGGAGCAACTTGAGTAATGAATGTTTGGTAAATTGAGAGAATAACAAGTTTTCACCAAAGAACGTCGCCAATTTTTTTTGAAATGCCGGTACGTCAATTGGCAGCAATAAGTTATTGGCATTATTGCGATCACCAAGCAACAACTGACAATCCAAAAAATCAGTAGTTAAATCAAACAGTTTATCCTTATGTGCCCTGGCAATGTCAGGAATCATCCGAATAAACCAGATTAATTTGTGATGCTCTAAAGTGATTAACAGGTTGAGGACCGCGATATCTAACGGGCTCAGTCTAAACTTTGCCTCTTGAACAGCAATCGGGTGCAGGCTGTCCGAAACAGCATTAAATAAATCACCAAAAGTCCCCGGTTCTTCCCAGAGAACTTCAATTTGATGAGCGTTTTGGAGCCAAAGTCGATGAGTCGCCACTCGGAGCGTCACCCAATAAACTTGTTGGTGCTCATCATATCCTTTAATCAACCAATATGAACTAGCCGTCGAGCGAGCATAATTGCTTGCAGCCAGTTCCAACCCATCTGGCAAGGCTGCCCGGACTGTTTCGATCAGCCATTCGCGGTAGGAGGGTTTGTCAGTAAATTCATATGTTTGTTCGCGTGGACGAGGTTTGGCCAATTTGTCCGTCTCCCTTTTTAATCAATCGAAAAAACTCTATACATTGAGGTTACCATTTTTTATAATTGGGGACAAAAATTTTAGACAGTATTCATGAAAACAAAAAGCCCGTACCGGACATTGCCGGAACTGGCTTCTTCACTGATCAATCACCATATTCATAATCATACTGCAAATCCAGATTATGGAAAGGTTGGCCACCTACTAAATATTGTTCGTAAACTGTTTTTTCACTCAGTTTACCGTCAGAGTAATAATTTTTAACAACAACTGGTTCAGATTGCTTTTGAATGATCAGTTGATACATCGAACGGCCATTATGCGTGACCTGTTTATCCTGAAGGCCCTCCATATGACTAGCATAATAGAGGGTTAAAGTATTCCCAGATTTCTCAGAGTCGAGAATCTGCTCACTTGCAGTTGGTGGGACTCCAAGTGGATTTCCCCAAATTGAAAATCCTTGGGTCTGACCTGTTATATTACCATAATACTCAACGTAACCGTCCGTTGTGGTTCTCAAATATGGTAACTGAGCGCCCCACGTTATTTCACTTTTCCCGACGTACAAATTGTTCTGCCAGTCAGGCGATGTCTTGCCATCTGTATCACCCGTTGTTCTTGGAAAGAGAAAGTCGGGGGCACTGATCGACGTCAGATAACTTGGCGGAGTGGGATTTAAGTCTTTGCTCGAATACAGCAAAGTAATATTTCTTACGTCAAATTGACTGGAGTTTAACTTAATGCCCAGGCTGGTTAAGAAATGATTACTTAAAGATCCAACTGACAATGTAATCCAAGTTTTTTGTTTATAAACATATGTTGCGCCACGAAAAACGGTTCCACTGGGTAATGTCACCTTGACCGGATTATTGTCAACGTTGATCGTAGTCGGAAAGTCCTGATTCAGTTTGAAATACCCGATTCGGTAATGGCCTGAATACTTTGGGCCATATCCCTTCACGAGATTTCCGCGCCAAACATATCCATTCCAAGGCTTATAAACATTAACCAATTTGTAGTAAACCGCTTTTTTGCTACCATGCTTCATAATCACACTTTTGGCCCGGTACCATTGAGTTCGTGGATGATTTTTCATATTCAATATTTTCTTAGTATGAGACGCGTTCCACATGTAGGCATTGCCCTTATTATAGAATGGTGTTTTTGATGAATAATTTTTTGTCTTGGTAATCCGATAGCTGGATTTTGCTTGCACTTGAGTAACATTTGAGAAGGCAAAAAGCCCACCCAGTGCAACAACAACTGCAATACCCTTTGCTAAATACTTTTTCAATACAGCACCCCCTGTGTAGCAGTCTACTACATATTGAAAACCAATTCTTTCATTCACGCGTAATTGTTCCACAAAAAAGCACCAAGGACATTAAAATCCTGGATGCTACTTTATTACATGATATTGTTTCACATGAAACATCAAGCCTTAACGGTCTTAATATCAAGAAATTCCTGGATTTGATCACTAGGAATTGATTTAATAACCGGTCCACCAATTGTATGGACGTAAATTAAGCTCAAATGACCGTCACGGTTCTTTTTATCGTTTTTGATTTTATCAAAGACTTCATCAGAATCCAGCAAATCAGAAGTGACTGGTAAGCCAACTGCTTCCAAACGTTCGCGCAATTCTTGGGTAATCCCTGGTAAGGCCAACCCTTTGTCTTCAAAGATTTGCTGCATGGCAATCATTCCAATGCTAACTGCTTCACCATGACGTAATCCGCCATCTGCCAAGGCTTCAACAGCGTGACCAATTGTGTGGCCGTAGTTTAGCAACTGACGAAGGCCACCTTCTTTTTCGTCGCCCATCACAATATCCGTCTTGTATTGGACGGAATGGATGCTCAACTCTTCAGCATTCGCTAAGATATCCTCTGGTGAGTCGATTGATTTAACCAAGTTCCATAAGTCACCATCTGAAAGTGCGGCAACTTTGACAATTTCACCGTAACCTTCAACTAAGTCACGAGTCTTCAAAGTGTTTAAGGTATCTGGATCAATAATCACCAAATCAGGTTGGTAAAATGAGCCGATGATATTCTTGGTAGTGTCCAGATCCACAGCAGTCTTACCGCCAACGGAACTGTCAACTTGTGCCAATAATGAGGTTGGTATTTGAATCAAACTGATTCCGCGCATGTAGGTTGCGGCCAGGAAGCCGGCTAAATCACCAGTAACTCCACCACCCAAGGCAATGACACCGTCATCACGATTAAAACGATCAGCTGCCATTTGCCGAGCCAGGTCAGCTAAAACTTCTAATGATTTAGACTCTTCACCCGCCGGAAATTGGTATTCGTGAACGGTAAAACCGACTGCCTCAAGTGCGTCAGCAACCTTTGCCTGGTAGAGTGGCGCAACATTACTATCACTAACTAACGCGATTTTTCGTTTAGTCCAAACACTAGAGACTAATTGGCCTGTGCAGCCCAAGATTCCTTTGGCAATTTCCACATTGTATGAATGATCCGGTAACTCAACTTTGATTATTTTCATAACTTTACCTCACTTTTTTCTTGAATTGGGGTGGTAATGACTTGTCGAATGGCAAATGCTTGTTGGGCCATTGCACGGTATTCGTCTGGCTTCAATGCTTGGGCACCGTCGGAGAATGCGTGGGCAGGATCGTCGTGAATTTCGACAACCAACCCACTGGCACCAACTGCTGCACCGGCTAATGCTTCGGGAGTGACAAACTCTGTGTGGCCGGCAGCGTGGCTTGGGTCAAGAATGACTGGGTAATGAGTCAATTTTTGCAACACTGGCACTGCACCAACATCGAGAGTGTTCCGCGTGTATTTGTTATCAAATGTCCGAATTCCTCGTTCAGTAATGATGATATTGTGGTTACCACCAGCTGCGATGTACTCAGCCGCATTTAAGATATCATCAATCGTAGCAGACATTCCGCGTTTTAGCATTACTGGAGTCTGAGTTTTACCAACAGCCTTCAAAAGTGAGAAGTTTTGCATGTTTCGGGCACCAATTTGGAAAATGTCGGTGTACTGTTCAACCATTGCCACGTGGTCTTGATCCATAACTTCGGTTAAAACATCCATGTCGTAAGCATCTGCTGCTGCTCTCAAGAATTTCAGACCATCTTCGCCGAGTCCTTGGAATGAGTATGGTGAGGTCCGAGGCTTGAAGGCACCACCACGGAGGACTGTTGCACCACCACTTTTGGCGACCTTAGCCATTTTCATGACGTGTTCTGCGGATTCAACTGAGCAAGGACCTGCCATCATGGTGAAGTTATCGCCACCAATTTGGCTATGCGGCGTGGTAACAATCGTGTCTTCTGGGTGAAAAAGGCGGCTGCCTTGAACTGCAGCGGGAACATTATCGATGATCAGATCAATCGTATTCTTTTCTTCTGCATTTAAATCATCTTCACTTACGCCTTGAATCGCCACTCGATTGTTGTGAACAAATACCTCGTTGGTTTCAGTGAAGCGGCTCTTGATCTCATCAATAATGTTTTCATGTCCATCCTTAAGTACAATAATCATATCTATTATCTCCATTTCTATATTTGACGTTATTTTGAATAAAATAAAACTCCCACAGTGTATATAACACTACGGGAGTCGAAATTTTGTGTAAAAAAATTGGTCCCGCAGTATATTTGGTAAATAACTGTGTGACCGAAGTAAGTAATCATGATGAAATACTATTGGCCGCACAGGATGTGAGTGAGTGCCCACATCCTGTCCGGTGTGAACACTAAACGTACCAATAGTAATAAAATCGATTAATTTTTGAATTAATTTTTATCATGATTAGAATCTCCTAAGAAAGTTAAATTTTAATTGCATAGAGCATATAATGAATTCGAGGATGTGTCAACCCTAAAGTATAAATTATTAATTTTCTTGACATCTTCTCATAAAGAGCGTAATTTTAATGACAATTAAATACCGTCCTAAATAAACCATTGAAGTGGAGATCAAGATTGTTGTGCACGTAAAGAGAGTCGCTATTGCTGAGAATGCGGCCGGACGCAGACAGTTAAATGGACCACTGAGGGTTCTTCCGAAAGTTTACAAGTACGAAGAAACGTGTTGGCATACGTCAGTTGCCGGAGGGATGTTAGTCCCTTGCTAAGCGTAATTGACGGGAAAGATTTGATTTACATATGGTAGATAGTCTTTCTTTGATCAGTTGAACTAAGGTGGCACCGCGGAATAATCCGTCCTTAATGTGAAAACATTTAGGGCGGATTTTTTTGTATATAACGGAGGATTTTAAATGAAAACATCAAGAAAGCGATGGCAAATCCAGCTTTAGTATTTTCAGAAAGCCAACTAAAGTATTGGAGGATATCATTATGAATTTAGAACAATTACAACAATATACCAAGGATTTTCCAGCTATACCAATTTCAATTAATTTTGAAATGGGTGACTTTGATCCGATTGCGGTTACCCAACAATTTGACCAACCAGACAAGCCCTGCTTCTTATTAACGGGGAAACCCAAGAAAACAGAAGATGGCTATTCGTTCATTGGCTTAAATCCAACCCTGACATTGACCTATCGAAATGGCGAGTTGGCCACCACAGACAGCCAAGGCGATGTTTCACATGAAACAACTGAATTAAAGCCTGTCCTGGAAAGGATTTTAGCGAATAATAAGATGCCAAAGTTCCATCACTTGCCGCCATTCTCTGGTGGACTGGTCGGATACTTCAGTTACGATTACGCGCGCTATGCCACCACAGCCAGCTTACCGAAAGTCAACGACTCGATGGGGCTCAACGATGTTGATTTACTGCTGATTGATCAGGTAATTGCTTACAATCACACGACCAAGACCGTCACATTGACTCAAGTCATCCCTTCAAGTCAGCTCAACGATCAATACCATGCGGTTATTTCAAAATTGAACTCGTTGAAGGATGAAATCTTACAGGTAGCTGACAGACAACCATTGCCACCGCTTACGATGACACCATTCAAACTACAATTTTCATTAACCGAATTTGAGGAAAAAGTTGCAGAAGCGAAACAACATATCGTCGATGGAGACATCTTCCAGGTGCAAATTTCCAATCCGCAGCACGCCAAGATGACCGGATCATTATTTGCGGCTACCCCCACATTATTCAAGGAAAGCCCCTCTCCCTACCAATTCTACTTCCGCCACAACGATTTCGAAACGATTGGTGCTTCACCGGAAACCATGATTACCAAACGCGATCAGACCCTGTTCACTTACCCATTGGCTGGAACCAGACGCCGCGGGAAAGACAAAGCAGAAGATGACGCATTTGCCAAAGAACTCCAACACAACCCTAAAGAGTTGTCAGAGCACAATATGTTGATCGATCTGGGGCGCAATGACCTTGGCAGCATTAGTCAATTCGGCTCAGTAAAAGTGACCGCTTATCGGAATCTGCTCAAGTTCTCTAACGTCATGCATATGGGCTCTGTGGTTGAAAGCACTGTCGACAAAGGGGTTTCATCAATCGACATTATCAACTCATTACTGCCTGCCGGAACATTATCTGGCGCCCCTAAAATTTCCGCAATGAAAATTATTGGTGAACTCGAAAACAATAAGCATGGCCTCTATGGTGGCTGCCTGGGATACCTCGGTTTTGACGGCGACTTGGACATGTGTATCGGTATTCGATTAGCCTATCGAAAAGGCGAGGATTTGGTTGTCCGCAGCGCTGCCGGAATTGTCGCCGATAGTATTCCCAAACATGAATATCAAGAATTCAATAACAAGGCTAGAGCCATCGTGACCGCACTACAGGAAACCGCAGAAAAGAGAGGTGTTTTAGATGCACTATCTAATTGACAACTATGACAGCTTCACATACAACCTATACCAATTAATTGGTACCCAAACATCTGACACAATTCAAGTCGTCAAAAACGATGCAATTAATGTTGAAAATTTAATGAAAGAAAAGCCTGAAAGCATCATTCTCTCACCAGGACCCGGTCGCCCAGAAGATGCTGGGAATATGCCAGCTATCTTGAAAGCATTTCTCGGCAAGGTCCCAATTTTTGGTGTTTGCCTGGGACACCAAGCGATCGCCCAAGCATACGGTGCCCAAATTGTTCACGCGCCACGACTCATGCATGGTAAGCCATCCAAGATGGAATTGGTTGGGAACGATCCACTATTTAAGAATTGTCCTAGACAGTTTGAGGCGGCTCGGTACCATTCGTTAATCGTTGATCCACAGACTGTTCCAGCAAGTTTAAACATCACAGCCCGAACAGATGATGGCGAAATCATGGCCATCAGCAATCCAGCCGACATGGTTTACAGCGTTCAATTTCATCCGGAATCGATTATGACCGACCCAGAAGTCGGTAAGCTGATAGTCAAGAACTTTTTGACAGTGGTAAAGACCGCCAACAGCGCGGCCACACCGATGTAGGACACAATAAAGGAGAACCCCCGATGAGAGTTCTCCTTTTAATTTGCCAATTTTATTGAACTTGTTTCAATACTTGTGATCGGCTCAACATCTTGAAAATGGCTCGAACACAAACGGCGCCGAAGAAGAAGACCGAGACCAAACGAACTGAGAACAATGCCAAAATCATTGGCAGGTGATAGTGGACATATCCCAGTCGGAACAGTTCATATCCAAATGACACAACGGTGGTAGTGACAGCTGAAGTTGTCAGAACCGGCCAGCTCCAGTTTTTATAACCCCACAACGTAAAACCAAGCTCACTTCCGATTCCTTGAACAATTCCGGAAAGTAGGGCACTGGCACCAAATGTTCCACCAAAGATCACTTCAGCGGCAGCTCCTAAAACTTCACCAATAATCGCTGCACCCGGCACTCTTACTAAGTAAATTGAAAGTGGCCCAGCCATGATCCAAAGGCCGAACAAGGCTTCATTTGAGAAGGGTCCAATGGCCACAGCCAGGAAGTTGTAAAGGTAATCAGTCCCGACAAATATGGCACCAAAGACAATCGCAATGATCGCTAATAAAATAATATCCTGTAGACGAAATTTCTTTTTCATTATTGTTCTCCTTTTGAATGACACCAATCATAAATAAATGCGGCCATAATCCGTGTATATTCTAATAATTGCTTAAAGCTGAGACTCTCATTATCACTGTGAGCTTGTTCCATGGTACCGGGGCCGAAATCGACCGCTGGAATATGGTAATAGCCGAACCAGCCACTATCCGATACTGATGGCGACATCCCCAAAGTCGGCTGTTCTCCAGTCACTTCAGTGAAACTCTTTTGCAATGTCTGCATCCCCGGGTGGTGTGGATCTAACTCCAATGAAGGGAATACCTCACCCTTATCTGCCAAAAGTGAATCACCACCCCACTTAAAGGTTGGTAAGTTATCTTTGAGCCAAGGATCGGATTTTGCAGCTGCAATCACTTGGTTCTCAATCTCATGAGTGATATCGTCAACATTTTCATCTGGATAAAAGTGAACCGTGATCCATAATTTAGCCTCACTTGGAATATAGGCCGGATGCAGCCCACCTTCGATATAAGCCGGATTAATCGTGTCAATTCCCGGTGCAAAACCAGGGTAGCTTTTGGTGATTCCCCAGTATTGCTCCAATTTTTCCAACGCCTGAATCACAACCATCATTTTTTCGACCATGTTGGCTGCTTTCAGGCCACCACCAGTGGTAATCATTGCGGCACGGTTACCGTCATGGTAGATATGAGGACTTTTCAAAGTGATCCAGCCGGTGATGACCCCACCTTGACCCTGAAAGTTCATATTGCTGGTATCTCCGACAACCGCAAAATCGGCGGTTTCACCATTTTTCAGTAAGGTCTTCGTACCCGCCTCGCCAGCTTCCTCACCAACGACAGATTGGAAACGCAGATCGCCTGGTAAATCTATTCCGAGTTGTTTAAACAAGGAAAATAGATATATAAAGCTGGCAATGCCACCCTTCATATCACTGACACCGCGACCAAACAGCAAATCACCTTTTTGAGTCAGCTTAAATGGATCCGTGTGCCAACTGTCACGGTCAACTGTTGCGACATCGACATGGCCGTTTAAGAGTAAACTATGGTAATTTTTAGCATCAGAACCATTTTTTTGAGCCGACAGCAATTCATCGCCCTCATAAAACGGCACGCGCTTCGTCTCAAATCCGTCCTGGGTTAATTCTGCATCAATAAACTGTTGAATCGCCACTGTATTACGGGCTGGCGGTGACATCGTTTCAAATGAAATTAACCGTTCCAACAACGTTAAGAGCTGATTTTCATGCTCGTCAACTGCTTGTAGTAATGCTTCTTTACTCGCCAATTTCGATTTCCTCCACACAATTATTTACAACTATTTGAAAATAAAAAAATCCCCCTTTCTTCAAAACCTCGAAGAAAGAGGGAACAGAGTAAAAGTTTAATCGACTTTATATCTATTAGCTCACACAAAAAAGAATTTCGTTCTTCCTTCGACAGTCCTAACTGCATCAGGTTCAATGGGTGTTTTCTCAGCCGTTTAGGGCACCCCAGACTACTTTATTCAATTGGCCAATCAATTACTTGGCTGGTTTTATGATATAACGAATCGCAGAAATGTCAAAGTAATTTTCACAAAGTGAACTTATTCAAGACAGATATATGCCTGTACCATGTTGCTCGCTGATCTTTAGAGCTAGGTCCATTGCGAACACAAAAAAGCGAGAGTGCGAAAAAAGGCATTTTGATCCCAGAATTTAAGGGGATCAGCCGATTTGAGCACGTTTTTACTAAGTAGTAATGAAACCACTAAAAAGGGCTGAGGCAAAAGTTTGCACTTTTGTCCCAGCCTCACTTTTTAGATTGACCCATTTGTATTCATTTGACCTAAATGAAAACTTTATCCCGTTAGATTGCACCTTTTAGGAAGTGGCTAATCCGCCTGTCCAATGGTTGGCAGCACTGGTGGTATAGACTTTAATCGAGTATGTGCCTGAGCCCACCCACAAGCTGCCACTCAATGTTCCAGTTGATGAACTGATCGTCTTATAAAGCTCACCATCTTTGTAAATGCTGATTGAAAATGGATCAGCACTTGAAGCGCCACTATCTGTCGAGGTTTTCACGTTGTAGTGGAGTGTATTGATCAAATTGGTTGCCTTGACTGTCACGTTATAGCCGGAGTTATCGTTGGTATATTGACTGCCGCTCTCACGCGATCTTTGAGTTAAGTTGTCACCATTTGCGTGTTTGGATTGCTTAGCACTGCCTGATTTTCTATCTTGCTGTTGAGCTGGAACTGTATCAGCATTGGCAATCGCGCTACCTAAGAATGTTGGTGCGACCATCGCGGCTGCGGCTCCAAAGGTGATTAAATATTTTTTAATTTTCATTAATTAAAAACTTCCTTTCGTGGCTAAAAGATTGTTGGTTTGATCTAAGCTGCTAATCAAGTTGCCCTCCCTTCATATTTGATGTTGTTAGAATATCGGGGGAAACTTAATTGAGACTTAAGACTGGGCATTATGCTGGGTAAATGCGGATATCTTAAGAAATCCTTTGGAAATGGGGGTTCCGAAACGTGCTCTGACGGGCCTGCTCCCTACTGTGCAAGTGAAAAATATTAATGATGAATAAAGACCATTCATCATTAATATTTCCGTCTTACACTCCGGGGGCACACAGCCCTCATCACGCTCTAGCCGAAACGTGCTCTGATGACCCCGATGGCTACACATAAACAGGCAAGGGCAATCAATGAATAAAAATCGTTCATCAATTGCCCTTGCCTGCTTATGCACCGCGATCACCCGGATCTCGTCACACTCTATTCAACTTTGAAATTCGACTTAAATATAAAGCCACAATTAGGACACCGATTCAGCCCGTAACTAATCGACATTGGTCGATGGCACTTTGGACAGTTTCCCTGCATGGGCCTTCTGATCTTAGCTGGTTTTGGTTCTTTTTCATCTTGATTACTCATCTTGGTGTCCCTTCATTTCTTTACTGAGCAATAATTTTAAGGAAATTGGCCGGCATTGCATCAACCAGCCAAATGCCGCTTTGTGTTGGATAAAATAAAATTCCTGAATCGGCAGCTTTTCTCGCAGCCACTTCGAATATAACAGGGTGTGGATCACGTCTTTTGCCCACCTGAACAGCCATCTTGGTATTGGCAGACAAATGCACAAAATCGCGGTCCATCTTTTTTAAGCCTTCATCGACAATGAATTCAGCCGCCACGTGTGTGGTTCCGTGATAGAGCTTCTCTGGTGGTTCAGTCGGTGGCGTTAAGGGCTCTACGGGGACGCTGTGGCCATATAACGCCCTGATTGTGTTACCTTCGATCGCATATCGCTGCTTGTCACTATCTTTCATGATTTCGCGGATTATTTTTTCACTGATTGGGGTTCCATAGTGCCGGTTAAATTTTTCAATCAACGTCTGCAAATCTACCCGACCATAATGATCCAGCCGAATGCCAATCTTGTCCGGATGGTGACGCAGAACAAATGATAATCGTTTACTTAACCGGGTTAATTGATGATCCATTTGAAAGACTCCATTCTCTCCATGTTAACTTTATTATAATCCCAAATTGCACACAGACCACAAAAAAGCGCCCGAGACTAAGGACCCAGGCGTTGCTACAAATCATATTCATATTAAAGGGGATCTTACTTCTTGGGGGAGACGTAAGATAATCAAGTTTCATACTTTGGAGGAGTAAGTTCACTTGTTTGACCAATTTATCTTTCAAAATTGATTGTCTTTATATTATTGCCGCGAACTTAAATCAGCCTTAAATAAGTGTGACGAAATTGTGAACTCGAATAAATATGTGGTTAGGGGTGTTGTTTGCCCGCATTTCTTATATAATTAGATACAGAAAATAACTCGAAAGGATTCGATATGAAAACCATTTATTTTGTCCGTCACGGTCAAACTTTACTCAATCAATTTCGTAGAATGCAGGGTTGGATCGACTCACCCCTGACTAAAAAAGGGGAAGCCCAAGCAAAGGCAACCGGCCAAAAGCTGGCACAGACCCACTTTGACTTAGCGATAAGCTCCGATATGATGCGTGCCATCCACACATTGGGAATTATTCTGGACAATAACCAAGCTTCCAAAGATATCACCCGTGAGGTGCATCAGGACGTCCGCGAAATTTACTTTGGTTCTTTTGAAGGCATTGACAGCATCCAAACCTGGAATATGATTGGCGGGCCACTTGGGCATCGCAATCAGGAAGATCTAATTAAGGAATATGGGTTACTGAAAATGCGTGACTTTATGTATGATGCCGACCCATTTCACGAAGCAGAGACATCTGATCATCTTAAAAAACGCATTCAAGTCGCAGTTGAGCACATCCAAAACGAATTAAAAGATGGTCAAAATGCCCTGGTTGTTTCACATGGAACATTTTTGAGAAATCTGGCAACCCTTTATACAGAGACTGTTCCCTATGTTGAACAGCCAGATAATGGTAGTATTACAAAACTGGACGTTACAGATAAGCCGAAAATAATTTCGTATAATAAATAAAAAATCTCACTAAAAGATTTCGTAATTAATCTTTTAGTGAGATTATTTGTCGTGTGAGAATTTTTAGTATCCCAAATTATTAACGTTGGTTCGTTTGGTCTTATTAGTTTCCCAGAAGAAAGTCTTAGCAACTCCAGTAATCTTCTTCTTTGGCACAAAGCCCCAGTATCGACCGTCATTAGAAACACTTCGATGATCACCAAGGACAAAATATTCACCCTTGGGAACTTTAGTAGCGTTGGTATTCTTATTCCAGCTCTTGGAAAGTGACTTCAAATCCCAATTCCCAGTACCGGTCGTCCGCTCATTCATACTGATGAACTTCTGTGGCACAACTTTACCATTCACATAAAGGTTGCCATTCTTGCTGGAAACTGTGTCACCAGGAAGGCCAATGACCCGTTTGACATAATCTGTCTTAGGCTTAGTGGCCGTTGGGTCTTCGCCATGGGCATCAAAGACAATGACGCTCAAATGCTTGACCTTGGCATGCCGCCAGACGATTAACCTTTCTTTGTTAACCAAGTTGGGCTCCATTGAAGGTCCGTCAACTCTGGCAAACGTAAAGACAAACTGGCGAATTAAAAGGGCAACCAATAGGCCGACCAGGATGGGAATTACCCAACTCATGATTTCTTTAAATACTTTCATTTCAAGCTCCTTTGTGAACTACACAATTAGGAATGCATACTATCCATAACGGTTAGCTTACGCAATCGATATTAATTCTATCACATTTGCCCACCATGACAACACTTTCGCCGCTAATTAAGGGAACCCTAATTTATTGCTCATATTAAAATCAAACTGTATGATATTTTGTATGACTCTGCTTGTGAAATAGAGGTAACGACATGAATGCAACTCCAAAATTAAAAAGTAAAATCTGGTTGGTCTTCATTCTGGGAACAATCAGTGCGACTGGGCCACTTTCAATTGATCTATATTTACCGGCACTGCCCGAAATGACTCGTGATCTGAATGCCCAGCCATCCCTGATTCAGTTGAGCCTCAGTGCCTGTCTAATTGGATTGGCACTCGGACAGCTAATCTCTGGGCCTTTGAGTGACAAATATGGGCGAAAGAAGCCCTTGATGATTGGGTTCTTCATCTTTGGCTTGGTATCGTTGATGATTGCTTACAGCAGCTCGGTTTATCTATTAATCCTTCTACGATTCATTCAAGGCCTTGCAGGAGCAAGCGGACAGGTGCTGTCCCGCGCCATTGCATCAGATATGTTCTCAGGCCCACTCCTAACTAAGTTCTACTCAATGTTATCGGCAGTCAACGGGATTTTCCCAGTGATCTCACCGGTCATCGGCGGTTTTATGATCCGCTACGTTGAGTGGCAAGGAATCTTCATCTTGTTGGCAGGAATTGGATTCGTCTTAGTGATCGCCTTATGGCTGGGGGTCAAGGAAACACTACCGCCTGAAAATCGAATCTCTGGGAGTCCCGGAAAATCAATTGGGCAAATGTTCAAGTTGCTGCAAAATTCACGCTTCATGCGATTGGTTCTGGCAACTGGCTTGGTATCTGGTGGCTTATTCAGCTATATTTCTGCATCATCATTTGTTTTCCAGAATTTTTTCCATATGTCAGTTCAGAGTTTCAGTCTGCTTTATGCATTAAATGGTATCGGGATCGCAATTGGCTCAGTCATTCCTGGTGCTTTAGCAGGGAGATTCACCGAAGCGGGCCAAACAAAAGTGATTCTGACATCCACCTTCATCACATCCGTTTCACTCACACTCAGTGCATTATTCTTGAATAATTTGTTCCTAGTGATCATCTTAGTATTTTTGACGGTCACGCAATTCGGAATGCTATTTACCTTAACAACGTCAATTATCATGAATCTAACATTGCATAATAACGGTGGCTTGTCGGCTATGCTGGGGCTTTCTCAAAACGCAATTGGTGGCATTATGTCACCATTGGTTGGATTGATGGGAACTGGCACGTATTTGCCGATGTCAGTGGCAATTATGAGCTGCATGGGCTTGAGTTTATTTCTGTTTAGTACCATTCATAATAAGCAGCAGGCTTTGAATTAATGAAAAGGCTGGGAGCAATTTGCTCCCAGCCTTATTTGGTTGATTTTAACTAATCAAAATGTGTTTACTCTAAACTCATTTTGTTGGTTGTCTTACTGATATATAGCCGAAACGTGTTCCGACAACCCTGACCCCTACTGCATAAGACAATTCATTCAACAAGGAACCAAAACCGTTCCTTATTGAATGAATCATCTTATGCTCCGGGGTCAAAACGGGTTTCGTCACACTCTGTTATTCTGCCAACTTACTAATCCTTCCCTGCTGAATATAAACGCTCAAAATGGCGATATCTGCAGGGTTAACACCGCTTATTCTTGATGCTTGGGCAATGGTTTCCGGATGGATCTTTTGGAGCTTCTGACGCGCCTCGGTGGCAATGCCATCAATGGCGTCATAGTCGATTCGGTCAGGAATCTTCTTGGCTTCCATGCGCTTCATCTTTTCAACACTTTGCTCAGCTTTCTTGATATAGCCGGCATATTTGGTTTGAATTTCAATCTGTTCAATCACGTGACGGTCCGGGGTTTCTTCTGATTTGGGAATAAACCGCATCAACGTCTTGTAGTCAACATAAGGTCGACGGAGGAAAATTGATGCCAATACGCCGTCTTGAAGCGGCTTATCACCATGCGCCTGAACAAATTCGTTAACCTCGTCAGAAGGCTTGATCCGAATGGTACTTAAGCGGTCGAATTCATCTTCAATCGCTTTTTTCTTTGCCAAGAATTTTGCATAACGCTCGTCAGAAATTAGGCCAATCTCATGACCTTTTTCTGTCAAACGCATATCCGCGTTATCTGTCCGCAAAAGTAAGCGATACTCGGCTCGACTGGTCAATAAACGATAGGGTTCTTTGGTACCTTTAGTAACCAAATCATCAATCATCACACCAATATAGGCTTCATTTCGCTTCAAGACGAATGGACCCTTACCCAAAGCTCTTCGACCAGCATTGATTCCGGCGATTAAGCCTTGACCGGCAGCCTCTTCATAGCCCGAAGTTCCGTTGGTCTGGCCAGCCGTATACAGGTTTTTGACAACTTTGGTTTCCAAGGTTGGCTTGAGTTGGTATGGTGCGACAACATCGTATTCAATCGCATAACCGGGACGCATCATTTGAGCGTTTTCCATTCCGACAATCGAATGAATCATCTTTTGCTGAACCTCTTCCGGCATTGAAGTTGATAAGCCGTCAACATACCACTCTTCAGTCTTGCGACCTTCCGGCTCCAAGAATAATTGGTGGCGACTCTTGTCAGCGAACCGGACCACTTTATCCTCGATTGAAGGACAATAACGAGGGCCAACGCCTTCAATAACACCGGTAAACATCGGTGCCCGGTCAAGATTATCACGGATAATTTTATGAGTCGTTTCGTTGGTGTAAGTTAACCAGCAAGATAATTGATCTTTAACTGCAAGATAGTTGTCATCGGATGACTCAAAGCTGAAATGATGCGGCTCTTCGTCGCCGGGTTGTTCTTCTGTCTTTGAGTAATCAATGGTTGTGCCATCAACTCGTGGTGGGGTACCAGTCTTAAATCTTTCCAGGTCGAAACCGAGTTCTTCCAGGTTACCTGAAAGCTTTTCGGCAGGCTGAGAGTTATTAGGACCAGAAGCGTACATCAACTCACCAATAATAATTTTTCCACGGGCGGCGGTTCCGGCAGCAATCACCACTGCCTTGGCGTAACATTCAGCACCGGTATTCGTGATGACACCTTTACAAACACCGTCTTCAACGATCAGAGAATCAACGATTCCCTGTCGTAAAGTCAAATTAGGTTCTTTTTCAATTGTATGCTTCATTTCAGCATGGTAGGCATGTTTGTCTGCCTGTGCCCGCAATGCTTGAACAGCAGGGCCTTTACCGGTATTTAACATCCGCATCTGGACGTAGGTTTTATCGATATTCTTACCCATTTCACCACCTAAAGCATCAACTTCGCGGACAACAGTTCCCTTTGCTGGGCCACCAACAGATGGATTACATGGCATGAATGCAACCATGTCCAAGTTGATTGTCAAAAGCAGGGTCTTGTTCCCCATTCTGGCAGCTGCTAATGCAGCCTCACAACCAGCATGGCCGGCACCTACGACGATAACATCATAATCTTGGCCGCGATACTTTTGTTTAACATCGCTAACTCTTAAACTTTTCACTGTTTTTCCTCCAAATGTTTCATGTGAAACAGGTTATTTTCCTAAACAGAACTGACTGAATAATTGGTCAATTAATTCATCTTGATAACTGTCACCGGTGATTTCACCTAAGAAATCCCAACAGCGAGTCATATCAATCTGGACCAAATCAACCGGCATGCCATCATCGAGGCCCTTGACAACGTCTTCCAACGCTTGTTTAGCTTGATTCAACAGACCGATGTGTCGGGCATTAGTAACCATGACGTCATTTTGACTGCTTTCAATTCCTTCATCGAAGAACATCTTGGCGATTAATTCTTCGAGCTGCGTTAAACCATCCGCTTTAATCGCAGAAGTCGAAATGATGTTATTGCCGTCAGCAAGCGATTTGAGCTTATCCAAATCAATCTTGGTGGGTAAATCTGTCTTGTTAAGGATGATGATCCGCTGTTTATCTTTAGTGGCATCTAATAACTTGATATCTTCATCAGTCAAAGGCTCACTGGCATTTAAGACCAGCAAGACCAAATCAGCACTGTTGATCGCTTTTCTCGAACGATCAACCCCGATTTTTTCAACCTTATCTGTCGTATCACGGATTCCGGCAGTATCCACTAATTTCAATGGCACACCGCGCACATTCACGTATTCTTCAAGAACATCTCTAGTGGTACCAGGCACGTCGGTCACAATCGCCTTGTCCTCGTGCAGCAGATTGTTCAGTAAACTTGATTTACCAACATTTGGTCGACCAATAATTGAAGTTGCTAAACCTTCACGCAAGATCTTACCTTGTTTGGCTGTCTTTAGCAGTTGGACAATTCGGGTATGGACATCCGTTGCCTTTTCCCGCAATAATTTACTGGTCATCGTCTCGACATCATCATATTCCGGATAGTCGATATTAACCTCAACTTGAGCAAGCACATCGAGAATATCTTTTCGCAGATGTTTAATTAAATGTGATAAATTACCGTCCAGCTGGCTGATTGCTGCCTTCATTGAACGATCCGTTTTGGCTTCAATTAGGTCCATTACCGCTTCAGACTGTGATAAATCAATTCGACCATTCAGGAAGGCCCGTTTGGTAAATTCTCCTGGTTCTGCCATTCTGGCACCATAACTTAAAACCAATTGGAGAATCCGGTTAGTGGCAACAATCCCGCCATGACAGTTGATTTCAACGATATCTTCTTCAGTATAGGTATGGGGTGCTCTCATAACCGAAAGCATCACTTCATCGATTTCTTCATTCGTTTCGGGATCAACAATATGACCGTAATTAATTGTATTGCTAGCAACTTTATCGAGATTTTTCCCACGATAGAGCTTTTTGGCAACATCAAACGCCTCTTCCCCGCTAATCCGGACAATTGAGATGCCACCTTCACCAGGCGGTGTCGAAATAGCTGCAATCGTATCAAATTCTGTTGTTGTTAATACCATGATTAAGCTTCCCTCCACGAATAATTGAATAGTGTTTTTATTTAACCACAAAACTTATCTAAAAGCACAAAAAAAGCGCCACTCCATGCTAAAAAGAGATAGCATGGATAAAGCACTTTGACTACTTTACCTAGTTAAGATAAGAATGATTACCTACATAATATTTTATAGATGCTGAATTGTCAATCAGTTTTGAGAACTATTTTGGTGCAACCACAATCACTCGGTGGGGTTCTTTACCAGTCGAGTAAGTCATGACATGATCATTGTCAGCCAGCGCATTATGAATTTGTTTCCGTTCAAATGCCGGCATTGGATTAAGGTACACTGGTTTGCCATTTGCGATGGCATTCCGAGCGGTCTTATCAGCTAACTGAACCAATGATTCGCTTCTTCTTGATCGATAGTTTGCAGTATCCAATTCAACATTGACGTTATTGGCACCAAGACGATTAATAAAAATCTGTGAGAGATTTTGAAGCGCATTAATCGTACGGCCATGACGGCCGATTAAGCGGCTCTCCTGGTCAGTATCAATATCAATATAAATTGAGTGACGGCTCTTTAAATCCAACTTTAATTTGAACGAGAACCCCATTGCTTCAAGGACATCGTTCAAGTAATTCGCTAATTTTTGAGAAACTTCTTCGACATCAATGGTGTTTTCAGTTTCTTCACTATCAGTATGGGCATCATAAACTGGCTTTTGGCTTGGTTTATCAGTAATTGTTTCAGTTTGAGTATTTGATTTTTTAGCAAGTTCAACCTGTGCAAGTTTGCGACCGAAACCTAAAAATCCATTCTTAGGTTGTTGAATAACAGTAACTTCAACTTGGTCCTGAGTGAGTGATAATGCGGTTAAACCCTGTTCTACGGCGTCTTGGATGGTTTTTCCAGAGTAAATTGTCATAATGAACTCCCTTTATTTGAATTAACTGGTTAATAATAGCATAAAAATGCGCATTATTAAACGGTTTGTTGCGAAAAACGGAAACTAAACGCAAACTTTAAATAATTTGTCACATTTGAAATCGTCAAACTACTAAATCGCAATAAAGTCGATATAATGGGTAATAATAGCATCTTTGACTAGAATTTTTTTGTCGGGTTGGACACCAATCTATGATCACAGCCGCTTTAGGTTTTCGATTTAGGAAGTGATAAGATGGCAAACACAAATCAATATGACGCCGGCCGGAACATTCAAATCGACCGCCAACACCGACTTAGCAAGCTTCAAGAGGCCCAGCAGATTACCTGGGTCAACCTAAGCGCCTACTCAGCCATCATGGTTGCGGAACTAATTATTGGCTTTTTTGCACAAATCACCGTGTTGATCGCTGACGGCCTAAATAACCTGACTGGGGTCTGTGGGGCAGCCATTTTGATTATCGGCTTAAAAGTTTCAAAACGTCCACCTGATTCCAATCATGTCGTGGGACACTGGCAATATGAAAACATTGCAGCACTACTTTCAGCAACGATTATGTTTGCTGTTAGTATCCAAATTTTTGTCGATGGTGTTTTCGCGGTTGGCAAATTTCTTGCTGGCCACACCATTCGTCCAAACTATTGGTCACTCGCCGTTAGTCTCATTGCAGCCAGTATCATTGCAATCCTGGCCCAATTTAACAAACAGAAGGGCATTCAGCTCAATAACCAGGCGTTAACCGCATCAGGTCAAGATCTTAAGAGCGATGCTTGGACGAGTTTTGGCACCTTTCTATCCATTGGTGGTGCTTATCTTGGTGCCCAATGGTTGGATGGTGTCGCAACTTTGATTGTTGGTTGTTTGATTTTTCATTCATCAATCAGTATTTTCAGGACCACCATCATGCGCTTAAGTGAAGGTTTCGACCCTAAAGACATTGAACAATACAGTAAAACAATCAGCACCATTCCAGGGGTTCTCGGCATCCAGGGAATTGAACCTCGCTGGTTGGGTGATCAAATTGTAATGAAAATCGGAATCTATTTGGCTGATGATACGGATCTAAAAACTGCGTATGCAATCGGTGAAAAAGTTGAGCATGCCTTAATGGCGAAGTATGACATCTTGGACGCCGACGTCATGAACTATCCTGTCAGTCAAAAAGACAATCCACACTCAGTCGATTAATTCAAATCGGTTGACAAATAAAACAATGAGGGCTATATTCGATTCTAATTAAATGATAATTTGTTAAACAAAATGAATCGGTGAGTAGTTTGGCGTTGTTTGCCAGAGAGTTGGCGTTGATGAGAGCCAATATTCAACTCAAACGAATATGGCCGGTGATTGGTTACTGTGAGTTTGATCATGAGCAGTAAACGGATAGGTCCCCGTTAGCAGACACACCATCGACAATCGGTGGTTATCAAGGTTTAACGGGCAATCGTTAAATAAATCAGAATGGTAAAGTGTTATTCGCTTCTGCAGTGTATACTGCAGAAGCTTTTTTAATTTTATGGAAAAAATATGATAAATTTGGGGTGGATATAATGGCAAAATTAGCAATTGTAACTGGTGCAGGACAAGGAATTGGTGAAGGAATCGCGCATCGATTAGCAAAAGACGGGTTTGCGATTGCTGTCGCAGATATTAACGGTGAAACTGCTGATAAGGTAACTGCTGATTTAACCAAAGCAGGCTATTCAGCAAAGTCATACCATTTGGATGTGGCTGACCGCAATAGTGTCTTTGATTTGGTACAAAACGCGGTTGCCGATCTTGGCGAATTAGCAGTATACGTCAATAACGCCGGTGTGGCCTTCATCGATGAAATTGTTGATTCTGCAGAAAAAGACATTCGCCGATTGCTAGATGTTAATTTGTTAGGAACCTATTGGGGCACCCAAGCAGCAGCTGAGCAATTCAAAAAACAGGGACACGGCGGTCGAATTGTCAACGCTGCATCCCTTGCTGGAGTTGAGGCTTCTGCTCTTCAAAGTGCCTATTCAATTTCAAAGTTTGGTGTCCGCGGAATTACTCAGGCAGCTTCCAAAGAATTAGCCAAGGACCAAATCACGGTCAATGCCTACGATCCCGGAATCGTCAGAACGCCATTAAGAGATGGGATTGATAAACGAACGGCTGAAATCAAAGGTATTTCAGTTGAGCAGCAACAAAAAAACTGCCTCAGTGAAATTTCACTGGGCAGAGAAGCAACTCCAGAAGACGTTGCCAAGGTTGTGTCATGGTTTGCGTCCCCAGATGCTGCCTATATTACCGGTCAATCGATTCTGGTAGATGGCGGTATGAGATATCAATAAACATACATCAAACCGAGGATGATCGTGCAGATTGAACTTGGTAGACAAATTGCTGTCGTATACGTGAAACGGACCAGTGATGAGCGAATATTGTTCATCTCTGGTCCGTTTTATTTGTATCGTATAACTGTATAACTACCCGATCGCAACTAAAATCTTTCCTTTCGCTCGCCCCGAGGCTGAATAATCAAAAGCAGACTGAATATCTTCGAAGGGCACCACCCGGTCAATAATCGGCTTAACCACGCCTTGTTCGATCAAGGTCGTGATTGCGGTCAACTCGCGACCACTCGGCTTCATAAACAAAAAGTCATATTCAACCCCAGTTCGACGTTCCAATCGAGCAATGTTCATCGTTGCCAGCGAAAGTGCAAGTCGTTTCCAACCTGGTAATCCATAATTTTTCGCGAACCGACCATTCGGCATTCCAGAAATTGAGACAATTTTACCACCAGGTTTCACAATGCGAAACGAATTTATCAAGGCTTGACCGCCCAGTGTGTCAAATACATAGTCATAATCGACTAAAACATCTTCAAAGTGAGTTTGATGATAATCAATGACTTGGTCCGCACCAAGTTTGCGGACTAATTCTGCATTTTTAGCGCTTGTCGTTGTGGCAACAAATGCCCCTAACGACTTGGCGATTGGAATGGCCATCGTGCCAATTCCACCAGAACCCGCTTGAATCAAGATCTTATCACCAGGATTGACTTGCATCACGTCAACCAGCGCCTGGTAGCTGGTTAATGCGACTAACGGAATTGCCGCAGCATCTTGCAGGGTGAGATTAACAGGTTTTAGTGCGATGTCACCTTGATCAACCCCCACGTACTCAGCAAATGTCCCAATCCGATTCTTCTGAACCCGACCGTAAACCTGATCACCGACGTGAAAAGCAACGACGGATTTGCCAACTTTAGTCACCGTTCCAGAAAAATCGCTCCCCAAAGTCAGGGGCATTTTGTATTTCAATAACATTCTGAGCTGACCGTCGCGAGTTTTCAAATCAATCGGGTTAATACTGGCCGCCGCAACTTTCACCAGGACATCATTATCCCTAATTACTGGGATCGGCACTTGAACAATATCTAGTCGCTGCTGTCCATATTTTTGAATCTGAGCAGCTTTCATTAGTTTTGTCATTTCAAAATCCTCATTTCACTTAGCTCAATTTTTTCCAAATAAAAGCATCTTACCCAACCGATACCCAGTCTGGGTAATTAACTCAGGCGCCGCAGAAATTGCATCACTCACACTCATGGGGCGAGTCGTGGTGGAAACAATCAAATCAAACCCCTGTTCATAAAGCGGCTGGATATGATCACTCACACTTCCAGCAACGGCAATAATCGGAACCTTGGCTTGTTGAGCGACCTTCAAAACGCCCATCGGTAATTTGCCGTTCAATGTCTGACGATCAATTTGGCCTTCGCCTGTAATCACCAAGTCGGCATCTTGAATTATTGTCTGCAATCCCACGATATGAATGATGGCATTTATCCCAGATGTTAGACGTCCACCAAGAAATGCCAAGACACCAAATCCAAGACCACCAGCAGCCCCCACACCAGGCACGTTTGAGAAATCATCCCCAAGTGAACTCGCCGTTAAATCGGCCAGTCGATGAAGTCGGTGATCGAACAATCCAATTTGGTCCGGGCCAACACCTTTCTGTGGTCCAAAGACTTGGGTAGCACCGGTTTCTCCGGTCAGGGGATTATCAACATCTGAAAGACCAATCACTTGAACCTGGCGGAGACGCTCTTGTAAGCCAGTTAAGTCAATTTTGGCCAAATGTCCCAAGCCGTCAATTCCCTGAGTAATTTCAGCACCATTTTGATCAAGAAAATGACCACCTAAAGCTTGGGCCATCCCGACGCCACCATCATTGGTCGAACTGCCACCCAGACCCAGATAAATTTTGGTAACCCCGTGATCAATTGCGGTTTGGATGAGTTCGCCAACACCATACGTCGATTTAAGGGCAACATCACGATTCTTATCTTGGGTGAATCCTGCAGCGGCAGCCATTTCAATAACGGCTGTCTGATCATCAATCAAACCCCACTTAGCGTCCATTTGACCACCAACAGGTCCAGACACCTTCGTGGTCATCGATTTGCCGTCAGTGGCACTGAGAATGGCTGTGACGGTCCCTTCACCACCGTCGGCAAGCGGCACTTTGGTCACTTCAACTGACTGGTTTGCTTGGATGAGACCACGACTTAAATATTCAGCTGCTTCGGTTGAACTGGCACTGCCCTTAAACGAGTCTACGGCAATCACAATTTTTTTCATCGTTAACTTCCTTTAATCATCCATTTAACTTAGTTTAACTGATTTTGAGAATAAAAAAACAGCCTGGCCAAATGACCACGCTGTTAATATCAATTATTTACGTTTACTCTTCTTCGCACGTTTAACGGCTTTTCTAATTGCCCGTTGTTTTTCACGCTCTTCACGTTGTTTCTTTTCACGTTCACGACGGATCTTCCAAGGATTTTGAATAACCAGGGTTTGACCTACTTGGAACGCGTTGGTAATTACCCAGTACAATGACAGCGCTGATGGTAAGCTGACGGCCATGATCAAAATGAAGAATGGCATCCCCATTGTCATCATCGTCGTCATTGAATTGGATTCAGGCTGACCTTTCATGGCCAACCATGAAGAAATGAAAGTGAACAATGCAGCCAGAATTGGCAGGATGAAGTATGGATCCGGATGACCAAGTTGCAGCCAGAAGAATGTGCCACTTCTCAAAATATGAGTCCGCCAAATTGCTTGGTACAAAGCAAACAGAATTGGCATCTGAACAATCAATGGCAAACAGCCGGCTAATGGATTGATACCTGCTTCAGCATACAGCTTCTTTTGTTCAGCCTGAAGCTTTTGAACGGTTGCTGCATCCTTTGATGAATACTTCTTTTGTAAAGCCTTCAGCTGCGGTTGAACCTCTTGGGTCTTGCGCATACTTCTGGTTTGATAAATCATCAATGGCAGAATAACAATCCGAACAAGAATGGTGAAGACAATAATTCCCATTCCGTAGTTGTCGCTAAAGAATTTAGACAGCCAGATAATGGCTCTGGAGAAGTTCAAGACAACCCAGCCATCCCAAATACCTGTACTGTGATTGGTTATTGGTGCATTGCTACATGCGGAAAGTACTACCGTCAAACTTACTAATGATAGTAATACTAGTAATTTCTTTATTCTCTTTTTCAACTTTTTTCCTCACTATCATAGTTGGGATCGATTAGTTTAGCTAACTTGAGTACGTGAATTAAGCTGGCTTTCACATCAGCCATTGCCATTTGATCAGCTGCCGGACGTGCGATCACGATGAAATCAACGTCCTGACGGAGATAAGGCTTTAATTCCAACAGGGATTGGCGAATTCTTCGCTTAACCCAATTTCTATGTACCGCGTTACCGATCTTCTTACCAACAGAAATACCGACGCGAAAATGTAATTGATTGGGTTTGTCCAAAGAATAGACAACAAATTGACGATTTGCAACGGAGTTATGAGTTTCGAATACTTCTTGAAACTCAGACTCTTTTTTTACTCGATACGATTTTCGCATGATCCATCTCCACAGATTTTTGAAAAATAAATGAAAAAGACCACTGAATGGTCAGTGGTCTATGCAGACAATGATTTTCTACCTTTTTGACGTCGGCGAGCCAACACTTTACGACCATTGCTGGTACTCATACGTTTACGGAAGCCATGAACGCGAGCGCGATGACGTTTCTTTGGTTGATAAGTTCTTTTCATGATAAATTCCTCCTTTAACTGTAAAAGTCGCGTTTAAGCATTTAATTACAATATGTTCAAATGCATTTCCCAAATATATTAACATAATTTGTCCACTAATGGAATAGTCTTTTGCATGATTGATTAAATCAAAAATAATTTAAAATTTGTTTCATGAACAATAAGTGTGGATAACCGCACAAATAATCATAGCCGATTTTGGAGATTTGCACAAGGTTATCCACAAGTTCACACATTGTTTTAAAAGTTATCCACAGGTTGTGGATTTCTAAAATTTATTTCAGGATAAAGCCGTTGTTATCAGGTTTAGTTATCCACAGTTGCCTGTTCATTACCTGTGTTTTGCTGTGCGTTATCCACTTTTCCACAGGGTACTTATACATTTCGTCCACCCCTGTGAAACAATTATGCACAGGCTGTTTTTGCCTGTGGAAAACTTTTCTGGGGAATGCTAAAATTAATTTGCATTTCGTTCAACGACTAAAAAACAGAGGGGGAATTCGTAGTGTTAGATAAGGATTCATTATGGCAGAAATTAAGCGATCAATTTCGCAGCAACACCACTGACCTTACATATGATACCTGGATCAAACCAGTCAAACCGATCAGCTTTGATGGATCCACACTTACTTTATCTTTACCTTCTGAATTGCATCGGGATTACTGGAAAGAACAATTGGCACCAAACTTGATTGAGTACGCTTTTGTGATAACCAAAGGTAACATCGAGCCAAAGTTTATTCTGGATTCAGACGTTAATAAAGAAGCGCAAGAAAAACCTGTGGATAACAATGCAGATCAGGAACAAGACGATGACAAGTTTTCATTTAGTAAGGAAAATCATCTCAATCCCAATTACACGTTCGATAACTTTATTATCGGTAAAGGCAACCAAATGGCCCACGCCGCTGCTTTAATTGTGTCTGAAGAACCCGGGAAACTTTACAATCCTTTGTTCTTCTATGGTGGCGTTGGTTTGGGCAAAACCCATTTAATGCAGGCCATCGGTAACAAGCGCCTTGAGGATCATCCAGAAACCAACGTTAAATATGTCACCAGTGAAGCCTTCACCAACGACTTCATTAACGCCATTCAAACCAATCGAACTGAAGAGTTCCGACGCGCATACCGGGACGTCGACATTTTGATGGTTGATGATATTCAATTCTTTGCCCAAAAAGAAGGAACCCAAGAAGAGTTCTTCCATACTTTTAATGATCTCTATAATAACGACAAACAAATTGTTTTAACTTCAGATCGAGTTCCTCAAGAAATCCCTAAGTTACAGGAACGGTTAGTATCTCGATTTGCCTGGGGTCTGCCAGTAGACATTACACCACCTGACCTTGAAACCAGAATTGCGATTCTCAAAAATAAAGCCAAGTTGGATAACCTGGTCATTCCCAACGACACATTGTCTTACATTGCCGGTCAAATTGACTCTAACGTCCGGGAACTTGAAGGCGCACTGTCTCGGGTCCAAGCTTATTCCAAATTAAAAGATGAACCGATTACCACTGACTTGGTCTATGAAGCACTCCGTGGCTTGAAGTTGAGCCAAGACAACCGTCAGCTCTCAATCGTTGACATTCAAAACAAAGTTGCCAGTTATTTCCACATTTCCATCAATGATCTCAAAGGCAAGAAACGCATGAAATCAATCGTCATGCCTCGCCAGATTGCGATGTACTTGTCCAGAGAAATGACCAGTAACTCGCTGCCAAAGATTGGTAAAGAATTCGGCGGTAAGGATCACACAACGGTTATTCATGCCTGCGATAAAATTGCTGAAATTATCAAACTTGATGCCGATTTAAGAAAAGAAATCTCGGATATTAAAAGCGCCCTGAACTAAAATGGTATAATCGACTGTGGATAAATAACAGAGAAGTCAATAAGTTGTGCACAGTCTTATCCACAGGTTCAGCGTTAGGGACCAAAGACTTGTGAAAAGTTATCCACAATATCCACATGCCCTACTGTTACTTCTCTTTTCTTTTATTAATTAATATATACTTACACTTTCCGGGAGGTCGATTACAGTATGAAATTTTCCATTGGTCGAACAGCATTCACAAGAGGTCTTAACACCGTTTCAAGAGCAATCTCTACTAAAACAACTATTCCAATTCTGACAGGACTGAAAATAGTTGCTGGTCCTGATGGTCTGGTACTAACAGGTAGTGATGCTGATATTTCCATTGAAACCACATTAAAGGCTGACGATCCAGACAATATGTTAGCAATTGAATCTGCAGGTGCCATTGTGTTACCAGCCAGATTCTTTACAGAAATTGTTAAAAAGCTGCCTAAAGATACCATTACTTTAGAAGTTGGTGAAAACTTCCAAACAATGATTACTTCAGGCCAGTCTTCATTTACGATCAATGGTTTGGATGCCAACAATTATCCACACCTTCCTGAAATTCAGACAAACGATTCAATTCCTTTGGCTGCCGATCTTTTCAAACAAATCATTAGTCAAACAGTTGTCGCAGTCTCTAACCAAGAAAGTCGACCAATTCTAACTGGGGTTCATTTTGTGATTTCAGAGAACCACGTTATGGCGGTTGCGACTGATAGTCACCGATTGAGTCAACGGAAAGTTACTCTTGAAAAGCCCATCAATGGTTCCTATGATTTCGTCATACCCGGTAAGAGTTTGACCGAATTATCCAAAATGATTGATGACGCTCAAGAAGAAGTTTCCTTATCAGTTACAGAAAACCAAGCCTTATTCGTTATTGGTAACACATTGTTCTACTCACGATTACTTGAAGGCAATTATCCTGATACGACTCGTCTGATTCCAGATTCACACGATACCCGAATTTCATTTGAAGCACCTGAACTTTTAGCTGCCATCGAACGGGCATCATTACTTTCACATGAATCCAGAAACAATGTCGTTAAAATTACCATTGATCCTGACAAGAAGTCAGTAACAATCTACGGTAACTCGCCAGATGTTGGTAATGTTGAAGAAGATTTAGAGCCTAAGACCCTTGAAGGTAACGAACTCGAAATTTCTTTCAATCCTGATTACATGAAGGATGCATTGCGTTCATTCAGTCAGGCAACCATTAACATCGACTTCACTTCTGCGCTTCGGCCATTTACGTTGACCCCAACAGAAGATAGTGACAGCTTTGTTCAATTGATTACGCCAATCAGAACGTTCTAAATTCGAAATGATTCAACCAGCAACTTCCACATTCTGGGAGTTGCTTTTTTTCTTGCTTGAATTGTCAAATTAAGTGCAACACTACATTAAAGAATATTTCATAAGGCGT